>JBBDRI010000052.1:0-87176 GCA_040905545.1 Gemmatimonadota bacterium | reverse complement strand
ACCCGTGGTGCTCGTAACGCGGCTCGCCCCATTACCCGGACACGCTCCTAGAGGCGCCGGTCGGAATCGAACCGACGATGGAGGATTTGCAGTTCTTTCCGGACCTTTCTGAATCACTCCGGAAGCTCGTTTTCCTTTGGGGCACATGGCTTTTCATGTTAGACGCGATTGGACCCGTTCGGGGGGGTTTACGAAGTTTCGGGCGGGTCTGTGTCCACAATGTGTCCAGGGTGAACCCCAACCGGGTCATGGGCAAAGTACGGCACACGGCGGGAGCGGTCACCCCCCTCCGCGCTTCCCGGATACAACAGCCAATCAGTAGGGCCACCCCGCGAGCACTCCCTCCGACGATATGGCCCGGAGCTCATCCAGGGTGAGGCCGTATCTGCTGGCCAATTCGGCTTTGAACTGCTCACCGAGCTCCCTCTCCAGTTCAATCTGCCGCATGACCTCCGAGTCCGGAACTCTTTCCATTGCCTCTTGCATGGCTCTGTCCTCGGCCGCAGCGATCTCCCGGAAGATCTCCCGACGTTCCTGCTCCGATAGCCCATATCGCTCTTCCGGTTCACGAGATGCTGCAGCCGAACGCGCATCACTTACGGTTACTATCGGCTGCCCATCGTCGGAAGGGGTGAAAGCCAGCATTCCGAGCCAAAGTCCCTGTCCGGCGCGGGCTTGTTCCTCTGTTCCGTAGATGTAGATGAAGATGTTCGTCGCTGGGTTGTGGTGCTCAAAACCACGGCGATCCCGAGCGGCCTGGAAGCGACGCGTAAGCTCCGCTTCCAGTTCCTCTACGGTTGGAGTTCCGGAGGCAACGATGTGCTGCTCGATGAGTGTCCGTAGGGGTGTATCCGAAACGGACTCGTTCGAAAGACTAAACATGACTTCATTCGAAGCTGCCGGTGGTTCTATATCGGGCACGCACGCGAACAGGGGCAGGATTAACAGAATGCCGCAGAAGGAGAGGGGGAATCGGGAACCGGGCATCGTCGCCTCCAGGGTGGGTGGAGTCAGAGGGCCAACGTAACGCGAGGGTCCGACAGGCGCACCTCGGGTCGATCGAACAGTACTTCTCCGTCGGTTATCCCCCCCAGTCGGCTCCCGCTACCGACGCTATTATGGCCTGAAGGTGGTGAACGTGGCCGGGGGTGTTCCGGTCCCCTTCGGCTGTACGGTCACGCTTTTGATCTGGTGGACCGGGTGTATCGTCCAAGAGCCATCCTCATGTACCACCGTGGCTCCCTGCTTCAGGATCTGTCTGGCCTGGGTACCGGGGTCGGGAGCGGGGTCGGCTTCCATGACTGCCGAACCGCCACTCACGAGCTGCACGAGAAACTCAACCTCTCCCGATTTCATCCGCACCTCCCTCTCAAGGGTTGCTCACTCTCCTGCCTCACCTATATCGACGGTACCACGCCCATGGCTGCCGCGTCCAGAAGATTGCCACTATGCGGGCGGGCGTGCCGTGGATGACATTCCACTCGTCCTACCCGATCTCATCCGCCGGAACGTCCCACTCAGTGACCATGTGGGGGTGGTCCTCCGCTTCCCTCAGTAGACCACCGAGATAAACCAACGCCACCCAGGGAACCCACGAGCGATGATGACCACGAGGTTCCCCGCAGAGCCCGCCCCAACGCCACAGAACGGGGAGGAGCCCCCGAAGCCGTCCGTGATCGAAAGCCAAACCTGGCCGTCGTTCGAAATATAGCATCCGATGACTGGCAGGTTGTTGAGGCTTCCTGCGTCGTGCGGCAGTGTCGCGATCGCCCCACCGCTCGATCCGAAGATCCCCGTGTACGTAAGCCGCCTGCCTGGACCACGTTCGCCTCGAGCTCCCTGGGCTCCTTGGGGTCCCTGCGGGCCTACGGGCCCCACTGGCCCCACCGGACCGACCGGCCCCTGCGGCCCCCTTTCGCCCGGCGGCCCTTGCGGACCTGTTGGCCCCTCGGGGCCTTCGCAAGCCGCGACAGCGAACACCAGGGACATCATAGCAATCCACCTCATCCCGACCTCCTATGCAAAAGCAGAATGAAAAAGCTCTACCGGTCGCCGAAAAAAATAGTCTCCGCCTGTGACATGACTGGCCGTAGCGTGCAGCTGGAGCCCGAACCTGACCTTACTGGCTCGCAGATCTTGCAGACGTGGCACACGTCATGGCGCCGAGGAAGGTGAGTAGGGCCGCAGGCGTTCGCATCACAGTCTCCTATCGGGTGGTCTGCATGATGCCTCCAGGGGGCGCGTGAGGGCCAAGGGAGGCAAGGTAGCAGGAGGGTGTGACAGCCGCATCCAGGGCCGAGGTGTATGCGCGCCGCCAGCAGCTCGGAGACGAGGCTATTGGGTTCGCTCACCGGGTGGAGACGGAGGCTCAGGCCCGGCTGGGTGAGCTACTGCGAGACATGCCGAAGGCGACGGGTGGCCAGCCGTATCAAAACGCTACCGGTTCCGGCTCGGAACTGGTAGAAGCCGGGAGGGCTCACGCGGTCCCGTTGAGGTGCCGCGTGACGAACCCAAGCCCGCCGCGTCGCCTCCATCCCCGCCTCAGAAGGGAAAGCCACCGTCCGGCTCCGACAAGTCGGGCGTCGGTGCCGTCCGTGCCCCCGCTCCTGCCCGTGCGGGCTCCCGCTTCTCTCCACCACCCAGCATCACCAACTCCTGCACGTTCACTTCAGTGAAGTAGTTCTTCGTGCCGTCGTCACGTTCGGTCGTGCTGTAACGGATCGAGCCCTCCACGAAGATCCGGTCTCCCTTCCGGACGTGCTCCTCCACCACGTCAGCCAGCTTGCCCCAGAACGTCAGCCGGTGCCAATCGGTGCGCTCCTCCGCCTGGCCAGTTTTGCCGCTCCACCTCTCGGACGTGGCCAGCGACACCCTCGCCAGCTTCGTACCGCTGCCCGTGGTCCGCACCTCGGGGTCTGCGCCCACGTTGCCGATCAGGGTTGCTCGATTCACGCTCTTCATCGTCATACCTCCACGTTATCGTTCATGATCATCTGCACGAGTCCCCTGAAGTCCTCCAGACGGAGCACCGCCAGGTCCTCGGGTGGGCGGCTTCCTGCCCATTCTTCCGGATCAGGGCCACCGGGATGCGTTCGGTGTGTTGTGCGGCCTCTACGGCCTCTCTGAGCGCCGTGTACGGGTTCGGGCGGCTTCCCACCTTGCACTGCACCACCAATGGACTCCCTGGCGCGTCCACGTCGCCCACATTGCCGTCTCGGGACTCGGTTAGCACCCGCTGAAACGGGAGTCCAGTCGCATCCTCCAGGAGCCGGGCACACTCGCGTTCCCACTGCTTGCCCTTCTGGACGGATCGGCGGCTCATCGGATCAGCCGGGACCACTCCATCACAGGTTGGGGATTTCGGGTTGCACACCAAGTTCCCTCAACGCCTTGGCTACATCGTGCTCAAGCGAGCCCACCATCCGGCGACGCTGGATGAGGGTCTGGAAATCTGCCGGGGAGTTTGCCTCCATCCAAAGCTCTGCCCCCGCGCGCACCACTTCCTCATCCAGGAGGGGGAGGGTCGGTGGCGTGTCCTCAAAAGCCCTGACGACCACTGCGTCCCAAGAGCGCACAGCTTTGAGGTACAGCGCCGTCCGGTCCTCCGGTGTCATCGCCCGGACCAGCTCTCGCGCCTCGCGCACCGCGTCGGCGTCCACGTTTCGACCATCTGGGTGCCGCCACCGGAGTTCCGGTGCCAGGCCCTTCTCGGACAGGTCCCGCGCCTTACGGGCGTCTTCGATGACCGCATTGAGCTTGCCAACCTCTTCCACGGCCACTTCCCGGATGCGAGCTTCCACTTCCCGCAATGCTTCCGGCCGGTGCGTGCTCGCGGCCTTGGCACGGGCCGCCCGGGTCGCCACCAGGGTCCGCTCCAGGAAGTCTGCCGTCTCGGTTCTGGCGCGGGCCAGTCCCGGCTCAACGATGTCCGGCGCACGGGTGATGAATCCGAACTGCGTGGTTATTTCCATGCTCGTACCTGTCTCCGTCTCAAGTTCGGTGCTCATTTTTGTCTCCGTCATGTGGGACCTGTCGAAGGCCGATCCCGGTCGCCTATACGCGGTAACGGGTGAAGATGGCCGGTCCAGGAAGCGCATCCACCCCGAATGCCATGACCACGGCATCGGCACGGTCCGGGCTTCTCCCGAGACGGCCCTTCAGCGCGTCCTTCCGCTCGATTTGGACCTTACCATCGTTTGTGGGGCACCAGTTCACGCTCATGATTTCGTCGAAGAGGCGTTCATCCCGGGGAATGGCGATCTCTCCGTCCTCAAGAAGCTTCCTTAGCGTCCAGTGGGAGCGGGCACGTTCGTTCAAGTACTTCTCCCGATCCACCGAGGTCATGAATTGGCCGCCGTTGTATGATGTGACGTTGTATCCCTTCTCCTGAAGCCGATCGGCCACGCCCGCGCCCAACCCCACCACGTCCACCACGATCTTGGCTTTGGGGTTGTAGAACTTCGAGCCTCGCGGGTAGACGTGTTCCGCCGTGAGTTCCTGGATCACCCTGTCTACAGTTTCCATGGTGGACGCCCCACGCCATGTGACGATCCGCTGTAGGATGGGACCCCGACGAACGGCCAACGCGGACGCATCCGGACCGTACCGTGCGGGATCCACGGCAACGATCGGGGCCGTATTTGCCAGATTAGAAAGGTAGGCACCTTCTTCATGACGGGTGGCCGCCTCTTCGAGCCATGACCGTTTAAAAAGCGACTCTTCCCCTTGGTCGGGGAACTCGCCTTCGACCCGGCTGCGATAGGTGCCGGAGCCTGCGCCGTACTCCTGAGAAATCCGCTCCACCCACAACGCAGTCGGGCCACCGGGGATGACCGACCGACCTTCCTTCAAGTTGGGATGCGATAGGGCGGAAATTTTGATGGCCTTCCAATGCTTCGCACCCGATGCGTCGTAGAATCTACCCGAAGGGGAGAGTGGGTTTCCCACGGCCAAGATCCGGTCTTCGTCGCCAGTTGCGCAGGACAAGACACCTTCCCATGCGAAGTCCTCCACCCCCTGCGCCTCGGTGAGAAAGCACATCACACGGGGCGCATGGAATCCGGTCAACTTCGATGCTTCCGAAGACGTGAACGCCAAAATCCCGCGTTGCTCGTCGGCACCGACCCGGAGTGCAAGCTGGAAGAGTTCGCCGGGGAGGCGCTTCGAGCGGTGGAAGGCACGGCCCACTTCAGCCATGACGATTTCTTTCACCTGCCGCTGCGTCGGACCCGTCACCAGAGCCAGCCCTTTCCGGGCGTAAACCCACCACAGGGCCAACCGAGCCGAAAGCCAATCCTTGCCGCTGGAGTTGTTCCCACGCACCACTACCAGCGGATAATCCCGGACAGCCTCGGCAATCTCGATTTGAGCCGACCACGGCCCCGGCTTCGTCTCCCCGAGAACCTCACGGATAAATCCGACCGGATCGTTTGCATAGGGGGTGAAGTCTTCCTCCTGGCCGCCGTGGCGCTCCACCAGATCCCCAACGTCTGCCCGAAGGCGATCAAGTGCCGAGAGGTTTCGGTTTCGGCTCATGATCTGCGACTCCCCTTCTGGAGCTCTTTCACCTTTGCCTTGAGTTCGGCGAGTTCGGCTTCCATTTCGGCTTTATCGAGCGCCTGGAGAAAAGTCCGGACGCCACTGTTCACCTGTTGGGCGGTGCCCTTGTCGATGTGGCCCACGGAGACCGCCCACGTGGACCACGATGCCCACCGCATGGCTTCCGCTGCGGTCGTGGGCGGGGCCATCTGATCCGCGATGTGAACCGTACGGGCATGTGCGCGGCGGGACTTCTCAGCCGCGTTCCTGCCGCCCAACGACGTGGCCCTCCGACGCTCATCCGCCCGCGTGTTGTCGTGGTGCCAGCAAAGTTCGTTCTCTTTGTTCAGCCCCCAGTCGACCCCGCACCGCTCGCCGTCTCGTTTGATCGCTTTACACTGCATGAAGCACCCCTCTTTCGACTCTTGTGGATTCCATTGGCCCACCGACGATCTCTTCCTCCCGGGACCGGATCCATGCCCGTACCTCTCCGGCGGTGAAGATCAGTGTTCCGTCCAACTTTCGGTGGGGGATCGGATCATCGGCGGAGCTCCGGGTTCGCTCGTAAACCCAGCCCTTGCCACGGCCCACCGCTTCGGCCAGCTCGCACACCCCGATCCTCGTCTCTGCTGGCACCGTCCACAGTCGTTCGCGCCACGTAGGGGCCACGGGGTGGGCCAGGACCTGCATGTGGTCCCCATCGCGCTCTGAGGGCGATTCTGCGGCCACGTCGGCCAGGATCTCGGCCACCTGTCGAGCATCCAACCGTGTCCCGGCTGGGGCTCGTTGGCACCACGCTTGTAGCTCGGCAAGCGACCGGAAACCCGAGGATCTTGTGTCCATTACGTGTCCAACACCCTGAAAGCCCAATGATTGCAAGGCTTTCCGAAGGGGAGGGAATGATCAATTATCTGCCCTACGAATCCGGGAGGGGGGTAAGAGAGGTGATTCGACGGGCCAGGTGTGTTCCTGGAGGGAGTGGTCTGCCTCATCCACCAGTCCACCGCCCTCCCCGCGGGGGCGTGGCACTTTAGGCCAATCCCCCGTAGGGGGACGGGAAAATGCCACGCGCCACGCCTACTGCCACAAGGGTTTTCCCGTGGTGGCGTGGCACTGCCACGCGCCACGCTCAGAGACCTACTCCCCCAAGGGAAAGACCGTGGCAACCGCAGAAGTGCCACGCCTGCCACGGGGGCAAAAGTGCCACGCCTTGCCACGGGGTTCATGATTCCCCCTCAGCGGGAGGATGAAGCAGGGTTCCACCTTCGCCAGGACGCTCGAAGAGGGAGCCGTCTCGGATGGCTCGCTCAATGACGGAGCGGACCGTGTGGTCACCCGCCGCAAGGATGCCCGAGGTTCCCGCGTACCGCGTACCGATCTTGCGGCGGGTCATCGGACCTTGCTCACGGAGCAACGTCTGGAGACGTGCCACCACGTCCAGGTAGGTTACTTCCGCCTTAGCCCGCCCCTGCGTCTCCCGCTTCTCCTCTAGCTCGGTCGGGACCATGACACCTCCGGCTTCCCGACGAATCCACATCCCGCCGAACGGGGGCGTGTAATTGGATTTCGGGATCTCCAGCCGGAGGTATCTATCCGCCTCATCTTCGTGGAGCCCGAAGTCCTTGGCGCGATCTCTCCGGAGCCGCTGCAAGGTCGCAACCCACCGGAAGCCGTCCACCAAGGCGGTCGAACCTCGGATGATCTCCTGCCCCCCACCTGAAACGATCCCGGCCTGCGATATGTGGGCGAGCCCGAGGACGGTGGCTCCGGTGCCTTCCCGGATTTTCTCCACCGCTTCGACAAAGCGAGTCGAGTCCTCTTCGTGATTAGCCCGCCCGCCCCGGAACCGAGAGATCGGGTCCAGCACGATCAGTCGGAGGTCTGGGATCCGGGACGCGGCCTCAATCAGTCGGTCCACCAGCGCCGTGAAGTAGACTTCCCCGTTCTCACCCCCCTTGGTGAGTAGGTTGTCGGCTGCTATTCGGCTGAGGATGTACAGCCGATCTTCAACGTCCCGCTGATTGAACGGGAGCCCTTCCAGGCGGGCACTCTTGCTAAGGTGTGAGAGAAGCGCCCGCCCGCGCCGGTGAAGTTCGGTTTCGTCGTCTTCGGCGAAGAGCCCGAGGACCGCGCCAGGGTTGGGAACCCGCATTCCGAGGAACGGGGTCCCGGTCACGATGGCCATGGCGGCCTGATAGATGAAGAACGACTTCCCCGCCCCGCCCATAGCCCCAAGGGCTCCGGCCACTCCAAGCGGGAGGACCCCGCCTACCCCATTCTCCAGGAGGTACTCCCTCGCGGGGGGCTCACTCTGCATGAATCGACCGAACCGGATCGCCTCGGGATCGAAGAGGGGTTCGGGGCTCGGGGTGATGGGGTCGTCGGCCACCGATGCGGGCGTGCGGTATCCCTGCTTAGTGGCCATGTGCCGCAGCGTGCCGACTGTGACGATGTTCTCCCCCTCCCGACCGAACGATTCCCACCGCCGGTCGAGCTCAGGTCTGCCGGGGTACTTCCCGGATGTCGCCGACCACTCATCCCACAGGGGCAACCCGCCCTCCGGGTCTGCATGATGGAGTGCCATCCCCACCCTAAGCCACTCGTCATGTGAGCAGTCAGCAGAGAGCGCCGCGAGTAAACCGGCAATATCATCCGGCAGCCCCTCACCCGCTGTCGGCACGGCACGGTGGGGTCGATCCCCGTTGGTGCTGGGCGGATAGATCGCCAGCTCATCCAACTCCACCGGATCCAGTAGGTCGAGGAACCGACCTTCCTCGGGATCATCGAACGGAAGGAGCACCTTGTATTCCCCATCCGGCGGTGGCCCGACGAAGTACGATTGCGATAGGGTGAAAGATTCCGGTGCCAGGACCCCGCCCATCATCCCATTCAGGGCCGCAACGAAGCGCCGTCGCTCCGAAGGCTCATGTGGCCGGGATAGTGGGCCGTAGGCGCGCCAGCGAGGGTGTTCGGGCGTGTGGGACCACGTTGTGACCACGACAGCCATAATATGGTGCTTTTCGAATCCCGCACGCGCCTCTTCGGGAGTCATGGTTCCGTCGTCGTGCTCGACTTCCCACCCCGTGATGGCTTCTAGGTTTGCATCGTGCCGCAACGAGCCTTTTTCCGTGCGGAGATCCCCGAAAGTGGCCATTTTGATCAACGGAGCCTCGCCTTTGACGGGCTGGGGCTCCAACTCCGAAAGCTTGTCCGTGAATGCAGGCCAAGGGACCGAAAGGCGCTCCCCTTGCTTACCGCTCTTATTGGTCCACCACGTCATCGTGACGTGGGTGGGCGCGACTTCGGCGGGCGTGTTCATCGGCGCGGATCCCCGATCCACCAACGGATCCACCAGATCACCGAACGGAGCCATGCGCGCGCGCTCATCGTCTGGCCTCCCGCTCCAGCGTCCGCCGGAGCTCTTGGAGGTCTGCGACGAGCATCAAAATTCGATCGGCCCCGGCCCGGTCGAAGAAACCTCGCCTGTCGCGGGCCAATCCCTGGAGGAGCGGAATTGCCCGCTCCAGGGCCGAGAGGTGGCGGTCCGGGGTGCTCATTCGGCGGATCGACCGTCAGCCTGGCCAGCGGTGGCGGTGGCGGTGGGGATCACCCCACTCCGGATCGCCTCGACTGCGGCCGCTACGGCGGCCCGCCGCACTAACTCCGACACGGATATGTCCAGTCGGCTCGCTGCCGTGCGGACCAAGGCCGCATCTGGTTCGGGCCAGCGGACATGGAGCCTGGATCGCTTGCGCATTGCCCCTCCTGTGCGTACGTTTCCTTGAGATACGTACAATCTACCGCACACGGAGCCCACCGTAAAGCAGATTTCTGGCTTTTGCGCCTCTTTCTTGGCACTTGGTACGGATGTACTCACATGAGACGACCAGCGAGACCCGGCCCCCCCCCGCAGACGCCCATGGCCCGCCGTCTTGAGGCGGTTCGTGCGCATACGGGCTTCCCCTCTATCCGCTCCTTTTGGTCCAAGCTCGACGAGGGCTGGACGGAGGGGAGCCTCAGTTACGAGGCCGCTCGGCACTACCACTACGATCGAGACGCCCCAACCGCCTATCTGTGGAGGATCATGGAGGTCTTCCCCGACATCCGACTTCCGTACCTCATGGCAGGCGATGGTCCGATGACGAAGCAGGAGGAGGCTGCCGCACAGGCTGTGACCAAGGCGGTGGAGGACGTCGCCCCTGAACGGCCCACCACCCTGCATGAACACATCGCTCCCCGCCTCACTCGCCTCGTAACAGAGGGCGTGGCGGGCCTGCCCTCACGGGAGGGTTATGCAGCCTCATGGGCCGCCCCCCTGGCGGAGTTGTGGATCGAAATGGGGGGAGGAGGTGAGCCGACCATCCTCCGCGCCTTGGCGGCCCCGCTGGAAGCGTTCGGGATCGATACGGAAGGGATGTCCGACCTGGGGCGCCCCGCGTTTCGAGACTACGTGCTCCAGATGACGCCGATTCTCTTTCGACTCCAGGTGGAGGGTGCCGCCTCGCACCGCGAGTTGGCTCGCCTGAAGAAGGATCTCCGGGATGCGGGATACTCGGAGGAGGAAGCCCGCGCCGAGGTACGGACAGCCGCCGAGGAGTTGGCGGAGAAATTGGCGTTCCAAAAGAAATACAGGGACAAGACGCTCGCTGATCTTACTTCCACCGCCACCCAGGAGGACTGACCATGGCCACCCACCCAGGCTCCATCGACCGGCACGGCACCGAGTGGAGGATCCGCCTCTGCGTCGGCGGCAAGCGGCACACCTTTAAAATGGACGGCGACAGGCCCCGGGAGGACGTCGAGCAGGAGGCCCGCGAGAGGGACACCGATCTGCGCAGGAGGAACGGGAAGGGCCTCCCCGGCCCCATGCCGTTCTCAGAGCTCCTGAGTCGTTACCTGGAGTCGGAGGTGCCGCAGTTGGCCCCGAACTCGAAGAAGAGTTACCGGACGTCTCTTTTGGCCTTCTCGACGTACTTCGTGGATGAGGGAGGGGACCTTCCCGCCCATGAGATCCGCCCCGGGCACATTCACGGCTTCATGACGTGGCGACGGACGCACGCCCCGAACGGCTCAAAGCTGAGGAAGCCAGTCTCTGCCCGAACAGTGGCCAAGGACCGGGTGGTCCTCCACATCGTCTTCGCCCTGGGGGAGACTTTGGAGATCGTGGACGCGAACCCGGTAAGAAAGACGAAGGCGCCGAAGGGCGACAAGAGGGAGCCGCTAATCCTCACGGGCGATCAGTACGAAGCACTCCTCCGGGCGTGCGAGGGACGGCCCATGCTGGCCCTGTACTCGCTCCTGCTCGGGGAGACGGGTGTTCGGTGCGACTCGGAGGGATTGTGGCTCAGGTGGCAGGACGCGGACCTTGAGCGCGGATTCATCGACGTGGTGAGCGGTGGGGCGAAGGGCCAGCGGACGAAGAGTGGGAAAAGCCGAAAAGTCCCCATGACCAACCGGCTCCGGGCCGCTATGAGGGAGCACATGGCCACGTACCGGCTGCGGACCTACCACGGGCAGCGGTCGCCCTGGGTGTTCCACCATGAGGTCGACCGGCGGCACGCGAAGGCTGGCGAGAGACTGACCGGGCTCCGGCGGGCATTCGGGAACGCTGCCGCCCGTGCCGAACTGCCTACGGATCTCCGGCAGCATGATCTCCGCCACCGGCGCGTCACCACTTGGCTCCAGGAGGGGCACGACATTTCCCGAGTCCAAAAAGCGATGGGGCATTCCTCGGTGCGCGTCACGGAGGGCTACACGCACCTCATCGACCAGGATCTCCTCTCCCTGGTAGTGGATCGGGGGGAAGAGGAACTACGTGCCCTAGTGGGGACATGAACTACCCCCGTGTGTCCAGATCTGTGTCCAACGGGGTGTGGAAAACCCCGGAAAGCTAAGAGGCGCCGGTCGGAATCGAACCGACGATGGAGGATTTGCAGTCCTCTGCCTTACCACTTGGCTACGGCGCCAACGAAACGGGGGAGACGCTCCGGTTTCCCGTCGCCCTCCCCCGGTCCAAGAGCGGGAAACCGGACTCGAACCGGCGACCCCCACCTTGGCAAGGTGGTGCTCTACCAACTGAGCTATTCCCGCAGTGATTCTCCGGAGAATCCCTGAATGACAGGGCCGACCCGGGCAGAGAATGTTAGATCCGGGGTGGGGTCCTGTCAACGGGAGAGACCCCTTCCGAGAGGCGTAGTGGAGGCGTGATGCAACAGTGGGATTCTGCAAGGGAAGGAGGAATGTACTGGCAGGGCCGCACGCCCCCCCAGGAGCAGCACGCACTACGCCCCAGGAGCAACACGCGTGGCGGCCCACAATCGTTCACGTGCCACGCCCGAGGAGTTATCTTGCGGAGGGCTCATCCGCCCAGCCTCCCGGGCGGGTGGTTCCCGGCTTCCCTCTCCAGCCATGGCTTTGCCCTTCCGAATTCTTTCTTCCGTTCTCCTCCTCCTGCTTCTGCCCATGCCGGGCCTGGGACAGGAGTTGTGGCGGAATCCGGTGGAAGCGGGCGTGCTCCGAATCCTGCTCCTGCCTGGCTACGAAGCAGCTGGTCACCGCCTGGGAGGCCCCGGTGGGGAGTCCCCCGAGTCAGGTCTCCACCCTCTGGGCAGCCCCCTCACCTTCTCCCCCCTCACCTCCGGTTTGATCCCGGGGCTGCAGCAGGTTGAGGAGGGACTCTCTCAGGCCTTGGGGGAGCCAGCCTTCGTCCTTCCCCTTGGAGCGACTCAAGGCTACCTGAAGAGCCATGTGAACCGAATACCCCTGGAGGTGGCTCTGGGCGTCACTTCCCGCATCACGGTGGGAGGGAGGGTGCCCTTCGTGCGCAGACGGGTGGATGGAGGCTTCGCCTATCTTCCGGAAAACGCAGAGATGGGGCGGGTCCAGAACCCGTCGAGCGTCACGGGGTATCTTTCCTCTTTGGAGGCGGCGTTGGCGGCAGGCGACCTCCGGCTCCTGCAGCTGTGTGGGCAGAACGGTCAATCCCAGGATACCTGCCAGGCTGGTCAGTCGGCGGTAGACATGGGGAGGGCCCTCCTGGATGGACTCCGGCGGGCCGGTGTCGGCGGGCCGTTTCTTCCCGCCCAGGGCACCGGCGCGGGCTCCGCTCTGCAGGCTCGGGTCACAGGGGTCATGGATGGCTTGGCCTCGCTGGGGGTGGGCGATGGACTACCGTCGCTTCTGCTCCCGGAAAGCCCTCTGGGCCATGACGACTTTCGCCAGCTCTTCCTTTCTACATCCCCTCCGGTGGACGAACTGTTTTCCCAGGGGCTGGAGGAGCTCTGGACCCTGGGGGATCCGGAATTCTTCGTCCTCCTCACCCTCATGGAAGTGGGTGAGGGTCCGGGAAGGGACCGCCCCCGTGCCCGATGGCTGGCCGAGGTGGGCGGGCGGTATGGAACGGAAGATCCCGCCCCGCTTCTCCCATTGCTCCCCGTGGATCCTTATCGAGGCCATCACGCCTTTTGGACCACCACGGTCGGTGAGTTGAACCCCAGCCATTGGTGGGGCATTCGACTGGAAGGGGGGTGGGAGCAGTCCCTTCCACGGGCGGTCTCTCGTTTCGATATGGGCGGTATCCTGGGCCCGGAACCGGGTGTCCGTCCCATTGAGGTGACGCCGGGCTCTCGACTCCGCCTGGCCGTGTCTCCCAGGATCTTCCTGGCCCCGCAGCTCTCCATCGGTGCGGGATATGGTCTGTTGCGCTGGGGCGGCGAATCATGGGCCGGCGCCGCAGAGGCCGCCCCCTCCACGGAAGGCCCAGGCTTCTGGGGGGCGCCCCTGGGGGGCGGCACACTCCACTCGCTGGCCCTGGACCTGTCGTACAGCGGGCTTCCCTCATTCCGACGGGGCCAGGGAGGGCTTCCCGTGGAACTCCACCTGAGGTTTCACCGCACCTTGGCTGGACGGGGGGACGGCCTGGTGGCCCCAGCAGGCGTGGAAGCGGGCCTACGCATCCATCGGAGGTTGTTTGGAGGCTGAGGTCCGGAGGCCGCCGTTGGAAGGATGAACTCCGTCAGCCGTGCCGGATCCCCAGTAGCTCCCGAGCGTGCTCCCGTGAGGTAGGCGACTCCGGGTCGCCTCCCAGCATCCGGGCCACTTCCCTCACCCGCTCCTCGCCCTGGAGTATCATCACACGGGTCTGTACTTCCGCGCTATCCTCCTCCTTCTCTACCCTCACATGCCCGGTGGCCTTGGAGGCCAGTTGGGCAAGATGAGTCACTACCAACACCTGATGATCCTGAGCCACTCGGGCCAGGGTGTCCGCCACGGCGTTGGCCACCTCCCCCCCGATTCCGGCGTCCACCTCGTCGAACACCAGCGTGGGCACCCGATCTACGCCTGCCAGCACCGTCTTCAAAGCCAGCATGACCCGCGCCAACTCGCCGCCGCTGGCCACCCGGGCCAGGGGACGCGGCTCGAACCCCCGGTTCAACGCCACATGGAACGCCACATCATCCGCTCCGTGGGCAGAAGGTGTATCCAGAGGACCGAGCTCCACCTGGAAGCGGCCCTGAGCCATCCCCAGAGCGGGTAGGAGCGCCTCTACCTCCTGCTCCAGGCGGCGGGCGCCGCTTGCCCGGAGCTCCGAAAGGCGCTGGGCCGCCTCATTCAGGGCCACCGAGGCCTCCTCCACCTGAGTCGCCAATTTTCTGCCGTCCAGGACGGAACGATCCAGCAGGTCCAGCTCCTCCCGCGCCCTTCGGCCCGCGCCCATGGCTTCATCCAGCGATCCTCCGAACCTCCGCGCCAGTCGGGTCAATGCGTCCAGACGGCTCCGAAGTTCTTCCAGGCGCCCAGGATCCAGATCCACATTGGATGCATAGTCTCCCAGGCGTCCGCCCCCCTCCTGGAGACCCATCAACGCCTCGTGGAGAAGTTGTCGCAATTCTCCCAGTTCCGGATCGAACCGAACCAGCTCGTCCATGCGTCGAAGATGCCCTGCCAGTTGCTGCGAGAGGGAATCGTCGCCGGCGTAGACCGCTCCTTCCACCTCTCGCGCCCCACGGAGGAGTGTCTCGGCATGAGACAGGCGCTTCATCTCATTCTCCAGGCGTTCCACCTCACCCGCCCCGGGTGCCACACTCTCCACGTCCCTGGCACGGGCCTCCAGCCACTCCCTTCGCTCCTGAAGCTCCTTGGTCCGAACCTCCCAGCTGTTCCGCTGGGCTGTCAGGGACTTCCACTCTCCATGGAGTCGCGCCACCTCACCCGCTTCCCTGGACGCCTGGGCGAAGTCATCCAGAATCTTCCTTTGCTCCTCCGGATGAAGGAGGGTCTGATGCTCATGCTGGCCGTGGAGATCCACCAGCGCTCCACCCAGTTCTCCCACGGCACCTGCGGTGGCCGGAGAGCCATTCACCCACGCCCGGTTTCGGCCTTCCAGAGCCACTTCACGGCGCAGGATCAGGAGACCGTCTTCCCGGGGGAAACCCAGCCTCTCCAGCGTGGCGTCCACCTGGGGGAGCCCCTCCAGAGAAAACACGCCCTCCACCAGGGCTCGGGTGGCGCCTGGACGTACCACCTCAGACGACGCCCGCTCGCCCAGGAGCAAAGAAAGCGCGCCCACCAGAATGGACTTTCCCGCTCCCGTTTCACCGGTGAGGGCATTCAATCCGGGACCCAGTTCCAGCGTCAGGTCCTGGACCACTGCATAGTCCCGGATTCGGAGTTCCAACAGCATGGGTGATAGTATCAGGAGAAAGCGGGGCGACTCAATGCAAGCCGGGGCCTGCGCCCGCATGTACGCGGACCTCTGCAACGAGGTACTGGATGCATCATACGGCCCAGTTGAGCTTCCGCCGAAGGGTGGAAAAGAAGGTCTGACCCGGTAGCCGGATGATGGGCACCGTGAGTTCGCCCAGGCTGATCCTGACCCTTGCCCCCGGAGGCACCTTCATCCCCTCCTGGCCATCCACGGTGAGGACGAGCTCCTCGTCGCGAAGGCTTCGAACGGAAACCGGCGCGGATGCGGGGACGATGAGGGGGCGCACCGCCAACGTGTGGGGGCAGATGGGCGTAACACAGAGACAGGCCACGGCGGGCGTCACGATGGGACCGCCGGCCGAGAGGGAATAGGCTGTGGATCCCGTGGGGGTAGCCACGATGACTCCATCTCCACTGAAGCTTCCAACAGCGTCTTCGAAACCAGGACCTCCCACGGTGAGATCCAGTTCCACCACCCGAGCCACTCCAGCCTTGTGGATCACCACATCATTCAAGGCGCGGGAAGGATGCAGGTCGCCCGGAGGGATGGAGTCGGCACCCCTGGCGCCCGCCCCATTCTCTCCCGGCACGATCTCCACCTCCAGGGTGAACCGGTTGTCCAGGGTGAAACTCCCGGACTCAAGAGCCTCCAGCGCGTCGTCCAGTTCGCCGTCGGCTCCTACGGAGGTGAGAAAACCCAGCCGACCCAGATTCACACCCAGGAGGGGGATCCCCAGGTGGCAGACGGCCCGGGCCCCACGGAGCAGGGTGCCGTCGCCCCCCAAGGTCACCAGAAGGTCCAACTGAGCCAGCTCCCCACCATCGCTACGCGTCAGGCCCCCATCACCATCTCCCTCCAGGAGATGCAGTTCTGCATCCCGCGCCTGGAAATGCTCTCGGATCCGGACCAGTACCTTTGTGACCTCGGGGGACGAAGGACGGGTGAGCACCCCGATACTGCGAAAGGGGGAGCCGCCCCCCATGGTCAGGCCGTTTCCCGGGACGCCGATGGCCCCTGAAGCGCTCCGGCCAGCTCTCGGATCTGCTGGACGATACCCTGGGAGTTCAGTCCCATCTCGTCCAGGAGCCCCGGCCGGCTCCCGTGGTCGATGAATTCGTCGGGGACCCCCATGGTTCGAACCTGGGTTCCCTGCCCGCTGGAATGGCCTGCGATCTCCCTGGACATGAAGGCGCCGAAGCCGTTCACCACCGTCCCCTCCTCCACCACCAGAACCTTCTCATGCCGCTGGAGCACTTCGGTGAGAACCGCCTTGTCGTAAGGCTTCATGAACCTACAGTTCACCACCGTGGCATCCACACCGTGTTCCCGGATCAGGACCTGGGCAGCCTCCGAGGCCTCCCCCACCATGGTACCAGTGGCCAGAATAGCCACCGGTCCACTTCCACGCCGCAGGATCTCCCAACTCCCGTACTCCACCGCTTGGATCTCGGAGATGGACGGCACCACGTCGGGCACCGTGTCTCTGGGATAGCGGAGCGCGAACGGGCCTGTCTCATGTTCCATGGCGGTACGGAGCAGCCCCAGCATCTCGGTCCCATCCTTGGGCGCAGTCACCGTCATTCCTGGAACCGCCAGCATGTAGGCGATGTCGAAGATGCCATGGTGGGTGGGTCCATCCTCCCCGGCGATACCGGCCCTGTCCATGCAGAAGATCACCGGCAGGCTCTGGAGGGCCACGTCGTGGACCACCGAGTCGAAGGCTCGCTGCAGGAACGTGGAGTAGATGGCCACCACCGGACGGATGCCCCTGGTAGCCATGCCGGCCGCAAAGGTCACCCCGTGACCCTCTGCGATGCCCACGTCGAAGAACCGATCCGGGAAGGTGTCACCAAACACCCCCGTGCTGGTCCCATCGGGCATGGCAGCCGTGATGGTGACAATCTGGGGGAACTCCGCCCCCAGTTCGGCCAGCCCTTTCCCGAACACGGCCTGGTAGCGTGGACTACCCGCAGCCTTCTTCGGAGCCAATCCGGTGATCTTGTCCCAGGGGGAGGAGGCATGCCACTTCCATGGATTCTCCTCGGCCAGGGAGTAGCCTTTCCCCTTCTGCGTCAGGGCGTGAACCAAAATGGGGCCCTTCATCCCCTTCACCTTCCGGAAGGTGTCCACCAGGGCATCCAGATCGTGACCGTCCACGGGTCCCACATAGCGGAAGCCCAGTTCCTCGAAGAGCATCCCCGGGACGAGCATGTGCTTCACGCTCTCCTCCAGCTTCCCTGCCATGGCCTCCATCATGCCGCCCAGGTTCCGGGGGGCCTTGTGCAGCAGCTCCTTCACCTCCCCCTTGACCCGGTTGTAGGTGGGGTTTGTGATGATTCCGGTGAGGTACTTATTCATGGCGCCGACATTGGGGGCGATGGACATCTCGTTGTCGTTGAGAACGACGATGAAGTCCCGCTCGGTGTCACCGGCGTTGTTCAGGGCCTCGAAGGCCATGCCGCTCGTCATGGCGCCATCTCCGATGATGGCAGCCACAGAGTAGTCATCGCCCATGAGGTCCCGGGCGGTGGCCATGCCGAATGCCGCGGAAATGGAGGTGGCGGCGTGTCCCGCACCGAAAGTGTCGAACTCGGATTCGTCCCGCCTCAGGAAGGGAGCCAGGCCATGCCGTTGCCGAATGGTGGGGAACCGGTCGTTTCGCCCCGTGAGAATCTTGTGGATGTAGGCTTGATGGCCCACGTCCCAGACCAGGAGATCTCCGGGCGTGTCGAACACGTAGTGCAGAGCCACGGTGAGCTCCGTCACCCCCAGACTGGGGGCGAAGTGCCCTCCGATCTTGGACACCACGTCGATATGCCGGTCCCGGACCTCGTCCACCACCTGGTGCAACTCTTCCTGGGACAGCTTTCTAAGGTCCTGTGGAAGCACCACCCGATCCAGAACACCCACCCGATCATCTCCTCGCTCAGGTCCCGCCCACTCGGTATCTGCGGAATTCGGCTGTCTACCCGCCGACCCCTCCGTCGGTCCATGAAGAGGACCCCCGCTCAATGCTCTCGTTCCACCATGAACATAGCCAATTGTCGAAGTCGAGGAGCCTCCAGCTCCCTCCGATCCAGAGCGGCCAGCGCCTCCCCCAACGTCTCCCGGGCCCGGACACGCGCTCCGGTCACTCCATGAAGGCGCACGTAGGTGGATTTGTCCAGCACTCCATCGCTGGGGTTCTTGCCCAGGGCGGCCGCGCTGGACGTGGCATCCAGGACATCGTCGGTGATCTGGAACGCCAGGCCCAACGCCGTGCCGAACTCCCGAAGGGCCTGCACCACGGCGTCCGATGCGCCGGCGGCCACCCCTCCCATCTCCACCGACGCCCGCAGAAGCGCCCCGGTTTTCCGGGCATGGAGTTCGCCCATCGCCTCGGCCCCCAGTTCCCGCCCCTCTCCCATGAGGTCCAGCAGCTGCCCGCCCACCATGCCTGGGGCGCCGGACGCCTGTGAAAGAAGGCCCACCAAGCGAGCCTGCTCCTGGCGGGTGCATCCCGATTCCCGGCAGGCCCAACGAAGCTGAAGAAAGGCTGCGGGAATGAGAGCGGCACCGGCCAGGAGGGCAGCTTCCACTCCGTGAACACGATGTACGGTGGGTTCTCCCCGTCTGAGTTCGGCATCATCCATGCACGGCAAGTCATCATGAACCAGGGAATAGGCATGGATGAGCTCCAGAGCTGCCGCCAGGGCCGGTGCGTGGGGACTGGTCCCCCCTGTCTCGGAATACGCCGTCAGGAACAGAATGGGGCGAATCCTCTTCCCCCCGGACAGCACCCCCTGCGAGATGGGAGACGCCAACTTCGGCCCCATGGCCGGGGCGAAGCGCTCCAGGCACTGCTGGAGAGCGACATCCACGAGTGTCCCCTGTTCCCGCAGATAGTCTTTCACGTCTCCTGGGGTCATCCGGGAGTGCCTCCGCCCCCTTCCTCCGATCCTCTGGACCCGGGCGGTGAAAGTGGAGCGGTGTCCGATCCCGTCTCCCCCAGGAGTTCTTCAACCCGAAGCTCCGCCGCCTTCAGCAATTCCTCGGCCGAGCGGATGTGGCCCACGCCCTCCTGGAATAGCCCCAACCCCTCTTCCAGAGGCAGTTCACCCGAATCCAGGGCGCGGACGATCTCGTCCAACCGTCTGAGGCGCGCCTCCAGGCCCAGTTCGCCTTCCGGCTGATCACTCACCTCTGTCTCATTCATGATGCACCTCCTGCACCTGTGCGTTGACGGTCCCGTCTCTCAGACGGAGCCGGAGTTCATCCCCGGGGTGGACCCCGTCTACGCTTCTCAAGACCCCACCGTCCAACCCCTGGGCGATGGCGTATCCCCGCTCGAGGGTAGCCAGGGGAGAGAGGGCGTTCAGGGTGCCCGCCACGGCATGCACGCTGCGGCGTCCGGACTCCAGTCGACGACGCATGGCACGCTCCAAGCCCACCTGGATGTCGTCCAGGCGTCGGGCGCGGGTTTCCACTCCTCGCCGGAGGGCCCTGGCCAGCCGGGGCCGCTGGTGAACCAGAGCCTCCCGGATCTGCTCCCCACTGGGCACGGCCGCCTCCGCCGCCGCTGAGGGAGTCGCCGCCCGAAGGTCGGCCACCAGGTCGGAGATGGTCACGTCCACCTCGTGGCCCACTGCCGAGATCACCGGCACGGGTGAGCGCAAGATGGCACGGGCCACGGGCTCTTCGTTGAAGGCCCAGAGATCTTCCAGCGATCCCCCTCCCCGCCCCATGATGATGACCTGGGGGAGCCCACTGCTGGACAGGCGATCCATGGCGCCGGCGATCTCCTCTGCCGCCCCTTCACCCTGTACCCGGCACCCCCGGAGGATCACCCGGGTCCACGGGGCCCGCCGGGTGATGACCGAAATGATATCCTGGAAAGCCGCAGCCGTGGGGGAGGTGACCACACCCACCACCGAGGGAAAGGGGGGAAGTCGCCGTTTCCGGCTGGGATCCAGGGCTCCCTCCTCCTCCAGCCTGGCCTTGAGTCGCTGGAAAGCCAGCCTCCAGAGGCCTTCGCCATCCTCCGCCTCCACGCTCCGGGCCACCAACTGGAATTCCCCTCGGGCTTCGTAAAGGGTGAGGGAGCCATGCACTCGAATCCGCATCCCCTCCTGGGGATCCACCGGGAGGTTCTGGGCCTCCCTGCGCCAGAGCACACAGCGTAGTTGAGACTCCTCATCCTTCAGGGTGAAGTAGCAATGCCCGGAACGGGCTCGAGTCCACGACCCCACTTCCCCCGCAACCAGGAGCCTCCCGAAACTCCCCTCCAGTACCTCTCGCACCGCACGATTCACCTGCGAAACCGTCAGGATTCTGGGATCCTCCGAAGCCGCTGACAGCGCGGGCTGGGAAAAGAGGTCCAGCGCAGGGTCGGAGGCAGGTGAATCCCCGGGGGTCACCCCTGGCTCCCGTGACTCCGCTGGGCGGCGTCCACCGTGTTGGCCAGCAGCATGGCGCGGGTCATGGGACCCACCCCTCCCGGCACGGGCGTGATGGCCGATGCCACCTCGGCCACTTCGTCGTACGACACGTCCCCCACCAACCGGTATCCCTTGGGGGCCGAGGGGTCGTCCACCCGGTTCACACCTACGTCCACCACGACGGCTCCCGGCTTCACCATGGAGGCCGTCACCGTATCGGGCCGACCCACGGCCACGATGAGGATGTCGGCCAGACGGGTCACCTGGGCCAGATCGGCAGTGCGACTGTGGGCCACCGTCACCGTGGCATCGCCGCCAGGGCCCCGGCGGAGGAGAAGGGACGCCATGGGTCTACCCACGATATTGGAGCGCCCCACCACCACCGCGTGGCGCCCCTGGGTGGGGATATCTCCCCGGATGAGGAGCTCCACCACTCCCCGGGGGGTGCAGGGGGCCAGCACGTCCACCGAGCCCGTGGAGAGACGGCCCACATTCACCGGATGGAAGCCGTCCACATCCTTGGCGGGGAGAATGGCTTCCAGCACTCGCTCCTCGTTGATCTGCTTGGGCAAGGGAAGCTGCACCAGGATCCCGTGGATGGAAGGATCGGCATTCAGGCCAGCCACCACCCCCAGCAGTTCCGCCTCAGGTGTATCCTCCGGAAGGGTGATCTGCCGGGAGCTCAGCCCCACTTCCCTGGCGTCCCGGTTCTTCATGGAGACATAGACCTGACTGGCCGGATCTTCCCCCACCAGTACGGTGGCCAAGCCGGGGACCTCCCCGGTACGCTCCCGGAACGCCGCCACCCTCCCTCGTACTTCCTCCAGCACCTGCTTGGCCGTCTCCGTACCGGAGAGGATACGAGCTGCCATGGAACTCCCCCTTTGTGGGATTCAGAAATCAACTCTGGAACCGAACACCCAGTCCCAGGATCACCTCACCGGGCGAAGTCCACCGCACGGGTCTCCCGGATGACCACCACCTTGATCTGCCCTGGATACTGGAGTTCTTCTTCGAAGCGCCGGGCCACGTCTTCCGACAGCCGGGTCATCTCGGCGTCCGATACCTTCTCCGGCTCAACCATGACCCGGACTTCCCGCCCTGCCTGGATGGCGAAGCAGCGGTCCACCCCCGGGTACTCCAGGGCGATGGCTTCCAGCTTCTCCAGGCGCTTCACATAGCTATCGAACATCTCCCGACGGGCACCGGGACGGGAGCCGCTGATGGCATCCGCCGCCGTCACCAGGAAGGTCTCGGGATACCGATGGGGTTCCTCGTCGTGATGAGCCTTGATGGCATTGAGTACCATGTCCGACTCCCCATGCTTCTGACAGAGGGCGTACCCCAATTCCACATGGGTGCCCTCCTGCTCATGGGTGAGTCCCTTCCCCACATCGTGCAGCAAGCCGGCCCGCTTGGCCATCTGCACATCCAGGCCCATTTCCGCCGCCATGCTCCCGGCCAGGAGCGCCACCTCCTTGGAGTGGAGAAGCTGGTTTTGCCCGTAGGAGGTTCGGAACCGGAGGTGACCCAGAACCCGAACGATTTCCGGGTGCACACCGTGGATGCCCAACTCATAGAGAATGGCCTCAGCGGCCTCCAACATCCCCTTCTCCACCGTGGCCTGGCTCTTCTCCACCAACTCCTCGATGCGGCCCGGGTGGATGCGTCCGTCTTCGATGAGCTGCTCCATGGCAACCCGCGCCACCTCCCGCCGCACGGGGTTGAAGCCCGAGAGGATCACAGCCTCAGGGGTGTCGTCGATGATGACATCGATGCCCGTGGCCTGCTCGAAGGCCCGGATGTTACGTCCCTCCCGCCCGATGATCCTTCCCTTCATCTCATCGGAGGGAAGCTGCACCACCGAAACCGTCATTTCGGCTGTCTGGTCGGCAGCCATTCGCTGGATGGCCAGGGCGATGATCTTCGCCCCTTCCCGATCTGCGTTCCGCTGGGCTTCCTCCCGGATCTGGCGAAGCTGATTGCCGGCCTCCGCCCGAGCTTCGTCTTCCAGGTCGGACATCATCTTCTGGAGGGCTTCCTGGGCGGACATCCCAGCCGTCTCCTCCAGTTGGATGCGAGCCTGAACCAGAAGCTCCTCCGACTCCTTGTTCCGGGCATGAAGCTGCGACTCCCGCTGATCCAACTCCCGGGCCCTGGCCTCCTGCAGTCCTTCCCGCTCGTTCAGGAGATCGAATTTCCGATCCAGGGAATCCGACCGCTCCGCCAGCCGTCGATCTACCCGTTCCGCCTCCTCCCGGCGGCGGGACTCCCCCTTCTCCCACTCCTCCCGAAGCCGATATACCTCCTCCTTCCCGGTGAGGATGGCCTCCTTTCGGAGACTGTCAGCCTCCTCCCTGGTACGGCTGAGGATGCGGGAGGCCTCGTCGCGAGCTTCCTCCTTCTCCCGAGCCTGCACGGCCCGAGCCCGGGAACCGGCCACGAAGAAGCCGGCAAGCCCGGAGAGGACCGCCGCCCCAAGGGCGACGAGAATGGCGAAAGGGGAAAGCATCTAAGAACTCCACACTCGGGCGCGAAGCACCCGGGGAAGGCGAATCGAACTGCGTCGGGGTCAGCGGATGGAAGCTATGAGCCCCGTTGCCGAATAGGGAAGAATACCCATCGGCGAGTCGGGAATGCAAGCGGAGGTGAGGGGTTACTCCCCGGAATCCACCCGGACACGGTCCTCCGGAGGGGACGACGGGGAACCATCCAGTTCCACCTCCATCCGTCGTAGCAGATTGGTAGCGCGAGAAGACACCTCCTTCCGCACTCCCTCCAGCTCGGCTCTGAGTCGGCTCACCTCATCGGTGAGGGCGAGAGCCACCAGAATGGGTGCCTTGTGCGCCTCGGCCAGCCCGGTCATCTCTCGCACTTCCCGGATTCTGCGATCCACTTCCCGGGCGCAGTCTCGGGTGTAATCCGGATCCACCGCCGAGCGGATCACGTATTCTTCACCTGCGATGCGCACGGTCACGGAAGTGACGGAGCCACCGGTGCCATCTGTCATGAGCGCTCCTCCAGGAAGCGGACGCGAGACTGGATCCGGTCCACCACATCGGCGCCCCGTTCCAGGCGGTTTCGGAGCATCTCGTTCTCCTCTTCCAGCATTCGGAGCCGATCGGCCATTCCCAGAGGGTCATCCGACGTTGAGCTACGGCTCCGGAGTGCTCGATCCAGCTCAGCCACCCGGGCATCCGACACCTCCAGGCGCTCCCGGAGAGCTTTGAGACGATCCAGCAACCGGCCCACCGTCTCTTCCAGGTGAGCCATGGACACCCGCTCTGGACGCCCCTCCGTCATGCGGCCCCCCGCACGGTGATGCCCTCCTCCCGGAGGACTGCCTCTACCTGCTCTACCTGGGAGTCCACTTCCTGGTCGGTAAGAGTCCGATCCCGGGAGAGAAAGCGAAGCCGAAATGCCACGGAATGCGTTCCCTCAGGCAAGCCCGGCCCCGAAAAGAGGTCGAACGGATAGACGTCCTGGAGCAGCGGCCCGGCGGAGTCCCGGATCCGCTCCAGCACCCCCTCCACCTCCCGGTCCAGGGGGAGCAGGAGGGCCAGGTCCCGATCCACCGCCGGGAAGGCCGGGGCCGACCGGGCTCGCACCGGTTCCGGTTCCGTGGCCTCTTCAGGCAGAATCACCTCCAGAGCCAGCACCTGACCAGCCCATGCCGGCAGATCCAACCCAGCGGGGTCTACCACACCTCCCCAGCCCACAGTGTCTCCTCCTTCGGCCGGAGCAACATGGAAGCTCCTTCCTTCATCCAGGAGCTCCGAAGGCGGGAACGGGCCGCCCGGGGGGTCACCCTTCCCTCCTTGCACCCTCAGGGAGCCTCCACCCCGATGTCCCAACAATTCCGCCAACTCTTCCAGCAGCCCCCGGAGATCCCAGAGATCCACGGGTTCGCTGGACGCACTGAAGTGGGGTGGCCGACGATCTCCCATGAGGACCACCGCAAGACGAGACTCCTCCCTGGGTGAGGCCCCCTTCGATGCGGGGAAGAATGCCGTTCCCAGCTCAAAGAGACGCACGTTCCTCACGCCCCGAGCCAGGTTGTATTCCACCCGGCGCAGGAGCCCGGGCAGGAGGCGTGAACGGAGAAAGCCCTCCTGGGCGGAAAGGGGATTCTGGAGAGCCACACCGCCATGGTCTTCCGATACGAAGGCCGGCATCTGCGCTTCCAGAAGGCCCCTGGCCACCAGAGCGTCTCGGATGCGGTCCTGGAGGCGGAGAAGTGGATCATCGGGAACCGTGCCCGGTCGGAAGGCCCCCAGGGTCTCGGGGAAGTTGTGATAGCCGTGGGTGCGCGCCACCTCCTCTATGAGGTCCACCTCCCGGGTCACGTCCCGGGCGCGGAAGCCGGGCACCGTCACCTGCAGGCTCGACCCCTGGTCCTCCCCGTTCATCTGGAAGCCCAGGGGCGTGAGGAGTTCCCGAAGTCGCACCGCCGGAAACGGGACGCCCAGCAGCTGCTCCACACGGGCCAGACGGAGGTCGATGGCGGCGGGCTGCCAGGGGCGAGGATGCAGATCCACGGCCGGTTCCGCCGTTCCGCCTGCAACCGCCTGGATGAGTTGCACCAGACGCTCCAGGGCCGGTGGCTGCCCGGTGGGATCCACTCCCCGTTCGAACCGGTAGCTGGCGTCCGTATTCATCCCCAGCGCCTTCCGGGTGTCCCGCACGGAAGGGGGGTGGAAGAGGGCGCACTCCAGAAGGAGATCGGTGGTCTGGGCCGAGACCTCGGACTCTTCCCCCCCCATGACTCCGGCGATGGCGGCGGGGCCTTCCCCATCGCAGATGAGAAGCATCCCCTTCTGAAGCTTCCGATCTTCCCCGTCCAGAGTGCGGATGGCCTCTCCGGCGCGGGCACTTCGGATCTCCAGCCGTCCCCCCCTAATGCGCTGGAGGTCGAAGGCGTGGAGAGGTTGTCCCAACTCCAGGAGGATGTAGTTCGTGGCATCCACCACGTTGTTGATGGGCCTCGAACCCGCCGCCCGGAGGCGGTTCTGGAGCCAGAGAGGAGAGGGACCCACCGTCACACCCCGCACCACGGCCGCCATGTAGCGGGGGCACAGATCCGGATCGAGGATCTCCACTTCCACCCCGGCCAAGGCTCCCGAAGCCTCCGTGGAGTTCACCTCCAGGGGCAAGTGGTCGCTCCCGGGGAACGCCGGCAGTTCCAGATCGGCAGACCCTCCAGCCGCCAGCTCCCGCGCCACCCCCAGGTGGGAGAGGAGGTCCGGGCGATTGGAGGTGACCTCCACATCCAGGGTGGCGTCGTCCAGAGCCAACGCCTCCATGAGGGGCGTGCCGGGCTCCAGGGAGTCGGGGAGTTCCAGAATTCCCCCCTGATCGCGGCCCAACCCCAGTTCCCGCTCAGAGCAAAGCATCCCCTGGGAAAGCTCCCCACGGATCTTGGCCTTCTTGATCTTCATCCCGCCGGGCAGGACTCCCCCCTCGGGGACGAATGGATACAGGCCCCCGGAGCGAACGTTGGGGGCGCCACACACCACCTGCACCTCTCCCTCACCGGTATCCACCCGACAGAGGGTCAGGCGGTCGGCGTTGGGGTGCTTCCCCGCCTCCAGCACCCGAGCCACCCGGATGCCTTCCAGGGCGGGGTGAGGGCGCACGATGTCTTCCACCGGGAAGCCCTGGCCGGCCAGCTGCTCGGCGGCTGCCTCGGGCGTTTCCGGAAGGGTGGAAGCCAGATCCTGAAGCCAGCGGTAGGAGACCTTCATCGATCCTGGAACTGTTGGAGGAAACGCACGTCGTTCTCAAAGAAGGCCCGGATGTCGGGGATCTCATTGCGGAGCATGGCTATTCGCCCGGGGCCCATGCCAAATGCGAAGCCCGTGAAACGCTCGGAATCGATCCCCACCCCTTCCAGCACGTTGGGATCCACCATGCCGGCCCCCATGATCTCCAGCCAGTCGCCCTCCACCGTGGTTCCGTCGGGATTCTGGAACACCCGCTTCACGTCCACCTCGGCGGAAGGTTCCGTGAACGGGAAAAAGGAGGGGCGGAAGCGAACCTGGGTCCCCGACCCCCAGAAGCGACGGGCAAATTCGGCCAGGGTGGCCTTGAAGTCCACGAAGGTGATTCCCTCGTCCACCACCAGCCCCTCGATCTGGGCAAAGGCCGGGGCGTGGGTGGCGTCGTAGGTATCACGTCGATAGACCATCCCCGGGCAGACAATGCGGATGGGGGGGGGATACTTCTCCATGACCCGCACCTGCACGGGAGAGGTATGGCTCCGTAGAAGGGTGGAATCCTTCAGGTACAGGGTGTCTTGCTCGTCGGCGGCCGGATGGTCCAGGGGGGTATTCAGGGCCACGAAGTTGTAGTGCTCCGTCTCGGCCTCCGGACCCCGCGCCCGGGTGAAACCCATTTCGGCAAAGATCCTGCAGATGTCATCCACCACCAGGGTCACCGGATGCCGGCTCCCCCTCCACTCCCGACGACCGGGCAGGGTGAGGTCCATCCACTCCTCCTGCTCCCCACTCGTCTCCACCGCCGACGCAGCCTCGTCCAGCGCCACTTGAATGGCTTCCTTCACTTCGTTGGCCCGGGCGCCCACCTGGGGCCGAAGCTCCGGTGGAAGCGCTCCCAGCCCCCGGAGAAGAAGGGAAACCCGCCCCTCTTTCCTTCCCAGATATCGTACCCGCAGGGCCTCCAGATCTCCGGGGGAATTCGCCCCGGCAATCTCTCTCCTGCCCTCCGCTTCGAGGGCGTCCAACTGCTCCAGAATCTCCACCCGAACCCCTGCCTCTATGCCTGAAAGTTCACCCCGGTGCTTCCGGGCTCATGGAAAGCTAGCCTTCCTTCGCCGGGAACGGAAAGAGCCGGATCGGAGGTGTCCGACCCGGCTCTTTCACATCCCGCTCTGCGTTACGATCAGGTGGCAGGTTCCAGTGCCGCTTTCACCTGGTTCGCCACGGCCGCAAACGCCTCGGGGTCGCGAACGGCCAGATCGGCCAACGCTTTCCGGTCCAACTCCATTCCGGCCAGCTTCAGGCCGTTCATGAAACGGGAGTACGACATGTCGTGCTCCCGGGCCGCGGCATTGATCCGAGTGATCCAGAGAGCCCGGAAGTTGCGCTTCTTCTTCTTCCGATCCCGATAGGCGTGCTCCCACCCCCTCTCCACAGCATCCTTCGCCGTGCGATAGAGGTTCTTCCGACCGCCAAAATACCCTCTGGCTTCCTTGAGAATCTTCTTCTTCCGGTCCTTCCGGGCCGGTGCACCCGTCGTCCTGGGCATATTAGAACTCCTTGTGGCTTAGCTGATCAGGAACCGGGGAGGAGGCGTTTCATCCGTCCGGAGTCGGCCTTGGACACCAGGGTGGCCTGGCGCAACCGCCGCTTCCGCTTCCGGGTCTTCTTCGTAAGGATATGGCTCTTGTTGGCCCGGTGGCGCTTGAGCTTGCCGGTGGCCGTTCTCCGCATCCGCTTCGCAGCGGCGCGGTTCGTCTTCATCTTGGGCATCGTATCTCCTCGAGTCGTCTCTATTTGGTGGAGAGTGGGGCGACGATCATGGACATGGTGCGTCCTTCCCGGATGGGGTTGGACTCCACCTTGCCCAGCTCCACCAGATCTTCAGCCACCCGTTCCAGCACCTGCACGCCCAACTCCGGGTGGGACATCTGCCGGCCACGGAACATCATGGTGACCTTGACCTTGTTTCCTTCTTCCAGGAACCGCCGGGCGTGTCGCATCTTGAAGTCGTAGTCGTGATCTTCAATACCAGGACGAAACTTCACTTCCTTCACCTGGATCACGTGCTGCTTCTTCTTCGCCTCCCGGGCCTGACGAGCCGCCTCGTACTTGTACTTCCCGTAGTCCATGAGCTTGCACACGGGAGGACGGGCATCGGGCGCCACCTCCACCAGGTCCAAACCCTTGTCTGTGGCTCGCTGTCGGGCTTCGTCCAGGGCGATGATCCCCACCTGGGCGCCATCGTCGTCGATGAGCCGGATGGGGCTGATCCGAATCTGGTCGTTTACACGAACCCGCTGTTCCTTGATGTGGATAACCTCCGTTGACGTTGGCTGTAGGGGCCGGAACCGTCTCCGTACCCCGGCATAAAAAAAACCCGGCCGGCGACCGGGTACCCCCAATACGTCAGGGGGAATCTCAGGCGACCCGGCGACACTTCCCTGGCGGGAGGTCGAAAGGTGGGGGCCCCGAGGGGCACCACTTTCCAAATTGTCTTACGAAAGATAGGCCGCAGCCCGCCCCGGTCAAGGGAACGCCCAACCCCGGCCCCACTCCTCAGTCCAGCACCCGCTCCCGGATCTCCTGCAGGAGCCGATCCAGGAACCTCCCCCGCTCCACGATCTCCTGCTTTCGCCCCGTCCCCCGCTTCCGGACGGCCACCGTGCCGGCCTCCACCTCCCGCTCTCCCACCACGGCCATGTAGGGCACTTTGCGCATCTCCGCTTCCCGGATTCGATAGGACAGGGTCTCCCGCTCCATGACCTCCGCCCGGATGCCGGCGGATCGGAGTTGCTCCCGATACTCGTGAGCCGACGCGGCAAAATCTTCCCCGATGGGGAGGATTCGCACCTGTTCCGGAGCCAGCCAGAGGGGAAAAGCCCCGGCGTAGTGCTCGATGAGTCCGCCGATGAAGCGCTCCATGGAGCCCACCAGCACCCGGTGGAGCATCACCGGTCGATGGCGCTCGTTGTCTTCCCCGATGTACTCCAGCTCGAAGCGCTCCGGAAGGTTGAAGTCCAGCTGCACCGTGGGCCCCTGCCAGCTTCGCCCGATGGCGTCGATGAGCTTGAAATCCAGCTTGGGTCCGTAAAACGCTCCCCCGCCCTCATCCACCTGGTACTCGATCCCACGCTCCTCCAGCACGCCGGCCAGGGTGGCCACCGCTTCGTCCCACTGGTCCTCCGTCCCCAGGGCCTTCTCCGGCCGGGTGGCCAGTTCGATCTGGTAGGGGTAGCCGAAGGCGGCCAGCATCTCATCCACCAGATCCAGGAGGTTCCGGATCTCCTGGGGCACCTGATCCGGAGTGCAGAACACGTGGGCGTCGTCCTGGGTGAAGCCCCTTACCCGGAGCATCCCATGAAGCACCCCACTCCGCTCATAGCGGTAGACGGTGCCGAACTCGGCGTAGCGGATGGGGAGGTCCCGGTACGAACGCTGGGTGGACTCGTAGATGCAGATGTGCCCCGGGCAGTTCATGGGCTTGGGGCGGTAGCGGGCTCCCTCCACCTCCATGGCCCCGAACATCCCTTCCTTGAAGTTCTCCAGGTGTCCGGAGATCTCGAAGATCTTCTCGCTCATGATGTGGGGGGTATAGACCACGTCGTAGCCGTGGCGGAGGATGAGCTCCCGCTCGAAGGCTTCCACCTCGCCGCGCACCACCGAGCCCGCCGGCTGCCAGAGGATGAGCCCCGAGCCCACCCGGGCATCTACCGTGAAGAGGTCCAGCTGCTTGCCCAGCACCCGGTGATCCCGCTTCTTCGCCTCCTCCAGCCGCTCCAGGTGCTCCGACAGCTCCTTCTCCTTGAAGAAGGCGGTGCCGTAGATGCGCTGGAGCATCTGGCGGCGTTCGTCTCCTCGCCAGTAGGCCCCGGCGGCGGAGAGGAGCTTGATGTGCTTCAAGCGCCCCGTGGAGGGAATGTGAGGTCCCTTGCAGAGATCCAGGAAGGGGCCGTCCCGATACACCGTGATGACCTCGTCGTGGGAGAACTCCTCCAACCGCTCCAGCTTCAGGGGGTCGTCGTGGAAGAGTTCCCGAGCCTCGTCCACCGTGACCTGCCGCCGCTCAAAGGGAAAATCCTCCTCGATGACCTTGGCCACTTCCTCCTGGAAAGCCTCCAGATCTTCCGGCGTGAAGGGCTCCTCCACTCCGAAGTCGTAGTAGAAACCCTCGTCGATGGCCGGACCGAAGCCGATCTCCGCCCCGGGCCGAAGCCGCCGTACGGCGGTGGCCAGGGCGTGAGCCGCCGAGTGCCGGAGGAGCGGGAGCGCTTCGGGATCCCGCTCGGTGATGAGACGGAGCCGGACGTCGGCAGGCAACGGGCGATGGAGGTCCCACAACTCGCCGTCCACCTCGCCGGCCAGGGCCGCCTTGGCCAGGCCGGGACCGATGGCCGCGGCCACGTTGTACGAGGTGGAGCCTTCGGGGAGTTCCAGGACCTTTCCGTCGGGAAGGGTGACGCTGATCTGGGGCGCTGACATGGGGAGAGACCTCGGGTGTGCGGGCGGGGATACGGTTCCCGACGCCGCGTGCGGGTGAAAGCTTGGAGGATTGGGAGGCTAACAGGTCGGGAGGGTGGATTCAATCCCGGCAGTAGACCGGCTACATCAGCTCGGGCACCTGGAGGAACTCCACCAGTCCTCCCCGATTCCCGCACCCCGCTGGCTTTGCCAACTTACTCCGATGAGAAGTCGGGGGCACTAATGCCGACTAACCCGCGTACTCATCAAGCAATTGCAACAGGTCAGACAGGTGACCTGCGATATCTGCCTCGGCCGCAGCCGGCGTGAGCCCCGGCTCACGTTCCGACAACATGCCTGCGGCTTCCGGCAACAGCTTTCTCAGAGACCCGGTGAGAGCGAGGGATAGGGTGTTTCTGGCGTCTCGGATTTGGAATCCAACCGGCGAATGGTCCGATAGGTCGCGCGCCATCTCAGCAAGGTCCGAGTCGATGCGGTCCACCACTTCTGAGCCAGACCTCATCAGGTCCCGGAGGTAGAGCAGATCCTTGCCACCTTTTGGATCTCCCCGCCGAGCGAAAGTGGATGCCTTGTTGACTGCATAGGCGCCGAGTGCTGGTACCCAGATCTCCAGTGCCGCACCTCGGCTTGTTGCGACCGGAATCGTCAGCTGTCGGCGGAACCGTCTCAGTACGCCAACGCCCTCGAGAGAGATCGCGCTCCACAACTTCATCGAGGTACGGACGCAGTTCAAACACGATGCGTTGAAACGCTCGCTCGTACTCGGATAGGTCCATCAGCCGAGTAGACGCTGGGACGAGATGAGATGTTCGGCCTGCTCCCGGCCACGTAGCGGATAATTCCACAGGTCGAGTACGAGTTGGAGGTCGCTCACTACTGGTAGTCCGTCCACCGTTCGTGCCCCATGCCAGACAGAATCGCGGTGGTAGGGTTTGAGCAGGACGAGTCGGCCATCGTCCCCCATGGGCCATTCCTGCTTGCGGGCGAATTCCAGAAGATCAATGGGCCGGGTTGCATCCATGTAAATGTGGATGCGTTCCCACGTAGCGTGCGGGGCCACGAGGGAGGCACCAGCCTGCAACGTGAGCGCCCATCGGTGCCCTTCGAAGATCCCCTTCGACCGCTTGAGAAACCGCAGCGGATCGCCGATAGGGGCGTGGACGGCAATACTCTGATTCCTGGTCCACTCATATGCGCCGGCCCAAAGGGAAAAAAGCGCTTTCGGATCCTGCAATCTGATCTCGGATTCCCGACCGCTACGCCGAACGTTGACGACTTCGTATCGCTCGAGCTCGCGGACCGCGCGGGAGGCGGTGGCCGGGCCCACTCCGGCGGCCTCGGCTAGCTCTCGCACCCCCCAAACCCGGTCCGCATGGATGGGCTCCATGAGAGTGCGGAGCACGAGGCTACTCCGGTCGGCGAACGGGTCGAATGACCGGGAAGGGGTCGATCGGGCTACAGGCTGCAGCCCATCCCGGTCCACGAGCAGGTTCGGAAAGGAGAGAAACACCGCTCCGCGAAGATCGACATAGCTCTCTTGCGCTCCGCGAAATCGCTCACGGAGCCCCTCGGGGGCCCGTGGCACGACCCAAACCGTGTTCTCACCGTGGCGGCGGTTCTCATCGCTCCCCGTCCACGTCTTGAGGGCAAACGAGATCCTCGCCCCACCTTTCAGTTCCACAACGGCGTCGGCGATGGGGTCCTGCGCGGCCCGGACCTGTGCCGTTGGAGCTAGCGCTTGCTTCAGGAGCAGCAAAGCATCCGACTCCATCCGGATCGGAGATCGTTTCATCTAACGTCCTCCGTTTCATATATATGAAACAATTCCATTATATGGAACAATTGCATGAATCGCCCTCTTTGTCAAGGGACGCGTGTCCCGTTTCCCTGCTGCGTTGTCGTTCAGCATCCGATTCCGGGTATCCTCCCCGGACACCCACCCGGCACGCAGGTGGTCCCCCTCCCAACGCCGAAGGGGCCCAGCTCCAACCCTCGGAACCGGACCCCTTCCTTGCGTGCAGCGTTCCGGGTTCGCCACAAGGGCGTTCCCGGAAGTGGGCTCAGTACATGCCGCCCATGCCGCCCATGCCGCCCATGCCGCCCGGCATGCCACCACCGGCACCGCCGCCGGCGCCTTCCGGCTCGGGCTTCTCCACCACCACAGCCTCGGTGGTGAGCAGCAGCGACGCGATGGAGGCTGCGTTCTGGAGCGCCGTCCGCACCACCTTGGTGGGATCGATGACACCAGACTCTACCAGATCCTCGTAGACGTCCGTCTGGGCGTTGTAGCCGAAGTTCGCCTTCTTGGACTCGCGGATCTTGGCCACCACGATGGAGCCTTCCACACCGGCGTTGATGGCAATCTGCCGGAGGGGAGCTTCCAGGGCGCGCCGGAGGATGTCCACCCCGATCTGCTCGTCCTGTCGCTCCATCTTGAAGTTACCCAGAGCCGTCTGGGCCCGGAGCAGAGCCACACCACCACCGGGAACGATGCCCTCTTCCACGGCAGCGCGCGTAGCGTGCAGGGCGTCTTCCACTCGGGCCTTCTTCTCCTTCATGGCCGTCTCGGTGGCGGCACCCACGTTGATCACCGCCACACCACCGGCCAGCTTGGCCAGCCGCTCCTGCAGCTTCTCCCGATCGTAGTCCGACGTGGACTTGTCGATGGCAGCCCGGATCTCGTCGATGCGGCCCTTGATCTTGGAGCTTTCGCCGGCACCGTCCACCATGGTGGTGTTGTCCTTGTCCACCACCACGCGCTTGGCGTGACCCAGGTCGCTCACCACGGCGTTCTCCAGCTTGAAGCCCACCTCTTCCGAGATGACCTGTCCGCCGGTGAGTACCGCGATGTCCTGGAGCATGGCCTTCCGACGATCACCGAAGCCCGGCGCCTTCACGGCACAGACCTTCAGGGTGCCCCGAAGCTTGTTCACCACCAGGGTGGCCAGGGCCTCGCCCTCGATATCCTCGGAGATGATGAGGAGGGGACGGCCGGACTGGGCCACCTTCTCCAGAATGGGGAGAAGATCCTTCATGGCCGAGATCTTCTTGTCGTGGATCAAGATCATGGCGTCCTCCAGGACGGCCTCCATGCGCTCCGGATCCGTGACGAAGTAGGGAGAGAGGTACCCCCGGTCGAACTGCATTCCCTCTACCGTCTCCAGGGTGGTGTCCAGGCCCTTGGCCTCTTCCACCGTGATGACGCCGTCCTTCCCCACCTTCTCCATGGCATCGGCAATGAGGTTGCCGATCTCGGGGTCGTTGTTGGCGGAAATGGCGCCCACCTGGGCGATCTCCTTCTTCCCCTTGGTCTCCATGGAGATCTTCTTCAAGCCCGCCACCACTTCTTCCACAGCCCGGTCGATGCCGCGCTTGATGCCCATGGGGTTCGTGCCCGCCGTGACGTTCTTCAGCCCTTCAGCGAAGATGGCCTGGGCCAGCACCGTAGCGGTGGTGGTTCCGTCACCGGCGATGTCGGAGGTCTTGGTGGCCACTTCCTTCACCATCTGGGCCCCCATGTTCTCCACTGCGTCTTCGAGCTCGATCTCCTTGGCTACGGAGACGCCGTCCTTCGTTACCGTGGGCGCACCGAACTTCCGGTCCAGCACCACGTTGCGGCCCTTTGGGCCGAGAGTCACCCGTACTGCCTGGGCCAACTTGTCCACACCCGCTTTGAGTCGGGCACGGGCGTCGGTATCAAATCTAAGTTCCTTAGCTGCCATTGTTTGAAGCTCCTTGGTCTACGGCGAACGTCATCCGTTGTGGATGACGGCCAGAATGTCGGACTCGCGGAGGATGAGGTACTCTTGCCCATCCACCTGCACCTCGGTGCCGCTGTACTTCCCGTAGAGGACGGTGTCGCCCTCCTTCACGTCGGGTGCCAGGCGTGCACCCTCATCCGAGAGCTTTCCGGGACCCACTGCTATCACCTTGCCCTGCTGGGGCTTCTCCTTGGCAGTGTCAGGAATGTAGAGTCCGCCCTTGGTCTGCTGAGCGTCCTCCAGAGCCTGCACCACCACTCGGTCTGCCAACGGCTGGACCCGAGCGTTCTTCGCAGATTTAGCTGCCATCGTTTCTTGCCTCCTGGTTACGACTTGTCTGGTAAGGATGGATGCTGTTAGCAGTCATCGACGATGAGTGCTAACACAGTGTGTAAGGTACGCCGAATGGGGTTTGTGTCAAGCAGGGAAAGCGCTGGAACGGAAAGGGTTTCGCCTATCCTTCGCCCGCCAGGGTGGCCATGCGGGTCACCCCTTCCAGGCCCACGATGGCGTGGACCACCTCATCCGCCAGATGGGGCGGAAACCAGAAGCCCAGCTTCTCCAACTCCCGAAACGACGCACGGGCCTCGGAGTACGCCCTCTCCAGGACGGCACGCGCCGATTCCCGGAACACGTCCTCCACCATGCCCGAAGCCGGTGCGTCGCCACGCTGTAGTCGGTCAAGCGCCTCTTGCTCGGCAGGGGCACCACGATGATGGATCTGGGACACCAGCAGATTGTGGCTCCGTCGGCCCACATCGAATTCGAAGTCCGTGAGATCATCCACGATCTGGAACGCCGTACCCAGCCGCGCCACCGCAGGCTCGGCGGCCTGGATTGCCTTGGCCACGACTCCCGTCTCCAACACGGCGGGAGCCACGAACGCCAGGGCGAACAGCGCTCCCCCTCGCACCCGATGGACGCCATCCACCATCTCGTCCGGGGTGGGGATCTCCTCCACACCCCCCTCCTCCGACCCCTCCAGCGTGCCGATGTCCGCCATGAGAGAGATGAGACCGCGGAGGATTTCGTCGTCCTGGCCCCGGGAAAGGGATCCGGCCTTCAGACCTCGATCCAAGACCCGGCGGGCCAATCGCTCGAAGCACATGAGCTGGAGTATGGAGAGAAACCGGTCTCCCGCCTCCACCTTCAGGGGAAGCAGGCTCTTCCCCTGGTCATCGAAGAGGTTATCCGCCGCCGTGATGGTTCCCTTGATGCAGAAATCCAGTTCCGAGTAGAGCTGAAGTCGCTCATGGGACACCCCCAGTTCCTGAAAGAGGGATCGGAACAGGATGAGAAAGAAGAATTCCTGCAGGAAGGTGGGAGAATCCTCCGGAGGGGTGCCTGACTCCCCATGCCCCGCCAGGAAACGGGCATCCAGAAGGCTGGGAAGATCACCTCGAACCGCCGCCACCGCCCGGGTCTGTGCCTCCACGGCCGGAGCCAGCCGCTCCCACACCCCTTCCTGCGCCAGAAGGCGAACGGAGTCGGGAGAACGAAAAACGGGTGAGAGAGTCATGGCAGCAATGGGGGCTGAAACCACACAGGAAGCCGGGGCCTGTGCATCAGGACACAACCCGGTGGGCCGGTGAGCTGGAGTAGGAGTGGACCAGGGAATCTAGCCCTGCCGGGCCGGATTCCGCCACGTAGGCACCGGCCAGGACCAACCCCATGAGGGTGAGGGCCGGCTCCACCCGGTGAATCGTGCGAGCGTGAGGACCCAGGACGGACGCCAGCCCCCCTGTGGCCACCACCAGGAGCGGCTCTTCCCCCCACTCTCTCTGGATCCGTTCCACGATCCCGTCCATGGCGTCCACGGAAGAGTAGAAGATCCCGGAGTGGAGACACGTCTCTGTCCGTGTGCCGATGACCTTCCGGGGAGGCACCAACTCCACCCGAGGTAGCTTCGCGGTGCGCTGGGCCAGCCATTCCTGCCCCGCCAGCACGCCGGGGGCGATGACGCCTCCGCGGAACTGACCTTCGGCCGTGATGCAGTCGTAGGTGGTAGCCGTACCCAGATCCACCACCACCGAGTCCTTCCGGAAGAGTTGAGCCACCGCCAAGGTGTTCACGATGCGGTCGGCGCCCACGGTGCTCGGCTCGTCCACTTCCAGGGAAATGGGGAGGGGGGTGTCTGCGTCCACCCTGAGGACCTGGGTGGGGGTGAACCGCTGAAGGGCCTCCAAAATGGCCTCCGTGAGGGAGGGAACCACGGAGCCCACCACGGCCTGCGTCAACTCCCCCCCTTGAAGCATGGGGTCCAGGAATCCATGGAGCAGAAGTTCGTACTCGTCGGGCGTGCGGGGAACCGGTGTGCTGATCCTCCACACTCGCAGCGCCTGTAGGCTCCCGGGTGGGAAGAGCCCGATGACCGTTTCTGTATTCCCCACATCCACAACAAGCACCATGGCCTTACTCTCCCTGAGGAACCAAGCGAACGCTCCCAGCTACCAGATGCACCACGACCCCTTCGGCCGTTCGAATGCGAAGGGATCCGGATGGGTCCAGCCCCGAAGCCACCCCCTGGACCCCGTCTTCCCCCACCACCCGAGCGCCCTCAAGGTGGTCCCTGGCCTGCAAGCCCGCCAGCACCTCCTCAGCAGTCTCTCCATCCATGGACCGGAGCTCCTCCAAGATGTCCGCCAGCAGTTGTGACCCGTCCACACTGCCCGCGCCCAGCATCCTCATGGAAGTTGCGCCATCCCGGATCTCCTGGGGGAAATCGTCTTCAGACTGGGTGAGGTTCACGCCTACCCCTGCCACGATGCGCCCCAACCGCTCACCACTCCATCGCTCACAGAGTACACCGGCCACCTTCTTCCCTTCCACCATGAGGTCGTTGGGCCATTTCACTTCCACTACGGGCTCTGCACTCCCGGGAGCCAACCAACCATCCAGTACACGGGCCACCGCCAGGCCCACCGCCAGGGACGGTGCTTGAGGCATGGGGGCCCAAGCCTCCGGAAGTAACACCGAGACGAGCAGACCCTCCCCGGTACCTGCCTGCCACCGCCGCCCCCGCCGGCCCCGGCCTGCCGTCTGGACACCCGCCCAGACCACGGACCAGTCATGGGCCCCTTCGTTCTCCAGTTCTCGGGCACGGTTGTTGGTGGAGGGCAGTGAGTCGTGATACTCCACCTGGGCGGCACCGGCCACTCTTCGGATCATGCGAGCCAGAGGTACAGGAGGAATCCCGCCCCCACGGTCCAGCAATAGGGAGCGAACTGGTGGAAGCGATCCCGGGCCATGAGAGCCACGAACCACTTGATGGCCAGGACCCCTGCCACCGCCGCCGCCAGACTCCCCCACAGGAGAGGTGCGGCCAACTCCTGCCGGATGGCCTCCACCAGATCGGGAGCATGGAGGAGCACGGCTCCGGCAACCGCCGGGAGGAGCATGAGGAATGCGAATTCTGCCGCCTGCTTGCGGGGCACTCCCAACCAGAGCGCCATGGCCACCGTCATACCGGCTCGGGACACACCAGGCACCAGGGCCAGGGACTGGGCCACCCCGATGATGAGAGCCGCACGCCAGCCGACCTGAGCCTTGCCGGCCTCAGCCCACCGTGTGCTCCACAGCACCGCCCCGGTGAAGAGAAGTGCAAAGCCCACCGTTCCCGGGCTTTGGAAGAGCTCCTCGATCTGGTCTCCCAAGGTGAGACCCACCGCTGCCGCTGGGATGGTGGCCAGCGCCAGAAGGATGAGATAGCGCCACGCCCCGGGTTCACCCTTGATGGCCCCGGTGGCCAGCCCTCCCACTCGGGATCGATATACCACCACCACCGACAGCAGGGTGGCCAGATGCACCATGAGCTCAAACAGGATCCCCGGAATGTTGACCCCCAGCAGGGTCTGACCCATGACCAGATGCCCCGAGCTGGAGACGGGAAAGAACTCGGTGAAACCCTGGAGCAGACCCAGGGAAATGGCCTCCCACATGCTCATGCAGCGCTCCCTGTCAGTACCGTCCGGTAATAGGCCTCATACATGGGAACCACCCGGTCTACCGAGAACCTCTCCTGGGCCACAGACCGGGCACGAGCCGAGAATCGCGCCCACTCCGACTCGTTCTGCAGAAGCCCTGCGCCGGCCTCTGCCATGCCGTCCAGATCGTCAGGAGGCAGCAGGAACCCGGTATCGCCATGATCCAACACCTCCGGCAAGCCTCCCACCCGGGAGGCCACCACCGGCACGCCGCAGGCCATGGCTTCCAGCGCCGCCAGCCCGAAGGACTCGGAGGCGCTGGGGAGGAGGAAGAGGTCGGCGCATGCCAGGAGTTCGTTCACCACGCCCACCTTTCCCAGGAAGAGAACGCTGTCCGAGAGTCCCAACTCCTCCACGACCTCTGCCGCCCGAACCCGGTCGGGACCATCTCCCACCAGAACCAGTCGGGCCGGCGTCCGCTCACGGATGCCTGCGAAGATCCTCACCACATCGGGCACCCGCTTCACCCCCCTGAAATTGGAGACGTGGATGACGATCTTCTCCCCACCGGGGGCCAGCATGGAACGGTGACACGGCACTCCCTCCCGCTGATATACGTCGGTATTCACGAAATTGGGGATCACCTGGATGTCATTTGCCGGCACACCGAACCCCCTCACCGTCTCATCCTTGAGATACTGGGACACGGCCGTGAGGCCCTGAGACCGGAGAATGGAGAAACGGATGATGTCGCGGAACGAGGGATGCTGCCCCACCAGCGTGATGTCGGTGCCGTGCAGGGTGGTGATGACCGGCAAGTCCCGCTCTCCCTGCAGCATCTCCCGGGCGATCCACGCCGAGGTGGCGTGGGGAATGGCGTAATGCACGTGCATCAGATCCAGATCGTGGGTCCGGGCCGTCTCGCAGGTGGCCACCGCCAGGGCCAGGGAGTAGGGGGGATGCTCGAACAGGGGATAGGGCTCCATCTCCACCTCGTGGAAGAAGACTCCCTCCTGGAAGCGGTCCAGCCGGAAGGGCTGGGCGTAGGAGATGAAGTGGACTTCATGTCCCTTGGTGGCCAACTCCATCCCCAACTCCGTGGCCATGGCCCCGGAGCCCCCATACGTGGGGTAACAGGTAATCCCAATCTTCACTTCGCATCTCCTCTCGGGGCAGCGGTGCGGGCGCCCGGTCCCACCCATCCCCCCCTGGCTTCCCATTCCCGGGCCACCCTGATCACCCGTTGGGACAGGGGGAGTTCCCCATCCAGCTCCAGGCTCCCCGGAGGAAGTTGATGTCGGAACCAGGTCTCCTGTCGACGGGCGTACTGCCGGGTTCGGACGATGGTCCTCTCCAGCCCGTCTTCGGGGGTCATTTCTCCGTTGAGCACCTGAGCGGCTTCCCGGTAGCCCTGGCCGCTGAACCCAGGGTCACCGGGCCCGAACCCCGCCTGGAGCAGAGTCTTCACCTCCGGAAAAAGCCCACTTCTCCACATGGCTTGAGCCCGGCTCCGGATCCGATGGTTGAGCTCGGCTCGCTTCCAACGGATGAGCACCACCAGGCCGGGCACCGGTGCCGCTTCCGGCGGGGCATGGGCATGCCACCACGAGAGGGGGCGTCCGGTGAGGAGGGCCACCTCCAGGGTGCGCATCATCCGGGCGCGGCCGCCGGCCAGCGCCACCTCGGCCCGGACGGGATCCAGACGCTCCACTGCGGCCGCCAGCCAGGCCGGGTCCCACTTCGTCAGGATCCCTTTCAGGATCCTCCTCCGCTCCCCGTCCATGGGGGGTTCCCGGAAGATGGGAGTCAACAAGGCACCCAGGAAGAAGCCCGTTCCGCCCACCACGATGGGTACTCTTCCCCGGGATCGGATCTCCTGGATCCACCTTCGGGCGTCCCTGCCGAATTGTCCGGCACTGTAGCGCTCCGACGGAGAGCACAGATCCAGCCCGTGATGGGGTACCTGGGCCCGATCTTCCCGGGAGGGTTTGGCCGTTCCCACATCCATGCCTCGGTATATCTGCCTGGAATCGGCGGAAATCAGCTCACCGTCCAGCCGGCGAGCCAGAGCCATTGCCAGCTCACTCTTGCCTGAGGCCGTGGGCCCAGCCACAGCCAGGAAGTGGAGAGGCTCAGCCCCCATGCCGACCGAACTTCCGCTCCAGTTCCCCCATGGTGAGGCGGACCGTGGTGGGACGCCCATGGACGTCATGGAAGGGAAGCTGCGTGGCAAAGAGCGCGTGGAAGAGCTCCTCCATCTCCCGGGAATCCAGTGCCTGACCCGCCTTCACGGCGGCCTTGCAGGCGAAACTCATGGCCACCCGCTCGAACTGGTTCCGGGCGGTCCTGGTAAGGGCGGAGCCCTCAGTGAGTTCCTCCACCATTTGACGGAAACAGCGTTCGGCATCGAAGTGGGGATGGGGGGCAGGCACGGCATGGAGGATCACCGTGTCTCCCCCGAACCCTTCCACCTCGAAGCCGGCGGTCTGGAAAACCCCCTTCAAGGCCTCCACCTCGCGGTATTCCGCCGGGGTCAGGCGGATGGTGATGGGGAAGAGAAGACGCTGACTTTCGGCTCCACCGGTATCGAAATCCTCCATGATGCCCTCGAACAGAATGCGCTCGTGAGCGGCATGCTGATCGATGAGGAGGAGACCATCGCGGGTCTCCGCCAGGAGGTAGGTGCCATGGACCTGCCAGAGGCGCGGTGCTGACGGGGCCTCCAGGGCCCCTGCTTCCTCTCCCTGGGAGGGGGTGCTTCCAGCGTCCTCTCCGTGGGAAGTAACTGTTGCCGACGGTGCAGACACGAACAGGGCCATCTGCCCGGCTTCGCGCGCGGCTCCGTGCCCGGATTCGTGCCCGGGTTGGGTGCCGGCACTCCTGCCCGCCGGGAGCGAAACCACCCCGTCCTTTGGCAGATCCACCCCCCCCGGGGGCGGTCTCTCCCGCACCATCCGTCCCGTTGACGCCTGCCCCGCATTTCCCTCCGAGGGAGACGGTGAACCATCCCCACGGCCCGTACCTCCCAGGATGGCGGCACTCTCCTCACCACCCAGAGCCTGACGTACAGCGGTCTCCACCAGAGCCCGAACCTTCTTCCCATCCCGGAACCTCACCTCGGCCTTGGCCGGGTGGACGTTCACATCCACGCTCCCCCTGGGCACCGTGAGATAGAGGAGCATCCAGGGGCGTGCTCCCTGGGGGATGGTGGTACGGTATCCATCGTCGGCGGCAGACACCAGGGCTGGATCCCGGAAAGGTCGACCCTCCACAAAGAGGTGCACCCTGCGAAAGCCCGGGCGCGCCGCATCCGGGCGCTGTACCAGCCCGGAAACCTCCAGACCATCCTCTGCGAGTTCCAAGGGGATCAGGGCGTCGGCCGCTTCCTGGCCCCAGAGGTGCGCCACTCTCTCCACCAAGGTCTGTCCAGCCCGAAGGGCCAGCAGCTCCCGACCACCCGACAGGAGCTCAAATCCCACCTGGGGGTGGGCCAGGGAGAGGGAAGTGACCACATCGCTCACTCCGCGACTCTCCGCCTGGACGGAACGGAGAAACTTGGAACGGGCGGGAGCATTGAAGAACAGTTGTTGCACCTCCACAGTGGTGCCCCGCTGTCGAGGCACATCCTCCACTGCCACCAGGCGTCCGCCGTTCACCCGGAGCTCGGTACCCAACGGGGAGTCATCATCCCGGGTTTCCAGTCGCAACCTGGAAACCGCAGCGATGGACGGGAGGGCTTCCCCACGGAAGCCCAGGGTGTTGATTCCCTGCAGATCCCCAGCCTCCCGGAGCTTGCTGGTGGCGTGTCGATCCAGACAGAGGAGCGCATCCTCCCTACCCATTCCCCACCCGTCGTCCGCCACCCGCACCAACCCCTTCCCACCCCGCTCCACTTCCACCCGGATCCGGGTGGCACCGGCGTCCAGGGCGTTTTCCACCAATTCCTTCACCACCGAAGCCGGGCGCTCCACCACTTCGCCGGCCGCGATCTGGTTCGCCACAGCATCGGGAAGCACCTGAACCCGCAAGCGTCGGGACATCAGGCTTCGTCCCAGGAAAAGAAACGTCGGGCGTTCCCGGTGGTGCGGAGGGCGACTCGCTCCAACGGCTCGCCCAGGATGTGGGCCAGACCGGCACAGACCTCCACCACCCAGGCCGGTTCGTTTCGCTTCCCACGATGAGGTACGGGTGCCATGTAGGGCGCGTCCGTCTCAGCCATGATCCGGTCCGCCGGGACCGCCCGGACCAGCTCCTGCTTGGCGTAGCTCCGGAAGGTCACCATCCCGGTGAAGGAGACGTACCATCCGGCCTCCAGTGCCGCTTCCAGAAGTGCCTCATCACCGTCGAAGCAGTGGAGAACTCCCCGGACCTCCCGCCCCTCGTCGCGGAGGATGGCCTCCATGTCGCGATCCGCCTCCCGGCAGTGGACCACCACGGGGAGGCCCACCCTTCCGGCTACCCCCAATTGCTCTCGGAACACACGCAGCTGAACGTCCCGGGGGGAGAAGTCGTAGTGGTAGTCCAGCCCCATTTCACCTACGGCCACGAGACCGGGGTTGGCCCGAAGCATCTCCTCCAGTCGGTCCATGTCACCCGCCCGGCTGCTCCCTGCAGCATGGGGGTGGATGCCCGCCGTACCCCGAAGCCACCCATGATCCCGGATGAGGGCCAGCACGTCATCCGCATCGGCGAGGTCGGAGGCAATGCAGATGATCTGGCGGACTCCCGCCTCCTGAGCCCGGACAAGAACCTCCGTCAACTGCCCCTGGAAGGGCTCGGCCGTGAGGTGACAGTGGGTATCGAAATACACCAGATTCCAACTCCTGAAGGATGAGGACGGGGCCCCCGGGAAGCATCCCCCGAGGGCCCCGAATGGAGCTGCTATTCCCTTCCTTCGTGGGTCACATCCCCGGGTCTGGAAGACAACTCAGACGCTGGCCTGAGCCCGGCGTGACTTCTTCCGGGTGGAAGTCTTCTTCCCCTCCTTGGCCGCCCAGCGCCTCTGGATCTCCAGCAAGGCGGGGGAGGCCACGAAGATGGAGGAGTACGTCCCCACCACCACCCCCAGGATGAGGACCACAGTGAAGTCCCGGATCACAGCACCTCCCAGGACCAGGAGCGACGCCAGCACCACCAGGGTGGTGCCCGAAGTGAGCACCGTGCGGGGGAGCACCTCGTTGATGGAGCGGTCGATGAGCTTCACCGGATCCTCCCGGCGCCCTCCCTTCCGGTTCAGGTTCTCCCGGATGCGATCGAACACCACAATGGTGTCGTTCAGGGAGTACCCCACGATGGTGAGGATGGCCGCCACCGTGGGCAGAGCGATCTCCACCCGGAAGATGGCCAGGAACCCCAGGGTCACCATGATGTCATGGAAGGTGGCGATGACCGCCGCCAGCCCGAACCGAAATTCGAAGCGGAACGCGATGTAGATGAGGGTCAGGAGGAAGGAAAAGAGAATGGCCAAACCGGCCCGTTGCTGCAGTTCGGCACCGATGGTGGGTCCCACCAACTCCGTCCGCACCACCGTGAACGACCCCAACCCCGTCGCCTCGATCTGGGAAGTGAGATTCCCGGCCACCTCCTCGATTCCCACGTTGTCCTGGAGGGGCACCCGCACGGTGAACTCGTTCTCAGCACCAAACCGGGTGATGGTGGGGGCCGTCACCCCTCCCAATGCAGCCCGAAGGTCGGCTGCCGTGACGTCGCCGTCGAACCGCACCTGAACCAGGGAGCCTCCGGTGAAGTCCACCCCATAGTTCTGCCAGCTGCCAAGGGCAAACACGTTCATGATCATGGCGCCCACGCCCACGGCCACCACCACCGCCGAAACGATGTAAGCGTTCTTCCGCTTCTCGATGAACTCAAAGCTGGCGTCTTTGAAAAATCGCATGGAATTTCGCTGTTCCGATGTTTACGGCCCCGTAGGACCGGTCAAATGCTGAGGGCGTCCACGGTCCGCTTCCGGCCAAGATAGACCAGGAAGAGGGTCCGGGTGACGTAGAGTGCGCTGAAGAACGATGCCACGATCCCGATGGACAGGGTCACGGCGAATCCCCGTACCGGGCCCGTTCCAAACTGGAACAGGATCAAGGCGGTGATGAGGGTGGTGAGGTTGGCATCCACGATGGCGGAAAGGGCGTGGCCGAACCCCTCGTCCACCGCCGTCCTCACGGTGCGACCCACATCCAATTCCTCCCGGATGCGTTCGAAGATGAGGACGTTGGCGTCCACGGCCATCCCGATGGAAAGGATGAGTCCGGCGATTCCCGGCAGGGTCAGGGTGGCGTTCAGAGCCGCGAGACCGCCCATAACCAGCAGGACATAGACCGACAGGGCAATCACCGCCAGAAAGCCTCCGAAGCGGTAATACCCGATCATGACCAGAATCACCAGGATCAGGCCGATGATCCCCGCCATCTGCCCCTGATCAATGGAATCCTGGCCCAGGGACGGACCCACGGTGCGCTCTTCCATGACCCGAAGGGGGGCCGGGAGGGCACCGGCCCGGAGCACCAACGCCAGGTCCCGCGCCTCCTCCATGGGCGCCTGGCCCAAGTCGATCTGACCCCGGGCGCCAATGCGGTCCCGCACCACGGGAGCGCTCACCACCTCATTGTCCAGGACGATGGCGATGTTGTCACCAATGTGCTGACCTGTGAGATCGGAAAACCGTCGCCCCCCCTGACGGGAAAGCTGGAACTGCACCTGGGCCTGGTTGAACTGGGGGTCCCGGTTGGCCGTGGCGTCTTCCAGCATATCCCCGGTGAGGAAGGCCGTGGATTCCAGGATATAGAGCTCACGGTAGGTGCGGGCTCCCACGCCCACGGGTTGCCAACCCCACTGGAGCGTCACCCCCCGGGGGAGCGCACGCTCCACCTCAGGCAATGCCAGGAAGCGCCGAGCCATCTCCACATCTTCTTCCGCCACCAGATAGACCCCATCGAAGCCCCCCTGGTTCAGAAGCGCCGTAAAGGGCCTTAGCGTGGATTCCTCAGCCTCGACGTCCGCATCCTGGTCTGTGTCCTCACCCGCAGCCTCTCCCTCCGCTGTCGCTCCTTCTTCCGACCCTTCCGTGGCGGTGTCTGCCGTCTCGCCACCGAAGATGAGGGCCTCCAGGTTCTGCGTGGAGGGCCCCTCCACATCCCTCCCCATTTCCCGCAGGGCATCGGCCCCAAGGCTGGCCACCACGGCCCGGTCTATGCGGGGAAGCGCAGCCTGCATTTCTCCCGTGCGGCGCACCAGCTTCCACTCCAGGAAGGCAGTCTGACCGATGATTTCCTTGGCCCGGGCCTCGTCGGAGATTCCCGCCAGTTCGATGATGAGCCGGTCCTGACCCACCTTCTGGATGAGAGGCTCTTCCACACCCAACTCGTCGATGCGAGTCCGGATGATGCGCTGGGCACGGTCGATGGCATCGGAGCGGGCTTCGACCGTGAGGGTCTCCGAGGGATCATCCACCTCCAGCACCAGGTGCATGCCGCCCTGGAGATCCAGGCCGAGCTTGATGCCACGCTGGTAGAGATAGGCACCGGAGCCGACCACCAGGAGGAGGATGACGACGATTCGACCGCGAATGGATGTCAGCATGTCGGGTTCAGGGGTGGCTGCAAGGTTGGAGGCCCTCCTTCGGCTCTGAAGAAGGCTGGTCTGCCGGATACAGGTCGATAAGCCTTTAAGTTTCGCCCCCGGTCAGGAAGGTGTCAATCGGACTGGACGGCGACTCGTCGGGGAACGGCGGTGGGACACCCTACATGGCGGCCCGGCGAAGGATGGCCCGGACCCGGGCCTGGAACCGATTCGCCTGGACGCCCTTGTCCAGGTAGTCGTCTGCGCCTGCCTCCAGGAGTTCCGCTTCGCTCTCGGGTGTCCCGGTCCCCGTGCGGATGAGGACGGGGAGCGCCACGGTATCCACCGACCCTCGGACCCGCTGGAGCACCTCCCGGCCATCCATGTTGGGCATGTTCAGATCCAGGATCATGAGAGAGAAGTTGGGGTCCGCCTTGAGGAGGTCCAGGGCCTGCGCACCATCGAAGGCCTCGTGGATCTCGTATCCCTCCCGCTCCAGAAGGCTCCGTACCATGAAGCGGGCATCCTCGTCGTCGTCCACCAGGAGGATCCTGGGGGGGCCCTTCTCCTCCTGTTTCTGGACCTCCTCGTCCTCCAGAACCTGCCCCAGCACCCTCTCCACCTCCACCAGGGTGGTCTTCCCCTCCTTCACCCACTCCAGGGCCACGTCCTGCATGGACCGCATCCCACTCTGCGTGGCCAGACGGGAAAGGGTGGCATACCCCTTGCGAAGCTCGATGGCCTGCTGGAACCGGGGCCCCGAAGAGAGGACCTCCATCACCGGGAGGCGGCCCCGATATCCGGTGAACCCACATTCGGGACAGCCCACGGCCCGCACCACCGGCTCCGAATCGAAGCGCTCCGTGAGCCGCTGCTCTTCAGGTGTGAGCACTCCTCGCACGGGTTCAGCGCAGGCGGAACAGACCCTTCGCATGAGCCTCTGGGCCACGGCCCCCCGGAGTGCCGACGAGATGGTGGCCAACTGGAGGCCCATGTCCGCCAGTCGCGCCACGGCGGACACCGCATCGTTGGCATGGATGGTAGCCAGCACCAGGTGTCCGGTGAGCGCCGCCTGCGCCGCGGTTTCAGCGGTCTCCCGATCTCGCAACTCACCCACGAGAATCACGTCGGGATCCTGGCGAAGAATCGCTCGCAGGGCTCCGGCAAAGGTCATCCCCTGTTTCTTTTCCACCTGCGTCTGGGTGATGGAGGACAGCTCGTACTCGATGGGATCCTCCACCGTCATGATGTTCACTTTCCCGGTGGCCAGTTCACGGAGGGCACCATATAGCGTGGTGGTCTTCCCCGACCCTGTAGGCCCGGTCACCAGAACCACCCCGTCCCGATGGGTGAGGAGGCTCCGGAAGCGCTCCAACTCATACTCCGGGAACTCCAGATCATCCAGCGTGAACGCCTGATTGGAATCCAGGATCCGGATCACGCATTTCTCCGCCCCCCCAGCGGGGATGGTGGAGATCCGGAGGTCATAGGCGAGATTCTTGATGCGGACCCGAGCCTTCCCATCCTGCGGTCGGAGGCGATCAGCGATATCCAGCTTGGATAAGATCTTGATCCGAGAGATGACGCGGTTCAGCGCCGCCACGGGAAGTTCCATGTGCGCTCGAAGCACGCCGTCCACCCGGAATCGTACCGACCCCTTGGTACGTCCGGGTTCGATATGGATATCCGACGCCCCCGCCTCGATGCCGTCCCGCAGAATGAGATTCGTGAGCTTCACCACAGGGGTGGCGGAGGCGTCCTCGGAAGAGATGGACTCGGGACCTTTTTCGTCCACCACTTTCACCGAGTCTTCCGACTCCCCGTCCAGGTTGCCCAGAATGTTCTCTACGGCCCGATCTGGAGAGAAATTGCCGTCGATGGCCTCCTGGATCTGCCCGGGACTGGCCACCTGGAATACGATGGTTCGACCGGATGTGAAGCCCAGGGCCCGCTCGGCCTCCACATCTGTGGGATCGCAGGTAGCCACCACCAACTGTCGCTCCGTGTCTCCCATGGGGAAGATGTGGTGTTTGCGAGCCAACTTCTCCGACACCATCGGGAGCGTGGTGGGGTCTGCACGACGGAGATCGGCCACGTCCAGGCGGAAGTAGTCCGCTACGAGTTCGCAGAGCCTGGCTTCGGTGATACCCAGGCCGCGCACCGCCTGGATCCACACCTCACGGGTAGTGGCTCCCTGGGGGACCTCCACGGCTTCCGCCGGCTCGATCCCCGCCCGACGGGCGATCCGGAACAACCAGTGCTCGCCGCTCACTCGTGGTCTTCCAAGGATGTTACCTCTCCCAGACGCTCCAGCTCTTCTTCCTTTCTCCGCTTCTCCTCGTACATGAGTACATCAGCCTCTGCCAGCAATTCTGCCAAACCAGTCCGGGCGGTCTCATCGTACCGGGCGATCCCGACACTCACAGAAAGCCGGAAGGGTTCACGCCCAGACAGATTGAAGGTCTCGATATGCTCTCGCAGCCGCTCCACCAACATGGCGGCGTCTTCTCCCGAGGCTTCCAGGGCCAGAACGGCAAATTCGTCGCCGCCCATTCTGGCCACGATATCGGACCTTCGAAATGTGCTCCGGAGAATCTCGGCAATCTTGTTCAGGCCCCGGTCACCCACATGATGACCCAGGGTGTCATTGATGGTCTTGAATCGATCCAGGTCCATGAAGACCAGGGTCACGGCCCGACCCGTGCGCCGGGCCAGCTTCAGGTGCTGCTCACCCAATTGGGCGAAGCCACGACGGTTGTACAGCCCCGTCAGTTCATCAATGAGGGAAAGGCTCCGGAGGGCCGCTAGCAGCCGATGCCGCTCGATGGCGTAGCGTACCGCCCTGGCCACGGAAATGGGGTCGGTTGTGGACTTCACCAGATAGTCCTGGGCTCCCCCCTGGACCGCACTTAGCGCCGCCCTTTCGTCTTCCAGGTCCGTGAAGACCACGATGGGCACATCGGGGGCGAAAGCGTACGCCCTTTCGAAGGTCACAACCCCTTCACTATCAGGCAGGATGAGATCCAGGAGGAGGAGGTCTACCCCTCCCTTGGAAAGCCTTTGAAGCGCCAGGGAGAGTTCACCCACCCCTTCCACCACGAATCGTCCCTCCCGAGCGCGAGCCAACCCAGCCCGCAACTCTTCCTGCCGCTGGGGATCCGGATCCACCAGGAGAACTCTTGTGGCGCGTTGGCCTGGATCGCTCATGAAGATGCGTGGAAGAAGTTCCGGCCCTGTAGGTCGGAAAGGTGCCTGGCTAGCACTGTCCAGGGAAAGTGGGGCGAACGCCGAGAAGGTAACGCAGGCAACTGGACTTCGCCATCCGGTTGCACGGCCTGGCGGCGGCCTTCTCCATCACACCGATGGGAGAGGGTCAGGTGCCTTCCAGGGCGCTCCGGGCCATCTTGCGGCCCCGCTGGGTAAGCAGGAGGTGACCATCGCCCCTGAGCTCCAAAAGTTCTTTCCCCCCCGCATCCCGAATCACCCTGCCGGCCAGCTTTGCATTCCACTTCAGATGCTCCACGAGATGCTCTTCCCGGCACTCTGTTTCAGCGTCAGCTGTTCCTTCATGCTGCAGAAGGTGGATGAGAAGCATCAGTTCCCGAAACTCCCACCGCTGACGGGCCCGCATCCGTCGGGCGGCCAAAAGTCCGCGGCGGGGGGCCAGCACGAATGCCGCCGCGAACGCGCCGCCGCATGCGGTGGCCATGGATCCGGCGATGGAGGCATCCAGAACGGTAGCCATCCAGTATCCCGTCACCGCAGACCCGGCCCCAATGAATCCCGACAGGACAAGGAGCACGGAGAGCCGATCAGTGAGGAGATACGCCGTGGCAGGGGGCGCGATCATGAGTGCCACCACCAGGATGGAGCCCACGGCGTCGAAAGCTCCCACGGCCGTGAGAGAGACCAACGAGGTGAATGCGTAATGCATGAGCACAGGGGAGAAGCCCAGTGCGCCGGCCAAGGCGGGGTCGAAGGTAGTGAGTTTCAATTCCTTGTAGAACAGACCGATGAACACCACGTTCGCCAGAAGGATGGTACCCATGACCCAGAGGCCCTTGGGACCCAGATCCACCCCGCCCACCTCGAGTCGGTGGAAGGGAGCAAAGGCGAGTTCACCCAAAAGCACCATATCCAGGTCCAGGTGAACGGTGCCTGCATACCGGGCGATAAGGAGCACGGCTATGGAGAACAAAGCCGGAAACACCAGGGCGATGGAGGCATCCTCCCTCACCCTTCCGGTGCGGAGGAGCCCTTCCACCAAAGCCACCGTGAGAAGCCCGGTGAGTGCTGCCGCCACCAGGAGGAGGGGGGACGTCAGATCTCTCACCCAGAAGAAGGCCAGAACGATCCCCAGGAGAATGGAATGGCTGATGGCATCGCTGAGAAGGGCCATCCGACGCAGCACCAGGAATACCCCGGGCAGGGCGCATGCCGTGGCCACTACCACGGCCAGAAGCTGGATCTCCAGGTCCAGGGTGCTCACAGCTCTTCTCTCCACCCATTCGCTTCCCACAGGGAGGCCCGATGCCTCCGGGCGCGGAGCCACGCAGGGAACACTCCGCGGGCGGGTGCCAGGAACACCGACACCAGCGCGGCGGCCGTCACCAGGAGCACCACGGTGGGGCCTGTGGGGATTCCCCTACCCAGCCCGCTGAGCAGGGCCCCGGCCACTCCTGCAGCTCCTCCAACCAGCCCTGCGAGAATCACCATGAGTCCCAGGCGGTCCGTCCACTGCCGGGCTGCAGCCGCCGGGGCCACCACCAGCGCACTCATGAGCACCACCCCCACCGCCTGCAGCCCGATGACGATGGAGACCACCAGCACAGTGGTGAGGAGAATGTCCAGAGCCGCCATGGGGAGTCCCAGTGTGGCTCCGAACTCCCTGTCGAAGGAGAGAATCTTGAACTCTTTCCAGAAGAGTATGCTCACCAGGAGGGCACCCCCTCCCAGACCGGCAATCACCTTCAGATCCTCCATCATGAGGGTTGCCGCCTGTCCAAAGAGGAAGGAATCCAACCCGGCTTGAGCCGCATTCGGCATCTTCTGAACCCAGGTCAACAGGACCATGCCGAATCCGAAGAAGACCGACAGCACGATCCCCAGGGCGGCATCCTGGGACACACGGCTTTCCCGCACCACCAGCATCACCACGAGAGTGCCCACCCATCCCGCCACCGCAGCACCCAACACCAACGCCAGGCTGGCCCGGGTTCCGGTGAGTACGAAGGCAAGCACAATACCTGGGAGGGCGGCATGGGAGATGGCGTCGCCCAGAAGCGACTGGCCTCGAAGGACCGCGAACGACCCCAGGGCTCCGGCCACCAATCCCAGGAGCCCCGCCCCCACTGCCACCACCTGGACGGTGTAGTTCAACCAGGGAATCATGGAGCCCGGTCGGCGGCAGCCTCCGAGGTGGAATGGGCCACCCCTTCCATGGGGCGACCCGTGAGCTCCAACGCCACGTCAGAAACCTCCAATGGAATGGGCAGACCCGACCCGTATGTCCGCTGCAGGTTCTCTCGGGTGAAGACCTCGTCCACCGGGCCTGAAGCGATGCGTCGCACGTTCAGGAGAAGCACCTCATCGAAGTACTCCGGCACTGTGTTGAGGGCGTGATGGACCGCAACCACCGTACTTCCCCGAGACCTGAGATCCCTCAGCACCTCCACGATGGCACGCTCGGTCCGGGCATCGACTCCCTGGAATGGCTCGTCCATGAGGTAGACCCGGGCGTCTTGGATGAGGGCCCGTGCCAGGAAGACCCGCTGTTGCTGCCCACCGGAGAGCTGGCTGATCTGCCGGTGGGCGAGATCCCTCATGTCCACCTTCTCCAGAGCCTCCCGGGCCAGTGCGGCGTCCCTGGGCCCCGGGCGGCGGAACCAGCCCAAATGTCCATAGCGGCCCATCATCACCACATCCAGTACGGAGGTGGGAAAATCCCAGTCTACAGAGCCGCGCTGGGGCACGTACGCCACCTCACTCCGGACCTCTCGATACGGTTGACCGTTCACAAGAACCCGGCCCGCAGCCACACGCACCAGCCCCAGAATGGCCTTGATGAGGGTGGTCTTTCCGGCGCCGTTCGGACCCACCACCGCCATAAGGGATCCCTCGGGGACCGCGAGATCCAGATCCCACAGCACGGGCTTCTCCTCATAGGCCACGGTGAGGTCGTCCACCTGGATGGCAGGGCGGCCGGTCATGATCCTGCCGCTCCCCTGTCCTCTACCCGGGACCCCTCCGACCCTGGTGGAAGCAGCCCGTCCACAATGGTGTCCACGTTGTGTCGAATCATCCCCACATAATCCCCCTCAGGAGTATCTGGATCTCCGAGAGCATCCGAGAAGAGGGTGCCTCCCAGTGCCACCTCGTGGCCTCGATCTCGGGCGGCCGCCTGCACGGCACGCAGGCTTCGGTCAGGCACGGAACTCTCCACGAAGATGGCCGGCACCCTCCGCTCCACGATGAAGCGAGCCAGATCCTGCACATCGCCGGTTCCCGCCTCCACCACGGTGGAAAGACCCAGGAGCCCGCGGACCTCCACGTCGTAGGCACGGCCAAAGTAATTGAAGGCATCGTGGGCGGTGACGAGAACCCGTCGCTCCGGACGCAGGACGGAAAGCCGATCCCTCACCCAGTCGTCCAGTTCCCCAAGCTCGTCCACATACCGGGCTGCATTCCGCTCGTATATCTCCCGGCCTTCAGGATCCACCTCGGCCAATGCGTGAGCCACTCCTGGCACCGTGCTGGCCCAGAGGCCAGGATCCATCCAGATGTGAGGATCCCAGGCACCCGCGAACTCAGGGGGCCGCACCAGGCGGGTCGTGTCCACGCTCTCTGCCACCGCCCAGGTGGCTCGCCGGTCTCCCATCCGCGCCAACACATCGGCCATGGCCGCTTCCAGGTGGAGGCCGTTGTAGAAGATGACGCTGGCGTCGTCCAGGAGACGCACATCCCCCGCCGACGCCCGATACAGATGTGGATCCACGCCGGGTCCCATGAGGCCTGTAACCCGCACCCGGTCACCTCCCACCCGCCGCACCATGTCGGCCACCATTCCGGTGGTGGCCACCACAGTAACGCCATCCTGAGTGCCCTCGCTGCCGCCTCCCCCGGCGGAACAGGCGGAAAGCGTCAGGAAGGCCCCCAAGACAACCCCCGGGAGTCCCCGGAAATCAGGCAGGAACTTCATTTTAGGTGCTCCTAATACGATTTTTAGTCTGGCCTAACAATAGTCAGTAGGCGGTCCAAGTCAAGGCGGGCGATGGGGATCGGAGGTGACCCTTGTGGGTACTCCCGAGAATGAATCGAATCGTGATGTGGGTAGGTGCCGCAACCCTCGTGGCCACTCGATGATGTCTCCGGCACGCAGCTCCCTTGCTGCCGTGGCCTTGGCCCTTTGGTTCTCGGTCCTTGCGGTGAGCGCCTGCCAACAGGAGGCATCGACGCCGGCTTCTCCCCTGGAGGTCCTGGAACCCTGGACGCGAGTGCCGGCTGTGGCGGGGCAGGATGCGTCTGTGGCGATTTATCTCGTTATGGTGAATACCGGGCCTGGGATGATGGTCCTTACCGACATCACCTCACCCAGAACCAGGGAGGGAATGCTCCACGAGACGACTCTCATGGGGGACATCGCCCGGATGCGGCCCGTAACCCAGGTCCCCATTGCATCGGGGGCTCGGGTGACCCTCCGTCCGGGCTCTCTCCATGGCATGCTGCGAGGGCTGGACCCAGTGGTCACGCCCGGGGGAACAATCCCGGTGGAACTCCACTTCCAGGATGGTTCAAAAGTCCACGTTTCCGTCCCAGTGCGAGCCCGATGACGACGTCCATCGTAGCCGATTCGCCGGTCCGGGCATGGAGAGCTGGCACGCGCCACCTGCTTGCTACCCTGGTCTCGCTCCTGGCCGCGCCCTGGGCCATCGTCCTTCTAGTCATCGTCGCGGCCTAGGACCAACTCCACTCGGGAGGCCGTTTCCAGGGCCCGGCGGCGTGCCTGCTCCACCGATTCTCCTCGAGCCAGTGCCACTCCCATACGACGGAAGCGGTGGGCCCGGGGCTTCCCGAAAATCCGGAGGTCTGAATCCTCCACCTGTAGCGCGCGCTCTACTCCCCGGTATCCCAACACCCGCCCATCGCCCTGGGCCAAAATCGCCGCTGACGCCGACGGTCCTGCGGACTCCGGTGGAGGCAACGGCAGGCCCAGGATGGCTCGAAGGTGGTATTGGAACTGGGAGTACTTCAGGGAGGTGAGGGTGACGAAGCCCGTGTCATGCGGCCCGCACGACACCTCGGAGAAGAGAATGGCTTCGGGAGTGAGGAAGAACTCAAGTCCGAAAACCCCCGCCCCGCCGATGGATTCCACCAGTCGTGCTCCCATGGCCCTGGCCTCCTCCAACCGCTGAGCCGTCACGTCCACGGGTGACCACGATTCCTGGTATCCTCCCAGGCCCTGCCGATGCCCCACCGGAGGCAGGTGCTGCACGGCACCGGTCCATTCCCTCACCATCAGGAGGGTGATCTCCTGTTCGAAGGGAACGTACTCCTCCACCAGGACACTATCGCCTCCGCTATGGGGTTCGGCCCTGGCGAAGGCCCACGCTACCGGCACCCTGGCTGCCCCACTCACCACCGTTTGACCCCTCCCGAAGGACGAGCGCACGGGCTTCACCACGCAGGGGTACCCCAGGGTGTCGCAGGCGGCCCTGAGTTCTTCCTCCGAGTGCGCCACCGAGTAACGCGGGGTGGGAATGCCCACTTCCCCATGGGCCAGTTCCCGCATGGCCTCCCGTCGGGCCACCAGGCGCAACGCCCGGGCATTGGGGATCACCCGGACTCCCCTTTCCTCGAGTTCCTCCAGCTTCTCGGCCTGGACGGCCTCCACGTCCGGCACCACCAGATCAGGGGAGACCCGGTGGAGCAAGGCTTCCAGCTCATGGGCGTCCATCAAGGAGAGGATCTCAGACTGGTTGGCCACCTGCATGGCTGGAGCATCGGCATACTCATCGGCCGCCACCACACGGATTCCCAATGAACGAGCCACAAGCGCCAATTCACGGCCCAACTCTCCGGCGCCCAGAAGCAGGAGGGTGCGCACGTCGGAAGGAGGATCGGTGACCATGGGAGGAAAGTATGCCTCCACGTCAGGGATCGCCAAACGGGACCGGGCGAGGAGCGTGTCCGGAGAGTGGGGCGAGTCCCGTTGCCCGGACCCGCTCCCAGTACCCTCCGAACCCGACCTTCCGTACTTTTGGAGCGTGACCAACCTTCCGAGTATGCATATCCCGCCCGCCGCCATCTCCGCCCTGGAACGACGCCTGGCACCTCTCCGCCTGGAGCGCGAGGTTCCGCTGGCACCTCTCACCACTTTCCTGATTGGTGGGCCTGCGGACTTCCTGGTGACCGTGCGAACGCCTGGGGAGTTGGTGGAGGCCATCACGGCCGCGAGAGAGTTGGACATTCCGCACACGCTACTGGGTAGGGGCGCGAACCTGCTCATCGGGGACGGCGGCTTCCGGGGACTCGTCATCGTGTCCCGGGTGGGGGGCGTGACGTTCCAGGACGAGATGAGGGTCACGGCCGGCGCAGGGCTGGACGTCTTCCCGACCCTCATCGTGGCTACGGTGGAGAAGGGCCTGGGAGGACTCCATCACTTCGTGGGCATCCCCAGTTCCGTGGGAGGAGCCCTCTGGCAGAATCTCCATTTCCTCTCTCCCGCACCTCACCGGACGCGCACGGTCTTCATCGAGGAAGTGCTGGAGTCGGCCGAACTCCTCACGGAGGAGGGCCAGCGGAAGACGGTGGGAGTAGAGTACTTCCAGTTCGGGTACGACGACTCCATTCTCCACCGACGGAATGACGTGGTCCTGTCAGCCACCTTCCGCTTGAATCCCACCCCCGTGGGAGAACTCCGTCAGGTCATGCGGGAGAATCTGGCATGGAGGGATGATCGTCACCCCGATCTGTGGCTCTACCCGTCAGCCGGATCCATCTTCCAGAAGATCGAAGGCGTGGGGGCAGGGAGGCTCATCGACCAGTGCGGTCTGAAGGGTAAGGTCCATGGCAACGCCGCCATCTTTCACAAACATGCCAACATCATCGTGAATCTGGGCGGTGCGTCGGCGGCTGAGGTGCGCTGGCTAATGGATCTCGCCCGCGACACGGTGCATCGGGAGACGGGGTACGAACTGGTCTCGGAAATCGGGCTGGTAGGAGAATTCTGACTTCCTCCTTTCCCCTCCAAACCCCTTTCAGGCCCAGCCCCCGGCTTCCACCTCCCGAAAGGTGGGAAGCCCCAGATCCTTCTCTGAGAGGTGGGGGTTCTTCATGGGCCACTCCACGCCGATGGTGGGGTCATCCCATTGGATCCCCCGATCCAGCTCCGCCTTGAAGGGCGCCGTAACCTTGTAGAAGACATCGGCAGGTCCCGCCAGCACGCAGTATCCGTGGGCGAAACCCGGGGGAACCCAGAGAGACCGACCGTTCTCCTCGCTCAGGACAGCGCCCACCCACTTGCCCAGGGTGGCGGAATGTGGGCGAATATCAACTGCCACGTCGAAGATCTTTCCCCTGAGAGTCCGCACCAGCTTCCCCTGCGGGTGCGGTTCATTCTGATAGTGCAGGCCTCGAAGCACGCCCGCCCTGGATCGGGCAAAGTTGTCCTGGACAAACGGGCCCACTACGCCGCCTGCCCGAAACGCCTCCTCTCGGAACAACTCGCAGAAGAAGCCTCGATGGTCCGGGTAGCGAGGTCCATCTACCAGAATCACTTCCGGAATGTCTGTAGGTTCAAACGAAAAGGCCACCTGCACGACCTCCTTGAGGCGTCGAGTGGGTCCGGAGGGACGCCAGACAGGCGCCTTCCGCATCCGAACCCGGAGAAACCGGATTCGGGAGGAGGGAGTTGCGCACTCTCCCTCCTCCCGAGGTTCCTCAGATGGCGTCGGAAATGGAGGTGAAGCTGAAGTCGCGCACCTTCAGCGGCGGTACCACCACCGCCGACGTCAGGCCCGAAGACTCCCCGGAAGAGATCCGCACCGGACGACCCATCATCTCGATGTTGTTCAGCATGAAAATGGGTGTCTCGTTCCAGCGCATGTTCTTCACCGGATGGGAGATCTGACCATTCTCGATGAGGAAGGTCCCATCCCGGGACAAACCCGTGAAGAGGATGGTCCTGGGATCCACGCCCCGGATGTACCAGAACCGGGTCACCAGGAGCCCCCGCTGGGTAGAGCGGATCATCTCCTCCATGGTGGCATCCCCGCCCGACATGTACCACCCCGACGGGAAACCCGTGGTGTCGCGGTCCTGACGATCTGCCCAGAAGCGGTCATAGACCAGGTTCCGAAGCGTCCCGTTTTCCACCCACACCTCCCGCTGGTTGGGAAGGCCCTCCCCGTTGAAGGGGGTGGAGAAGATGCGGGAATCCTCCGGGTCGGAATGGATGGTCACCCGCTCGTCCAGGAACTGCTGACCCAGACGATTGCCTCCTCCCGGCTGGCTGAAGAACGACCGACCTTCATCGGCGGCCCGAGCAGACAGGGAGTTCATCATGAGGTTTACCATGTTCCCCACAGCGGTGGGCTCCAGGATGACGGTCCATCGGCCCGGCTCCACCTCCCGCGGTTCCCGGGAGCGCATGGCTTTCTCCACGGCCACCGAGCCCAGGGCTCCGGTGTCCAATTCCCGCCAGTCGTTGACGCTGGTGCCGGCCCAACCGGAGCCCGTCCCATCCTGGGTCCGAACCGTGGTGGTGAAATTCACCCGGGAATCGGTAGTGTAGGCAAAGAGCCCGTTGGACGTAGCCACGGCGTCTGCCCCTGCCCGGTGCACCAGGAAGCCGGTGGAGATGAGATCGTTCTCCTCGGCCTGCTCCGTGACGTTGGCAATGGACCGTGCCCGCTCTTCCGGCTCCAACTCCGCCGTGCTCTGGAAGAAGGAGTTGCTGTTGGGGTAGGTGGTGGGCCCCAGTTCCCCGAGATACTCCGGGTCCTCGGGTACCAATCGAGCCAGGCGCTCGGAGGTCTCCACCACCCGGCGGAGGCTCTCGTCATCGAATCGGTTCGTGGTGGCGGAGGCCACCTGTTGACCGAAGGCCGACGAGACCGTGAGGGTGGCGTTGTTGATGTCCCCCGACGTGCTCATCTGGTTCACGGCGAATCGGGTGTTGCCGTCCATGGCAGAACTGAGATTCACCCGAGCGTGGTCGGCGGTGGAGAAGGAGAGGACCCGCTGGCAGATGGCCTGGGCCTCTTCTCGGGAGTAGAAGGAGTCGTTGCTCATGGTCAGGCGCTCCGGCCGGTGTTGATGATGGTGATATCCCTGTGTCGCGTGGCAGGACATCCGTGGGTTATGGCGTTGGACTGGGCGGGTTGACCCTTGGCGTCACCGAAGGCTCCCCCCAGGAAGTAGGTGCTCTCCCCTCCACAGAGGTCCATGGCATTCCAGAATTCGGGAGTCCGGATCTGGTACGCCACATCTTTCAGCATTCCGGCAATCCGACCATTTCGGATCTCCCAGAATACCTGACCCCCGTACTGGGAGTTGAACCGCTGCTGGTCGATGGAGAACGATCCATCCCCATCGATGAGGATCCCCCGATCGATGCCGTCCACCAGCTCGTCTACACTGACGTCTCGATCGGCGTAGGGGAGAAGGTTCACGTTGGGCATCCGCTGGAACTGGACGTCCGACCAGCTCTGGGCGTAGGAATTGCCATGGGACCGCACTTCCCTGCCCTGGCTCCGGTACCAGTCCGCGAGCCAGGGGGCCTGCTCCCGGGTGGTCTGGAGGTCGTTGAGGATTCCGTCTTTCACGATGAAGTACTCTTGGGGCTGCACTCCCTCATCATCCCATCCCACGGTGGAAAGGGCCCCTGGGGTCTGGCGTTCCCCCTGGATCTGCATGAAGTCGGGGCCATACCGGAATTTCCCCAGGTAATCTTCCAGGGAGTTGATGAAAGAGGTACCGGCGTAGTTGGCCTCGAACCCCCGGATCCTATCCAGTTCCGTGGGATGGGCGATGGACTCATGAATGGTGAGCCAGAGATGACTGGGAAGGAGGACCAGGTCGTATCGCCCCGGCTCCACGGAGGTTGCCGACAGCTTCTGGACCGCTTCTTCCGCCCAACGGGTGGCATTCCCCACCAGATCGGAGTCGATGACGTGTTCGTAGCCGAGTCCCATGGGCGCCACATCCCGGGAGGTCCGGGACTGGAAGTCGGAACCATCGCTGGACACTGCGGTGGCGCCCAGGGAGGGATACGTCCGGAAGATGGTCTGATCGGTGACGGTCCCATCCGTGTTGGCGAAGAACTTGTCCTCCTGCAGGAAGAACATGCTGGAGTTTACGAAGCGCACACCCGCCACCCCCAGGGCCGCCTCATTGGCCCTGAAGAGAAGGTCCACCTTCTCCTCAATGGGAATCTCGAAGGGATCGACCCGGATGGGACTCCGCCAGGTCACATCCCGGAACACGGGCGTGGGCGCCAACTCCACCGGGCGCCGCTGCGCCGCCCGGTTGGCCCGGGCCTGGGCCACGGCCATACGCGCCACCCGCACCACTTCGGGCGAAGTGACCACGCCGCTGGCGGCAAATCCCCAGGTGCCTTCCACCAGCACCCGAAGGCCGAACCCCGAGGTCTGGTTGTCGCCCAAGCCGGTGATCTGACGCTCCCGGGTGGAGACCCGCTGGTTCCGGTTCGTGTTGATCCGGACATCCGCATAGTCGGCTCCTGCAGAGCGGGCCGCGTCCAGGGCAGTCATGGCCAGGGCCCGAAGGTCCTCGTCCACCCCTCGGCCCAAGGTACTGGGCCGTAGGATCCCGTGGAGGGCGCCTGCATGGGACAGGAGCCCCGCGCCTGCGGCGGCCGTCGCCCCTGTTCGAACAAAATCTCTTCTCCGCATGTGCTTTTCCTTGTTAATTTTACGTGATCCTATCTAAACCAAAACCTGAAGGCTTTTCGGGTCTACCCCTGGCGGGCCGTGTTGATGATGGTGATATCCCTGAATCGGGTGGCTGGACAGCCGTGGGAAACGGCGTTGGACTGGGATGGCTGCCCTTTCCCGTCGTTGAAGGTTCCTCCCAGCTGGTAGGTGCTTTCACCTCCCAGAAGATCCATGGCGGCCCAGAATTCCGGCGTCCGGATCTGGTAGGCCACATCCTTCAGCATCCCACCGACCCTGCCATTCCGGATCTCGTAGAAGACCTGCCCCCCGAACTGGGCATTGTAGCGCTGCTGGTCGATGGAATACGACCCTCGCCCCTCGATGAGGATGCCCGACTGAATCTCCGAGGCCAGCTCTTCCACCGACACATCTCGATCCGGGTTGGGAAGGAGATTCACGTTGGGCATGCGCTGGAATTGGACGTCCGACCAGCGCTGGGCATACGAGTTCCCGTGGGAACGCACTTCCCTTCCCTGGCTGCGGTACCATTCCGCCAGCCAAGGGGCCTGCTCCCGGGTGGTCTGGAGGTCGTTCAAGATCCCGTCTTTCACGATGCGGTACTCCTGAGGCTGCACCCCCTCGTCGTCCCACCCCACCGTAGCCAACCCTCCGGCCGCGCTTCGCTCGCCCTGGATCTGCATGAAGTCGGGGCCCCATCGGAACTTCCCCAGGTAGTCTTCCAACGGATAGATGAAGGAAGTGCCGGCATAGTTGGCCTCGAACCCCAGGATCCGATCCAATTCCGTGGGGTGGGCCACATTCTCATGGATGGTGAGAAAGAGGTTGCTGGGCAGGAGCACCAGGTCATAGCGCCCCGGCTCCACGGAGCGAGCTGAAAGCTTCATGACGGCCTCCTCCGCCCACCCCGGCGCATTCCCGGGCATATCCGAGTCCAGGACGTATTCGTATCCCAGACCCATGGGCTGGATGGGGGTGGAATTCCTGGATTGGAAGTCGGAGCCGTCGGGTGCCACCGCTGTGACGGAGAGTTGCGGCCAGCACCGATGGGTCTCCTGATCCGTCACCGTCCCCAGAGTGGACGCAAAGAACTTCTCTTCCTTCACGAACGACACCGAGGACGTGCAGAATCGCGCTCCCGGTACCGACAGAGCCGCGGCGTTGGCCTGAAGGAGCAGCTCCACCTGATCCTCGATGGGAACCTGGAACGGATCAATGCGGATGGGACTCCGCCACTCCACCTCTTCCCAGACTTCCGTGGAAGCCAGTTCCACTGGACGACGCTGGGCCGCCCGGTTCGCCCGGGCCTGGGTCACCGCCAGGCGAGCCACCCGTTGTGCCTCATCCCGAGACATGATCCCGGAAGCCGCGAACCCCCAGGTCCCATCCACCAACACCCGCACCCCGATGCCAGAAGTAGACCCGTCACTGAGTCCAGTGACGCGCTGTTCCCGGGTGCCCACCTGTCGAGTATGGCTGGTGGCCACCCGCACATCGGCGTAGGAGGCCCCGGCGCCGGTGGCTTGATCCAAAGCCGCAAAGGCCAATTCCCGCGAGAAGGGATCGCCGACGCTGGGGGGCCTGAAGAGGGAGGAACGTCGCCAGGGAACGTCTCCGGGAGACGCCGCCAGGAGACCGGGCGCCAGGCCCAGGCCAGCTGCTGTCACCCCTCCGCGCTTCAGAAACTCCCGGCGTCTCATGCTTCCCACACATCCTCCCAGGGTGAAGTGGCCCCGCTGGAATCCTTGCACAGGGCGTCGGGGGGCCAAGCTATGGTAGTGCACCTGCGGGAGCAACCGCTCATGGCCTGCCTCGCAAGCGGTCCCATCCCCAACCTCCCAACGCCACGCTTGCCAGGAGGAGGAGCACCGCGAGGGGTGAAAAGAGAGCCCGGAGGAATGCCCAATCCGTACTGGCGCCCACCCCTGGGAAGTCAGGGCCGGATACCGCCCCCATGGGGGCCTGCAAGAGGGCCAGCGCCAGGCGTGCGTCACCGAAGGGATCGGCTTGCACAGATTCTTCATGTAGCGGAGCATCCCTTACCGGGGCAGCGATGACACGGGCTCCGGGAGGTCCAGCTGGACCTCCAGCGCCAGCCCCGGAACCAGGGACGGCTACCGAGAGGGTGTCGGCGGCCAGAGGAAGGAGGCGAGCCTCCCGCCCGTCCGTGAATGACACCAAGGGCAGCGGGGAACCCACCGTGGGCGCTTCAGACGGAGGGACCACCCACCCCTCCAACCCTGCCCCCCCTCCCGCCCACTCCACCAGACTCCGCCAGAACAAACGGTGGGCGTCCACCTGCCCCGCTTCCATCCGCCAGCGCCAGCTGTCCTGGATGCCCATCACCGCCAAACGGCCCATTCCCAAGGGGCCGAAAGCCACGGGAGACCCAGCCGATTCCCCGCTCATGGGGGCCACCTCCACTTCCAGGTCCACTGGGGGTAATGCCACGACTTCGGGAGGCAACTCCCACTCCAACCCACCTGCGGGCACAGTTGAGATCCCATGGGCAACAGCCCACCCCAGGGTCTCCAACCAGCCCCGGATGGGGCCACCCGGTCCATCGGGAATCAAGATGAGGCCAGCCCCCCGCTGCCGGACATCTCCGGCCAATCTCTCCCAGTCGTCTGCGGTGAGGCCCGCGTCGGGCAGGACGATGGTGACGTGGACCGCCGGGGACACCCCTTCAACTGGCCCTTCCGCCGCCGACCCCTCTCCCCTGAGTTCCAGTCCCACACCCAGCCTTTGCCGGACCTGCACCCTGGCTCCGGCTTCCTCCAGGCTTCTCACCAGAAAGGCACTCTCCCACGTGGGGGGACCCATGCGCACCAACACGCGGGGAGGGCCGTCATCCAGCACCCACGATCCCGCCTTCCCCTGATCTCCCGTGTCCATACGGGCCACCGGCCAATCCTGCCATGCCGCCTGGGTGGGTACGATGCGGATCCCCGCCTCGCCCACCCCCCACTCATCCAGCACCATGGGCACGGTATCGGATCGGCCAGTGGGACGTGGATCCAGGAGAGGAACCGTATCCCCCGGCATCCCGGTGGCTCGCACCCGAACACTCCCGGCCCACCCCGCTCGAGGCGCCCCCTCCAACCTTACATCCAGAGACGGAGCTGCCCCATCCAGTTTCAGGTGGTGCACCCTCCCGTGAGCCCGACCCGAGATGACCATGCGCTGGGCGCCTTGAAGCGTTTCCCCCGGGACGGCTATCTGCGCGGTGGCCTCCAAAACGACCGGGGCTTCGGGAGGCCGAGGGACTCCCAGTACCAGGAGCCCTCCCAGGGCCAGCGCCACAACCCACACGGGATGGGCCCTCACGGGGTTCCCGAAATCCGGCTGAGCCAGGCCATCAGCGGGTCAAGGCGTAGAGCAGGATGTTCATCCCCAACCGGGTGTTGTCCAGAGCCAGGAATCGCTTGTTCACTGCATGGTAGTTCCACTCCGAGGCGTAATCCTTGTTGGAGTACAGAACCGCCAGCCGCCCGTCTACCTGGATCCCGAAGAGTTCGGAATGAATCAGGCCATCGCCCCATCCGCTCAACTCGTGAGAGGTGGTGGGGGGCCCGTCGGGAAAGCGGAAGAAGGTGTGGTAAAGAGGGTGATCCGTGGGAAGGGGCTGCAGGGCATCCGCTCCGAAAAGTCGGCTCATCTCTTCCAGCACGGTGCGATGGAAGGCCCCGTCGATGTCGTGGTTGTGATCATCGATGAAGAGGAACCCGCCATTGTCTATATAGCGCTTCAGGTTCTCCGACTCCTCCGGGGTGAAACGCACCGGGAGATGGCCGGTGAGAAAGACAAATGGGTACCGGTGCAAGTCCGGGGCGGCCAGATCTACCACGGCCCCCTCGGGGGTGACGGGGATGTCCGTGTATCTGGCCACGGTGTGATGCAGATTCGTGGGCACCAGGGGAGCTGAATCCCAGTTCCCCGAACGGTAGCGGACCGTGGCGAAAACGAAGGGTCGGGCGGGGTTGGCACTTTCGCTGGCAGCTCTGGAATCTCCCCCAGCGCCGGATTCCACCGCTCCACTTCGCCCGGGAGCCAGGAGTCCCGCCTCGGCCAGGCTCCTGGGAAGGGGGGTGGGGAGGGCTGCGCCTCCCGTGACCCGGGGCGCCAGGAGTCCCCGTGCCACCTCCACTTCCCTCTGAGCCTCCTCCACGCTGCCGTCCCGGAGCCGTGCCACGGCCCTGGAAAGATGGACGGATGCCTGCGCACCGGCGTCCCCTAGAGGAAGGAGCCGGGCGGCCAGGAACGCCAACTCCCGTCCTCCCTGGGCTACCCCCAAAGCAGGGAGACGGCGAACCATGGCCTCCAACTCCCCCTCTCGCGCTTGCACCCCCTCCACGGCAACTCCGGCCACTCGCGGGGCCGGATCCACATCGACGCGGGGGCCCGTCCCCCGGGTGGAGGCCACATCCACGGGGGGAGCCGTAACATCACCCCGGGGGAAGACCCGGGCTGCGGTGCGGAGGGCTTGAAGCTGTTCCAACGCCTGGTACTGAAAGGGAAGAGACGGGGTCATGCGGGTCTGCAGAAGCTCTCGCTCTGCCTCCCACATGGAGTTGAACGCATCCAACAGCTCTTCGTTCACCGAGAGGATGGGGTCGCCATCGTGTTCGTGACCCCCCTCATCCACATCCATGATGGCCACGGCACCCCCCAGATCGTCCGTGAATCCGCGAAGGCTTTCGAAATCAAACTCCTCCGCTTCGTGTTGGCCATCGGCCTCTTCGTGGTCCTGGGCCTCCGCCTCGGCGGCCTCCCCACCAGCCTCCCCACGCACCCAGGACGGGAGATCGGCGTCGTGGCCATGACCGGCGTCGTCTCCCAGATGGCTACCCGGATCACGCATGGCACCGGTGGCCCTGGAGAACACTTGCTCGCCCACTTCCGCCCTGAGACGGGCCTGCTCCCGAGCTATCCCCTGGGCCTCCCTGCGCACCTGGTCCGGCGGGAGACCCGGGGCCCGGTCCACCAGATCCTCCGTGAGCAGGATGATCATTCGCTGGCTCAGCACCGGTTCCCTCTCCGCCTCCAGAGGGAAGCCGATAAGGGTGTTCACCTCCTCCTGGTCGCCTTCAATGGCTACCCGGAGAATCCGCACCGGGGAAGCGCCCCGTCCGGGGCCCGTCACCGAGTTCCCATCCACGGCTTCCGCTCGGAGGTGAAGCAGGTCGCCGGGGCGAAGATCCAGGGTGGCCAGATCCACATCCACGGAAGCTCGCAATTCCCCTGGACCAGGGCGTATGACCCGCAGCCCCTCCAGTCTTCCCTCCTGGAAGGCGAAGGATTCCCCACCTCCACGGGTCCTGGTCCAGACCAGGGCCATGGAATCTACTCCGAACTCGTCCAAGGCCCGGGCCTCCACCCTGAGAGTCCCGGATCCGGTGGCCAACACCAGATCCTGAGCCGGCGCCTCCAGGGTGACGATGGGTGCGGGGTCCTGCAGGGGAGAGATAGGGAGAAGTCGGAGGGGCCGCTCCCCTGCCTCCGAGGGATCCACAGCGTGCAGGAGGAGCGCGGCAGGCTCCACGCCCATCACCCAGTCTACTCGCCATCCATCCGGCGCCTCGTGGACCTGGAGGGCCTCTTCTCCGTCGGCGGTGATGAGGCTCGCCGCTGGGGTCACAGGCCCGGACAGAGCCCAGAGCTTCAGTCGTGAACCGGGCAGAAGGCGAAGTGACTCCGGATTGTCCACCTCCACGGGTGGAAGTCCGGTGTACCCCGGCGGCACCGTGCGAGCCATCATGTGAAGGGAAGGATCACCTTTCGATCCTGCTCCAGCCGGAGCTACCGCCCTGGATGTCAGGGGCTGTTCACCCGACTCCGCCGCGCCACCTGGGAGGATTTCACCCCCGTCGCCCCCCATGAGGGCCAGGACCAGGAGGAGTGCGGCCCCGCCCATGGCACCTGCTTCCCGCTGCCACTTGAGTGGGAGCAGGCGCCTGGGCTCCAGGCCAGCCACCACGGACCCTCCCAGACGAAGCAGGGCGGCTTGGACCTCCCCACCCCCAGCATCCTCACGCCTGGCGGAAGGCTCCCTGCCATCCAGACCCGCCAGGGTGGAAAGCAGATGTTGATGGCGCGTTTGCATGGGGAACCGAGCCTCGGCCTCCTCGGCGGCCTCTCGGGCGCTCACCCCCCGAACCAGCCGCAAGCCCCCTCCCAGGGGGAAGCCCGCCAGGAATCCTGGAACTCCCCACCACCCTGACTCGCCCAGTACCAGAGCCACCGCCGCGGCCACCATCCCCCCGGCCAATCCTGTGAAGACGGATCGAAGCACCAGTTCATGATGGAGCCTCCGGATGAGGATATCCAGAAAGCCCACCACGGCCGCATCTGCCTGGGTATCCAGCTGGTTGGCATTCTTGTTGTGTGCGCCGCCGCTTTCCATCCTACCCACCCGTGTCCTCCCGCTCCGGCTGTCTCGAACCTCCCGACCCACCGAACTGTCTGTGGAGGGGTGATACCTGCCGACGCCAAGCCAGGGTCCGCTCGGCCACGATGGCCAGGAGAGCCAGCCCGAGCAGGAGCCGGGTCCAGAACAGGCTCCCCCCGACTGCGGCAGCCAGATGACCCCAGGTGGTGGGCGTCACAGTTGGAGTTCCAGAAAGGAGGGAGAGTGCTCCGGCATCCAGGGGTACCACCACTTCCGGCAGGGGGTTACACCCCCTGGCCAGAGTCCGGAGTGCCCGGAGGACCGATGGACCCGGGGACACCCCTTCCCGAACCAGTGGGAGAGCGAGGTAGACCACGCACCCCTGCCCCAGTTGGACGGCGGCCGAAAGGGGTCGACCGGAACCCCCCACGCCCAGGATGCGGGCATCCTGCGCGGGAAGGCCTTCGACCCACCCCCCCGGCAAAGGGAGAGGTTCTCCCCACGGTTCCAGAAGGAGCCAGGCTTCGGAAGGAGCGTCGCGAGCTCCCGGCGGGGAAGCTTCCGCATCGGCGGGAGGGGGGGGGGCTCCCCATTCCCAGGGAAGCCGGGAATCACGGAGGGAATCGCCCACGGGCCCCGCCACGATGAGGGTATCTCCCGCAAGCACCCCGGTCCAAACAGTCTCCGGACCGACAGCCCCTCCCCATCCGTGAAGAGAGAGCACCAAGCCGGGCGGACCCCCTTCCTCGCTGACCCGACGTCCATCGCCTTCCAATCCCGCCGTAAGTGCGCCTTCCCATGAAGGGACTTCCCCCAGGCCTGGGAGAAACCGGAAGTACCCTGAATCTTCCGGCACCTCCCAGGGAGCCGTCCAGCTGCTGGCCCCCGCCCCACCCCCTCCTGCCTCTCCCACAGCCAGGACATCCACTCCCCCGGGCCAGAAGCGCTCCCTGATCTCCCCCTCATGACCCGCCCAGGCGGACCAGCGTGGGCGGGTCACCAGCACCAGTTCCACGGAATCCACGTCAGGCAGCTCCACAGCGGCCCGCGCCGCCGCCTGGAGGAGCGTGGCATACCTGCTTTCGGGGTCCCCCGGCTCCGGCGGGCGCGTCAGGTCGGGGGCGAACCCGATGCCGTCGGGCCCGGGGAGGAGCCGCTGGGGCGGGGCGCCCTGGCCGGCAATCCACATGGACCCACCGGTACCCTCCTCCGAAGCCGCTTTCAGGGTGGAGAGAGCCTCACCCCAAATGGAGGCCATTCCCTGCCCCCCATCCAGGACAATGAGTCTCGTGGTGCCGTTCCGGCCCACTTCCATCACCGGCCCGGCCAGTCCCAGCGCCAGAAGCAGGAGGGCCCCACACCGCAGGGCCAGCAGGTCCAAGGCATCCGGTGGGCTCAGCCGGACCCTGGCCGGGGTCGACCGGGAGAGGAACCGGGCAGTGGGCAACGGCCCCCGGTCCCGAGGGCGAGGCCGAAGCAGGTGCAGAAGCACCGGTAGCAGAGCCAGCAAAACGCCCCACACGAGAAGCTCAGGACGGGCGAAAGTCACCGGGTAATGGGGTGAGCCTCGTGACGAGCACCCCGGAGCCATCGGGCCAGGACAGAGGCCGGGGGTTCACCCGTATGGGCCTCCTCCATGGCCACTCCAGCCTCAGCCAGTTCCTGCCGCCAATGGCGATAATACGCCTTGAGCCGACGCTCGTATTCCGGGTCCCCGCCTGGGTCACCCACCCCGCGCACCCTCGGATCCTCGGGATCGTGATAGCGACCACTCCCCTTGGACCGAAGCCCTTCCTCTTCGGGTGACAGGAGACGCAGGACGGTTACCTCGTGGCCACGGGTTCGGGCCAGCGCAAGGGGGGCCAGGAGGGGTCCGGGCGGCTTCGCCTTCCCTTCTGCCTGCTCTCCATGGGGTGGCTCTTCCCCATCCAGAAGATCCGAAAAGAGCACCACCCGCCCAGGACTACGAAGGAGGGCCAGACCCCGTTCCAGGAGTTCCTGGGGGGGCACCGTTGGAAGGGGTTCCATCCGGTCCAGATGATGGAGGATCCGCGCCAGTCTCTGTCCGTCCAGGGTGGGGGGGAGCAGCACCACCCCGTCGGGTCCAGGAAGCGCCACCCCCACACGGTCGCCCTGGTTGAGCGCGAGCCGGGCCAGAGCCGCCGCCAGGAAAGCCGAGTATCGCAGCCGGGACACCCCCTGGGAAGGTTCATAGGCCATGGATGGCGATCCATCCACCACCAGCATCACCGGCAGATGTCCCGCTTCATGGAATTCCCGGACCTGAAGCCGGTCGGATCGGGCAAACAACTTCCAATCCAGATGGCGAAGATCGTCACCCAGCTGATAGGGACGATGTCTCAGGAAGTCCTCCCCTCCACCTGGCAGCGGGCTGCCGTGCCGTCCAGGGAGAGCTGCTGCCAGAACGCTCCAGGACACCCACTCCAGATCCGCTACCTGCTCCAGAAGGTGTGCCGGCAGAAGATCTCCCCATCCTTCCACCCCTCCGGTCTCTCTCGGCGTCACCCGTGGCTCCCTGGAGGGGCCGGGACCGCGTCCAGAAGGCGGGACACCAGGGCGTCGGGGGTATGTCCTTCGGCTTCGGCATGGAAGTTCAGAAGCAGCCGGTGACGAAGCACCGCAGGCGCCACCGCCCGGATGTCTCCCGGACTCACGTGGAGCCGTCCATGGAGTAGAGCTCGGGCCCTGGAAGTGAGGATGAGGGCCTGGCCTGCCCGGGGTCCCGCACCCCAGCGGATCCAACGATGAACGTCCTGGGGACCCTCCCCCTCTCCAGGCCGGGTGGCCCGCACCAGTGCTGCGGCGTACTCCAGCACCCCTTCCGACACCGGGACCTGTCTCACCAGATGGCGCAGGCGCAAGATCTCGGCCGCTCCCAGAGCCGGCTCCACCTCCGGGAGGGGGAGGCCGGTAGTGCGACGCAGGATCTCCACCTCGTCAGGGCCCGTGGGGTATTCTACCCGGATCATGAGGAGAAAGCGGTCCAACTGAGCCTCAGGGAGGGGGTACGTCCCCTCCTGCTCCAGGGGATTCTGGGTGGCCAGCACCACAAACGGACGAGGGAGTGCCATGGCGTTCCCCGCCACCGTGACCTGCCCCTCCTGCATGGCCTCCAGGAGAGCCGCCTGGGTCTTGGGAGGTGCCCGGTTCACTTCATCTGCCAGAAGTATCTGGGTGAACACGGGGCCCGGCACGAACCGCGCCTCTCGCCGACCGGTGCTCCGGTCCTCTTCCAGCACTTCCGTACCCGTAACATCCCCAGGCATGAGATCAGGGGTGAACTGGATACGGCGATAGTCCAGATCCAGAGCCCCTGACACGGTGCGCACCAGAAGGGTCTTGGCTAATCCCGGCACGCCCTCCAGGAGGGCATGCCCCCCGGCAAGAAGCGCCAGAAGCACCTCCTCCACAGCGCCCTCCTGCCCCACGATCCGGGTGGCCACCCGCTCCCGTACCACTGTCAGCCGGTTCAGGAGTGCGTCCAGTTCCACCTCCACCATCGGTTCCGTCTCCACCGTTCCCTCAGCCTTCATTCCCACTCCTTCGTTTGTGATGAGATGGGGGATTCCCCCGGTCATGCTCCTTCGAGGACAACGCGCTGCAGGGGCCTACGCATCCCCACTTTCACTCGCCAGAGCAGGAGTCCGGCCACCAATCCCAGCCCCAACGACAACCCCCACCAGAGACCTGCCGGCCCGCCGGCCCCGGGGAAAGCCAGGACCAATCCCAGGGGAATGCCCGCGACCCAAAAACCCAGGATGTTGGCCAGCATGGGGGTGCGGGTGTCGCCCAACCCTCGGAGAATCCCACCGGCCACTGCCTGGAGCCCGTCCACAATCTGGAAGAAGCCGGCGATGGGGAGGAGGGTCGTTGCCACAGCCAGAACCCCCACATCTCCCGTGTAGAGGCCCGCCAGGGGCCCGGGAAAGAGGATGAACAGCGCTGCCGTGAGGGTCATGAATCCCGTTCCCAGGAGCAGCGCCCCCGCGCTTCCCCGACGCGCACCCACCGGGTCCTGGCGCCCCACGGCATGGCCCACCAGCACGGAAGCCGCAGCCGACACGCCCATGGGAACCATGAAGGTGAGCGATGCCAGATTGATGGCCACCTGATGTCCCGCCATGGGCACCGTGCCCATCCATCCCATGAGGATCCCCACCGCACCAAAGGCTCCGAATTCCAACTGGAATTGCATTCCAATGGGGGCCCCCAGACGAACCATGCGCATCATGGGCCGCCATTCAAGCACCTCCCGACGAAACGGTCGAAGATGGGGCTTCAGGACGGGCCATGCCAGTGCGGGAAGCATGAGTGCCATGAGGACTCTGCTTCCCGAGGAAGCCCACCCCGACCCAACGGCCCCCATGGCCGGAGCACCCAGGTTCCCATACACCAGGACCCAATTGAGGATCAGGTTCAGGACGTTGGCTGCCACGATGGTGACGACGATGGGTCTCAATCGGGCCATGGCCTGAAGAGTCTGGCGGAATGCCACGAACAGAAAGAAGGGCGTGGTACCTGCCATGGTGGCATAGGCGTAACCGGCGGCAATGGGCACCACTTCGGCCGGCTGGCGCAGGAGAGTGAGGACGGGGCCGGCCAGGAGGAGGAGGGTAGCCGCCATCAGGCCCAACACCAGGGAGAGTAAGACTCCTCGCTGGAGCGAACGGCCCACGGCAGGTTCGTCCCCGGCACCCACCGCCTGAGCCACCAGCGGATCCAGGGCCATGAGGACCCCCATCCCAAACACGGCCACCAGGAAGAAGTACAGATTCCCCATGGCCACGGCCGCCAGATCCTGGGGAGACACATGGCCCACCATGATGGTATCCACCACACCCATGAGCATGAGGCCCACCTGGATGGTCACCACCGGCGCGGCCAATCGGACCAGAGCCCGAACGTCGGCCCGGCGAGGAATCCAACCCTGCCCGGGAAGAGCCCTACCCGGTGGAAACAGTCGTCCCCTCATGACCGGCGGAGCGGGCGGGAAGGGTCAATCCGAGCCGGCGTGCCCCCCTTGTCCCGGCTCCCGGCCCATCTGGACAGACTGCTCGCCCGACAGTTCCTTCCGCCCCCGAAAGCCCGTGTGCTCCTCATGCCAGGCCTGGATCTCCGACTCTCCCCGACACCAGCAGAGGAGCACGGGACGCCCCTGGAAGGTAGATGGGAAGTCCAGGAGGCCGTGCTCCAGCCCACCCGGCGGGAAGCGGATCCCTTGAGCGAGAATCTCGCCCCGAACCACATCTTCCAACGACCCGATGGCAGCCCGAATGGACTGGCGCACCTGGAGGAACTCCCCATGGTCGGGATTGGAAGGATCCAACACCCGATCGCCCCATAGAACGTCCAGGATCTGGAGTTGCCCCGTGCCATGTTCCACCACTGTCCGGAGACGGTCCATGGCTTCGAAGTGCCGTTCCATCTCCGGGAGCAACTCATTGGCCTCCCGAACCGTGAACACCCGGGGGGTTCGAGAAGGTCCAGCGGACGAAGGAAGTTGTGGAAGGGACATACACCAGGGGGTGGAAGGAAAGACCTGGGAGCCATAGGCACCCAGGGGACCGAAGGGTCCCCCTGACGCCCCACGGTAGGCATCCGAGGGAGTCCGGTCAAATCCTCGCGGGAGTCCATCCTGGTTCCACCCCGGGGACCTTCCCCCGAGCCAAAGCCAGCTCTCCACACAGCAAAGCCCCTCCTGCCGCACCTCTGAGGGTATTGTGTGCAACCAGCACGAAGCGGAGGTGCTGGACCGGGCAGGCCCTGAGGCGCCCCACGGTGACCCGCATCCCTCTCTCACTCCCGCGATGCAATCGGGGCTGGGGAACCCCGCCCTGGGGAAGGAGAAGCAACGGGCTTTTTGGCGCTGAGGGGAGCCCGGCGACCTCCTCAGGTGGTTGAAAGCCAGAGATGGCCTCCTCCGCTTGGGCCAGACCCGGCTCCTGGTGGCAGAGCACCGAAACGCACTCGGTATGGCCATCCAGCACCGGCACGCGGGTGCACTGGGCGCTCAGGAGTACCTCTGCGGGATGCACCTGCCCGCCCGACAGCTGCCCCAGAATCTTCCGGGGCTCCGTTTCCATCTTCTCTTCCTCACCGGAAATGAAGGGCACCACATTGTCCAGGATGTCCAGCGAGGGGACGCCGGGGTACCCGGCGCCGGATACCGCCTGCAAGGTGGTCACGTGGACCCGGGCCACTCCGAACGCATCGTGGAGGGGTTTCAGGGCCAACGCCAGGCCGATGGTGGAGCAGTTGGGATTGGTGACGATCCCACCCTTGCCCGGCTCGATCAGCTCCAGGTGGCCGGGATTCACTTCCGGGATCAGAAGTGGAACGTGGGGCACCATCCGGTGGTTGCGGGCATTGGACACCACCAACTTTCCCTGTCGGGCGTAGTCAGCTTCGATCTCCCCGGCCACCTCGGCATCCAGTGCCGAGAAGACCAGCGATTCCGACAGAGGCTGGCCGGCCGTGCCCACCATCAGGTCTCCGGCCTCCTGGGGGAGGTCGTCAGGCTGCAACCAGCGCACTGCCTCCCGATAGGGCTTGCCTGCCGAACGGGGAGAGGCCAGAAGGCTTGTCAGCCGAAACCAGGGATGGTTGGCCAGAAGGGTCACGAACTGCTGTCCTACGCTCCCGGTGGCTCCCAGCACGGCCACCGATATCCTCTCCCTTTCCATCCTTCCCTCCCCTGAGACGAAATCGACGATCATGATAGGAGCGTGTCCGGGTAACGCGGCTCACTCCACTACCCGGACACGCTCCTGGACCCCAAAGGTCACATTTCCCGCACCGGTAGCAAGCGGTGGGTCGCATTCCGGGGGAAAGCAAGATAAGGTTCCCTTCGTTCACCCCATCACCCGGACACGCTCCTGGCCGGAAGGATCAACCACATTGTCAACGCCGGCTTCTCCTGGACCTCGGCTCCTGGCCGCCTGGCAGCGCCTGTCCGTCCTGCCCGGCGGTGGCACCCTGTTTTCCTTCGGCCTGGGACTCATGGTCCCTTACACTGGCTCAATTCGCCCCAGGGTCCTGGAACTCCAACCCGGGAGGGCCGTGGTGCGGCTCAGAGACCGACGCCGCATCCGCAACCACCTGGGTTCCATCCATGCCTTGGCCATCGCCAACCTGGGTGAGTTGGCCGGTGGACTGGCCCTCCTCACGGCCCTCCCACCTGGACGCAAGGGGATCGTCACCCGTCTCCAGACGGAGTACCTCAAGAAAGCCCGGGGAACCCTCCAGGCCCGAGGTGAGGTGGACTCCCCGTCGTTCCCTTGGGGAGCGGACGAAATCGAGACGACTGTTGTGGCCACGGTATGGGATGAAGAGGGGGATGAGGTAGCTCGAGTGGTGGCCCACTGGAGACTCCGATGACCAACGCCCTGTGTCGGGACGCTGGGATCCGGGTACCTCTGATATGTGGAGCCATGTATCCGTGCTCCAATCCTGAACTGGTAGCGGAGGTGTCCCGAGCCGGGGCCCTGGGCGTGGTTCAACCCCTGTCCCTGACGTACGTGCATGGCCACGACTTCAGGGAGGGCCTGCGATGGATCCTGGCCCACGCCGAGGGGGGAGCGATAGGGATGAATGCCCTCATCGAGGCATCGTCCACGCGTTATCAGCGCCGGATGGAAGAGTGGGTGGAGATCGCTCTGGAGGAAGGCGTCCGTTTCTTCGTCACCTCCCTGGGAAACCCCCGATGGGTGGTGGATAGGGTCTCACCCCACGGAGGCCGGGTCTACCACGATGTGACGGAACGTCGGTGGGCCTTGAAGGGGCGGGACGAAGGGGTTCACGGGCTCATCGGAGTGAATCGGCGGGCCGGCGGGCATCCGGGTCCCCGGACGGCACCGTCCCTGCTGGAGGAAGTAGGCGATCTGGGCCTTCCCGTGGTGGCCGCCGGCGGGTTTGCCACCGGCGCGGAAGTAAAGGAGGCCCTGGCCATGGGGTACGTGGGGGTCCAGATGGGAACCCGGTTCATCGCCACCCCGGAGTGCAGCGCCTCCGACGCGTACAAAGAGGCCATCCTGGAGGCGGGGGAGGAGGACATCGTCCACACCAAGCGGATCACGGGAGTCCCGGTGGCGGTGATCCGAACCGCCTATGTGGAGGCTCTCGGGTTGGAAGCCGGGCCCCTTTTGGCCTTCCTTCTCCGGCATCCCCGAACGAAGCGTTGGGCCCGGACCCTCCTGGGCCTCTGGTCTCTACGAGCGTTGAAGAGCTCCTCCGGAACAGACGGGGAGACGTCGACGAAGGGTGGAAAGGAGTACTGGCAAGCAGGTCGTAGCGTGGGCTCCATCCTGGCCCTCAAGCCCGCATCGCTGGTGGTTCGAGAGGTGGAGACCGCCATCTTCGGCTTCGGTGCGCCTCCGGCTGCTCCATGATGCCGTCCCGCAGCCCCATCGCTTGACCCCGAGAGAGCACCTCCTATCTTCCGGCTCCCTCAGCGCTGCGCAGACACAATGGGGTGTAGCTCAACTGGCAGAGCGCCCGGCTGTTAACCGGGAGGTTGCAGGTTCGACCCCTGCCGCCCCAGTTCCTTCCCTACCCGTCCTTCATGGGAATACGTAGTAGGGGGACATCATGAGGTAGACCACCACCCCCGTCACGGTGACGTAGAGCCAGAGGGGCAACGTCCATCGGGCAATCTTCCGGTGTCGTCCCAGCTCTCCCCTGAGGGCGCGGAGGAGGGTGTACAACGCCAGTGGCAGGATGACCGGTGCCAGCACCACATGGGTGATGAGGACGAAGAAATACAGACTCCGAAGCCACCCCTCCCCGCCATAGTGCATGACCGGCGCCTGGGAGTGATAGACCACGTAGGAGAGCAGGAAGACCACGGATAGGGTGAACGCCGCCCCCATGGCCACCTGGTGGGCTGAAATCCTGCCGTTCCGCACCAGGACGTAGCCCAGGAGGAGCAAAACCGTGGCTGTGCCATTCAGCATGGCATGGAACCGGGGAAGAACGGAGACGTCCACCGGCAGGGTCACGAGTTGAGGCGTGGTGATGAGAAGCACCACCAGCCCTACCACCACGGCTGAAAGGCCGAATACCAGGAAGGCGAGGGCTCGCTCCGAGAGACGGGTCAGAACAGAGAACTGGATCATGCCGGGGGTCCCAGGAGCGTGTCCGCCTGGAGCTCCCACTCCAATGAGCCCGTGGAAGCGGGCCGATCCTGGGCTGGGGCGCCCACCAGGCTGAGGGTATCTCCGCCGTCATCCCTTCGGAGTACGATGCCATACCGGGAACCATCGCCTCGGTTCCCCTCTTCCATGGGGAGAAAGGTGAGCTTCACTTCCCCAACCATCACCTCCCAACCCTGGTGGCCGAGACGGTCGCTCAGGGGGAGCCCCAAGACTTGACCCCAGGCAGGGAGCCGAGCTGCTTCCTCGGGAGCGATGGGGATCCGGACCTCTGCCACGCCACTGACTCCGTTGGGATGCTCGGTTTCGGCACCATGGGGCACGCGATGCTGTCGAGGGGTGAGGTCCTGGATGAGGAACGGGAAAGCTCCGGCTCGGGGAAAGGCCATGGTCCACGCCAGTTCCACCCCGTCATCCCGGGTTCGACGTCCTTCCCCCGCCTCATCCACCGCGATGTCTCGGCCACGCAGCCCCTCGATGGCACCCTCCAGATCAGGAACCCTCAAGGCCAGGTCGAAGATGGGTCCGTGGCGTCGGGCTCGCTGCCAGAATCGGGTCGCCATGGGGGAGAGCCCGGGGGGAGGTGCTTCCGTAGCCTCGCCGGGACCCGCTTCATCCGAGATGGGTTGAGACCCGGGAAACAACCCTGGGCCATCCCCCGTCGGGGAGAAGGTGAGAAGTTCCAGATAGCTTCCATCGGAGAGCCCCACCAACCGATTTCGGGTGGCCCCGCCTGCATGAGTTCCGCCGCCGGTCACCTGGAATCCCATCTTCCGGAAGCTCTCCTCCGTGCGGGGGAGACGGGGGGCCAGAAGGACCACGTGGTCCAGGGATACCTGGCTCACCGTCAGAGGGGGTTCAGTCCCGTCAATCCTACCGTGTCTCGACTATGAGCCCGCTGCGTTCCGCGTCACCACTTCGATGACGCCTGCGGGGTATCCGGAGCCGTAGCGATTTGTGGCGTCCCGAGCCGGAAGGTAGCGCATCTCAGCGATGTTCTCCACTCGCATGCCCTGCAACAACTCGAGACCTCCGCGGGTCATACCGTCCACAACCACCCCGGCGGAGCTGGCTGCCTGGAGCGAAGCACTCTGACGGCCCAGCCACCTGGGGCGAAGACGTTCCACCGCCTGAAACGCACTGAGGCCGCTGGTCATCTCCATCAACTCCTGCTGGGTGATGAGATTTGCCGACCTGCCTGATGCACCCGTGGCCGCCGAAGCACATCCCGCCAGGGAGGCGCTCACCAGCAGAATCAGTGCGGATCGTACGATCTTCATGGTGCCGCTCCCAGATTGATGGACGCATCTTCCCGTTGGGTTTCTCGGGCTCCCTCGGACAGGAGGATGAGACCGCCCTCCGAAACCCTTCATGTTCTGACAAACCCGAAGTGAACTTCTGGGTTCCATGCCTACTCCCGGAGAAGCACAACCCCCGCCGCCACCAGGCCGAACAGGAGAAGCCCGACACCCAGGTTGGGCTGTCCCATCAGGATTCATACCGAGGCGGGAGTGGGCATCCGCGAACCGGACGGCGGGGAATCCACTTTTCTCTCGCCATCCATTGTATCCCGGGTCGATCCTCCCGACTGGGCGGTACCCTCCGCTTCCTGAGTCACGAAATACCGCTGGAAGAGTGCCGTAGCGTCATCCACCAGCGAGTACATCACCGGCACCACCACCAGGGTTAGGAAGGTGGCGAAGATGATCCCCACGATAACGGCGATGGCCATGGGACTCCACCAGGCCGCCTGCTCGCCGCCCCAGTAGAGATCGGGCTGCAGCGATCCGTAGAGACCGAAGAAATCGAAATTCAACCCAATGGCCAGGGGCACCAGGCCAAGAGCCGTGGTAAGGGCCGTGAGGACTACCGGCCGGAAACGGGTCATCCCCCCTTGCACCAGAGCCTCTCTTCGATTCATCCCATCCCGATCGCGGAGAATATCGATGTAGTCAATCAGCACGATGGCGTTGTTCACCACGATACCGGCCAGAGAGATGATCCCCACCCCCGTCATGATGATGACAAAGGGCATCTGGAAGACCATGAGCCCCAGGATCACCCCCACGGTGGACATGATGACGGAGGTGAGAATGATGAAGGGCTTCACCACAGAGTTGAACTGGCTGATGAGGATGAAGGCGATGAGCATGAGGGCGATCCCGAACGCCATGGTCAAGAACTCCTGGGCTTCGGTCTGATCTTCCAACTGCCCGGTGTAGCGAAGTTGATACCCTACGGGCAGCTCGCCGGAGAAGGAAGTGAGTGTCTCCTGCACCTCGGCCAACACGGCATTCTGATTGAATCCGGCCCGCACTTCGGAGGAAATCGTGGCCATCCGGGTCATGTCCTTCCGACGAATGGAGCCCAGACCTTCCGACACCTCCCACTGTGCCACGGAAAGCAGGGGCACCTGCGTTCCCCCCTCCGCCACCACCACCAGATCCTCCAGAGCAGACAGTTGAGACCGGTAGGTCTCGGCCAGCCGCACCACAATGTCGAACTCGTCGTTCCCAGTGCGATACTTGGCCGCCTCCACTCCCTGGATGGCCCCCCGCACCGACCGCCCCACGTCGGATGTGGACAGGTCGTAGAGGGCCGCCTTTTCCCGATCCACAATCACGGCCAATTCAGGGCGGGCGGCGTCCATATCACTTTCAAGCCCTACCAGCCGGTTCGCCACCGGAGCCGTGCGGAGGATCTCCAAAATCTGGTCCGAAAGCTGTTTGAGGACGGCAGGATTTTCGCCCACTACTTCAATGTTTACCGGTGCCCCCGCCGGTGGGCCCATGTCGGGCGCATCCGCTCTGAAGTCCGCGCCGGCGATGTCCTGGCCTATGCGCTCCTGCATGAGCGCCAGGGTCTCGAATGAGTCGTACTCCCGATCCTGGAACTCCAGGAGGGAGAGGGTGATCTGGGCCTGATTCTCCCCGGACGACCCACCTCCCATGAAGGGATTGCCCCCACCTCCCCCTACGGTCGCTACCACCGATTCCGCCTCGTGGTAGCCGGGCAGCCCCCTCAATTCGGCTTCCACACGTTGGGCGATGCGGTCTGTCTCCGGAGCCCGGGTGCCCACAGGTGTTTCGACGGACACGAACACCTGTGCCGGCGGGATGCCTTCCGGGAAGAACTCCACCCCGTGATTGAAACGGGTGAAGAGGCCAAAGCTGCCTACGAAGACCACCAACGAAACACCCAGAACCAGGGCTCGATGATCCAAGGCCCACCGCAACGAGGTTTCATATCGTCGCAGGACCGCCGGGAGGGTACGCGCCTGGAACGCCTTCGCCAACCCATCCAACACAAAGGTGTGGAGCGCCCAGAGTCCCACGGCCGTGAGCACCAACAGGAGCGCCGTAAGCCAGTTCGCGGAAGCCACCATGAGCACCCCAAGTGACACCAGAGCCCCAATCGTCCAGCGTCCGGTGCGAGTCATGGTGGTTGCCGGGACACCGTGGGGTCGAAGGAAGATGGCGCAGAGCACCGGCACCACCACCATGGCCACGAAGAGGGAACTGGAAAGCGTAATGATGAGCGTCAGGGGGAGGTATTTCATGAACTCCCCGGTAACATCCGGCCAGAACAGGAGCGGTGCGAATGCGGCCAGCGTGGTCGCCGTAGCGGCCACCACGGGGAGCGCCACCTCCCCCGTGGCTTTACGGGCGGCCATGACAGGCTCCCACCCCTCCTCTACGAATCGATAGATGTTCTCTACGATGACGATGGCGTTGTCCACCAGCATGCCCAACGCCAGGATGAGGGCGAACAACACCACCATGTTCATGGTGATACCCAGGGCGGCCATCACCAGGAAGGAGAGGAGCATGGAAGTGGGAATGGCGACAGCCACGAAGCTGGCCGTTCGCACTCCCAGGAAGAAAAGCAGCACCGAAACGATGAGGATGAGCCCGGAGAGGATATTGTTCTCCAGAGAGCTCACCATGATCCGGATATCCCGAGACTGGTCGCCCGTGAGAGAGACCTCGGTGGTGGGAGGGAAGAGAGGCGCCATCTCGTCCAGGATGACATTCACCGCCTCCACGGCCTCGATAATGTTCTCGCCTGCCCGCTTCACCACCGAAAGCGTCACCACCGGTGACCCGTTCAACCGTGCGAAAGTGGTGCGTTCAGCGAAGCCGAACTCCACATCGGCCACATCCCTGATGTAGACCGGTCGCCCATCGAATGTGGTTACCACCAGCTCTTCGATGACACCGGGATCCACGAATTCGCCATCCACCCGAACCAGGTAGCTCAGGGCACCCACTTCGATGGAGCCACCGGGGATGTTGACGTTCTCGTTCTGGATGGCCTCCACCACATCGTTCAGCGCCAACCCGTAGAACTTCAAGCGGGGAAGGTGCACGTCCACTTTCACTTCCCGCTCCAGCCCCCCACTGAGGTCCGCCCGGAGGATCTGGGGAACCTGCTCCACCCGGTCCTGTAACTCCTCGGCGATCTTCTTCAACCGGACCAATCCGTATTCCCCCGACAGATTGATCTGGACGATGGGCATCTCGGAGATGTCGATCTCCATGATGCTGGGATCTTCCGCGTCCGGCGGCAGGTTGGGACGAGCCAGATCCACCTTCTCCCGGACCTTCTGGAGGGCAGCCTCCATATCCGTCTGGATGGAGAACTCCACCGTGATGGAGGAGTACCCCTCCACCGAGCTGGAAGTCATGACCTCCACCTCGGAGATGGTGTTGAGTTCCTCCTCCAGAGGCCGCGTTACCAACGTCTCCATGTCAGCGGGAGATACGCCGGGGTACATGGTGTTCACCACCAGGAGCGGAATCGCCACCTGGGGCGCGGCTTCCTTGGGAATGGCGTTGTACGCAATGAGACCCGCCACCGAGACGAAAAGGAAGAGGACCATCACGGAGGTCCGATGCGCCACAGAAAAGGTGGTTAGTCCGAACTCCTTGAAGCGATCCAGGAATTCCGGATCGTGGGACGGTGGCCCTGCACCAGGCCTTTGCTCAGGCCCGCTCACTGCCCACCTCCATTCGTGCCACCTACGATCCGCACCTGGTCGCCATGGGCCACCTGCTGCTGACCCACCACCACCAGCCGGTCGCCGGCCGCCAGGCCCGACTCCACCACCACCCGATTCCGCTGGGACGGCCCCAGGGTCAAGCGGCGGCTCTGTGCCACTTCCTGGCCATTCTCCGAAACCACCACGAAGGCGACGAACCCATCTTCCACACGGACCAGCGCCTCCTGGGGCACTGCGATGACCGAGTCCCTCTCCCCCCGGGTCAACTCCAGATTCGCCACCATCTCAGGCTTGATGATTCGGGAGGTGTTTCCCAGCCGCGTTTCCACTTCGAACGTTCGGTTCTGGGCATTTACCGTGGACCCCACGAAGGTGACCTGGGATTCGAACTCCTCCCCGGGGAGCACATCGAAGGTGATCCGCGCCGGCGATCCCACGGTAACGGAAGCCGCGAACCGTTCCGCAACCCCACCCACCACCTTCACCGGATCCAGTTGGACAATCCGGGCCACGGGTGACCCGACGGAGACCATTGACCCCACTTCCACCAGCCGCTCATCCACCACCCCGGCAAAAGGAGCACGAACCACCGTACGCTCCGCCCGCTCCGTCAGGGAAGCCAGGGTCGCTTCCGTCTGCTCCAGCTGAAAGCGGGACTCCAGGTAGGAGAGTTCCGTTCCGGCACCGTCCTCCTCATAGAGCCGCCTCCGACGATCCCAACTCTGACGTGCCAATACCGCCGCCGCCTCAGCCTCCCGGAGTTGAATCCGAAGGAGGGTGTCGTCGATACGCAACAGTGGCTGTCCTCGCTGGACAGAAGCTCCGCGGGCCACCAGGAGCTCCCGGACCACTCCCGCTTCTTCCGCCGCCACCACCACATCCTGATGGGCCTGGACCGTCCCGGTGACTCTGATCACCTCCCGGAAGGTCTCCTCCTGCAGGGGAAGCACCTCCACATTGATGACCCGGGTGAAGCCCTGAGCTTCCTCGTCGCCCTCCCCCGCCTCAGCGCTGTCTCCACACGCCGCCAGGAACATGATGAGGGGTAGGAATCCCAACCAGCTGAATCTTCGATCTATCGTTGCCATTCTGCTTATCTCCACCGCAGTGGGGCGCCAGGGCGCCGATTCGTCAAGGAAGGGCTGACTCCGGAAGGGTCAACCGGCCCAGGGCCTCTTCCAGCCGGGCCCGGGCTGAAAGAGCATCAAAAACCGCTTCTGCGTAGTTGAACTCGCTCTGCCGGAGAGCCAGTTCGGCGTCCGTCACCTCCAGCTGGCTACTGAGCCCCTCCCGATATTGGGCCGAGGCCAGGTCGAATCCCCGGGTGGCCTGGGCCACAGCCTGTCGCTGGGCCTCCGCCCGAAGGCCGGCCTCATCCAGCTCCTCCATAAGGCTCCGGATCTGGACCTCGGCCCGATCTCGCACCACCTCTACCTGCAACTCCGCCTGCCTCAGCGCCGCCCTCTTCTGCGACACCCGAGCGCGTCGCTGGAACCCGGTGAACACAGGCACCGAGACCCGGATTCCCGCATTCCGTTGGTAGGAGCGCTGCGAGGCGTCTTCGCCGAAGAACGCAGGACGCCCCTGCTGCTGGGCGTCGATGATGTAGTTGCCGAAGAGGGTCACTCGAGGCAGATACTCCGCCTGCTCCAGGCGCAACTCCACCTGCCGGAGTTCGGCGTTCAATTCCGACTGCCGGACATCCGTTCGATCCGACAGGGCCTGCTGGAGACCCGTTACCGAGGGGATATCGGCCCCTCCGGCCCACTGCAGCAACCCCCGGTTCGCGGGGCTGTTGGCGGCCGGATCCCGGAGGTCCAACTCGGCTAGACTCCCTTCCACGCCCGCGATTCCCTCGGGATCCAGATCCAGTTCCACCGCCAGGTCACGTCGCGCTCGGCTTACCTGATTCTCGGCCCTCCGGAGGGTGGGCAGCAGATTGGCCAGCTCCACTTCCAGCCGAAGCACGTCGTACTCCGATGACAGACCTGCCCGAGCCAGGGCCTGGGTCTCCTCCAGGGACTTCCGAACACGTTCCACGGAATTCTCCGTGAGGCGGGCCTGCTCCTGCCGGAGGAGGAGATCGTAGTAGAGGGTCCGGATCCGAGTGGCCACCACCAATCCCGTCCCTCGCACCACCTCCTCCTGGAGAGCCTTGAAACGACCCGCAGCACCCACCCCCACGAATGCCTGGGCCTGGAACAGAGGCTGCTCCAGGGTGAGAGCGGAGTTCCAGTTGTTGTCGGTCCCGAACTGCACCCGGATGAAGTCGTCCGGACCGGCGTTGGGATCGAAGATCTGCGCAGGCAGGAATGACACGGCGGGAGAGATATTGCGGGTGTAGGAAGCGCTGGCGTCGATGGTGGGATACACGTTTCCCCAGGCCTCCCGCACCTGACCATCCGCCACCTCCAGCGCCAGGCGGGCATCCCGGATCTCCCGGTTCGACCGAACCCCCAGGAGAAGCGCCTCCTCCAACGACAACACCGTCGGCTGGCTCGTCCCTTCCTGGGCCGACACCACCTGCGATGGCAGCCCAAGGCCCGTCAGCAGGAAAACCACAGGTAGAACCCGCGGCACAAAATATGCGATCATGATGAGTTCAAACCGATTCTGGAAAAGGGATGACGGCCGCCGGTGCGTGTGTTGCCGCACGGCCACGAAACCCATCACTCACGTATGCGTCCGTGCCCAGGCCCTGAAGTAGCCGGTGGGAGGAATCCCAGAAGAGGCCCCGGAAGCTGGCCTCGTCTACAGGAAGCATGCCGCGATGGTAGATGGAAATGAGCCCGAAGGCATGAGCCCAGAGCGTCAGGCCCACCGCTTCCGGATCTCCCTCCCGGAGAATTCCCTCATCCATGCAATCCCGGACCCGATCATTCCAGAAATGGTGGACAGCCATCATTTCGGGAGCCGCTTCTCCATCACAGTCCTCCAACCCCAGCACTTCGGGAAGGGCATACATGACGGAGTAGTATCGGGCGTTCTCAAGGGCGAAGTCCAAATAGGCGTCGGTAGCCAAGCGGAACCGTTCCAGGGGCGTGCTCCCCGCCAGTGCCGTGTAGAGGTACTGGGAGAGGAGCTTGTACCCCTCGCCCAACACGGCGTGGAGAAGTTCCTCCCGGCCTTCGTAATGCCGATAGAGCGCGGGAGGTGTCACGCCCAGTGAGCGGGCCACCCGTCGCATGGAGAACCCGTCCAGACCATGCCGTAGAAACAGGTCGCAAGCACAGGTCAGGATCCGGTCGCGTGAGTCAGTCATGTGAACACTGTAAACCAATCTTCCTCCTGATTCAACGGGGTCAGGAGGCCATACGCGTAACAGTGTTAACAGGTTTCAGATGCGAAAGAATCGCCCGGGAGTCAGTTTCGACCCAGGGGAATCCCTGTGGACCGGGTGGGCACCCACCAGATGGCCTCCGCGCCCCGATTGAAGAAGAGATACTCTCCACCGGGTGATACGAAGGGTGCGAACTCATCGTTTTCCGAGTTTACACCTCCGGCAAGGGCCTCAGGTGAAGTCCAGCCGCCCGTCTGCTGCCTGGAGAAGTAAAGGTCGCCTCCACTGGAAGGCACCCCCACGCCTCCGGGGTCCGATTGGGCTGCCTCGCGCCGGACGAAGATCACAAAGGACGCGTCGGGTGCCAGGTAGGGGTCACTCTCCCACGCCGAGGTATTCACCGGCGGTCCAGGGTTCACAGGCGAATGGAAGCCCAACTCCGTCGGCTCTGCCAGCCAGAGATCGCTCCCCCTGCCGCTCCGCTCGGACGCAAAGACCAGGGTTCCGTCTCCGCTGAGGGCGGGCCCCCGGTCGTGGAACTCGGGGTGGTTCACTCCCTCCAGCGGCTCCGCTTCACCCCACCCATCGGGAGAGCGAGAGGCCCTCCAAAGATTGTAGATGGTGGTATCGGCGGCACCGGCCTGCGGGAGGGGACGCCGGGAGGCGAAGTAAAGCCATTCCCCGTCGGGGGAGAGCTGTGGATCTCGATCCATCCCTGGCCGTCCGAACGGTAGTGTCACCGGAGGCGTGAACCCCTGCTCGGTCCAGCGGGTGAGCTCCAGATTCGTAGCGCCGCCGGAAGCTCGCACCAGGAAAATGGACTGACCCTCCGGGGACATGGCCAACCCCTCCACCGGGCCGGTGGGGTTGGCGATCCCAGGAAGAAAGGCCTCGGGCTCGCCGGTGCCCAGTTCCACCTCTGGAGGGACCTCTACCTGGTCTGCCTCCCCGCACGCCGCGGCCAATCCCAGAAGAAGGAGTACCCACCCCTTCCTGGGCTGAAATCTCAAGCGGTTGAAATGCAGAGGCGGCCCGGAGATTCCGATCTTGGACATGTGCTCTTGTCGGTGGAAGAGGGAACAGGAGTCAACGCGACGGAGAAACCGCTTGGGGGATGGTACCTACTCCTCCCGACTACGGCCACCTGCCCCCGGCATGACGGGAGCCGAAATCGTTCCCGACAGAAGGAGCGTAGACACGACGATGATGCCCGCACCAGCCCATGAAGCGGGCCCCGGCACCTCCTTCAGAACCAGGAAGGCCACCCCGGCGGCGAACACGATCTGGAGGTAGGCCACGGCCATGGCCCGGCCGGCCCGTTCCCGTCGGAGACCTACGTTGAGAAGGGTATGACCCGCCTGGGTAAAGAGCCCAATGCCCAGGAGAAGAGCCCACTCCATGGACGTTGGCGCCCGGAAGGCAGGGAGCATCAGGGGAAACGAGGCAGCCACGGACACCAGCGAGAAGTAGAAGACGATGACCAGAGAGCCATCCGTACGTCCCAGCCGACGCACTATCGTGTACGAGGCTCCGCTGAGTACCGCACCCACCAACGCAATGCCCACCGCCAGAGGATCCAGTCCGGCAGTCCCCCCTCCAAAGAGGAATCCTGGGCGGGCCATGATGACCACACCCGCCAGACTCAGACATCCCAGACCCACCTCCCGGCTCCCCATTCGCTCTCCCAGGAAGATGGCCGCCATCACGGCTGTGAATACGGGGTTGGTATACTGGATCACCGTGGCATCGGCCAGAGGCAGATGGATCACGGCGTAATAGAAGCACGACAGCGCCAGGAATCCGATGCCTCCCCGTAGCAGGAGGAGGGGCCGGTTGATCCCCCACACCGGCTTCCTCCGGACCCGAAGCATGCCCCAACTCAACGCCAGTGTCACCACGGATCGGACGAACACCACCTCCATGGTGGGTACCCCTTGTCCCACCACCTTCACCAGGAGACTCATGACCGCGAAGGAAAAAGCCGCTCCCACCATGAAGGGAAGACCCGACGAGCCGGAAGGGCTGCCCGCAGGATCTGGAGCGGTGGAGTGCATGGGGGAGAAGGTGGAGAAGTCGGGATGGGGCGTCCAGGGGCTTGGAGAACGCCATCCTCAGTCGGTAGCTTTCACCTCCCATGGACAATACGAACCCCATCTCCGTGCTGGAACCTGCCCTGGATCGACTCCGGGATGAGCTCCTGGCTTTCCTGGCGTTCCTTCCGCTACTGATCTTGGCGCTGGTGGTGGTTGCTCTTTTCGTGGCTCTGGCCGGTTGGATGGGACGCTGGCGCCTGCCGTCCCGTTGGAGTGCGGAAAACCCGTTCGTGAGGAACCTCCTACGTACTCTCCTCCAGGCAATGACCGTCCTGGTGGGGACACTCCTGGCGCTGGAGATCCTGGGTCTCACGGCCCTAGTGGGCGCGGTGCTGGGCACTGCCGGCGTCATGGGGCTGGTACTGGGGTTCGCCTTTCGAGACATCGTGGAGAACTACCTGGCGGGAATCATTCTCAGCCTGAGGCAACCCTTCGCCCCCAACGACCTGGTGGCGATGGAAGGCCACGAGGGGAAGGTGGTGCGCCTGACCTCCCGCGAGACCGTGCTCATGACACTGGATGGGAACCATGTCCGGATTCCCAATGCGCTGGTGTTCAAGAGTTCCATGGTGAACTTCACCCGGAATCCCCGCCGGCGATTCACGGTATTGGTTTCAGTGGCATCCAATGAACCCCTGGCCCCGGTTCTTACGTTGGGCGAGAAAATCGTCTCCGGGGTTCCCGGGGTGATTTCACAGCCGCCCGTTCGGGGGCGAATCCATGACCTCTCGGCCTCTGGGGCGGTACTCCGGTTCCGGGGGTGGGTGGATCAGACTGTGTCCGATTTTGAGGCCGTGCGTTCCGAAGCCATTCGTCTGGTGCTGGAGGGCTTCGATTCGTCCGGAATCCCCTTGCCTCCGCCGGAGTACCGCATCAGCATGACCCAGGGAAGCGCAAAAGGAATCCCCCAGAGCGCCACGGACTCCGGGCAGCGGACTCCCACCGCCCCCCCAACCATCCCACCGGACGAAGGCAGAGCGGCTGCTGCTCAGGCACAGGTCGTGGCGGATGTGAGCCGCGAGGATGACCTGGATGATCAGATCCGGGAAGATCGTGCCACCTCGGGCGAGCAGAATCTCCTCACGGCCGAAGGTCCAGCAGGGTCTGCCCTAGAAGGCCGTTGAAGAAGTACAGGGCGCCGCCGTTGGGAGCCCCAGGGGCTCCCGATCGCAGGCGGCTCGTCGATGACATAGCCGTGGCTACGTCGAGGCGAGCCA
>JBBDRI010000051.1:0-20407 GCA_040905545.1 Gemmatimonadota bacterium | reverse complement strand
CGCCACCGCAAGACCCCGTCCCGGTGGTCCCTGTACTTCTTCAACAGCCTTCTAGTGGGCCTGGTACGGGCCTTTCCCCTCACCTCCCTGGTCCTCACTGCCGTGGCGACGTTTGTGGTGCTGCTGGCCTTGGGCATCCCCATGGAGTCGGGCACTGCCGGGGCTTTGGCAGTCCGTATCCTTCAGTTCGTGGCTTTCGGCGTGTGGTGGGTAGCCAACTGGCTGGAACAGGCCGCGCCCTCCCTTCCCACCTGGCTGGACGGGTCTCTGGTCATCATCCTTGGCTTCCTGCCCTATGTGGTGGCGGATCTTCTGTTTTTCGGGCGAGTGAAAGGCAAGAGGTAGAGAGGGACCCCTGACGCTTCGCTCAGGCCTCCCCGGTTGGCAATTGTCCCCGGGGTGGTCATCTTTTGCTGACTCTGCCCGCCAGCGTGCCACAGTCCCGTGGCGAGCCTGTCTGCCCCGGCCTTCCAATCCATCCGGTCCTCCCAGACCCCTCTGCCGAGCCCTCCATGCCCCCACCGCATCGCATCAGTTTCTACCTTCTAGGCGTTCTGATCATGGCCACCGGGTCCGGGATAGAGGCTTCTGCACAAGAGGCGCTGGATGAGGGCAGACTGTGCCTTCCTGCCGACTCCATGGTCTTCACGCCCGGGCGGGAGGTCATGGTGGTGGAGGAGGTCGGCCGATCCCACTGCGTACTGGAGGATGTCGAGGAGCTTCGCCGGACTCCTTGGGTGGTGCCTGGAGAGATCCTGTTTGGCCTACCGTCAGTGGACCGAATCCGCACGGGCATGATCCGGAGGAGCATCAGCCAGCGGGGGTTCAACGATCTCTTTTCGCCTTCCATGGTCTTTCTGGAGGATATGCGACCGGCTCAGGTGCCGGTTTTCGAGGTGAATGCGCTGCATCTCCTCTCGTCCACTCCCCTGGATCTGGAGGGGGTGGACGTGGTACCCGGTGGAATGTCGCACCTCTTCGGCGCTCATGGGTCCGGGGGCGTCCTCCACCTCCGAACGGTCTCCGCGCTGGATGATCCAGGCACGAGGGCCTACGTGGGCGGTGGTCAGCGGGGAATTCTGGAGGGGGCGTTCCGACAGGGTATCCGATTCTCCCCTCGAGCCGCCCTCAGGGTGTCGGGTCACTACTTCCAGGGGGATGAGTGGGAAAGCATCGACCCGGTGGAGGCCGCACTTCGGAGTCGGGTGGAGGAAGCCGGAGGAACTCCGGACGAGTTGCGCATCGGGATTCGAGATCCACAGGTGGCCCGTTGGGGGGCGTCGGCCCGTCTGGACGTGCGCCCTGGCGACGAGACCGAGGTGACGGTCTCGGGAGGCAGTTCCACGGCTCTCCGGAATCTGGAGTTCTCGGGTGCCGGCGCTGTGCAGGCTATGGACTGGAGACTATCCCACGGGCAGGTGCAGGCTCGCCGAGGGGCCCTGTTCGGGCAGGTCCATGGAACCCTGAGCCAGTCGGGTGAGACCTATCTCCTTCGCACCGGCACCCCGGTGGACGATGAGTCGTGGAGGGTGGGGGGGAGACTCCAGCATGGGCTCCAGTTGGGGGGCGGGAGACTCCTCTACGGAGTGGATGGCACCCGCACCCAGGGTGGATCTGCCGTTTCCCAGAGCATTGTAGCCAACGAGTTGGTGGATGAGGTAGGTGCCTTCCTCAGGGGGAGGGTGGGTCTCACCCGGGAGCTGCATGTCTCGGGAGGCGTTCGCGTGGACTGGAACAGCGGACTGGCCGATCCGGTTCTCTCTCCCGGGGTGGAAGTGAGCTTCAACCCCGGCGATGGGCACACGGTGTATGGTGCGTTTTCCCGGTCCTTCTCGCCTCCCACCGCCTTCCAGCTCCATCTGGATCTTTCCACTGGGAATCTCCCTGTGGGAAACCGCATGATCCCCATCCGCGCCCAGGGGGTCCCCAGCTCGGGTTTTACCTTCCACCATGAGCCGGGGATCTGCGCAGCCGGTCTGGGGGGATACTGCATGCGTAGCCCGTTCATCCCCGGGCAGCCTCGGGTGCCGGCGCAGGGGGCCCTTCTCTGGAACCCTGTGCTCTTCCAGTTCGCCCCGGAGATTGCCGTACCGGTACTGGCGGCCCTCCTGGATCCCGGGGCCGATGAAGTGGCCACCCTGTTCCGGCGGTTGGATCCGGATCGCCTGGCACTGGGGGAAGGAGCCTTTGCCCTGGATGAAGTTGGGCCCCAGGGCGTGGAACGACTGCGGCCGTCCTACTTCACGTCGGTGGAGGCGGGTTATCGCGGAGAGCCACTTCCGGGCTTCCGGCTCCAGGCGGATCTCTGGGCGAGTCAGGTGCGCGACCTGGTGGGACCCCTCCGGGTGGAAACGCCGTCCGTTTTCTTCGATCCAGGCAGCGTAGCGGGCTTTCTGCAGCGACGCCTGCTCCCCCTGGTGGAGGAAGGCCGCCTCACTTCTGGAGAATTTGAGAGGCTGGTGGAGGAACTCACGGAGGTGATGTCCGGGGTGCCCCTGGGGACGGTGACCACCGACCAACAGGCGGGGGCGGAGCTCCTTCTCACCTACCGCAACGTGGGGGATGCCACGCTGTACGGGGGAGAGGTGGCGGCCGAACTGGACTTCACCTCCACCTTGTCGCTACTGGGCTTCTATGGACACCTGAGTTCGGTCTGTTTGGGAGCCGAGGGGAACGGGTCGGGCAGCTGCAGCGGGCGGGATCAGGTTGCTCTGAACGCGCCCACCCACAAGGGGGGAGCCGGGATCCGCTATCGGGACGCCGTTCGGGGCCTTCGGGGGGAGGTGCGGGTGAATGGCCGCGGGGGATATCCTGTGGCTTCCGGGCTCTTGGTGGGCGCGGTGGAGAGTTCCACTACCGTAGATCTGGCTCTGGGTGTGCGGGTTCCCGGGGTTTCCGGATTGGACCTGGGGCTCACCATGACGAACGTTCTGGACAACGAGATTCCCGATTTCCCCACGGGGCCGGCGCTGGGTCGCCTTCTGGTGGTCCGTCTGGGTTATGCCCGAGACTGAATCCTTCCTGCCGGGCCGGCCCCGGACCCCCCGTCGGGTGTCGGTGGTGCGCTCGGACAACCTGGGAGATGTGATCCTCTTCTCGGGTGTGCTGGAACACCTTCGGACCCTCTACCCCCAGGCCCGGATCACCCTCTACGTGAAGGATGGGGTGCGGGATCTGGTGGCGGCGTGCCCCCACGTGGATGATGTGGCCTCCTGGGAAGGGCTCCTCTGGCCCCTGCGCTCTCGACTGGAACCCTTCCCAGGGCGGGATCGCCTGGACAACTGGTGGGGACGTATCCGGGCCAGGCTTCGCCCCCGTCCCGATCTGATTCTGGTTCCCCTCCGTTCCCCATCGACGGTGACCCACGCAGGCGTGGCTCACCTTCGCGGCCGCTGGGTGGTGGGCACCCGGGGGGATCATTCGAACCAGACCCTCCGCGAAGAGAGGCAGTGGGCAGGGGTCTACTCCGAGCGCTGCCCCATGGATGGGAGTCCGGCCACCACCGAACTGGAGGCAAACCGCCGGTTCCTGGCCTTTCTGGGCGGGGGCCATGGAGGTGTGGAGATCCGCCCCACGGTCTGGCTCCACGATGAGGATCATGAGTGGGCCCGGACGGCGTTGGTGCGCGCAGAGGGTACCCGGCTTTTGGCACTGGCCCCGGGAGTGACCTCCCTTCCTGGGAAGTTCTATGGGGGCGAGAAGCTACGGGAGGCCATCCAGGGAGTGGAGGGGGTCCGGTTCTCCGTGCATCTCCTGGGGAGTCCTGCGGAGCGGGCCATGAACACCCAGGTGGCCCAGGCGGTGGCCCAGGCCGGAAATGTGGTGCATCTCCAGGACCACACCGGTGCCACCACCCTCCGGGAACTGGCGGCGGCCCTGACCCATGTGGACGTGCTCCTCTCTCAGGAGACGGGGGCCCTCCACCTGGCCACGGCCCTGGGAACTCCCACGGTGGGACTCCTGGGTGGAGGGCACCATGGCCGCTTCTACCCTTGGGGAGATCCAGAGCGAAACCGGGTGGCGGACCACCCCATGGACTGTTATCACTGCAACTGGGTGTGCCGCTACGACACCATCCGGTGCATCCAGGAAATCCCACCCTCGCGCATCTCCCGGGAACTGACCCGGGCCCTGGCCGCGGAGCCGACCTCGCCCAGCCGCTGACCGGCCTACGGCCGACTACTGCCCCAGTTGCTGGAGGAAGTAGTTCACCAGGGCCGAAGCCATGGAGGTCCTCTGGGCCGCTGACCACCCCGTGTCAGGGTTATGGTCCGCACCCTGCAGGGCGATGAGGGAGGCCGACACCCCGTTCTGCACCAGGCGCTGCTGGAAGCGTTCGCTCTGAGCGATGTCGATGGTCCCGTCGGCCGTGCCGTGGATCAGGAGGAAGGGAGAATCCCCACCGTTCACATGGGTGATGGGACTGGCCAGAGCCAACTCCTCGGAGAAACCGGGGTCGTTCCAGGTGGTGAAGGTGTGGGTGGGGCTCTGGAAGTTGAGTTCTGATTTCTGGGAGAGGTCGAAGAACCCTGCGTTGGTGGCCACGGCCTGCACCCGACTGGAGAAGGAGAGGAAGCCATTCCCGATGTGCGACGCATGGCTGGAAACCCCCAGAAGCGCCGCCATGAGCCCTCCGGCACTCTCCCCGTAGGCACCCGTCCGGAAGGAATCCGCCTTCCATTCCGCCGCTCTGGAGCGGGTGTACCGAACCCCACAGGTGACATCCTGGATCTGGGTGGGCCAGTCGTTTCCGGTGGACGTGGCCAGCCGGTAGCCCAGAGCGATGACGTAGTAACCCTGCGCCACAAGCTGATCCCGGAGCATCCCGAAGAAGGCTGTGCCTTCCCGGCTACCGGAGATGAAGCTTCCGCCATGGACGTAGAAGACCACCGGGCGCGGGGAGGTGAAGAAGGTTCCCGATGGCACGTAGACGTCCATGCGCAGGAGGCGATCCTGACAGATGTAGGAGACATCCAGATTCGCACCTCCCTGAAACCCACCGGGGAAGTTGATGAAGATGGACCCGCTGTTCACCCCCTGAAGGCCCTCCGCCTGGAAGCGAAGCTGGTAGGAGCCGGGATTCCCTGCGATGGCCAGCCCCGGGAAGGTGGCCACCCCGTTGTCACCGGTAACCCCTGAGGCGTTCATGAGCACGCCTTGAGGGGAGCCGGGGGCGAACGATACCGTGACGGTCACTCCTCCCGAGGGCACCGCGCGCCCGGCATCATCCAACAAAATCACCTGGACTGCCGGGGTGAACGCCGTGCCTGTGATTCCGGTGGGCGGGGGGCCCTGAAGAATTCCCACCCGCGTGGCGATCAAGGCCTCAAGCTGCTGCGAAACCACGCTCTCCAGTTGGGTGCCCGGGGCCTGGAACTCCAGCCGGAAGGTGACCCCCGACGGGGCGTCGTCCACCCGGAGGATGGAGAAGGTGGCCTGACCCTGGGCGTCGGTGGTAGCCTGGATGCCTGAGATGGAGACCTGCCCCCCCCCTCCCACCACGGTGGCCCGGATGGTGAGGCCCTCCAAGGGGAATGGGCTGCCGGCCTGGTCCAGAATCTGGACCCTGGGTGCCGGGTTCAGGGGAAGGCCCAGGGCCACCGGAGTGGATGGTTGAACCGATAGGACCAGGCGGGTAGGAACCCGGATTTCGAACTCTTCTGACTCCCACGCCGCAATCCCCTGGGGACCCTGGAACCGGAGCCGGGCCGTAGCTCCGCCGGAAGCACTCAGGATCAGGTCGGGGAAGGTAATCACCCCCTGGCTGTTGGAACTGGCTTGGCCCCCACTCAGCTGCACGTTGGCGGAGCTCACCACTGAAGCCGAAACGCTCACCCCTTCGTCGGGCACCACGTTTCCTGCGCCATCCAACAAGTGGACCTGGATGGCCTGGGGAACGGGTAATCCCGACGGGAAGATTGCCGGTGGAGGCGTGAGGGGACCCAGCCGGGAGGCGATGCCCGGACCCAACTGGAGGATTCCCGTTTCCACCAACTGCAGTCCCGGGGCGGTGAACCGGAGGCGGTATTCTCCCGTGATTCCCTCAATCGCCAGCGAGGAGAACAGAGCACCGCCCGAGGCGTCGGTGGTGGCAGTGGTTCCCGCCAGTATGCCGGTTTCGCCACCCTGGATAAGGAGAGCGGTTACGGTCGTTCCCGCTTCGGGAACCGTGTTGCCCGCCCTGTCCCGAAGTTCAACCACCGGTTCCGGGTCCAGCGCCACGCCACTCCGAGCCGCGGTGGGGAAGCTGGTGCGGAAGGCCAGGCCATGGGGGTCTCCGTGGCCCAGCGTGATCACCTCCGAGCGGGCTTCCTCCAGCTCTCCGGACTGGAAGCCCAGCACGTACTCGCCCACCTTTCCCTCCAAAATCAGGCCCTGATAGCGCGCGATGCCGTCGCCGCCCGTAACCGCCTCGAAGCCGTCCAGCGTCGCACCGTCATCGCCCTCCACCAGGACTCCGCGGATCTGGAAGCCCTCCAGGGCCAGGGGATTGCCGCCACTATCCTCCACCCCTACATGCGGCTGCCGCGGGAATGGCTTTCCGCTGGCGGTTTCAGACGACGGGTCGCTGAAAATCCGGAGTGCCACGGGGGGGCCTTCCTGGATCTGGACTTCCCCTGAAGACGCAGACTGAAGACCCAGCCCCTGGGCTTCGAAGAAAAGGGTATAAATTCCCACCTTCCCGTCCATCACCATGTTGGGGAATCGGGCCACCCCGTTCTCGTCCGTTTCCACGATCCCGTTGCGGATGAAGGCCGTGTCACCTCCCTCCAGGAGATAGGCCAGCACCGAAATTCCAGCCTGTCTCACCCGGTTGCCCCCCTGGTCGCGGACTTCCACCACCGGCGTCTCCTCCACCGGCAGTCCGCTTCTCACAGTGGGGGAGGCCGCGACCTGGAGGAGGAGGCGGGCGGGGGCCCCTGGCACCACGGTGACCTGCACGGAGGCCTGATTGCCCTCAGCCTCCGCCGTGATGGTGACGGGCCCCCCCACTCCAACCCCGGTTACGGTGCCACCTGGAGAGACTACGGCCACCGTGGGATCGGAGGAGGTCCAGTTCAGCTGGGACGTGGCTGCACTTAATCCCTGAGCGGTGCGGATCTCCACTTCCAACGCCAACTGGCCCCAATAGGGGAGGGTTGATTGCGAAGGAGACAGTGAAATACCGGTAACCGGCGCGGTGGTCACAGGCGTACCGTCGCCGCATCCTGTGAGGACGAGGGCTACGACGGCAGTCAAAAGGGCCGTGTGCCGCGGGGATGACCGAGGGAAGATGCGCATGGGGTGGGGGATGGAGGCTCGGACGGGGCCGCAGCCACCATCGTCCTGGATATGGGAGAAGGTCCGAATCGATCTCATTCCGAAGACCGATCCAGCAACCGGAGACAGTGAAGTAGCTTGAACGATACACCGGAAAGCCCGATATGGTACACTCCGAAGGGGGGAATCGCCAAGGCTGTTCCCCGGCTCGCCGGCTCATGAGGTCCCGGGGGGCTTCCCCCCATTCCCTCTGCGGGGCATCATTCCCTGGCGTAGGCCGTTGGACACGGACTCCCCATTCTGCTCATTTCCCGGAAGCCATGACCGGTCTTCTCCCCCAGCTCCCCACTCCCCCAGCGGGCCGACGAGGTTGGCCGTGGGATCGGGAGACCCCGGCCCTCCCTCCCACGCGGTCAGATGGCTCCTCCTGGCCTCGCATCACCGTGGTTACCCCGTCTTATCAGCAGGCGACATTTCTGGAAGAGACGCTGCGCAGTGTTCTCCTCCAGAGCTACCCGGCGCTGGAGTACATCGTGGTGGATGGGGGGAGCACCGATGGCAGCAGGGAGATCCTGGAGCGTTACGGAGAGTGGCTGGACCATTGGGTCTCGGAGCCTGACAGTGGCCAGAGTGAGGCCATCAACAAGGGGCTGGCACGTTCCACCGGTGAAGTGTGGAACTGGTTGAACAGCGACGACCTCCTGGAGCCTGGAGCCCTGGCCGCTGTGGCGGAGGGGTTCACGCCGACTGGAACCCGGGCCGTGGCGGGGTGGGAGAGGCGCTTCGGAGAGGGACATCCCACCACCCTGCATCAGGGAACTCCCCGGGATCACCCTCTGGAGTGGACCCTCTTCGTGGGCCACCTGGATCAGCCATGCACCTACTTCCGCCGCATGGATATTGAGGAGTTGGGGGGGCTGGATACAGGCCTGCATTGGGGGATGGATCTGGACCTGTATATGCGGTATCTCCTCCGGTTCGGGCAGGAAGACATTCGTTCCGTGGATTCCGTCATTTCAAACTTCCGACTTCACGCGGATTCCAAGACGGTGCGGCAGGAGGGAGGGGCCCGGCAGGAAGATCAGGTGGCCCGATGGAGCTTCCGGGCGGAGTGGGGTCGGGAGGTGGGGGTGGATCCCGAAATCCTCCGGGCGGTGGAGGCCACGTTTCCCCTGCGACAGGTGCGCCCTTATCGGGTAGAAGTGGAGTTGGATTCCACCCTCATGGACTTCCATTTCACCAGCGAACTGGTTTCGTACTTCTATTTCCAGCGGAGGGATGAGGAGGCCCGGCACTGGCTGGCGCGCCTCCGGGCCAACCCCTTCCACCGTTGGGATCGCCGGAGTCTGGTCCTCCATGCCCGGTTGCACCTTCTCCCGGCTCCCATGTCCAGGATCCTGGCGGGCGAAAACCCGTACCTGAGCCCGTGACTTTCCATGGATGAACCCACCACGGCCCCGGCGGTCTCCGTCCTCATGCCCGTGTACAATGGGGCCCGTTTCGTGGACCGGGCGGTGGAGTCTGTCCGAAGCCAGACCGTGGACGGGTGGGAACTGCTCATGGTGGATGACGGATCGTCGGACGGGAGTCTCGCCCTGGCTCAGAGGTGGGCGTCCCTGGATCCCCGGATCCGGGTGTTGCAGCACCCCGGGGGAGTGAACCGGGGGGTGAGTGCCTCGCGCAACCTGGCAGCTGCCCACGCCCGGGCTCCCTGGTTGGCGCTGCTGGACGCCGACGATGAGTGGGAGCCGTCGAAGCTGGAACTCCAACTTCGTGTTTCCCGGGAGCACCCTGCTCTGGCCCTGGTCTACTCCCGGGCCCAGGTGGTGGATGAGGCCGGAGAGCCGGTGGAGATCCCCCTGGAGCTGCAGGAGGAGATTCCCCCCATCCGGGGAACCGGCATACCCGGAGAAGCCGTGGATGGATTGGAGCTTTCGCTGACTGGAAGGCTACCTCTGGATATCCCGGCGTCTTCCACCTTCTTTCCGGCTCTTCTCTTCCACGATGCCGGAGGTTTCGACGAGGGGTTGGATCACCAGGTGGAAGACACCATCCTCCTCTTCCAGCTCATGGAGCGCGGGCCCGTGTATTTCCAGCCTGAATTACTGGTGAACTACCGCCTCCACGACAGCCAGTGGATGGCGGGGATCCGGGCGGATGCGTCGCGCCATTTGAAGGGGATGCGGATCACCTGGCTGGCATTCCTGGAGCGGGCGCGGCCTGAGAACCGAGAGGCGGTGGCCCGGGCCACCGTGGCTCGGGGGTTCCGCTCCATCGTGGCCCGGGGGCTTCGCTTTCCCCGGTTCGAGCTGGGGGCAGTGCTGGATGCCCGACGCTGGATGGTCGCTTCGCCCCATCTGGGGTGGGGGCATCGGTGGCGGATGACGGCGCTTCTGGTGGTCTACATCCTGGCCTATCCCCTGCGCCCGCTCTTTCGGGGTCGGGAGTGAGATGCTCCGGCTCGGGAACGCCACGGCTGGGACCCTGATTGCGTCGACGCTCCTGGTGGGTGGCCCCTCCGCGCCGGTGCAGGCGGGAGATACCGTGGCTTCGCAAGCGGGATCTCCTATGGTGCTGATGGAGGAGGGAGAGCCCCGGGTCAGGGTGCTCCTCCAGACCCAGGCTCCCCCCATCACCGAGTTCGCTGCCCGTGAACTCATTCGGCTGGTGGAGAAGTCGTCTGGCGTGGTGCTTCCCCTGGAGCGTCTGGGCCCCCGGAGCTCCCCCTCTCCATCGCCCTTGCCGGGGATCTGGGTGGGCCGCCATCCCCAGATGGCCGCACGGGGGCTGGATCCTGACACACTTCCTCCCGAGGCCTTCTGGCTGAAGCGACAGGGTGGTGACCTGGTGGTTGCGGGCAACGAAGGCACGCGAGGTTGGGAAGGGCCCGAGGTGGGGCCGTCCCTCTTTCCCAAAACGGCACTGCTCCTCCATCACGACTACTTCGGCACGCTATTCGGGGTGTATGCACTGCTCCGGGAGTCTGCCGGGGTGACCTGGCTCTGGCCCGGCGAGGGTGGAGAGGTGGTGCCTCGCAGAGGGCGTCTCCAGGTGACGCCCAGGGAAGGTGTGGAAAGCCCGGTGCTTCGGTTCCGGATGCTGGGCCGAGCCCGCACCTATCGATGGTCGGTGCTGGGGGAGGCGCCGCCACCGCGGATGCGACCGCTGGGCTTCTCACCAGAGGCGCGAGTGAGCTACGGGGAGGCGCTGGAACTCTTTCTGAAGCGCCACGGGGTGGGGGGTGAGGCCCGAAGGCCCTCGCCGGGACACCGTTTCCAGGACTGGAGAGAGAGGTTCGGTGGTTCCCGCTCCCACTGGTTCCTCCACCCGGGTGAACAGGGATGGGCTGCAGGAATGTGCCTCCCGGCGCCCGGCCTGGTGGAGGCGCTGGTGGCAGAGGGCCCCGACTGGAGGGGGGTTCTGGATGTAAGTGAGGTGGATGGACCCGTTGCGGGCACGGGTCCGGGGTGCCAGGAGTGGGACGGGGGGCATGTGGCGCCGCTTCACCCTCCGGAGGTGGCTGCGTATTACGGACCGCCCTGGCTCTCCCAGCGCTACGCCACCTTCTGGGCACGGGTGGCTGCCCGGACTCCCCCGTCCGTTACCGTTTCGACCTTCCTCTACATGAACTATCTCCCGGCTCCTCCCGATCCTCCGGCGTTGGGTTCCCGGGTCTACGGGGAATTCGTCCCCTTTGCCGGCGGAGATGCCGACTTCTTCCCCATGTCCCACGCCACCCTCGGGTGGTTGCTGGAGCAGTGGGAGGGGTGGGCCGCCACCGGCATGCGGCTGGGCTACCGTCCCAATCACCTGCATGACGGCTATTCCCTCCCCTGGATCGCTCCCAGGCAGTTTGCCCAGCTCTTTCCTGTTCTTGTGGAGCGGGGGATGGAGGGGGCGTACTTCGACTCTCTCACGGGTCAGTGGGGCACCCAGGGGCCGTGGCTCTACCTCCAGCTGAGGCTCCTCCAGGAGCCGTTCCAGGATGCGGAAGGTGTCCTGGAAGAATTCTATTCGGCCTTCGGGCCTGCTGCCCGACAGGTGGAGGCGTACTTCTATTTCTGGGAGAGGTTCACCGAGGGGAGCCGGGAACGGGTGGCGGAGGTGGACTTCGGCGGGAATCGGTGGGATCGGTTCCAGGTGGCGGCCCACCAGGTGATACCCCGGGACGTGCTCCTCCAGGGCGGGGCGTTCCTGACTCTGGCGGAGGCGGCTGTGGAGGCGGAGGCGGGAGCGGCTGCCAGGACGGCGGCTGCCGGGACGGTGGGGCGGGCTGCCGGGACCACCGTGCCAATGGGAGACGCGCCGGTGCTCCATGAGATCCTCCAGGCCCGGTCACGGCTGTTCTTTCTCCGTTTGGGCTGGATCCATGCGCTCCTCACGGTGGAGCTATCCCGGGAAATGGCTGTCGCCGGTGGAGATCCGGGGTTGGCCATGGCGTGCCTGAAGCGCTTTCGGGCAGATACGGAGGCGCTGTTCGTGGCGGACTTCGATACCCTGGCCGACAAGGAAACCCGGCACTGGAGCTTCACCTCCGGGCGGGAAGGCCCCACTTTTCCTTCCGTGCCCCCCAGTCCACATCACTGGTGGGGAGGATCCCATTCCACTGACCGCAGCTGGCTGCAGCCGTGTCTGGAGCTGTTGCATTGAAGCCATGGGCATGAACGAAGCCTCCAACATCCCTCTATTCACGGTATTCACCCCTACCTTCAACCGGGCCCATACCCTGGATCGGGTATATTCGAGTCTCCAGGCCCAGACGTGCCGGGACTTCGAATGGGTGGTGGTGGATGACGGTTCGACCGACGAAACTCCACAGTTGCTGGAAGGGTGGCGAGAGGAGGCGGATTTTCCCATCCACTACTTCCGCCAGGAGAACCAGGGGAAGCACTTCGCCTGGAACCGAGGGGTCCAGGAGGCCCAGGGCACTCTCTTCACGCCCATCGACTCCGACGACGGGTGTGTGCCCCATGCCCTGGCCACGTTCCAGAGACGTTGGGAGGAGATCCCGCGCCAGGAAAGGGGACGCTTCAAGGGAATCACCTGCCACGCCATCGACCAGAATGGGGCCCTGGTGGGTGCGGAGTTCCCGGAAGACCCCCTGGATCTGCCGGAGATGGACATCCGATATGTGCATGGAGTCACAGGTGACAAGTGGGGCTTCATCCGTACGGAAGTACTCCGGGAGTTCCCCATGCCCGAGGCCCTGCCCAGGCGCTACATGCCCGAGAGTATTCTCTGGAACCGGATCTCCCGGCGATATCTCACGCGCTTCGTGAACGAGCGCCTGCTGCGGGTCTGGACCGATGCCCCGTCCATGACCCGCGGGCATTCGCCGGCCCGGAACGCTCCCGGCAATCTCCTGGTGACCCGGGTGGACCTGAATGAACATGGCGATTACCTCATGAGGCACCCCCGTCATCTTCTCAGGGCGGGGGCCAACTATGTGAGGTTCTCGCTGCATGAGGGAGAGGGGCCGCCGTCGCAATGGCGGAAGCTCTCCGGCGCTCCCGCGCATCTGGCGTGGGGGCTGGGGATGGTACCGGGCCTGCTCCTCTACGGGCGGGATCGAGCCCGGTTTCCAAATGGGAGGGAGAGATGACCCAGCACGCGGCGACGCCCGGGACACCTGAGCAAGCACTGGCTCGCCTCATGGAGGGGAACCGTCGCTTCGCTGAGGGCAACGCGGTTCGGCCGGAGTTGAGTGCCCATGAGCGCCGGGCGCTCATCCACGCCCAGGCTCCCTTCGCCGCGGTCCTGGGATGTGCCGACTCCAGGGTGCCGGTGGAGATCATTTTCGATCAAGGGCTGGGCGACTTGTTCGTGGTGAGGGTGGCGGGGAATGTCGCTTCGCCGGGGGCGCTGGCCAGCCTGGAGTTCGCGGTGGATGCCCTCTCCTGCCGCCTTATTCTGGTTCTGGGGCATCGGGGGTGCGGGGCGGTGCAGGGGGCGCTGGAAGTCCCATTCCAGCCGGCACCGGATGCCTGGACTGACGATCGCAACGTAGAAGAGGAGGGAGAGGGACCCCAGCTTCCCCACCTCCTGCACCGCATCCGTGCAGGCTTGGAGGCTCTTCCTGAGCTCACGCCCAGAGAGCTCACCCCGGCGGTGGACGCGAACGTCCGCGCCCAGGTGACCCGGGTGCGAAACAACCCCGTGATTGCCCGTGCCCTGGCTGCCGGGGCGGTGGAGGTGGTGGGGGCCTTCTACGACACGGAGTCCAGTGAGGTGCGGAAGGTCTGACCGAACGCCCGGTGGCCAGGAGCGTCCGGGTAACGAGGTTCACCCCATGGCACGGACGCGCACCCAAATCGGACCAAGTCTTGACGAATCCTGTCTGGTGATACACCTTCCGGTACTATGTTGTAGAATGGGCGGTGTTCCTGCCGCTCGGCCCGGCGCGAGGGTAAAGATCGCGTGTTGATGTGTCGGTAGGTGCGGTTCATCCCCACTCCGACCACAGATCCATCAGGGAGTTGCGAGATGCGCATCACCGGTACCGTTAAGTGGTTCAACGATCAGAAGGGCTTCGGCTTCATCACCCGTGAGGACGGACAGCAGGATTGCTTCGTCCATCACTCGGCCATCCAGATGCAGGGTTTCAAAACCCTTCAGGAAGGTCAGCGGGTGGAGTTTGACGTGGTCCAGGGGCAGAAGGGACCTGCGGCGGAGAATGTTACGCCCGTCCAGTAAGCTCTTCCTCGAGTGATCGAGGAACCCGGGGGCCGCTTCGTGAAAACGGGGCGGCCCCTTCTTTGTGCCCCCATTACCCGGAAAGCATGAACGTCTATCGGACGCGGGAGCACGACTTCCGCGAGCAGGCGGCGCACCTTTCGGTGCGTTCCCGGCGTCTGGCGCAGCTGAGGGGGGCCGTCTTTCTGGGGGTGGCGCTTCCACTTCTGGCTCCGGCACTGGTGCCGTTGGAGATCTGGCAGGCTTCCGGACTGGTTCGGACGGCTTTTCTGGCCATGGGTACGGTGGTCTTCGGGCTCTTCGTCGTCCTGCATCGCAATGTAAAGGAGCAGGAGACTCGGGCCCGCCAGTTGGCTGAGATCAACCGGGAGGCGCGTCTTCGCATGAACCGGCGCTGGAAGGAACTTCCCGTGGTTCCCACCGCGCCCCTGGCGCGCGAGCATCCGCTTGCGAAAGACCTCCAACTCTTCGGCTCTGCTTCCCTTTCGGCCCTTCTGGGGACGATTGGATCACCCCTGGGGCGGGAGCTACTGGGGCAATGGCTCCTCACGCCTGCCCACGTGGAGCGGGTGTCGGAGCGACAGTCACGCGTGCAAGGACTGGCTCCCCACCTCCAGGAGCGACAGGAGTTGGAGCTCGCCGGACGCCCCCTCCAGCGAGCCAAAGAGAGGCCGGATCAGCTATTGCGCTGGGCCGGTGGCGGCGTGGGAGGCGAGCCGGGCCCCTTTCTGGCGGTCCTGGCCTGGGTTGTCCCCGTGAGCCTGGTTGGCCTCTTCGCGGCATGGTTGTTGGGCCATCCGTGGGGAGCGTTCTGGGCCATTCCCCTTCTTGGGGCCGTGGTCCTCACCTGGCGTACCAGCCCGGGAATCCACGGAATGTTCAAGGTCACCGGGGTAGGTGGAACCCAGATTGAAGCGTACCGCGACCTCCTGGCCGGGACCCAGCGGCTTCGAGGGCTGGAAGCCGACCACGAGCCGGACGCCGGCACGGCCACCGAGGATCCTGCCGATGGCGACGCGCTGAAGGCGCTGGACGGCTTGCGGCAATGGATCCATCTCTCGGATCTCCGATCCAACGGCATGCTCTACGCTCTGGTGCAACCCTTCACCCTCTGGGATATCCATGTGGCTCGGGGGATGGCCACCTGGCGCCGCCGCCACGGCCACCGGTTGGAGGGGTGGCTGGAGGAGGCCGCTGAAATGGAGGCGCTCTGCGCCCTGGCCGCCCTTCATCACGCCCACCCGAACTGGGCGTTCCCCGCGGTGCGCTCTCGAGAGGAAACGAAAGACCGGGTGGTGGCGACAGCGCTGGGGCACCCGCTGCTTCCCGACGAAAGTCGGGTAGACAACGATCTGGAGGTGGGTCCCGGTGGAACCCTCCTCCTGGTGACGGGCTCGAACATGGCGGGGAAGAGCACCCTCCTGAGGGCGCTCGGACTGAATCTGCTCCTGGCCGCCGCGGGAGGGCCGGTCTGTGCCCGGAGGCTTTCCATGCCCCCCGTTCAGCTCGCCTCCAGCGTGCAGGTGCAGGATTCCCTGGAGGAGGGCGTGTCGCTGTTTCTGGCCGAATTGCAGAGAATCCGGAGTGTGGTGGAGGGAGCCCGAGTCGCCGGCCAGGAGACTGAGTCCTTGGGGTCCGATGGCTCTCCGGGCTACCGCGACGATGATTCCCCGGACTTTCCTGGCAGCCGGCGTCCCCTCTATCTCGTGCTTCTGGATGAGATCCTGAGAGGCACGAACAGTCAGGATCGCCAGACGGCGGTGCGGCGGGTGCTTCGGCACCTCCGGGATGAGGGTGCTACCGGTCTCATCACCACCCATGACCTGGAACTGGCGGGAGAGTCGGGGCTGGTGCCGGTCCATTTCCGGGAGACCGTGGAGACCCGGGACGGTGAGACTCGCATGACCTTCGACTACGTACTCCGCCCGGGCGTGGCCCCCACCACCAACGCCTTGCTCCTCCTGGATGCCATGGGCATACGAGACCCCTCGCTTGCCGGAGAGCCACGAGAAGGTGGCTCTGGAGAAGGTGGCTCTTTTGATACCGGCCAGGGGTAGTGCACGCCTTCCGATCATGGAAGCGGTTAAATGGGAGTGACGAGGATATGACGGACCAGCAAGAAGTCTCCTCTGAATCCACCATCGATTCAGCCACCCTGGGGGGTGGCTGCTTCTGGTGTCTGGAGGGGGTATATCAGGATTTCGTGGGGGTGGAATCCATATTGCCGGGGTACGCCGGCGGCCATGAGGAGAACCCCTCGTACGAAGCGGTCTGCACCGGCACCACCGGTCATGCCGAAGTGGTGCAGCTCCGGTTTCGTCCCGATGAGGTGAGTTACGAGACCCTCCTGCGGGTGTTCTTCACCATCCACGACCCCACCACGCCCGACCGGCAGGGGGCCGATGTGGGAACCCAGTACCGCTCCATCATCTTCACCCACTCCCGGGAGCAGGATGAAGTAGCTCGACGCATCATGGCCGAGGTCTCGGAATCCGGGATCTGGGATGCGCCGCTGGTGACCCAGCTGGAGAGCCTGGACCGCTTCTGGGAGGCGGAGCCCTATCACCACCGGTACTTCGAAAAGAACCCGGGGCAGGGCTACTGCCAGATGGTGGTGGCGCCGAAGGTGGCCAAGGCCCGGAAGTCGTTCGCCCACCTGCTGCGGGGCGGAAAGCCATGAGTGTCGGGGACCCCATGAGCGTTCTGGACGAGTTTCGCTGGCGAGGATTGCTGCAGGACGCCACGGAGGGAGCGGACGAGCACTTCCAGGCCGGCCCGGTGACCGCCTACATCGGCTTCGATCCCACGGCGTCGTCTCTTCATGTGGGGTCGCTCCTTCCCATTCTGGGCCTGGTACACCTGCAGCGACACGGTCACCATCCGCTGGCGTTGGTGGGGGGCGGAACGGGTCTCATTGGAGATCCGTCGGGGAAGGTGGCCGAGCGCTCCCTTCTCAACCGGGATGAGGCCGAGGCCAACGCCCAGGGCATCCGGGATCAGCTGGCCCACTTCCTGGACTTCGACTCCTCCGGGAACCCGGCGCGCCTCATAAACAATCTGGAGTGGTTGGGTGAGGCGGGCCTTCTACACTTCCTGCGGGATGTGGGAAAGCACTTCTCCGTGAACGCCATGCTCCGGCGGGAGTCGGTGCGGCGGCGCGTAGAGAGCGATGAGGCCGGGATTTCCTTCACGGAGTTCAGCTACACCCTCCTGCAGGCGTACGACTTCCTGGAGCTCCACCAGCGAATGGGCTGTACGGCACAGCTGGGGGGCTCCGACCAGTGGGGGAACATCACGGCGGGCATCGATCTCATTCGGAGGGTGAATGGCAGCCGGGCTTTCGGTGCCGTCTTTCCCCTGGTGACCACCGCCTCGGGCACGAAGTTCGGCAAGACGGAGGAGGGCACCATCTGGCTGGATCCGGAGCGAACCTCGCCCTATCGCTTCTATCAGTTCTGGCTAAACACCACCGACGCCGACGCAGGCCGGTACCTGCGCTACTTCACCTTCCTGTCTCGGGAAGAAGTGGAGACCCTGGAACAGGAGTCGGCGGAACGCCCTCAGGATCGGGCGGCCCAGCAGGCGCTGGCCGACGACGTTACCCGACGGGTGCACGGAGCCGAGGGGTTGGAGCGGGCCCGGCGGGCGTCGTCGGTGCTCTTCGGCGGTTTGGTGGAGGGCCTCTCGGCTGGAGAGGTCCAGGATATCTTCGCGGATGTTCCGTCGGCGGAAATGCCGCGAGGGAGCCTGGATGGCGAAGGGATGCCGGTGGTGGAGTTCCTTTTTGCCAGCGGGTCCTTTTCGTCCAAGGGGGAAGCCCGGCGGGCGCTCCAGGGAGGAGGGGTCTACCTGAACAATCGGCGGCTGGAGGATCCCGCTGGGTCCGTCTCGTCCGAGGCGGCGGTGGACGGTCGGTATCTCATCGTGCGGCGGGGGAAGAAGAACTACCATCTGGTGCATCTGGTGGGGTAGCCGCAGGGAGGGACTACGATGTGGTGGTGGTGGGAGCCGGGCACAATGCCCTGGTGTCTGCCGCCTACCTGGCCCAGGCCGGCTACCGGATAGCCGTCTTCGAACGGCGAGACATGGTGGGCGGAGCCGTGTCCACCCAGGAGGTGGTGCCAGGATACCGCTTCGACCTGGGGGGGAGCGCCCACATTCTCATTCGCCTCACGCCCATCGTGGAGGAACTGGGGCTGGAAAGGTACGGATTGGACTACCTGGAGGTAGACCCCCTCTTCTTCGCTCCCTTTCCCGATGGCGATAGCCTCTTCTTCCATCGAGACGAGGAGCGGACGGCGGCGGAAATGGATGAGCGGTTTCCCGGGGAAGGCGCCGCTTACCTCCGCTTCCTGAACGAATGGCGCCCCTTTTCCCGCATGGTGCGCGACGCGTTCCTGGATGTGCCGGGCCCCCTCCAACTGGGAAAGCGATTTGTGCTGGGGAAGGGAATGGGGAAGGCCTGGAAGGAGGCGCTCCCCCGGATCCTGTCTCCCTACGGCACAGTCCTGGACGACTACTTCCAGGAGGAGAAGGTGAAGGCCCCAATGGTCTGGATGGCGGCCCAATCGGGACCACCCCCTTCCGAGACCGTTTCCGCTCCCTTCGTGCTCTGGCAACCTCTCTACCACGAGGGAGGGGTGGCACGCCCCAGGGGCGGATCGGGCGAGCTCACCCAGGCGCTGGCTCGTCACATCCGCGCGCACGGCGGGGAGGTTCACACGGGCAGTCCGGTGGAGGAGATCCTCGTGGAAGGTGGGCGGGCCGTGGGTGTGCGGTTGGCGGAGGTGCCGGGCGCGGGAACCCCCTCCGGTTCCCGGTCCTCTCTGGGCCGCACCGTCACGGCCCGAGCCGTGCTCTCGGGTGCCCACGCCATGGAGACGTACTTTCGCCTCCTGCCGGAGAGCGCCCGGCCTCCAGGCGCCCGTCGGATGCGCGCCGGGAATGGCTTCGGGGCCATCTTGCGCCTGGCCCTGGACGGGCCGGTGCGGTACTCCGCGCATCCCGGACCCGAAGCCAGGGTGGCGCTCCAACTGCTCTGTTCCTCCCGAGCCCAGATCCAGCGGGCCTACGGCGACTACCTGAACGGAGAGCCGGCCAGGGAGCCTCCCATTGTGGCCATGACCTTCTCTGCGGTGGATGACTCCCTGGCCCCTCCAGGCCATGAAGTGCTCTGGCTCTGGGCCCAGTACTATCCCTACAAGCTGGCGTCGGGGAGCTGGGAGGAGCGGGGCCCGGCCATCGCCGACTCCATCCTGGATCGGTTTGAGAGCTATGCCCCCGGAACCCGGGACCGCGTGGTGGGAAGTCTGTTCCAGCACCCGGAATGGCTGGAGCGGGAGTTGGGACTCTTCCAGGGCAACGTCATGCATCTGGAAATGAGTCTGGATCAGATGTTCGGCTTTCGCCCGTTTCCAGGAGCGGCGGGGTACAGCACCCATCTGAAGGGGCTCTACCTCACGGGCGCGTCCACCCACCCCGGGGGTGGGATCATGGGTGCCTCGGGACGGAATGCCGCCCGGGTGCTCCTCAAAGCGTTGGAGCGCCGCAAGCTGTGATGAGGCCGTCATGACATATCTGGATTTCCATGTGCTCTTCCTCCTTCCGCCGCTCCTGGCTCTGGGGTGGCGCATCGGGCGCATCCGGCCCCATGTGGGGCGGAGGGGGTTCTGGCCTCTGGTGGTGGTTCCTTTCATCGCACTCATCTACACCACGCCCTGGGACAACTACCTGGTGCGGGAAGGCATCTGGTGGTACGGGGAAGACCGGGTGATGGGTACCATTGGATACGTGCCGGTGGAGGAATACCTCTTCTTCCTGGTGCAGCCCTTCCTGGCGGGCTTCCTCTTCTATCGGTTCCTGGCCCGGTTGAGGGAGACCGGCATGGTGCCGCCCCCTGCAGCGAACCCCATGAAGGTTCGGATGCTGGGGGGTGCGTTCTGGCTGGTGGTGGCTCTCTGGGGGGTCTGGTTCCTTTCCTTTCCTGCCGGGCGTTACATGGGGCTCATCCTGGCCTGGGCCGCCCCAGTGCTGGCCGCCATGTGGTTCTACATGGGGCCTTCCATCTGGCGTCTCCGGCCCGTGGTGTATCCCTCGATACTCCTGCCTACCATCTACCTCTGGGTGGCCGACCGAGTGGCCATCCAGCAGGGCATCTGGAGTATCTCGCCCGAATACACCCTGGGGTGGAATCCCTTCGATCTGCCGGTGGAGGAGGCCACTTTCTTCCTCGTGACCAACATTTTGGTGGCGTTCGGCCTGGTTCTGTTCGTGATGCCCGGGTTGGATCTGGAAGGGAAGTAGGGCGTAGGTCGTAGGCCACCGAGGCTGTACCGGGTGTGAGCCCTGGTGTGAGCGCCACAGCTCGCCTGGGCGTTGGCATCCAACAGGCGGACCGCGGTTCACCCCCGCTTCCGGCACGGTCGCCCATTTCTCCATGCATCTGTCCCATCCA
>JBBDRI010000050.1:0-20639 GCA_040905545.1 Gemmatimonadota bacterium | reverse complement strand
TATGGACGGTGCAACCCCCCCGCGCCCTTCGGGTTACGGGCAGCACGGGACCATCCCCTTCGTTGGCGCCCCTCACCGTAGCTTTCGCTATGGTGTCGGAGCGCCGCCTCGGATCTGGCACCCGTGGTGCTCGTAACGCGGCTCGCCCCATTACCCGGACACGCTCCTAGGCGGGCAGCGGATAGTGGCGGAGCCATCACCAAAAAAAAGTTCTCCATCGGTAAGTACGGGTTCATTGCGCTGGTAACCGATACGGAAGGGAACATGATCGGACTGCATTCCATGCGGTGACGCAGGGTGCTCGGCGCCATCGATCGGCGGGCCGGCGCCGGACTGGTCCGGATCGTTCGAACGAGCCGGGGGATCCCCGGCGGCGACATGGCCACCAGCAGCGGCGTGCGGAGTACCTGCGGATAGCCTCGGCTTCACCCGCTGCGGGAGGTAAATTCGCAATTTCGTCAAGCTTGTGGAAGCGTGCGATTCGCTTTGTTTGAAGCATCTATTGGTGATTGCCGATGTCCAATGGACCCGAATTCGCAATTTGACATTTATTGCGAAATCATGGAGATTCCCGTTCCATGAAGATGCCGGCCCCCCCACCCGATATCCGCAACCTGGTCAAAAGTCTCACCCGCGAACAGGTTCGGAGACTCGTCACCGGAAAGCCCCTGGTGGACGGGAGGTACCTGCATTGGGATCACCTTCGGCACCGGGAGCCTCCAGCCGGCTTGACCCGCGAGGAGTGGTGGCTGGGGATCCGTTTCGCGCGCGACTCGGCATCAGAAACCATGCCTCTCATGGACACGCAGGGGCGCCCGTTACGCTTGGCCTACGTCGCCCCCATCCGGAAGGGGCTCCACGAGATCGACCAGCGGTTCGGGGTAACGGGGACTTCGCCGGACGCTACGAGTATCGAGGACGTCCGCGGAGAGAGCTATTTCCGGTCGAACGCCCTCATGGAAGAGGCCATCCGGTCTAGCCAGCTGGAAGGTGCCACCACCACTCGGGCCCGGGCCAAAGACATGATCCGGGAACACCGCGACCCCATGGACAGGGGCGAGCGGATGATCCTCAACAACTTCCATGCCATGGAACGGGTGGAGGAGCTGGTGGGCGAGGAACTCACGTTGGCGTCGGTGTTCGAACTCCATCGAATCCTGGTAGATGGAACGCTGGAAAACCCCACCAAGGCAGGGACCTTCCGGGCGGTGGAAGACCAGGTGGTGGTGGAACTCCTGAACACGGTGGAGACGGCGCACGTGCCCCCGCAGGCCACTGAGCTCCCGGAGCGAATGACGCGCCTGGTGGATTTCGCCAACGGCAAGACTCCCGACGAATGGCTTCACCCCGTTTTGCGTGCGGTGATACTTCACTTCATGGTGGGCTACGACCATCCCTTCGTGGATGGGAATGGTCGGGTGGCTCGGGCACTGTTCTACTGGGCCATGGCCCATCACGGTTACCCGTTGGCGCGCTTCCTCACCATCTCGAGAGTCCTCCGGGAGGCGCCGGCGAAGTATGCCCGCGCATACCTGTACACGGAGACCGATGGTGGAGATTTGACCTACTTCGTGGATCACCAGCTACAGGTCATTCTCCAGAGCATCGAAGCACTCACCCGGTATGCCCAGGCGAAGGTGAAAGCCACCCGGCGCCTGGAACAGGAGATCCGGGCCTCCCCCCAACTGAATCACCGGCAGTTGCGGCTACTGGGGCATGCGCTCCGGAACCCCGGCTTCGAGTATACGGTGCGGTCGCACCAGATGAGCCACCGGGTGGTAAACAACACGGCCCGAGCGGATCTGGCTGAGTTGGCCGACCGGGGGCTCCTGGTGAAATCCCGGCGGGGGCGCAAACACATCTTCCTGGCTCCCCGAGATCTGGAACGGCGGCTGGCCGGCAAGTAGAGAGTTCGGCCAACCCTTGGGCATTGACCTGAGCAAGGCGGCTGTGGGAGCTCCGGCTTGACCCGTTGGACCGCTGTCTCTTGGAACTCCAAGCCCAGGAGAACGACGGATGACGAAGGTTCCCGACTCCCGCGACGAGTCACTGAACCCTGATGGGAACGGTCTGAGGAGCCGTTCTCTCTGAGAAGCCAGCCGGGGATCGGACGCGAGAAGATGGCTGACTTGTCGGCACCTTTGGTTCCGCCTACGTTCGCGACCTGTCGCCGGCCCTGGACCCTTCCTGCGAACCACCTCACCACCTACACGAGCGAGCTCCCATGACCACCTCCGAACAGACACTGGCTCTTGTCACCCGCTTCGAGAACGGATTCAACGACCGCGACTGGGACGCAACCATGGCCGACATGACCGAAGACTGCGTCTTCGAACACGTCGCTCCCGCAGAGGTCGGCTTCGGCCGCCATGAGGGGGCGGAGGCGGTGCGTGCCGTGTGGGAGTCCATGGACGACCACTTCCCGGGGTTCACGCAAGAGGTTCTGGAGATTTTCGCCTCGGGAGACCGGGCTTGCTGCCGATACGTTCTGCGCTGGAAGGGTCCGGATGGGGGTGAAGGGGCCCTCCATGGGGTGGACGTAATCACCGTACGTGACGGGAAGGTGGCCGAGAAGCTGACGTATGGTACGCTGTAAACGTTCGCCCTCCCAGGTCTTTCTTCCCTCTTCCTTCCCGGAGATCGTCCCATCGCCCCACTCACCTCGAAGCAGCGCGCCTTCCTCCGCTCTCTGGCCCACCCCCTGAAGCCCATTCTGCAGGTGGGGGCCGAAGGAGTATCCGAGGCTTTCGTCCGTTCATTGGACGAAGCGTTCCGCACCCGGGAGCTCCTGAAAGTGAAGGTGCTGGATACGGCTCCCCTTGAAGCCAAGGAAGTGGCGGATGCACTTCCGGAGCGGCTGCCCGGTGCGCAGGTGGCCCAGGTCATCGGTCGAACCGTGGTGGTGTATCGCCCCTTTCCCGACCAGCCGGAGATCAAACTGCCGACCCGTTGACATCATGATGCTGTAATGCGATGATGCGGTATGCGTACCACGGTCAATCTGGACGATGACGTCATGAGGGCGGTTCGGAGCCTGGCCCGGGAAAAGGGCGAGAGCCTGGGAACGGTCATCTCTTCCCTGGTGCGCGACGCCCTGCGGCCGCCCGATACCCTCGAGTACGAAATGGACGTTCCCGTCTTCCGGGTGCGCGAAGGTGCCGCCCCCATCACCCCGGAGATGGTGCAGTCGGCGCTGGAAGAGTGACCCGCCTCCTGGACGTGAACGTATTGGTGGCCCTGGCGTGGCCCAACCACATCCATCACGGGCGTGCCCTGGCCTGGTTTCGGGAGGTACGGGAAGGTGGCTGGGCCACCTCCCCCGTCACCGAGTCCGGGTTCGTTCGGGTGTCCAGCAATGTGCGGGCCATCCCCGACGCCCGTACTCCCCAGGAAGCCATGGCGCTGCTCCGCCGGCTCCGGGCCATGGCCAAGCACACCTTCTGGCCAGACGACGTTTCTGCGGCAACGGATGCGGCCGACTCGGGCAATGAATCCGGCCCCTTCGCCCGAGTGGTGGGCTATCGCCAGGTCACGGATGCCCACCTGGTGGCTCTGGCTCTCCGGCATGGGGGAAAGCTGGCCACCTTCGATGAGGGGGTGGTAGCCCTGGTGCCAGGCCGGGAAGGGGTGGTGGAGATGATCCCGTAGGCTGTCCCGCATCCTGCTGGGGGAACTCCAAACTACCTCAGGCCCCTCCCCCAACGGGGAGTCCCTATGGGAGCCCGGCGTTCCGTAGCCAACCGTCAACGCATAGATTACCGGGAAAGGCTGGTACGCGGTGGGTTCCGTCCCAATTCTCTTGGTGTGGCCGGTCACTACCTTTTTCAGGCGCCGAGTGCATTGGCCGGCGATTTCTCGGGAGTGGGAATGGAACCGAACCACGAGCACGACCCCCAACTCCTCCGGGCCGCCTTGGGCGCTCTGGGGGAAGGAATCAGTCTGGCGGATGCCCGGGGCCGCATCTTCTACTCGAACCCGGCCGCGGACCGAATCCTCGGGGTCACCGCCACCGACACGGCCCCGGAGACGTGGGCCCAGTACTACGGGGTGTTTGTGCCCGGCACCGAGACGCCCTTTCCCACCGAAGAGTACCCGCTGGTGAGGGCATTGGCCGGGGAGAAAACGGACGACGTGCTCATGTTCATCCGAAACCGTGCCGTCCCGGATGGAGCACTCATCTCCGTCACCGGGCGACCGGTTGGGAATGGGGATGGGACCATCAAGGGCGCCGCCGTGGTGTTCCGGGACGTCACGGAGTTGAAGGAGGCAGAATCGGGCCTGCGCACGGCCCTCACCCGGCTTGAGGAGGCTCAGGAGCAGAAGAGCGAGTTGGTGGGCTTCCTGGTGCACGACATGAAGAGCCCCCTCACCGCCATCATCGCCGGCGCCCAGTTGCTCATGTCCAGTGGGTTGAAAGGGGAAGACAAGCAGGATCTGACGGCCATCATGCAATCCGCCCAGACCCTCCACCGCATGGTGCTGGACCTCCTGGACATCCAGGTGGGGGAGGACGGACACCTCGGCGTGCAGTCCGAAGAAATCTCGCTCTCGGAGCTCTTCCGCACCGCGGCGGCCGGGGTGAAGCCTCGCGGGGCTATTGTCATCATCGACTGCCCGACCGCTCACCCCGTGCATGCCGACGCTTCGCTCCTGCAGCGCGTGGTGGCCAACCTGGTGGACAACTGCATCAAGTATGGGCCCAGGGGAGGCCGGATCTGGCTGGAAGGTCAGAGCGTGGGCGACGGGCGGACCGTGATCCGGGTTCGAGATGAGGGGCCGGGGGTACCGCCCGAACTTCGGGAGGCCATCTTCGAACGGTACGCCCAGGTGGAACGTGCCTCCGGCCACCGGAGGGAAGGGAGCCGCGGCCTGGGCCTGCGGTTCTGCAAGGTTGCTGTCGAGGCCCACGGCGGAAGGATCTGGGTTGAGGATGGCCATCCCCAAGGGGCGGTGTTCTGTGTGGAGCTTCCGCCCCCCCATCCAGCGAATCCATGACGCATGCAGCGCAATACTTCGCTGAGGCGCGGGAGATCGCTGCTCAGATTGACTGCGCGATGGTCGAGCGAATAGCGGAAGGCCTTGCCGAGTTGCGAACCCGTGGGGGTAGACTATTCTTCATGGGAGTCGGTGGTGGCGCGGGCAACTGCAGCCACGCGGTCAACGACTTTCGGAAGCTATGCGCCATTGAGGCCTATTCGCCGGTGGACAATGTCTCTGAGCTGACTGCCCGCGCCAACGACGAAGGATGGGACACGGTCTTCGCCGCCTGGCTGGCGACGAGTCGAGCCAACGAGAAGGATGCGATTTTCGTCTTTTCCGTCGGCGGCGGAAACGTGGCAGCAGGCGTCAGCGTCAACATTGTGCGGGCGCTGGACGAGGCCAGGAGGCGCGGGTTGACCATCTACGGCGTCATCGGGCGCGAGGACGGGTATACCAATCAGGTAGGGGATGCGGTAGTGGTCGTCCCAACCGCATGTAGCGAGCGAATCACGCCGCACACCGAAGCGTTTCAAGCCGTGGTGTGGCATTGCCTGGTGTCGCACCCCCTTCTGCAGATCTCGGGGACGAAATGGGAAACCCTGGAAGGCCGTTGAAGGAGTATAGGGACCACCGGGACGGGGGAGCGGAGCCTTGAGGGGGAAGCGGCGCGCGGTCTTTCTGGATCGGGACGGCGTCATCAACCACGCCCCCCTGCGTCACGGGCGACCGTACCCCCCCGCGACGCTGGAGGAATTCGAGGTTCTTCCCGGCGTGCCGGAGGCCCTGCGGGCGCTTCACGAAGCCGGCTTTCTCCTCATCGTCGCAACCAACCAGCCGGATGTCACGAACGGGCTGCAGCGATACGAAACGGTGGAACTCATGCACCAGAGACTCCGCGAGACCCTACCACTGGACGAAATCAAGGTGTGTTACGACATGGAGAGCCCGGTGAGCACTCGCTACAAGCCACAGCCAGGCATGTTGCTGGAGGCTGCGCGCGAACGTAACATAGACCTTCCAGCTAGCTACATGGTGGGTGATCGGTGGCGCGACGTGGGCGCCGGGAAACGGGCCGGCTGCTTCACCGTTTTCATCGATCGCGATTACGCTGAGCCCCTGACGGAAATTCCGGATGCAACCTGCACCGATCTCCCGCAGGCCGTTGCCATCATTCTTCGTCATGCCGGGCTGCGGCCAGGAGAGGGTGGAGGCTGATGTCGATTTTGTCCGAGCTGCAGGTGAGGATCTTCGGCGATGGCGGCGACCTCGCCGACATCCAAGCCATGCGGAGTAACCCCTGGATCAAAGGCTTCACCACCAACCCCACGCTGATGCGCAGGGCCGGCGTTGTGGACTACAAGGCCTTCGCAGGAGGGGTGTTGCGCCTGGTCTCCGACCGGCCAGTCTCCTTCCAGCTGTTTGCCGATGACTTCGACGAGATGGAAGCGCAGGCGTTGGAAATCGATTCATGGGGCCCCAACGTGAACGTCAAGATTCCGGTGACGAATACCAAGCGCCAGTTCTCGGGCCGCCTCATCCGGAGGCTCTCCGAGGCTGGCGTCAAGCTCAACATCACGGCGGTGCTCACCGTGGACCAGGTGCGGGCCATCACGGAGTGTCTCGCTGAGAAGACCCCTGCCATCGTGTCGGTGTTTGCCGGGCGCATTGCCGATACGGGAACCGACCCTGTCCCGGTGATGCGTGAGGCGTTGTCGGTTCTCCAGGCGAGGCCGAAAGCCGAACTTCTCTGGGGCAGCCCCCGGGAGGTGCTCAACATCGTGCAGGCGAACGAGATTGGCTGTCACATCATCACCGCCACCCGCGAGCTTCTGAGCAAGCTGTCGCTGCTGGGCAAGGATCCTACAGAGTACTCCTTCGAGACGGTGCAGATGTTCCACAGAGATGCCTCTGCGGCGGGCTATACCATACCCTGTGCGAGACGGGTGGTGTCGGCCGGGACAAATGTGGGATCCGCAGGGAGGTAGCGGTTCTGCGAAACGTTCTGATTGCGGGTGGGGCCGGTTATGTGGGGACGCTACTCACCGAGCAACTGCTGGCAGCCGGGTACACCGTCACGGTCTACGACATCATGTACTACGGCTGCGAACTGAAACCGCATCCACGACTGAAGATCATCGCAGGCGACATCCGAGATACGGCTTCTTTCCGGGATGCGTGCCACGGCATGGAGGCAGTCATCCAACTCGCGTGCATCTCCAACGACGCGGGTTTCGAGTTGGATGAGAAGCTGAGCGAGGAGATCAACTACCGCTGTTTCGAACCCATGGTGGTTGCCGCCAAGGAGCAGGGGGTGCGGCGATTCATCTACGCCTCCTCGTCGTCGGTCTATGGGTTCTCCGAAGCCCCCGAGGTGACGGAAGAGCTCCCTTTGGTTCCCCTGACGCTCTACAACAAATTCAAGGGCCTGTGCGAGCCGCTCCTGTTCAAGCACCAGTCGCCGGACTTCGTCTGCGTTGCCATCCGTCCAGCTACGATCTGCGGATACAGCCCACGCATGCGGCTCGACCTCTCGGTGAACATCCTCACCAACCATGCGGTGAACAACAACAGAATCACGGTCTTCGGCGGCGAGCAGCAGCGGCCGAATCTCCATATCCAGGACATGTGCGATCTCTACGAACTCCTCCTGGAGCTGCCCGACGAAAAGATCGCAGGCGAAATTTTCAATGCCGGCCATGAGAACCGAAGTATCATGGACATGGCCAGGACCGTCCGGGAGGTGGTGCAGGAGGCGTTTCCCGAGAAGGCGGAAATCCCCATCGTGACAACGCCTTCCAACGATACGCGCTCGTACCGGATCACCTCGCGGAAAATTGCCGCCAAGCTGGGCTTTGAACCCAAACGCACCGTCGAGGACGCCGTGCGGGACCTCTGCAGGGCCTTCAGGGAGGGCAAACTTCCCAATAGCCTGACGGATGAACGGTACTTCAACGTCAGGATGCTGAACAAGCAGAGGGCGACGTGACGGCCAAGCGTCCGCTGGCCGTGGTCACCGGCGGCGCCGGCTTCATCGGGAGCCACATGGTGGACCTGCTGGTGGAGAGGGGTTTCCGCGTCCACGTCATCGACAACCTCGTGGGCGGCCGGGCCGCGAACCTGGCGCACCACGGGAGCGACGCCCACGTCGTGCTGGAAGAACGCGACATCCGCAGGGTGGCCCCGGGCGACTCCCTCTTCTCCGACGCCCGATTCGTCTTTCATTTCGCCGGGATCGGCGACATCGTGCCCTCCATGGAACACCCCACCGAGTACATGTCGGTCAACGTGCAGGGCACCGTGCGCATGCTGGAGGCTGCGCGATACGCCGGCGTGGGGAAGGTCGTGTATGCCGCCTCTTCCTCGTGCTATGGTTTGGCTGCGGTGCCCACCCGCGAGAATCATCCCATGGCGCCGCAGTATCCGTACGCCCTCAGCAAGTATCTGGGCGAAATGGCCGTCTTCCACTGGCTCAAGGTTTACGGCCTGCCGGTGAATTCCATCCGCATCTTCAACGCGTACGGAACGCGCTCGCGAACGTCGGGTGCCTACGGCGGGGTGTTCGGCGTATTCCTGCGGCAAAAGCTGGCCGGCAAACCCTTTACCGTGGTGGGTGACGGCAGGCAGACCCGTGATTTTCTCTACGTTACGGACGTCACGGCCGCCTTCCTTGCCGCGGCCGAGACCGACCGAGTCGGGGAGGTGTGGAACCTGGGCACCGGCAAGCCGCAGTCGGTGAACTGTCTGGTGGAGCTGCTGGGGGGCGATGTTGTGTATCTACCGAAGCGTCCCGGCGAGCCGGATTGCACCCAGGCAGACATCAGCAAGATCAAGCGGGACCTCGGCTGGGCGCCCAGGGTTCCGTTCGAAGAGGGCGTCCGACGTATGCTGGCCGACATGGAGTATTGGCGTGACGCCCCGCTGTGGAGCCCGGAGGCCATCGCCACCGCGACGGAGGCCTGGTTTCGGCATCTGGGAGAAAAGGAGGGGCCATGATTTCGTCCCTCACGGAGCGGTATCGCCACAAGGTCAAGACCGTGGCGGAGCTGCGGGAGGAGATCGGCCCGCGTCCCCGCAAGCGAACGGTGGTCATGTGCCACGGCGTGTTCGATGTGGTGCACCCCGGTCACCTGCGCCATCTCATCTACGCCAAGAGCAGGGCCGATATCCTGGTGGCCAGTCTCACGGCAGACACCCACATCCGAAAAGGTCAGGGCCGGCCCCACGTCCCCCAGGACCTCCGTGCGCTGAACCTGGCGGCGCTGGAAGTGGTTGATTTCGTCATCATCGACGCCCACGCCGTACCTCTGGAGAATATCGACAGGCTGCAGCCCGACTACTTCGCCAAGGGATACGAGTACACGGCGGGCGGCTTGCCGCCCAAGACCCAGGAGGAGGCCGACATCCTGGCAGCCTATGGCGGCGAGATGATCTTCACCCCGGGCGACATCGTGTACTCCTCCACGAAGCTCATCGATCTGGCGCCGCCGGCCATCAAGATGGAGAAGCTGTTGACGTTCATGGAGGCCGAGGGCCTGACGTTCACTGCGCTGCGGGATGGCCTGGACAGCCTCCAGGGCAAGCGGGTCCATGTGGTGGGTGACACCATCGTGGACAGTCACACCCGCACGAAGATGATCGGCGGGCAGACCAAGACCCCGACGATCAGCGTCCTTTACGAAGGGCGAGATGACTATATCGGCGGAGCAGCGGTGGTGGCCAAGCACCTCCGGGCAGCCGGCGCCGAGGTGATCTTTTCCACCGTGCTGGGGGAGGACGGCCTGAAGGACTTCGTGTTGACCGGGTTACGGGACTCCGGCGTGGAATGCGAAGCTGTCATTGATGCCACACGCCCCACCACCCACAAGAACGCCATCGTTGCCGGCGGCTACCGCTTGCTTCAGATCGACACCCTGGATAACGCATCCATCTCCGACGAGATCCTCGGGACGTTGGCCGGGGCCGTGTCCAACACGCCCTGCGATGCCGTGGTCTTCAGCGATTTCCGCCACGGGATCTTCAACCGCCGCACGATCCCGCAGCTCATCGCCGCGATTCCTCGGGGCGTGTACAGGGTGGCGGACAGCCAGGTGGCCAGCCGCTGGGGCAACATCACCGAGTTCAAGAACTTCGACCTTATCACGCCGAATGAGCGCGAAGCTCGCTTCGCCCTGGCGGACCAGGACTCGGGCATTCGCCCGCTGGCGTCGGCCCTCTATGACGAAGCCCAGTGCAAGACGCTCATCCTGAAGCTGGGCGAGCAGGGCGTGCTCACCTGCCGCAACGGCGACCATGAGTCGTTGGATTCCTTCATGGTGGTGGACTCTTTCGTGGAGCGGCTCACAGACGCGATGGGCGCGGGGGACGCACTCCTGGCCTATGCGACTCTGTCCGAGCTGGCAACCGGGTCGGACGCCTTGGCCACCATCCTGGGGTCCATGGCGGCGGCGTGCGCGTGCGAATACGCCGGCAATGTGGCGGTCACGCCCGACGATGTGCGCCGGAAGATCGACACCGTCGAACGGCAGGCTGAATACCGGCCTGAAGGTGCGGTGTGACCGCCCTCCCCCGTGAATCATGAGCATGCCGGCTCCATGAGAGCCATCGTCGTGGGCCTTGGAATCCAGGGGCATAAGCGCCGGCACTACGCCGGAGCCGACTATGTCGCCGCGGTGGATCCGGTGAACAGGGAGGCGGAATACCGCACCGTAGAGGAGGTTCCTCTGGGGAGCTACGACGCGGCTCTCGTGTGCATTCCCAACGCGCCCAAGGTGGAAGTGCTCACCCACCTCCTGAAGAGCGGCAAGCACGTGATGGTGGAGAAACCGCTGAGGGCGTTGGATGATGGGCAGATCGAGGAACTGGCGGAGTTGGCCCGGGCCGCCGGGGTGGTCTGCTATACCGCATACAACCACCGCTTTGAGCCGCATTTCATAAAGATGCGGGACGTCATCGCCTCCGGTGTGCTGGGCACCATCTACCGCTGCCGCATGTTCTATGGCAATGGGACCGCGCGGCTCGTGCGCGACTCTCCCTGGCGCGATGAGGGCTCGGGTGTCCTGGCCGATCTCGGCTCGCATCTCCTGGACACGGCCCGATTCTGGTTTGACGAGCTGGGTGGGGAGGTGCAAATCGTGTCGGCGAACTGCTTCGAGAACCGCGCGCCCGATCATGTGGTGCTGATCTCGCACGGGGCCAGGCTCCAGCTGGAACTGGAGATGACGCTTCTGTCCTGGCGCAACGACTTCACCTGCGACGTGTTCGCCGAAAAGGGGACGGCGCATGTCCGCTCACTGTGCAAGTGGGGTCCGGCCACCTTCATCCAGCGCACGCGCGTTCTTCCCGCCGGGCGTCCACCGGAGGAATCCGTCACCCTGGTGCAGGACGATCCCACCTGGGCCCTCGAGTACGCCCACTTCAAGGCCCTGTGCGCGCAGGGGGCCACCACCGACCTGTCCACTGATCTTTGGCTCAACCGCCAGTTGTCCCGCCTGGGCCAGGATGTGCAGAAGGGAACGTCCACGTGAGCCGGCCGCTTGTGGGCTTCGCGGGCATGACCCATCTCGGCATCAATTCCGCCGTGGCCGCCGCCGACTGGGGGTTCGAAACGGTCTGCTTCGATCCCGATGCCGGCATTGTCAGCGAGCTGGAATCCGGCAAGCCGGCCATGGTGGAGCCCGGACTGCCGGAGCTGCTGCGCCAGAACCGGGAACGGATGACGTTCACCACGGAACCCATGGAGCTGAGCCGCTGTGATGTGGTCTACATCTCCTCCGACGTACCCACGGATGACCAGGGGGAGAGCGAGCTCTCGGGCATCCGTGCCCTGGTGGACACCGTCACGGAGGCACTGGGCCCCCATGCGGTGCTCGTGATTCTGTGCCAGGTTCCGCCGGGCTTCACCCGCGCCCTCGCCCTCCCCCAGGAGAGGCTCTACTATCAGGTGGAGACGCTGATCTTCGGTCGGGCGGTGGAGCGCGCCATGCATCCTGAACAGTTCGTGGTGGGATGTGCCGCACCGGAGCAGGCCCTGCCCCCAGCCTACGGCACGTTTCTCTCGTCCTTTGGATGCCCGGTCGTGCCCATGGGATATGAGAGCGCCGAACTCACCAAGATCGGCATCAATTGTTGCCTGGTGGCCTCCCTCACCGTGGCCAACACGCTGGCCGAGCTCTGCGAGCGGGTGGGCGCCGACTGGGGGGAGATGGCGCCGGCCCTGAAACTGGACAGACGCATCGGCCCCCACGCCTATCTGGCACCGGGTCTGGGGTTGGGAGGAGGCAATCTTGAGCGCGATCTGGCTACCGTGTGCCGGTTGGCCGATGCGCACGGAAGCGATGCGGGTGTGGTGCGGGCATGGCTGAACAACAGTAGCCACCGCCGCGACTGGGCGCTCCGCGCCCTCCACCGGGGGGTGCTGGCGGAAAATCCCAGGGCGGTCATCGGCGTGCTGGGACTGGCATATAAGGAGAACACCCGTTCCACCAAGAACTCGCCTTCGCTGGCATTGATCGCGGAACTCCAGCCCTGGCGTCTCCGGGTGCACGATCCCGCGGTGCCGGCCTCAGTCGCTGTGCACCCGAACGCCACTGAATGCGCCTCCCCGCTGGAGGTGGCCCGGGGCGCGGACGCACTGGTGATCATGACGCCGTGGCCGGCGTTCCGGCATCTCCAGGCTCATGACCTGGCCCGCTCCATGACAGGCCGTACCGTCATCGATCCCTACCATGTCCTGAACGGAAGCGCCGTCACGGCGGCGGGATTGGACTACTTCACACTGGGCGCACCCCCTATGCAGGGGCGGCCACAATCATATCCTTATGATGCTTGACCATCTGAACGAGCAACCACTCAACCCCACCCGGGTCGTCCTGCTGGGTGCGGGGGGCTTCATCGGATGCGCGCTGGGCTCGGTACTGGAAGGTGCCGGCGTGGAGGTACTTCCCATGGGCAGCGCCGACCTCGACCTCTCCACCGCCGGCGCCGCCGGCCGCCTGGCCGCCATCCTCCAGCCTCACGACGCCGTGGTGATGCTGGCCGCACTCACCCCGGACAAGATGCGCGGCCCGGAGGCGTTCTTCGCGAACCTCCGCATGGCGGAAAACCTCTGCGGCGCGCTGGAGCGGGTGACGCCGGCCCACGTGGTCTATATGAGCTCTGATGCGGTCTATCCCATGGATACCGGCCTCATCAGCGAGACCTCCTGTGCTCAGCCCGACGACCTCTACGGGACCATGCATCTCACCCGCGAGATGTTGGTGAGGTCAGCCACAGAGGCGCCCGTGGCCCTGCTTCGCTCCACGCTGGTATACGGTGCGGAAGACACGCACAACTCCTATGGACCGAACCGGCTGCGCCGCATGGCCCACAAGGATGGCAAGATCACGCTGTTCGGAGAGGGGGAGGAGACCCGCGATCATATCCTCATCGATGATGTAGCCACACTCCTCATGCGAGTGTTGCAACACCGCAGCAGGGGCACGCTGAACCTGGCCACGGGTCGGTCCATCTCCTACGCCGAACTGGCCAGGAAGGTGGCGGCGTTGTTTCAGCAGCCCGTGGAGATCGTGGGCACGTCGAGACAGAACCCCATCACCCATCGGCACTTCGATGTGACCGCCATCCACAAGGCGTTTCCCACCTTCCGCTTCACGCCACTGGACGAAGGCCTGGCCACGGCGCACGCCGGAATGCTGAGGTAGGAGTGCTGACTGAGATGCCGAGGCAGAGGTGATGGCCGAGATCGACCTCCTGAGCCGGTACCCCAGGGCCCGGCGCAAACTGGGAAAGCCCCGTTCTCTCGACCCCGCAAACCGGAGGGCCGCGCTCAAGTTCGGCTCCGAGTACTTCGACGGTACCCGGGAGCAGGGCTACGGCGGGTACCACTACGACGGACGGTGGATCCCCATCGCTCGGGATATTGTCACGCACTTCGGACTCAAGGAGGGGGACCGGGTGTTGGATGTGGGATGCGCCAAAGGCTTCCTGGTGAAAGACCTCATGGCGGTATGCCCAGGGCTCCAGGTTTTCGGGCTGGACATTTCCCGGTATGCCCTCACCCACTGCGAGCCCGAGGTCGCCGGGCGTCTGGTCCGGGGCACCGCCGACGAGCTTCCCTTCCCCAATGGATCGTTCCAGGCCGTGCTGTGCATCAACGTGGTCCACAACCTTGAGCGCAGGCGCTGTGTCAGGGCCCTCAGGGAGGTGGAGCGACTGGCACCGGGCCGCGGTTACATTCGGGTAGACGCATACCGGACCGAAGACGAGCGCCGGGTGTTCCTGGATTGGGTCCTCACGGCACTGACGTTTCTCAGACCCGAGGAATGGCGCGGGCTCATGGCTGAGGCCGGTTACACGGGCGATTACTCCTGGACCGTTCTGGAGGCCGACCCGGAGTGGAACGATTTCTCGTCAGCCGAAATCGAAGCTGAAGCGGACGACACGGGCGGAGCGAGACAACCCAGGCGTTGAGAGGAGGAGGCGGATGGCGACGACGTACGCAGTGTTGGGTGGAGGCGGCTCTTTCGGCATCACCACGTCACAGTATCTGCTGGAACAGGCGGACACCCAGCAGGTCATCGGGGTAGGTCGCAACCCGCCCAAGCCCGAGCCCTTCACCCTGAACGTGGGCGAGAACGACCCCCGCTACTCCTACCACGCCTACCATATCACCCACGAGCTGGACCTTCTCCTGGAGATGCTGGACCGGGAGAAACCGCAGGTGGTGGTGAACTATGCGGCGCAGGGTGAGGGCGCGGTGTCGTGGAAGCACTCCTGGCGTTTTTTCGAGACGAATTCCATGGCGCTGGCTCGCCTGGCGGAGGCGCTCATGTCGCGCGATTACCTGGAGCGCTTCATCCAGATCGGGACCTCCGAGCTATACGGCTCGGTGGATTTCGCCGCACGGGAAGACACCCCCATCCAACCCACCAGCCCGTACGCCGCCTCCAAGGCCGCCTTCGACATGCACCTGATTTCGGTCCACAGGGTGCTGGGCTTTCCCATGAACATCATCCGACCGTCAAACGCCTACTGCCCGGGCCAACTCCTGCACCGGGTGATCCCGAAAGCGGTGGTGTACGGCCTCACCGGCCGCAAGTTGCCCCTCCACGGCGGCGGCCGGGCGGAAAAGTCCTACATTCACGCGCGGGACCTGGCTCGGGCCATTCATCTGGTATCGGAGAAGGCGCCGCTGGGAACCGTCTACAACGCAGGGCCACCCGAGCCCATCTCCATCCGGGCGCTGGTGGAGACGGTAGCCCGGGTGATGGACATCCCCTTTTCGGAGCTCTGCGAGGTCACGGGCGATCGTCTGGGGCAGGATGCGCGCTACTGGCTGGACTCCAGCGCCTTGAAGCGCGACGTGGGATGGGAGCCGGAGATCGGGATGGAGGAGGGAATTGGCGAGATGGTGGAGTGGGGCCGGAAGTACCTCCCTCAGCTCCGAGACTGGCCCACGGACTACACGCTCCGGGCGTGATGGCCACCGTCACCGGGACCCCCCCGCCCGACGTGGCGCGCCAGATGCTGCGGTCCATCCTGCGTATCCGGATGGTGGAGGAGCGCATCAGGGATCTGTACGCAGACCAGGAGATGCGCTGCCCCACCCATTTCAGCATCGGTCAGGAAGCGGTAGCTGTGGGCGTCTGTGCTCATCTCCGCCGGGACGAGCAGGTCACGTCCGCGCATCGGAGCCATGCCCACTACCTCGCCAAGGGGGGCGACCTCCAGGCGATGCTGGCCGAGCTCTACGGCAAGGCCACCGGTTGCGCCAGCGGCAAGGGGGGCTCCATGCACCTTATCGATGAGGCGGCTGGATTCCTGGGCGCCGTGCCCATCGTGGGCAGCACCATCCCCATCGGCGTGGGCGCCGCCCTGGCCTCGGTGCTTCAGGGTTCGCCTGTCCTCGCGGTGATCTTCTTCGGCGATGCCGCTACCGAAACCGGGGTCTTCCACGAGAGTCTCAACTTTGCCGCCCTTCACCGGCTGCCTGTGGTGATGGTGTGCGAGAACAACCTCTACTCTGTGCTGTCGCCCCTTTCCTGTCGCCATCCCGAGGGCCGCGCCATCACCCAGCTGGCCCAGGGCCACGGTGTGTGGAACCGCCATGGGGATGGTAACGATGCCGAAGCCGTTCACGCCCTGGCCGGCGAGGCCATCGCCCACGCCCGAGCGGGCCGTGGCCCCGCCTTCCTCGAGTTCAAGACCTACCGCCGGCTGGAACATTGTGGCCCCCTGGAAGACCGTCACCTGGGCTATCGGAAGCCGGGGGAGTATGAGGCATGGATGGCCCGCGATCCTCTGAAGCTCTACTCCCAGCGGCTGCGTGCCCGCGAGTTGGTAACGTCGGCCGACCTTGAGACGATGGCGCGAGAGATCGCTGTCGAAGTGGAAGACGCCGTCACTTTCGCCAGGTCGAGCCCCTTTCCTACCCGCGAGCAGCTCGCGGCCCACGTCTACGCCCCGTGAGTTGGGAGGGAATCCCCACATGAGCACCCGAGAGCTCACCTTTGTCCAGGCCCTGGCCGAGGCCCTCGACCTGTGTATGGCGAAAGACCCGCGGGTGTTCGTCCTGGGGCTCGGTGCCCCCGACGCCGCTGCCGTCTTCGGCTCCACGAAGGGACTGGTGGTGAAGTACGGACCCCGGCGCGTGCTGGACATGCCGGTGTCTGAGAACGGGATGACGGGGGTGGCCGTGGGTGCCGCGTTGCGGGGCATGCGGCCTGTGATGACCCACGTCCGCCTGGAATTCGCCATGCTGGCCATGGACCCCATGGTGAACCAGGCGGCCAAATGGCACTACATGTTCGGTGGCCAGGCCTCGGTGCCGCTGGTCATTCGCATGGTGGTGGGGCGCGGTTGGGGTCAGGGGCCGCAGCACTCCCAGAGCCTCCAGGCGTGGTTCGCCCATGTGCCCGGTTTGAAGGTGGTGATGCCGGCCACCCCCCACGACGCCAAGGGGCTCCTCATCTCGGCCATTGAGGACGACAATCCCGTGGTGTTCATCGAGCACCGGTGGCTCTACAACATCCACGGACCGGTCCCCGAAGGAATCTACCGAGTGCCCATTGGCGAGTCGAAGGTGCTCCGACGGGGTCGGCACATCACCATCGCCGCCACTTCCTACATGACGTTGGAGGCGGTGAGGGCGGCGGATGAGCTGGCGGAGGAAGGCCTGGAGCTGGAGATTGTGGATATCCGTACGCTCAACCCCTTCGACGAGACACCGCTGCTGGAATCGGTGCGCAGAACGGGTCGGCTCATGGTGGCCGATGCCGGCTGCCGATCGGTGGGTTTCGCGTCCGAGGTCGTGACCCGGGTGGTGGAACAGTGCTTCTCAGACCTCAAGGAACCGCCGGTGCGCATTACGCTGCCGGACCTGCCCACCCCCACCACGCGGGCCCTGTCCAATTACTACTACCCGTTGGCCAGGGACATCGCGGCGGCGGCGCGGCGCTTGGCCGGCCGGCCGCCCAAGCCCCAGCCTGAGATCCAGCCCGAGGACTTCCTGGACGTGCCGGACCCCACCTTTACCGGACCGTTTTGACCACCTGGAGCGTTGCTTCCAGGCTCCCCTTGGCTGGGAGTGTGTCCCAATCCGCTGATCCCGCCACGCTGTTGCCGACCTTTTCCGTGGTGATCCCCAACTACAACCACGGGCACTATCTGGAGGCGGCGCTCCACGCGCATCTGGGTCAGAGCGTTCCGCCCCTTGAGATCATCGTGGTAGACGACGCCTCCACGGATGACAGTTGCGCGGTGGTGGAGCGGATGGCGGCCAACCACCCCAGGGTGCGGCTGGTTCAGCTCCCACAGAATGGTGGCGTCAACCCCGCCATCAACCGGGGCCTGCACGAGGCCCGCGGCGACTACGTCCACGTGTCGGCGGCCGACGATCTGGTGATGCCGGGGTTCGCGGCCCGCTCGCTGGCCGTGGTCGCGGCCCACCCGGATGCGGGCCTCTGCTTCTCGGACCCGGCGGTGACCAAGGGCGACAGCGGTGCGGTCTATCCCCTGCCCCTTGCCCTGAGTCCCCACCCCTGTCTGTTTTCGCCGGCCGAGTTCGAGCGTCACTGCAGGTGGCTCTTCTTCACGATGCCCACCAACACCGTGCTCTACCGCCGTGCCCCCCTGCTGGCCGCCGCCGGCTTCGTGGAGGAACTGCGGTGGTGGGCGGACATGTTCGCGAGTTGCACAGTGGGCTTCCGACACGGGGCGTGCTACGTGCCCGAGGTGCTGGCCGTGGTACGCGTACTCACGAGCTCCTACTCGCAACTGGGCCTCCGAGACACAGCCGGCCAGCGCGACGCGCTCCACCGTATGGTAGACCTCCTGGACTCCCCGTCGTATCGGGACGTCGCGCCGGCGTTCCGGGCCAGCGCGCTTCTGCCCCATCCGCCGCGCTACCGCTCACTGCTGTGGCTCCTGGCCTCCCCCCGGCACCGGCGTTACCTCACACCTCGCCTGGTCACTCGCGTGGTCGTCTGGGGAAGCTGGCGGGTGCTCAAGCCATGCATACCCCAAATGGTGCGCCTGGCCGTTCGTCGCCTGGTGTACAGGTGGCGCCAAGGTCCAGGCCCGGGACCCGGAGGGAGCGATGTCGCAGGCGCGACCTGAACGGACGATGATCGGGATCTACGACTTTTCCTACGGGCCCTATGCCCTGGGCGATGCGCTGACGTGGACCATGAACGTCAACATCCGAGCTGCCGAGACGGGCGCCGACGCGGTGGACCAATACCTGGTCATGAACCCTCGCAGGCCCGCCAGCCACTACCAGCCGTTCATCCACAGCCACAACTACGTCACGGTGATGGACAACCTGTTTCCGGCCTTCCTCTGCAGCCCCAGGCTCCGTTCCCTCAAGCTTATCCGGAACCCCCACACCTTCAACCTCTTCCTCACACGGGAGGCACTGCGACGGCGGCCCATGTGGCCTGGCCTCCTGAGCCACCTCAACGGTCAGCTGGACTTCATCTCGCATCGCCGTATCGACCGGTACTACGGTCGGCAAGGAACGCTCCCATGGCTGGGGGCCCCCCGCGGCTACGGCGCCTGGGCAGACGCCTTCCTCCGGGACCGCTGTGCGGGTCGTTTCGTGGTAACCATCAATGTGCGTCAGGGCGAGCTGGGCCTCCTGCCCGCGAACCTGCACCGGGATTCTCCGCTACCGGTGTGGGAGGTCTTCATGGCCGAGGTGGCCCAGCGCCATCCCGACACGTTGTTCCTCGTTCTCGGAGGCTATACGGAGTGGTACCGGAGCCTGCTTCGTCTCCCGAATGTTATCGTGCCGCGGGCACTGGGGTTCGGGTTGGGCCACGAGCTGGCGCTGGTGCACCGGGCACATCTCTTCATGGGCACCTCGAGCGGCTTCGCCACCATGGCCACTTTCTGCGGCGTTCCCTATGTCATCACGAAGATCGAGCACCTGTTTGCGAAGTACGCCGGCGTGGAAGTGGGAGCCCGCCACTACAACTTCGCCCACGAGAACCAGATCCTCTATTGGGAAACCGAGACTCGCGAAGTGCTGCTGGACTTCTTCGAAGAGGTGCGCGGGCGGCTCGGGAAGGACAACCCATGGTGAATGGGCTCAAGAGACTGGTTCTCCGGGTCATCCATGCGGCCCCGAGGCTGTTCCCGCTGTCGCTGATCTTCACGGTGATGAGCGCGCTCATCAGGGCGAGGACGCTTCGGCGGCATCGGTACCTTGCCGCCATCGCCGAGGCGAAGACGGAGGCCTCGCCCACGGGGGCCTTGCTCTGGCTGGACCGAGTCACTGCAGACCGTTCGAGACGAAGTCCGTATCCCTTCGACGCCTGTCTCCTGTTACCGGGCCAGGGGCGGGCGTCTCATCTCCATGAGGTCTTCTCTGTGTTGTTGGCCTCGCCCAGGGTGGAGTCCGTTGCCTTCTACTGGGACGAGGCGGCGCTGGCCGATGATCTTCCATTGTGGATGCCCCGGGCGGACCGCCTGGACCCAGCGGCGGACGAACGAGGGGAAGTTGACGCGCCGAGCCAGGCAGAGATCAGGGCCTTTGTTCAACGGGGGCACCACCCTGTAACGCTCCCGCCGCCGGCGTTGCGAGAGGCAGAGACCCTCCTCAAGCGCCTGGTGGGTAGCGATCTGGCGGTTTGTGTCAATCTGCCACCCTCCGCCGGGTGGCTTGCAGGCCCCTTGGCCGCCGAGTTCCCTCTGGTTCATTTTTTTCAACTATCGCCTGCGGACGGGGAGGCGCCGGACCCGCCCACCAATCTCGTCCCCATCCACACGTGGGGCTTCAGCCTTCACGAGCGTATGGCGCTGGCACGCGGCACCGACGCCTACCTGGGGCATCTGGACGTTCTGGCGGCGATGGCCGTGATGGCGGGCCGGCCAACCGCCCTCATCGCCGAACCGGGAGAGGAGGATGGGCCGCCGGAGGCGGACGGCGAGCGAGTGCTCTGGGTCCCGGCGGAGACCAGCGCGCTGGTGAAGGCCCTTCACGGATTCGTCGACCGGCATAGCCGACGGATCTCCGAGTCAGGACACTAGGAGCGTGTCCGGGTAACGGGGTGCGGCCGCGCGCGGGGGTCTTGCACCTGTGCAGAGTAGGAACGACAACGAGGCATAGCAGGGCTACGGCGAGGAGGAGAGACGACCTCTGGACGGTGCACCCCCCCCGC
>JBBDRI010000049.1:0-21032 GCA_040905545.1 Gemmatimonadota bacterium | reverse complement strand
GATACCGCAAGACCCCGTCCCGGTGGTCCCTGTACTTCTTCAACGGCCTTCTAGGAGCGTGGGGCGATCCTGTTGGGGGTCCAGTCGCCCCCATGGAAGCTGTGGGTCATGCTGGAACAGGAGCAGCCAATCCTCGTCCCGGGCCCTCTCCCATGCTCGCCGCTTGGACTCCAGGGTGACCAGCGGCTCCAGATCGTATCCCATGATCCATGGGAGTGGGAGATGAGCCACCGTGGGGCACAGGTCGGCCAGGAACATTGCCCATTCCGCGCCGTCACCCACCAACACCGATCGGTGGTGGGGAGTGTGTCCTGGAGTAGCCAGCATCCGCACTCCCCGGGTTACCTCCACCTCTTCCTCCGTGCCCACCTCCCTCCAGAGTCCGGCCTGACTGATAGCTTCCAGATTGTGGGGCAGGTAGCTGGCTCGGGTGCGCTCGTTGGCGGTTCCGGCGAACGCCAACTCGGCCCCATCCACCACGTATTGGGCCCGGGGGAAGCTGGGAACCACGTCTCCGCTGGGCTGGAGCACCGTGTTTCCGCCGGCGTGGTCGAAGTGGAGATGGGTATTCACCACCAGATCCACGTCATCGGGCCGGAAGCCCGCTTCCCGGATGGCATCCTCCAAAGCCGTGAGCTCTCCCTTGTTCTCCACTCCGTACATCTCCTGAAATCTGGCCGATTCCTTGTTGCCCAGCCCCGTGTCCACCAGCACCAGGGCGTCGGGAGCTTCCACCAGCATGCACCGGAGCGCCAGGGGGATCCGATGGAGTGCGTCGGGAGGGATGCGCCGCTCCCAGAGCGTTCGAGGCACCACCCCGAACATGGCCCCTCCGTCCAACCTCTGGAGTCCCGCTTCCAGCATATGGATCCGGATCCCACCTACCATTCGCGTTCGCACTTTCGGAGGAGGAGTCATGGAGTTCATGGGCGATAGTCCAGGAGGGAGGGAAGATCAGCCAACTCCCGGTGCCGCGCCTCGTCCAGGAGTCTGGCCATGAGCAGAGCCGTGGCCTGCGCATCTCCCAGGGCCCGGTGCCGGGCTTCCACGGGGATAGCCAGCGCCCAGGTGATGGTGCCCAGGTCGTAGCGATCCAGGCCCGGCAAGAGCCGCCGGGCCAGTCTCACCGTACAGACCCTGGGCATGATGGGAAAGGCTTCCCCCACCCTCTGGAACTCCCGGGCCAGAAAGCTCCAATCAAACGGCGCGTTGTGCGCTACGAAGACCCGGCCCTCCAGAAAGGCGGCCAGACTCGGAGCCACCTCCCGGAAGGTGGGGGCACTCCGCACCATTTCATCATGGATCCCCGTGAGCTTCACGATCCGGGGGGGGATGGGACGCCGGGGGTTCACCAGACTCTGGAAATGGCGTCCAGGACCCTCCGGCTTCAGCTCCACAGCGGCCACCTCGGTGATGCGGTGATCCTCAGCCCTTCCGCTTCCCGTGGTCTCCACATCCACCACCACCCAGGGAAGGGCTTGGAGGGGGAGGCCCTTCAAGGTATGGGGAGGGGCCGGGTTGAGGGCTCCAGGACCCGGTTCCCCATCCGCTGCGCCACTTCGTCGCCATCTTCCCGGAGTTACCTCCACCACCCGGGGATCGGAAGAAAGAAGGGTGCGGACGGCCTTATCCAGGAGCTCTGCGGGGCCCTGGAGGCCGAGGGCGCCGGCAGCCACCTCCCCGGATGTGCATTCCCCCTCCCGAAGGAGGGCCAATGCCGCAGTCAAGGCCGGCCCCGTCGAAGGGTTCATTCCCTGGCATCCCGTCCCAGCAGGTGGAACGAGAGGACCTCCAACTCCGCCGCCAGATTCACATTGTTCACTGCCACCCCCGAAGGCACCTTCAAGCTCACAGGGGCGAAGTTCAGGAAGGCCTTCACGCCCCCTGCCACCGCTCGATCCACCACTTCCTGGGCGGCGGGCCCCGGCACAGCCACCACCACGATATCCACCTGTCCATCTCGAACCACCGTCTCCAGGTCAGCCACGTGCTGCACCCGAATGGCTCCCCACGACTCGCCCACCCGATGGGTAGCCACATCCAGAATGGCCGTGAGTTGGAAGCCCCGCTCCTGAAAACCCGGATAGTGGAAGAGGGCCGAGCCTATCCTTCCTGCACCCACCAGAGCCACCCGCCAGGGCCGAGCCAACCCCAGGATATCCCGGAGACGCTCCGCCAGTTGTGGTACATCGTATCCCAGCCCCCGCTTCCCGAAGGAGCCGAAGAGGGAGAGATCCTTCCGCACCTGAGCGGCAGTGGTGCTGCCCCGAGACGCCAGATGGCGACTGGACACGGTTTGCCTTCCCTCCGCCTGGAAGTCCTCCAGGAACCGGAGGTACAGCGACAGCCTCCGGACCGTGGAGTCCGACGCTCGGCGGGACGGTGGCAGGGAAGGTGGAGTGGCAGACACCGGCAGCAAGGTCTGGAGGAGAGGGCCAGCCGCGCCGGATACCCCTCGTCGGCGTAGGATGGTTGGCCCCCGATACAGCGCTGAGCGGCGCCAGGCGTACCGGGCTTGCCAGCCGTACCGGGCTTGTGAAGACTTTCACAATATGACCCACCCACCCCGACGCGGTCAACGAGCAGCCTCGTCTCCAGCAGTCCTGAGAAACCCGCTGAGCCGAACGAATTCGTCTGGAGAGAGGGCTTCGGGGCGGAGGGTGAGAGGTCGACCCAGGGTCTCCTCCATCGCCGGCAGGAGCCGGGGATCCAGGCGCAGGTCTGGATGGTCCCGCAGAATCCGTTGGAGCTGCTTCCTTCGCCACTGGAAGGCAGCCCGGGTGAGGGTGCGCAGAGCAGTCTCGGCATCTTCGTCCAGCCGCGGGGGGTGATGCGGCGTAATGCGCACCACGGTGGAATCCACTCGAGGCGCTGGGCGGAACGCCGTCCGGGGCACCTCCGCCACGCGGACCACGTCGGCCACACTTCGTATCCCCACCGACAGGGCCCCATACTCCCCCCCGCCAGGTGGCGCCATGATGCGTCGGGCCACCTCCCGCTGCACCATGACCAGGATATCCTGGGGCCGGGGTCGCTCCAACAGATGGAAGAGGAGGGGAGCGGTGATGTTGTAGGGGATGTTCCCGATGACCCTGAGACGGCCGGCTTCGGGATGCACATCTGCCAGGGAGAGCTTCAGGATATCCCGGTGAATGACTTCCACTTCCCCCGGGGGACGAGCCGCCGCCTCCGCCTGCCACCGCTGCACCAGTTCATCATCCAACTCCACCAGCACCAGGCGACCGACCCGTCCCAGCAGATGCCGGGTGAGGGCACCCTGCCCAGGACCCACCTCCAGCACGATATCATCTGGCTCCGGATCCAGCGCATCTACAATTTTCCGCTGTAGGTTCCCGTCCACCAGGAAGTTTTGACCCAGCGACCGCTTGGGCCGGAAGGAAGCCACCGCCCTCTGCCCTCAGCTCCTGAGGAGGAGGACGGTGCGATCGTCTGACGGGGTGGACTCATCGTCATCGTGCCCCCCCCAACTGGTGAGACCTTCGGCCGGCGCCAACCGAAGGAGGGTGTTCACGATGGACTCCAGCGGATCGCTGAAGTGTCGGGAAACCCAATCCACAACCACCTCCTCACCTCGGTTGGAGGACCCCCCACCCAACCCATCGGAAAGACCATCGGTGAAGAGGAGTAGGAGATCCTGGCTGGGATCCCAGGCCACGGTGTTCAACTGGTACTGCCCCGCAGGGGCTATCCCCATGGGGGGATCGGTGGCCGACAGCCTTTGGGACCGCCCTCCCTGGCTGAACTGGAAGGCATGTGGGTGGCCGGCGCTGGAATAGGAGAGGGTGCCGGCCCTGGAGTCCACCACGCCATAGAAGAGGGTGAGGTACATCTCGGTACTCTCCAATTCATCCCGAATGGCGGCATCCACCTGGCGCAACACCTCCTCGGGCCCCTCCACCTCGGAGGCGTAGATGGCGGCGGCACTCATGACCAACGCCATGATGAGGGCAGCGGGAAAGCCGTGGCTGGAAACGTCCCCCACCATGATCCCGATACGCTCTCCCTTGAGGCGAAGCACATGGTAGAAGTCGCCCCCCACCGATTCGGCCGGCTCCACTCTTCCCGCTACCTGCACCCCCTCCATCTTCTCCAGGGGGGGCAGCAACTTCATCTGAAGGTTGTGGGCCAGCTCCAGTTCCCGGGTGAGACGCTCCCGTTCAAGACTCTCCCGGATCAACCGATTGTTCTCCAGAGCGGCGCCCACCTGACTGGCGATCGCCGACAGAAGCTTCTGGTCGCTGGATGAGAACGCCTCTCCCTGGCGATGACCCAGGAGGTTGATAACCCCCACGGTGCGCGCATCCCCCAGGGGAGGAGTGTACCGGATGGGCACCGAAAGGACCGAGTCGGCGGGGTGACCGACGTCTCCCCACGCCTCGGGCACCCCCGCATCCTGGGGTTGGACGATATAGGGACGCCCCTCTCGAAACACGCGGGCAGTGACCGCCGAGGGGTCCTGCACCAGAAGAGGCCCTTCCAGACCCTCCGCCCCCACCGACGCCACCAGATGGAGGAGGTCTCCCTGGGGCTCATGGACCCAGAGAGAGCCCCGTTGGGCGCCCATCACATCACACACCTCCACCAAGATGGCCCGGGCAGCATCGGGAAGTCCCAGGACGGACCCCAGGGTCTCCGAGATGGTGTAGAGGAGGTTGATCTCCTCATACCGCTCCGAGACCTCGTAGGTGAAGTACCGGACTTCGTGGTCGAAATCCAGAAGGCGGGCCACGGTCCCTGCCAGGGTCCGCGCCAGCACCTCATTTCCTCCCGGCAGAAGTTCCACAGCCAGCGGAAGCCCCTCCCGGGTGAGGAGGGAAACCAGGGTACCCTGTCCCGGGGCATGGGGGCAATCACCCGTTCCGAAGACGGGATCCAGTAGATGCGGAGGCTCATCCGCAGGCATGGCCCAGAGGTAGATGGGGCGCTCCAGGGCGGCGCGGAACTCGGTGAGGGTCTCTCGGACGGCATCCGGGATCGCCTCCGGGACCACGCCCGGAGACGATGGCCCCCGAGTCATGCCCGGGCCTCTTCCTGCTCCTGAGCGAACTCCTGCAAGCGGAGAACCAAGGTCACCCGATTCCCCTGCTCGTTGTAGTGAACCTCATCCATGAGCTTACGCATGAGGAAGAGGCCTCGTCCCCCCTCTCGGTCCAGGTGAGATGGCCGAGTGGGGTCGGGCACGGCCTCTGGATTGAAACCCGGACCCTCATCCGTGATGCAAGCGGTGATGGAGCAGGCCCTGGCGGTGATTTCCAGACGCACCCGCTTGCCCGGATCCCGGCCGTTGCCGTACAGGATGGCGTTGGCCAAGGCTTCCATGAGTCCCACGCGGAAGTTCAGGAGGATCCTTCCGTGGCAATCGTCAGGACACTCCAGACAGTAGTCCACAATGCGATTCACCGTCTCCTCGATGGAGTCCAGTTCACTGGGCACCTCCATCCAGATCCGCGTGTCTACCCGGGGAGCCATCTCAGGCCGCCTGATCAGAGGTCCTTCAACCCATCTTCCCGGGAGTCCGCAATGCGGAACAGCGTGTCCAACTTGGTGAGTTCGAAGAGTGTGCGAAGATCGTCGTTGAGCCCGGAGAGTCGGAGTTCTCCCCCCTCCTCCCTGATCTTCTTGGAAAGACTCACCAGGACACCCAAACCGGAAGAGTCGATGTATCCGGTGTTGGAAAAGTCGATGAGGAATTTGCGGGCACCTTTGTCCAGTTCGTCCAGAACCCGTTGTTTCAACTCCTGGCGATTTCCCACGATGAGTTGACCATTCACATCTACGATCGTCACTTCATCGGCGGTCTGAACCTGAAAGGCCATCCTTCCTCCCCTGAGTTGAGACTCCGGCGGGTGGAGATGCCGGAGGAACATGCACTGCCCTCGCAGAAAACGATAGCGGTATTCCTCTGATTCCTGCAACCCGGCGAGGGAGTTCGGCCGTCAACCCGGCAAGGGAGTTCAGCCGTCGGCGCCGCCCCTATGGCCCGGTCAAGCCATGAGACCGGTGATACAGGCCACCCCCACCACAGCTTCGGCCGAAGCCCCCCGGGAAAGGTCGTTGCACGGGTGCGCGAGCCCCTGCAGGATGGGTCCCATGGCCGGGGCGCCGGCCAGGCGCTCCACGAGCTTGTAGGCGATGTTGGCGGAATTCAGGTCCGGGAAAACCAGCACATTGGCTGCCCCGCCCACGGCGGAGGCAGGAGCCTTCCGTCGGGCCACCGCCTCCACCAGCGCGGTGTCCACCTGGAATTCCCCATCGGCGGGAACGCCGGGGGCCATGTCCCGAAACAACTCCACCGCTTTCCTCACCCGGTCCACGGAGGAGCCGGAGGCGCTGCCCTTGGTGGAATACGATAGGAATGCCACCACGGGACTGTCTCCCACCACCTTTCGCCGGGCCTCAGCCGCTGCCAGGGCGATGTGGGCCAATTCCTCGGGGGAGGGTTCCGGATTCACAGCCGGGTCCGTGAAAGTGAGAACCTCGGATCCCTCTCCTCGGAACGGAGGCACTTCCATGTAAAACGAGGAAGACACCACCCGGATTCCATCCGCCGTTCCCACGTAGCGAATGGCCGCCCGAATCACATCTCCCGTGGCATGCGCCACCCCCGCCACCGAGCCGGCCACCTCCCCCAGGGCCACCATGAGCGCTCCCCGGTTGAGGGGGTCCGCCACGGCCTTTCTGGCGGCGGCGGCATCCATTCCCTTGGAACGCCTGAGCGCCAGCACCCGGTCCACATAGCGCTCTGCATCGTCCAACCGCCACGGCGCCACCACCTCCACCAGTTCTCCCCTCACCCCTCGGCTCTGGAGCCCCAGGGCCACCCGTTCCGGATCCCCCAGCAATACCGGGTGACAGAGGCCGTCTCGGAGCAGCACAGGGACCGCGTCCAGGATCCGGTCATCCTCACCCTCGGGGAAGACGATTCGCCGGGGATGCTCCCGGGCCCGGTGTCGGAGACGTTCTGAAAAGGTCACAACTTGAAGACCTCGGCCAGGCGCTGAGCCACCTGGGGCGCTACGAACGAGGTCACATCACCCCCCAGGCGCGCCACCTCCCGGACCAGTGAGGCGGAAAGGAAGTTGTGACGGGTTCCCGGGGTGAGGAAGACGGTCTCCAGCTCAGGCCAGAGCTGTCGGTTCATCTGGGCCAACTGGAACTCGTACTCGAAGTCCGAAACCGCCCGGAGCCCCCGGACCACCACCTGGGCCCCCCGGTCCCGGGCGAAATCCACCAACAGTCCCTCGAAGGAAGTGCACTCGATGTGCTCTTCCCCGTGGAAAACCTCCGTCAGCATTTCCAACCTTTCTTCCACTGAAAACAGGGGCTGCTTGGCCTGACTGGCCGTGCGGGCCACCGCCACCACCACCCGATCCGCCAGGCCCAGAGCCCGACGAGCAATGTCCTCATGCCCTGCGGTGATGGGGTCGAAGGAACCAGGGTAGATGGCAGTAAGGACATCCGGACGCTTCATTCCGTCTCCTCGCTGAGATTGCTGAGGGTCGTGTCGCCATAGCGCCGCTGGGCGAGGCCGGGCAGGGCTGGAATGGGCTCTCCGGTACGATGCTCCACCCAGAGCTCTCTGGCAAATGGCTTCTGTTGAAACTGCTCCAGGAGGCGGGTGGCCCACCCCTGCTCGTAGGGCGGATCGGCCAGGGCGATATGGAAGTGCGCCGTGGGCTCCAGATGGTCCAGGAAGGCGCGAACGTCGCCAGGTACGACCCGTGCCCTGGGGCCTGCGGCCAGCTGGGCGATGTTGTCTCTGAGTACTCCCAGTGCCCGGGGATTCTTCTCCACGAAAACCGCCTCCGCCGCGCCGCGGCTCAAGGCTTCCAGACCCAGGGCTCCGGAACCGGCGAAGAGATCCAGAACCCGGGCGCCGGAAAGCCGGGGCGCCAGGATGGACATCCATGCTTCCCGTACCCGATCGGTGGTGGGACGCGTGGCATCACCTGCCGGCGTGCGGATGCGCCGCCCTCCCCACTCCCCCGCCACGATCCTCACGGGATGGGGCCGCCGGGCGCCTTGAGGTCTCGGATGCGGGCCTCTACCTGCTCCCTTCCCCGGAAGGTGGAGACCGCCAACTGAAAGGCCACGTCGAATGGGCCCCGGGGGACGACGTCGGGAGGGACGCGGACTCCCAATCCGAAGCCTATCCCATCGAGCCGGCTGGAGCCCTGGCGCATGGGGAGCTTCAGATGAGCCGACTTCAGCAGGCGGGGAGGTGAGGCGGACTCCACCTCCCGGGCCCGAAAGACAGGCCTGGGGTTCCCCATCCCGTGGGGGCCCAGATACTCCAACCAACGGACGAATTCAGGGGTGATCTCGTCCAGTCGCACATCGGCATCCAGGCGCAGAACGGGCACCGGGATTCGCCCGCCAAACGCCATGCGCGCCTCCCGGTTGAAGGCTTCGCGGAAGGCCTGGATCTGTCCCGGTCGAAGATCCATCCCGGCTGCCTGGGCATGGCCACCAAAGCGCGCCAGATGCTCCGCGCAGCCCTGAAGCGTCTGGGTGAGATGGAGCCCCGTCACCGACCGGGCACTCCCCCTGCCTCCGCCCTGGCCATCCAGCGTCATGACCACCGTGGGACGATGGACTCTCTCCACCAGGCGAGAGGCTACGATTCCGATGACCCCGGGATGCCAACCCTCTCCCCAGACCACCAGCCCGAAGTCCCGCTCCGGTCGGAAATCCCGGGCCAGGCCGGCCAGGGCCTCCCCGGTGGTCCGCTGCTCTTCCTCCCGACGGATGATATTCTCTCCATCCAGTCTGCGAGCCAACTCGGCGGCTTCCCTCTGGTCGTCGGTGAGGAGAAGGCGAAGGGCGGCTTCCGATTCGCCCATCCGCCCGGCAGCGTTCAGGCGGGGACCCAGACCGAACCCCACGTCCCGGGCCGTCACCGCACCAGCACCCACGCCACTCACCTCCTTCAGCGCCTGCAACCCTACATTCCGGCTCACGGCCAGGGCCCGGAGGCCATAGCTCACCAGAATACGATTCTCTCCCGTGAGGGGAACCAGATCTGCGATGGTGGCCAGGGCCACCAGATCCAGAGAGGGAAGGAGTTCCTTTGGATCCACCCCACCCACCTCCTCTACCAGGAGCGTGAGGAGTTTCCACACCACCGCCGTGCCGCAGAGCCCCTTCTCCGGATAGGGACAGTCCCTGCGACTGGGGTTCACCACCGCCAGGGCCGGCGGGAGGGTGTCGCCGGGTTGATGATGATCTGTGACGATGACGTCCATCCCCTGGGCGGTGGCCCGAGCCACGGCGTCGTGGGCCAGAATCCCCGAATCCACAGTCACCAGGAGGGTCGCCCCCGCCTCCACCCCCCGGCGTATCCCTCCGTCGCCCAGATCGTACCCGTCTCGAATGCGATGGGGCACAAAGGGAACGGGTTTCCCACCCAGTCGACCCAGCCACCGGGTGAAGAGTGCCGCGCCGGCCACTCCATCCACGTCGTAGTCGCCGTGCACGAGGATGGTCTCTCCCTGGGAGAGCGCCCGCGCCAGCCGGTTGACCGCTTCCGGGGCACCCGCCATGACTCGGGCCGAAGGAAGGGCCTCCAATCGGGGTCTAAGGTACCCTCGGGCCTCCTGGGGATCTCCCAACCCCCGCTGCACCAGGAGACGGCAGATGACTGACGGTAAGGAAAGTTCACCCTCCAGCCGACGAACGAGTGCACTGTCGGGAGGCGAGCAGAGATCCCAGGAGAAAGACGGTGGGGGAGGAAGTCCGTCGGGTGCGGGAGGCTGAATCACGCCTCGTCGTCGCCGGGGGGGGCTGTCACCTCCTCCGGGGGAGCCAGGATCACCCCGCAAGCCTCACATCGGACCAGCGACTCGCCCTGTCGGATCTCACTCTGGCGCTGCAGGGGGACCATTCCGAAACAGTTGCCACAGGCCCCGTCATGGGTGAGATGGGCCACCACCACCGTGCGCTTCCCGGCGTGGAAACTCTCGTAAACCCGTCTCTGAACGTCACCCAACCCCTCCAGGCGCTCATTTCTGCGTGTCTGGAGCTTGGCCAGCGCCGCCTTCGCCGCTTTGATCTCGGCTTCCAATTCGGCCGTTCGAGGCTTCACCGCATCCCGTTCCTCCTGGGTGCGCGTACCCAGATCGTCCACCTGGAGCTCCGCCTTGCGGATGCCGTCCAGCAGGCTCATGGCCTCCTGCTCGACAGCTTCCAGGGAACGCTTCAGCATGTCCCTTTCCAGGGTGGCAGCCGACTCCTCCCGGACGTTTCGCACCTGCTTCAACCGCTCGCCCACCTTGGTAAGGCGATGGCTCTTCTCCTCGACGGAACGCTCCAGGCCCCGTTCTTCGGCCCGCACCCGCTCCAGACGCTCCCGGGCGGCCTTGAGTTCCGCCTCCAGGGCAAGGGCGGGTTCCTCCGCCACCAGCATCTCTTCCTCTGCCTCCTGGATGCGTTGACGAATGCGCAACACCTCTTCGTCCACCTCCTGGAGTGCCTTCAGCGAATCGTAGACATTATCCGACATGATCTCCCTTGGGTCAGGTTCCATTTCGTCAGGAGAGAAGCACCCCTCCTCTCCCACATCGTTCCCGATTGGGCGTACGCCCAACCCGGCTCCGGGGCTCAGGTCCCTCGGAGTCCCACCCCCGCCTCCCGGCGGATCCTCAGCTTCTCCTGGGCCAGCGCCTCCTGCTCTTTCGGGTCATCCGTTGCCTTCATCCGGGCATCCAGATCCCGCAGGCGTTGCTCCCCCGAGTGGCGGAGCATTTCGCCCACGGCATCTTCAAAAATCCGACCGGCGTGGACCAACGCCTCAGGATCTGAATTCAATTCCACCAGTCGCCGGGCCACGGACGGCTCCATCCCCTCCGAAGGTCCCTGGAGGTCCGGATCGTCCAGGAGAGCCTGGAACAGGTTTCGGTAGGCCGGATCGCGGAAGTCGTCGGGTCCTACCCTCTCAGCCGCCCGATCCAACCAGCTCCGGTCCCGGAGGAGCACCATGAGAAGGGCCCTTTCCCCCCCCATACGCCAGGACGGGGGGAGGGTGTGCATCCGAAGAGCAGGCGCACTTCGGAAACGCCCACCCCCTCCCATCCGGGCGCCGCCGCCGGCTGTCCCGGCACCGTGCCCATGGGAACCGGCCTGCGGAATCGACGGTGGTGGAGCAGATGCCACCTCCTGCTCCAGCGTCTCCCTCCGCACACCCGTGCGCTCTGCCACCCTGGCGATGTACAGATCGCGCAGGGTGGGATCTGCGGCAGCTCGAAGGGTGGGGAGAAGGCGGTCCACCGCGGTTCGGGTCTGATCCAGGGTGGAAAAGTAGTCGCGCTCTTCCAGCAGCTGGAGCTTCCGGTCCAGTACATCCACCGCCTGATCCAGATACACCTGGAGTCCCTTGGCACCTTCCCTTCCCACCACGGAGTCGGGGTCCTCTCCCCTGGGAAGGGTAACCACCGAAGGATGCACCCGGGCGGCCAGAAGAGCGTCTCCGGCCCTGAAGGTGGCCTTCAAACCCGCTGCGTCCGAATCGAAGAGGAGCATGGCTCGGGAGGTGTAGCGTCGAAGCAACTCCGCCTGCTCCGTGGTGAGAGCCGTGCCCAGGGTGGCCACCACGGTCTCCAGACCGTGGGCGGCCAGCGCCACCAGATCCATATAGCCCTCCACCACCACGGCCACCCCCTCCTTCCGGATCAAATGCCGGGCTCCATGAAGCCCATAGAGAATGGTGCCCTTGGTGTAGAGGGGAGTCTCGGGAGAATTCAGGTACTTGGGAGCGCCTTCCCGGGCACCGTCCAGCACCCGCGCACCGAAGGCCACCACCTGGCCACCCATGGCGTGGATGGGGAAGATGATCCTGTCTCGGAAACGATCGTAGGGTTCCGGATTCTTATCGCTCCTCCCCAGGAGGCCGGCCACTTCCAGTACCTCATCCTCCATTCCGTGGCCGGCGGCGGCATCCCGTAGGGCCCGCCATTCGTCGGGGGCATACCCCAGTTCAAATCGCTCCCAGATCTCCGGACGGATGCCGCGCTTCTCCAGATATGCCCGGGCCCGCCGGCCCACCGAGGGATCCAGGAGTTGCTGGTGGAAGAAGTCGCGGGCGAAGTGGTTCGCCTCCTTCAAGGGCCGGAGAGCCTCCTCCTCCGCTCGATTCGCAGTGGTTTCGTTCAGGGCGACCCCTGCCCGTTGGGCCACGTGTCGCACCGCGTCCAGGAAATCCATACCCTGGCGCTTCATGAAGAATGAAAAGACGTCCCCAGATTCTCCACACCCGAAGCACTTGTAGATACCCTTGGTGGGAACCACATAGAATGAGGGAGTCCGGTCGTCGTGGAAGGGACATTTCCCCTTGAAGTCCTTGCCGGACTTCTTCAGGGGCACCACCTCGCCCACCAGATCCACCAGATCGGCTCGGGCCCGGACCTCTTCCACCTGCTCGTCGGAGATCATGACCGGTGCTCCAGAGCTCGTCCGGACTTCATCGAAAGGTCACCACCGTGACACCCGTGCCTCCCTCAGCAGGGGCACCCGAGCGGGCTTCCGCCACCCGGGGATCTTCCCGGAGGAGCTCAGCCACCCTTCCCCGAAGCGCTCCGGTGCCCTTCCCGTGGATGATGGTGAGGAGGTGAAGTCCACCCATCACCGCCCCATCCAGAGCCCGGGGTAGCTCCATCTCCAATTCCTCCACCCGGAGCCCGCGGAAATCCACCTCCGGCGACGCGTCGGTCTGGGGTCCCTCCCAGCCCTCCACAGCTGGCTTTCCCGGGCTTCCGCCGGCCTGGCTGGAGCTGGCTCCAGCAGGGGGAACCACCTCCACATCCGATTCCGGAAGATGGAGCCTGAGACCTCCCACCTCCACCGCCACCCGTCCGTCTCGCAGTTCAGCCACCCGCCCCAGAGTTCCTTCGGCTCCGAACCGCACTCGGGCTCCCGGGCGCAGAGCGAGGCTCCCCCCCGACCTCGACCCTCCAGGGGATGCCGGGGTGGTGGAACCGGGGGTAGCTTGGTGCTGGCGGGATGCCTCATCCTCCACGGCCCGCCGAGCTTCGCGGATGGTTTCGGGACCCAACGACACGGACTCCCCGGCTTCGCTCTGAATTCCCTGGATCACCTCTTCTACCCTGGCTCGAGCCTCCAGGAGATACTTTCGGGCCTCGGTGCGCCCCAGCTTCTCCAGCTCCTTCTCCCGTTGACGGATAGCGGCCTGACGAGTCTCCAGCTCCTCTCGCAGTCGGGCCACCTCTTCCTGGTCCCGGCGCGCGCGGGATTCCACTCCCTGGAGTTCCCGCTCCCTGGTCTCCAGACGGGAAAGGAGTTCTTCCACCTGTACTTCCGTCTCTCCCAGAACCTCCCGGGCCCGTCGGAGGAGGTCCGGGGGGAGCCCCAGCCTTTGGGCCATGAGAAGTCCGTAGCTGCGCCCAGGGCGCCCTTTCACCAGTTCATAGGTGGGTCGAATCCTCTGGGAGTCGAACTGGAACGAGGCATTCACCACACCGCTTCCGTCCTCGTCCATCCGCTTCAAGGCACCCAGATGGGAAGTGAGGATCACCCTGCTTCCCCTGGCCACCAGTTCCTCCACCAACGCCCGGGCCAGAGCCGCACCTTCAGCCGGATCCGTACCTGTGCCTGCTTCATCCAGAAGAACCAGGGATCCCGGTCCCGCACCATCCAGAATCGCGCGAGCGTTCATGAGGTGGGCGGAGAAGGTGGAGAGGGAGCGCTGGATGGACTGCTCATCTCCCATATCCACGAAGAAGTCCCGGAAGATGGGAAGCCGGGTGCCGGGGCCCACGGGAGGGACCACGCCGGCCTGGGCCAGGGCCGAAATCAAGCCCACCGCCGTGAGTAGGACGGTCTTCCCCCCGGTATTGGGGCCGGAAACCACCATGGCCCGCTCCTGGTGATCCAGCTCCAGGTTGAAGGGCACCACCTCCTCATCCTGGAGAACCAGGAGGGGGTGCCGCCCTGCCACGATGCGGAGAGGTGACGGACCCTCGGGGAGGAAGCCGGGAGAGTGTCCGTCCCACTCCCGCGCCATGCGAGCCCGGGCCTGGAGGGTGTCGAAGCGGATCTGGGCCTCCTGGGACGCCGACAGCTCGTCTTGCAAGCCGGAAAGAAGCTGGGTGAAATGGGCCAGCAGCCTCTGGATCTCACGTTCCTCACTCCGCTCCAGCTCACTCAATTCAGCCATGCGCTGAAGCGCCACCGGCGGTTCCACGAAAAGAGTGGCGCCGGTGGCCGACTCGCCGTGCACCACCCCGCCCACCTCGCCCCTTGCCTCCCGGCGAAGGGGCACCACGTAGCGGCCGTCCCGGATGCTCACGGATGCGTCGGGCACCACCCACCGCTCTGGTAGGGAAGCCACAAACCGGTTCAGCTCCTTCACCAAAGCACCGTGGAGCCCCCGCAAGCGTCGGCGGATCCGGGTCAGCTCGGGCGACGCACCATCCCGGAAGCTGCCGTCATCCTCCAGGGCTCCCAGCAACTCGCGCTCCAGAGCCGGCACCACCAGGAGTGGGTCCTGCAGCAGCTCCCGGATGAGGGGCACATCCACTCCCTGGTCCAGCGCCTCCCGGAGAAGCCGGGCCGACTGGAGTAATCCACCGGCCTGTAGCAGATCCTCCCCATCCAGGAGGGCCCCAGCGGCCTGCAAGCGTCGAAGACCCCGGCGAGCATCGGGACAGGGCGGCGGACTCCATTGCGGTCGGGAGGTCAGAAAGTCACCGGCCGCAGCCACACGAGCCAACTCTGCCTCTACGGAAGGCCGGTGGGCGGAAGGCCGGAGGGCCAGGATTCGCTCCTTACCCGGGGCACTCCCGGCCCGCCGGGCCACCGCTTCCAGCACTCGCTGGAAGTTCAGCACTTCCAGGGCGTGATCCATTCCGGAACGACCACGGGCGCTGGCCGATTGGCCAGCGCCCGTGGGGGCGGTACCCGGGGCGCAGGCGCCTGCCGGGGTCACGCTCCCAGCACCTCCCGGACGATCCGATTGGCAGCGCCCCCGTCGAACCGCCCCCGGATCTGGGGCATGAGCCGACCCATTATGGCGCCCATGTCGGCAGCACCATCGGCCACGGCTGCTTCCACAAGGGCACGAACGTCTTCGTCCGTGAGGGGGGGAGGCAGGAACTCCTGGAGAATGGCCCCTTCCGCCTCTTCCTTCTCCGCCAGCTCGGGCCGTTGGGCCTCGCGCATCTGATGGGCCGAATCTTCCCGTTGCTTTACAGCCTTGGCCAGCAACGCATGGAGTTGGGGCGTAGAGAGTGGGCCCTTCTCCTCGATCTCGCGGTTTCGCACCTCCGAGAGAAAGGTGGAAAGCACCAACGTTCGCAGCCGATCCCGCTCCTTCCGAGCTGCCATGAGGGCCGCCTGCAATGTCGCCTTCAGATCGTTCTCTGATGTGGACACCAGACCCTCCTCCCGTTCGTTCCCGCCGTGACTGAGCTACAGTAGTGAAAACTACCTTCGGCAGAAGGGGGGGTCAACGAACGGCGGGCCCTTCCCAGCGGGTCGCACGGCAGACCCTGACCTGCTCCCGGGAAGCCTCATGCCACGTCACCGGAGACCTCATCCAGGGGGCCAACCCAGGGACCTTCCTCCCAGTAGATGGAAGTGCAAGTGGTCTACCGACTGCCCGCCATCCGCTCCGGTGTTGGCCACCAGGCGGAATCCATTCGCCTCCACCCCCTGGTCCCGGGCCACCTGTCTGGCCACCAGAAGCAGGCGCCCCGCCAAATCTCCATCGTCGTCATCCAGCTCGGCCAGCGACGGAACATGCCGGCGCGGGATAATGAGGATGTGAACGGGTGCCTGGGGGCTCAGATCCTGGAATGCCAGCACCTCCTCGTCCCGATGCACCACCTCCGCAGGGATCTCCCCTGCCACGATCCTGCAGAAGACACAATTCTCAACACCCATTTTCCCCCTCCTGTAGACCTTGGAAGGCCTTCCAACTCAACTTGTCCCATCTCGCCATGTCCCTGGCGCGCTCCATTTCCCAATCTCTCATGGTCCTCATCCATCTTCCCCCGGGAGCCCCATCATGCGAGACCTGGACGCCATCGCCGCAAGTACCCTGGGCCGCTATCCCGCCTCCACGCTACCCCTTTCCGAGGTGCTGGAGCTCCTGCGACGAGCCGTGCCAGGAGCCCCCCTGACTCCCGGAGTTCTGCTCCGGATGCTGGAAGTCTTCCCGGAACGGTACCGGATCATCCCCTTCCCGGGCACCCTGGAGGGGTGGCTCTCCTCTCCCAGAGCCCGGCAGCCCGATCATCCCACGGACGCCAGCCTGGAACAAGGGGACGCCGCAGAATATGAATCGTCCCCTCTCACCGCGCTGGGGGGCCTCATGCTCCGGGAACCCTGGGTGGTCCTCCTTCTCCCACCCGAAGTCCAACCCAGCAAGGGTCACCGTATTCTTCGACGCTCCATGGTGATCCTGGGCCAGGCCGTGGACACTCGCTCTCCCCGGGAACTCACGCGTTGGATGGAAAGGGTGAGGGCTGAGAGGAGCTTCGCATGTCTCGACGAAAGAGACCGCTCCACCATGCCCCCTCCTGATCCTCGGCCTCCCATCGAAGACCGGCGGCGCTGGCGGCGTCCTTCACCGTTTGGACCTCCTCCAGGAGGATCCCACTCAGGATGAGGGCACCGCCTGGATGCAACGCCCCCGCCAACCCGTCCATCAGGGGGAGGAGAACTCCCGTCTCGATGTTGGCCAGGACCACGTCTCTCCCGGACCACATCTGAAGATCTTCCGGTGAAACCCACGACTCCACCACCTCCACCGCATGGGCCACTTCGTTCAGTTCCACATTCTCCCGGGCAGCCGGGCAGGCCAAGGGGTCTCCCTCCACCGCTACCGCACCCTTTGCTCCCAGAAGCACGGCAGCCACCGAGAGAATCGCAGACCCGGCTCCCACGTCCAGGACGGTCTCGCCGCCTCGGATCACCCCATCCAATAGCCGCAGGCAACCCCGGGTTGTTGCATGCTCAGCAGTCCCGAAAGCCATGCCTGGATCCACCCGCAGAGATCGTACCGAGACATCTGGAAGCGGGGGGAGCTCGATCCAGGTGGGCACCACCATGAGCCTGGGGGAGACATGCCGGGCCTCCCAACCCTGTTTCCAGAGTTCTGCCCAATCCCCGTGCTCCTGCCAGCTATGTCGCAGCTCCACGTCATGAAGGCCCCACTCCCGCTGGACCTCTTCCCGGAGACGCGAGTCCCAACGCGGCGAACCCAGCTCTGCCTCTTGGTCCCCGCCCCCTTCATCCCCGGGGGCCCCCGATGCCGACCCTTCCGCCTGGGGAATGAGATGGGTGGTGAACCACCCGTCTGCATCTTCCACGACGGCCCGTCCCCCCAGAGCAACCAGTGCCGATGGAAGGATATCGTTGGCAAGGTCGTCCGAACTCCGGACGGAGAGCACCAACCACCGCTGAGGAATCATCCCGCGGTGAAGGCCTCCTTCACCCGGCTCCAGAACCCCCTGCGCTCCTCGTCTTCCTCCACTCGCTCCGGCGCCGACTCCTCCGTTTCCCTCAGCCGCTGGAAGACCTCGCGCTGCTCCTTGCTGAGGCGCTGCGGGGTCCAGACCAGCACCCGCACCAGGAGGTCCCCCCGGCCACTCCTCTGGAGGCGGGGAAGGCCGCGACCCCGAACGCGCACGATCTCACCGCTCTGGGTGCCCGCGGGAATTTCCAGGTCCAGCATGCCATCCAACGTCTCCACCTCGACTTCATCCCCCAGAGCTGCCTGGCTGAAGGTCACGGGAAGATGGAGGAGAAGGTCGTCCCCCTCTCGGTGGAACCGGGGGTCCTCCTGAACCTCCAGGAGAACCGCGATGTCGCCCCGAGGCCCGCCCCGGGGACCTGCGTGGCCTTTCCCCCTGAGGGTGATGTAGTGTTCAGACGAAACCCCCGGAGGGATCTCCACCTCCACTTCCCGCTGTTGGCGGGTTCGGCCATCGCCCCGGCAGGACGTGCACGGATCCTGGATGACACTCCCCTCGCCCCCACAGCTTCGGCAAGGTTGCACCGAAACCATCTGACCCAGAATGGAACGTTGGACCACCTGTTCCTGGCCTGAACCGCCGCAGGTGGCGCAAGGGCTAGGCACGGCACCACCCTTCCCCCCGGTGCCCGAGCAGCTCTCGCACGGATCCAGCAGGGAGACGCGCAGGGTGCGGGTCACCCCCGTGAGCACCTCGCCGAGGGTCAGGGGCACCTGTACCTTGATGTGCTGACCCCGTCGGACGGGGCGACCGCCGCCGCCCCGTCGGCGCCCACCTCCAAACACCTCCTCAAAGCCACCCCTACCGCCCATGCCGCCGAAATCGCGCATGAAGATGTTGATGGCTTCGGCGAAGTCGAAGCCCTGGAAGCCAGCCCCCCCCGCACCACCGCGACGAAGCCCCTCAGCGCCATACTGATCATAGATCTGACGCTTCTCCGTGTCCCGAAGGACCTCATACGCCTCCGTGACGGCCTTGAACTTCTCCTCGGCATCGGACGATCCGTTGTTCCGATCCGGATGGTATTTCAGGGCCTGCTTGCGATATGCCTTTTTGATTTCGTCAGCTGACGCCCCCCGGGCCACGCCCAGGAGTTCATAGTAGTCCGTCATCTATCCCCTGATGGCTCCTCTGGTACCGGCCTGGCCGGTCATGGAGAGCCCGGTTCATTCCAGAATCTGATTGATGAGTGTAGTGGTATAGTCCACAATGGCCACCACCTTTTCGTAGGGCATCCGGGTGGGTCCGATGACCCCGATAACCCCCTTCATACCGCCCAGCCTGTATTCGCTGGTCACCAGGGTGAAGTCGGACAACCGGAGCTCACTGTGCTCCCCACCGATGGTGATCTGCAAGCCTCCCGCCTGATGGTCTCGCCCCCCCAGCACCTCGGCCAGAAGGCCCCTTTCCTCCGTGAGCTCGATGAGCCCCTTCAGCCTTTCCCCGGAGTTGAACTCCGGTTGGTTGGCCAGTACGCTGGCGATCCCCAGGTGGACGTGGGAATCTCCATCCCCGGGAGGATCAAAGAGTTCCGCTCCGGACTGCATGAAGATGTTGAGCAACTCATCCGAGCCCGGAAGCTCCTCGGAGCCGGAATCCCTGAGGCGCGCCGGAAGCGTATCCCGGATTTCCTGCAACGTGAGTCCCGCCAACCGCTCATTCAGGATGAGCGTGAGAGTGACCAGGGTATCGGAAGGTACGTCGCCGGGAAGATCCACGTAGACCGTGCGAACGAATCCACTCTGGATGGTGGCCACCAGGAGCACCTTCTGTTGGGAGACCTGCATGAGGTCCAATCGCTCCAGAACGGCCTCTCCCAATCGAGGCGCCACCGCCACCCCCAGCTCCATGCACAGGAGAGAGAGCGCTCGGGTGGTGCGCCTCACCAACCGCTCCACCCCCGAGGATGACTCCAGATCCAACTCCTGGACCAACCGTTCCCGCTCGGCAACCGTAATCCGGGCAGGGTGCATGAGATGGTCCACGAAAACCCGATAAGCGGTATCCGTGGGGATCCGTCCGGCGGACGTGTGGGGATGGAACAGATATCCCTTTTCCTCCAGGTCGCTCATGGTGTTGCGGACTGTGGCGGGCGCCACCCCAAAGGAGTGTCGCCGGGCCACATTACGACTCCCGGCCGGTTCCGCAGTTTCCACATAAGTGCGGATCACGGCCTCCAGGACCAGCCGTTCCCGGTCTGACAGGTCACTGCCGTGAATCGGATCCATATCTGGGCTCTTGATGCTCATGGGATGAAGATCTCCGGCCACGTCGAGGGCGGTCAAGCGTCACCCGCCGATTCACAGCGGGGGAAGATGGCCCTCCCATTCCAGGGTCAAGGTGTCCAGGCGAAGCCACCCCTCTCCTGTAAGGTGTACCCGTCTGCCGTCCCAACGGCACCATCCGCTCCGGATCCACCGGGCCACCATGGCTTCGCCCGCCGGGGTGAGAGGACCCGCCAGAAGCCCGTCGGCACTGGCCAGGGCCAGGTGGATGGCCTCCAGCCGACGGGCGGCAGACGACACATGCTCCTCACCAGCCTGCGGGGATTCACCCCGCTCCACCGTGAGTGCATATGCCGCCGGATCGTCCAGGTTCCAGAAGCGATGGCCTCCCTGGATGGAATGGGCGCCGGGACCCACCCCCCGGAGACCCTCGCCCAACCGAGGTGCCTGCCCATGTAGACTCACGTGGCCCTTCCGGGCGAAATGAACACCATCCACCGGAAGGAGGCCTGCTTCCTCCAACCGGGTCCGGGTCTGGAGGTATGTGTCGGGAAAGGCTTGTTCCCACTCGACGTCCGTCACCGCCAGCTCCCCCGGCTCAAGGATGGCCAGGGTCACATGGGGGGGAGAAAAGGAGAGGATCCGGCGAAGGTCAGACTCCAGCCGCGGCATCCCTCCCAGGCCTGGGCCCAGGATGAGATCTACATTCCAACTGGCAAACTCCCCTTGAGCCACCCCTTCCAGGGCACGAATTCCCTCGGTGGCATCGTGGCTCCGACCCAGGGCCTGAAGCACCGACTGGGACAGAGACTGAAGCCCCAGGGAAAGCCGCGTGACACCGACGCGCTTCCAGGCGTCCAACCGGCCCCGTGAGATGTCTTCGGGATTGGCTTCGGCGGTCCACTCCGTTCCGAAAGGCAGGCTCCGGACCCCCAGAGTATCGGCCAGTTGAGCCATGGTCCCCTCGGGGAAAAAGGAGGGCGTGCCCCCTCCCACATAGAGGCTGGTCAGGGGCTCCCCCAATTCTCCCCGCAATGTCCTCATTTCCTGGAGAACCGCCGCCAGCAAGCCATGGAGGGGCACCTGGGAGGAGGTTTCCCACACTGCCACATGACAGTAGGGGCATCGGCGACGGCAGTAAGGCAGGTGAACGTAGAGGTGGGGAAAATGGGGTGAGGATTCTGGGGAATCCGGGTGGGAATAAGTGAAGCCGGGACCTCTCTGCGTCATGACCCCATCCTTCTAGGAGCGTGTCCGGGTAATGGGGTGCGGCCGCGCGCGGGGGTCTTGCACCTGT
>JBBDRI010000048.1:0-21103 GCA_040905545.1 Gemmatimonadota bacterium | reverse complement strand
CACAGGTGCAAGACCCCCGCGCGCGGCCGCACCCCATTACCCGGACACGCTCCTAAAAGATTCCCCTCCGCCCCACCACCAAACGGATGGCAGACCCCCGCTCCACCATAATGCCGGCAGGCGGGTCCTGTTCCAGCACCTGACTCCGGTTCAGGCCAAAGCGGAATCGGGATTCCACCTCTCCCAGCTGGAGCCCCAGGGAATCCAGCAGGAGGCGGGCCTCTTCCTCCTCCATCCCCATCAGGTCCGGCATCTCCACCTGGGGAGGACCCAGACTCACCAGAACCCTGACTTCCGCAGGCAACGGCACCGCCGTTTCAGGAGAAGGCGCCAGTGAGATGACCCGCCCCTGGGGTAGTTCGGACTCCACGCTGTCTGCCAGCACCTGGAAGCCGGAAGCCTCCAACACGGTGATGGCCCGATCGGCCCGGAGTCGGGACACGTCCGGTACAGGCCGGATCTCCGGCCCCGACGACACCGTCATCCGGATCTCTCCCTGGCCCCTGGACAGTTGACCTGGAAGGGGACTCTGCCCCAGCACGCTTCCCCGGGGCACCGTGGGATGACGGAGGGAATCCACAGGGCCAGTGATGAGTCCTTCTGCCAGAATGAGACTTCGGGCCGACGACTCGTCCATTCCCACCACCCGGGGCACGGCTACCAGACCGCTCACGTCCCGCTCCGGGGATGGGAACAATACCTTCGTGGCAAAGAGATACCCCACCCCCGATCCCGACAGGGAAAGGAGGATCCCCCCGAAAAGGAGCGCCCAGAACGTGTGGGATCCCTGGCCCCTGCCCTGGCGGCGCTTTCCCCGGGAGGTCTTGGCGGGACGACGCCCCACCTTGCCCCTGGATCGCCTCCGCTCCATGGATCCTCCCAGCTTCATGCCTTCCTCCGCATCAGGGTGCCAAAAGCCCCATCGGTTCCTCCATCTCCGGGAAGGAGTTCCAGCGGACCTTCCATCCCCCCGCTGTCCGACTCCATCTCAAAGATACCCCAACGCGCCAGAAATGCCTCAACGCGCTCCCAATTCTCTTCCGGCTCCATGGAACAGGTGGTGTAGAGTAGGCGCCCCCCCGGGGCCACCACCCGGGCGGCACCGTCCAGGAGCCGATCCTGAACCGCTGTCATGGCCGAAAGGCTCCCTTGGGAGAGCCGCCAACGGGCATCAGGGTGCCGGGAGAAGGTGCCGGTGCCCGAACAAGGAGCATCCAGGATCACCACCGGTGCGGGGAGAAAAGGGGGCTGCCCTGCGTCCGCGGCCACCAGTCCCACATGCAATCCCAATCGGTCTCGGTTCTGTCGTGTCAGGCGGAGGCGAACGGGAGAGAGATCCGCCGCCACCACATAGGCGCCCTGGGCCGCCAGGGGAAGCCCCTTTCCCCCGGGCGCGGCACAGAGGTCCAGTACAGGCCCCTTCCCCACAGGCTCCACCAAGTGGCTCACCCGGGAGGCCGCTGGATCCTGGATGATCCCTGGAACCAGCGCCAACACCGCTCCCGGATCGGTGTTGGAAGGGAGGCGGATGCACCCCCACTGGGGGAGAGCTTCGGCTCCGGCGAACGGCGAGGAGTCGGAAGCCGTGTCCGCCTCTGCTTCGCCTTCCCCTTGAGGGCTCTCCAAGCCCAGTCGAGCCATGGCCTCTTCCACGGACAGGCCGATGGGACGTAGATGGAGGGCCGGCACCTGGTTGTTGGCCTCCACCACAGCGTGGGTGGCCTCGGGCCCCCATCGTGCCAGCCAGCGCTCCACAAGCCAGGATGGATGGGATCCCCAGGTGGTGAGGTGGGCCAGCGGGTCTTCCTTCGAGGAGGGGAACCGGTCCGCACCCCCACCGTCGCGGGCCAACGAGCGAAGCACCCCGTTGACCAGGGGGGCAAAGCCACCCCTGGCCACGGACCGGGCCTGGTCCACCGTCTCGGACACGGCGGCATAGGTAGGTACCCCTCCCATATACAGCAGCTGGTAGGCGCCCACCCTCAGCAGCTGTCGCACACGGGGAGGCAGCCCCTGTGGATTTCCGGTGAGGTGGAGGGCCAGCAGATGATCCAAGCGGCCTCGCAGGCGCACAGTCCCATAGCTCACCTCCTGAACCCACCGTCGCTCCCGGACGGGAAAGGGACGAATCGCGTCCTGGAACGCCAGATCCAGCCGCCTGCCCCGCTCCACCGCAGCCAGGATATCCAGGACGGCCGCTCTGGGCCCTCCCCGGGTGGACCCCTTCAGTCCAACATCCCCGTAGTGGGCGACGAAGGCACCGCCATCTCCCGGGATGGCATGCGTCCCGCCAGGAAGGCCAGGCGGCCGGCCTCCGTAGCCAGGCGCATGGCTCGGCCCATGGAGATGGGATCCCGGGCGGCTGCGATGGCGGTATTCATGAGCAACCCGTCTACCCCCTGCTCCATGGTGACACAGGCATCGGACGCAGTTCCCACGCCGGCATCCACGATGACCGGCACCTGAAGTCGGCGCTTGATCTCCCGAATATAGAAGGGGTTCACCAGGCCCAGCCCGCTCCCGATGGGACTGGCCAGGGGCATGACGGCTACACAGCCCGCGTCCTCCAGGCGGAGGGCGGTGACCAGATCATCGGTGGTATAGGCCATGACCTTGAAGCCCTCATCCACCAGAATCCTGGCAGCTTCGAGGGTGGCATGGAGATCCGGGAGGAGGGTGTTCTCGTCACCGATGACCTCCAGCTTCACGAAGTCGGTCATTCCGGCGGCCCTCCCCAAACGGGCGTAGCGTATAGCCTCTTTGGCCGTGTAGCATCCAGCCGTGTTCGGCAGGAGGAAGAATCGTTCCGGATCCAGGTGATACAACACCCCCTCCTCCTTGGTACGATCCAGATCCACCCTCCGAACCGCCACCGTGACCACCTCCGCACCGCTGGCCTCAATGGCCCGGATCATGGTGGCGTTGTCGGCATACTTTCCTGTTCCCACCATGAGGCGGGAGCGGAAGGTGCGGCCCGCCACAGTCAGGCCTGGATCCGTTGGCGCCTCTGCGCCCTGGCTTGCTTCCGACATCACCCTCCCCCTACGAAGTGTACCAGTTCCAGTTGATCTCCGTCCTTCACGCGGACTTCCGAGAGCCGCTCTCGGTCCAGGATCTCCTCATTCAACTCCACTACCACGGTGGCGGGATGCAACTTCAAGTCGTGCAGGAGTTCCTGCACCGTCGCCGGACCGTCCATGGTCCGTTCCTTCCCGTTCACACGAAGCCGGATCACGCCGCCTCCCACCCTGTCAGGAATTCGTTCATGGCCTTCAGGGGATCCGCCGAACCCCAGATTCCCCGCAACACCGCTACCCCCCAGGCGCCCGTGCCTCGCACTTCAGCCACCCGCTCAGGGGTGATCCCTCCGATGGCGACCAGGGGAGTGGAGGAGACCGACCCAACGTGACGAATGCCCCCCACCCCGCACCCAGTCACCCCGGGGTGACTGGCGGTGGGATAGATGGTACCCAGGAGAAGGTAATCCGCTCCGCCCTCCTCCTCAGCCCATGCCTCCTCCGCTGCGTGGATGGAACGCCCCATGAACAGGTGGGGACCCAGCAACTTCCTGGCCCTGGAGGTGGGAAGGGAGTCCCCCCGGAGGTGTACTCCCACCCCAGGCACAGCCAGTGCCACATCCACCCGGTCATTCACCTGCAGGCGCCCCCCACTGGACAGGGCGGTGGGCAGCAGTTCTTCGGCCAACGTCCAGAGACGGAGAGGGCCCGTGTCCGGCGCTCGGAGATGGAGGGCCACCGCCTCCCCCCCATCCTCCAGGAGCCGGGCGGCCATCTCCCGGAAACCCTGCCCCTGCAGAATGTCTGCGTCGGTGATGATGTGCAGGTGAGGAAACGTTCCCTCACCCGGCTTCCGGGGTCCCTTCACGGCCCGAATCGCCGGCCCACCTCCACGCCACGGCCGGCCAACCACGCTTCCACCGGCATGCGGGCCTTGCCGGACGGTTGGACCTCTCCGATCATCACGGCACCCGAACCGGTAGCCACCACCAACCCCTCGGTGGAGTCGGCTCGCATTACCTCCCCGGGCACTCCGGCGTAGCCGCCCTGCTGCACCTGTGGACGGAAGAGCTTTACCGCCTTTCCCATCAACGGGCTCCAGGCTCCGGGCACGGAGTCCAACCCCCGGATCCAGTTGGCCACTTCCATCGCAGGACGGCCCCAGTCGATCCGGGCCAGCTCCCGATTGATCTTGGGGGCAAGCGTGGCCTGGGAATGATCCTGCTCGGTCTCCACCACCCCGCCCACCGACAGCAGAGCCAGTGCCTCCATGAGGGCCCCTGCCCCCATCTCCGAGAGGCGAACGGACAGCTCGCTCACCGTTTCCTTCGGCCCGATGGGGGTGGCCGCCTGAAAGAGCATGGGTCCTGCGTCCATGGCCTCCACCATCCGCATGATGGTGACCCCCGCCTGGGGATGACCCCGGAGAACGGCCCAGTGGATGGGGGCTGCGCCCCGAAGCCGAGGCAGGAGTGACGCATGTACGTTCAGGGAACCCTGGGGCGGGAGGTCCAGGACCTCTCGACGGAGGATGTGACCGTAGGCCACCACTACGGAGAGTTCCGGGGCCAAGTCCCGGAGCTCTGCCAGGAACTCCTCCCCCCGGGGCACTTCCGGTTGGAGCACCGGATACCCTTCCTGGAGCGCGAGCTCCTTCACTGGAGACGGCCGCAGCCGTCGTCCTCTGCCTGCAGGACGGTCCGGCTGGGTCACCACCCCCACCACTTCATGCCCCTCCTCGCCCAGAGCCCGGAGGGAGGGGAGGGCAAAGGCTGGAGTTCCCCAGAAGAGAATCCTCACGAGCCCCCCGGTCCTTCCTCCGATTCCAGAAATTTCCGGTATCGCTTCAGGAGCATCCGACGCTTCAGGGGGCTCAAATGGTCGATGAACAGCACGCCATCCAGGTGATCCACTTCGTGTTGGAATGCCCGGGCCAGAAGTCCATCGGTCTCCACCCGCAGCGGCTGGCCCCGAGGATCCAGCGCCTCCAACACAACCCGGGCCGGGCGGGAGACCACTTCATCCACACCAGGGATGGAGAGGCACCCTTCCGGACTGCGCTCCTCCTGGCTGCTCTGCTCCACGATGCGGGGGTTCACCAGGGCCAGGCGGATGCGGGAGCTGTCAGTGGCCTCAGGCTGCCAACTCCGGACCTGGGGATCCAGGGGATCCTGCTGATCCAGGGGAACATCCACCACGACGATCCGCTGTGAGATCCCGATCTGGGGTGCCGCCAATCCGGCCCCCTCGGCATGGTACATGGTCTCAAACATCTCCCGAACAAGCTCTTCCAGCTCCCGATCGAAGCCATGCACCTCATCGGCGGGGATGCGGAGCACATCACTCCCAAGCAGCTCGATCTTCCTCAAAGCCACAATGATCACCTCCGCAAGCTAGGAGCGTGTCCGGTTAATGGGAGCGAGGTGGGGTCGGTGCATCAGCGGGAATCCGCCTCCCCGGTGGAATCCAGAACCCGGGCCACCTTGGATCGATCCACTACCAGACGGGTGCTGTCCGCGGTCTTCACCGTGAGGCGATCGGGATCGGCGTGGATCACGGTGGCGATGATCCCGCCCGCCGTGATGATCTCCTGCCCCTTCCTCAGGGAATCCACCATTTCCTGATGCCGCTTCTGCTCCATGCGCTGGGGACGAATGAGCAGGAAGTAGAAGATGGCGAAGATAGCCACCATCTGGATGATGAACACCATGGTGGCGTTTCCCCCCTCCCGGGGGGCCATGAGGAGGGCGAAGAGACTGGGCGTCACCGATGACTCCATGAACGTGAGAGTGGTCTACGATGCCGAAGCATCAACGGTCTGCGATGCTGAGGCATCAGGTGGCTCTTGCCAGGCGTCGAGCCGAGCGATACCGCTCCAGCCACCCCTGGCTCCAGGGTGTGAACGTCCCATCCAGGATGTGGCCCCGGGCCTGCTGCATCAGACCAATAAGGAAACGCAGGTTGTGGATGGAAACAAGGCGGTGCCCCAGAGCCTCCCCGGAGGTGAGGAGGTGTCGGAGAAACGCCCGGTGGAAGCGGGTGCAGGTGTAGCAGTCGCACTTCTCATCCAGCGGGCGACTGTCATCCTGATAGCGAGCTGCAGCTGTATTGATCTGCCCCTCCTGCAGGGTCCATGCGGTCCCGTGCCGGGCGTTCCGGGTGGGAGCCACACAGTCGAACAAGTCGCATCCTCGGGACACGGCTTCCAGCAGGTCGTCGGGATACCCCACGCCCATGAGGTACCGGGGGCGGTCTCGGGGCAGCTCCGGATCCAGCACCTCCAACACCTCCCACATCCGCTCCTTGGGTTCCCCCACCGATAGTCCCCCGATGCCGAATCCCGCCCAGTCCCCCACAGCGCTGGCCTCCCGGAATGACGCCAGCCGCAGATCGGGATACACATTGCCCTGGAGCACGGGAAAGAGGCTCTGACGGGGCAGGTCTCCTTCAGCCTCCAGTTCCTGGAATCGGTGCCGGCAGCGTTCCAACCACTGTCGGGTGCGCCGGTTGGCTCCCTCCACCACACTCCTGGAGGCCCCTCCAGGTGGACACTCATCGAAGGCCATGATGACGTCCGCACCCAGGGCGCGCTGGACTTCCATGACACTCTCGGGCGTGAACAGATGGGACGAGCCGTCGATGTGGCTCTGGAAGACCACTCCGTCGTCCCGGATCTTGTTGATCTCGGCCAACGAGAATACCTGGTAGCCGCCCGAATCGGTGAGGATCGGCCCATCCCAGCGCATGAAAGAGTGAAGCCCCCCCAGCCGCTGCACCCTCTGGTGGCCCGGGCGCAGATACAGGTGGTAGGTGTTGGCCAGGATCATGGAGGCTCCCAGTCTCTCTACCTCATCGGGGGTCAGGGTCTTTACAGCCCCCAAGGTCCCCACCGGCATGAACTGGGGAGTCACCACCGGCCCGTGGGGGGTGTGAAATACCCCTGCCCTGGCAGCCCCGTCACTGGCGTCCAGTTGGAAGGAGAAGGGAGGGTGCGCTCCTGAGTGGGATACGGTTGTCATTCCACCGGGTTGTTGAATGGAGTGGGGGGAATGACCATGGCATCCCCGTACGAATAGAAGCGGTACGCCATCCGCACGGCCTCGTCGTATCCTGCCATGAGCGTGGGATAACCTGCGAACGCCGCCACCAGCATGAGAAGGGTGGATCGGGGAAGATGGAAATTCGTCACCAGAGCATCCACCACCTGGAACTGGAAGCCAGGCTGGATGAAGAGCCGGGTTTCGCCGGACCCGGCCATGAGCACGAGCGCCCCTCCACCATCCACCTGGAGGGCCGCCGATTCCAGCGTGCGGACCACGGTGGTGCCCACCGCCCAGATACGCCCCCCCTTCCGGCGGGTCTGGTTGATGGCCGCTGCAGTGGCTTCCGGAATGGACCACCACTCCGAATGCATCTGGTGGCGGGACACCTCCTCCACCTCCACGGGACGGAAGGTGCCGGGTCCCACATGGAGGGTCACGGGCGCCACTCCCACACCGCCCCTCTGGAGCTCATCCAGGAGATCCGTGGTGAAGTGGAGGCCTGCGGTGGGCGCTGCAGCGGAGCCAGGGTCCCGGGCATACACCGTCTGATAACGCTCCCGATCCATCTCCTCTTCCTCCCGACCCAGGTAGGGTGGAAGGGGAAGCTTGCCGTATCGCTCCAGTGCGGAACGGGGTGGCAGGGGGGATCTCAGAGCCACCACACGAGAACCATGGGGGAGGGATTCCTCAATATCCACCTCCATCTCTCCGGGAACCACCTCCACCGAACGCCCCGGCTTCAACTTGCTTCCGGGGCGAACCAGCGCTTCCCAGCGGACCCAATCGTCGGTGAGGGGTCGCAGCAGAAGGACTTCGGCCGGAGCCCCTGTGGGCTTGCGTCCAAGGAGGCGCAGGGGGAGAACCCGGGACTCGTTCACAACCAGGAGATCGCCGGGGGTCGTGAGCTGGGACAGATCGCGGAACGACAGGTGTCGGAACCCGCTTTCCGCACCTTTCGGCGCCACCAGGAGTCGGCTCTCGTCTCGCCGCTCCGCAGGGTACCGGGCGATGAGCTCTTCCGGCAGGGAATAGTCCCATGCCTCGATCCGGGTGAGGTCCGGGGAGGCCACGCCACCTGGGAGAGAGCCGTGGGTCACGGAAAGAGGGTGGCCTGGTCTCGCAGCTCCTCCGGAGGAGTGAAGCCGAAGCGCCGGTATGTGCGAGGCGTGGCCACGCGCCCCCTGGGAGTACGCATGAGGAACCCTTCCTGGATGAGGAAGGGCTCGTAGACCTCCTCCAGGGTCCCGGTGTCTTCCCCCAGGGCCACAGCCAGGGAAGCCAGGCCCACGGGCCCTCCCTGGAACTTCTCCAGAAGGGTCCGGAGGATCCGGCCATCCATCTCATCCAAGCCGTATTCGTCTACATCCAACATCTCCAGAGCAGCCCTGGCCACCTCTCCGTCCACCACGCCGGCGGCTCTCACCTGTGCGAAGTCACGCACCCTTCGGAGCAGGCGGTTGGCTACCCGAGGCGTGCCCCGGGAACGCCGGGCCAACTCCTGGGCACCTTCCTCGGTGGCCTCCACGCCAAGCAGCCGGGCACTGCGCCGAACGATGTGCGCCAGCTCCGAAGCCGGATAGAAATTCAGCCTCTGGACGATGCCGAAGCGGGCTCGCATGGGGGAAGTGAGCAGCCCGAACCGGGTGGTGGCGCCCACCAGTGTGAACCGCTCGATGGCCATGGTCATGGTCTGGGCTTTGGGACCGTCGGACAGGCGAATCTCCACCCTGTAATCCTCCATGGCGGGGTAGAGGAACTCCTCAATGATGGGCCGGAGACGATGGATCTCATCGATGAAAAGGATGTCGCCGTCCGAATGATTCGTGAGCATTCCCACCAGATCCGCCGGCTTCTCCAGGACCGGTCCGGAGGTGGTCTTGAGCCCCACCCCCATCTCCTGGGCCATGAGGGAGGCCAGGGTGGTCTTCCCCAGGCCCGGGGGACCATGAAAGAGGATATGATCCAGCGGTTCACCCCGCTGCTTCGCCGCCTCGATGGAGATCTGCAGCGCCTCCTTCACCCGGGCCTGACCCACAAACTCATCCAGGCGGGAGGGACGCAGAGAGACATCCGCCCCCTGGTCTTCGGAGATGGCTTCCGGCGTGGTGATCTGATAGGGTCCGGGAGATGCGCCGTCGTCCGTCATCCCACCACCTCCCCACCGCGGTAGCTCACCGCCGGATACGCTGCCAGTGTCGAGGTCATCATTCTCGGGCCAGTGCCTTTCGCACAATCTCGTCCAGCTCGGTGACGCCATCCTCCATGACACTTCGGACCGCCCGGTCAGCCTGGGCGAAGGGCAGTCCCAGAGCCAGCAACGCCTGCACCGCCGCCTGGGCAGGGCCCACCTCCATCCTCCCGGCTACGGCGTTGGCATCCACCAGGTCGCTCATCCGATCGGAGAGCTCCACCACCAGTCGTTCGGCCGTCTTCTTCCCCACTCCCGAGACCTGCACCAGAGCAGCCACATCCCGCTCCTGCAGCACCTGCACCAGTCGCGGACCCGGATAGGTGGAAAGGAGAGAGAGGGCCAGTCGACCGCCCACTCCTGAGGTAGCCAGGAGGCGTTGAAAGAGGAGTCGCTCTCCCGCCTCCAGGAAGCCGAAGAGGATCATGCCGTCTTCCCGCACCACCTGGACGGTTCGGAGTTCCACATCACCCCCAAGCGCCGGAAGGCGCTCCAGCACCGGAAGGGGCACATCCACTTCGTAGACCACCCCCCCTGGAGTAGCCACTTCGATCTTCCCTTCCGCCGCGCCCGCCAGGGTACCCCTGAGTCGGCTGATCACGGGGAGCCAGGGGCGAATCGGTGGGCCAGGACACCGGAGATCCGACCGTCCATACCCAGCACGAAATGACAGAGGGCTGCAGCCACCCCATCGGCAGCATCTGCCGGAGTGGGAGGGGACTTCAAGCGAAGCCGTTCCTGAACCATGAAACCCACCTGGTCTTTCGTGGCGTTGCCGTTGCCAACCACGGCCTTCTTGATTTCCCGAGGGGAATACTCCGCGATCTCCACGTCCCGGAGCGCCGCAGCCAACAGGATGGCTCCCCGGGCGTGCCCCAATACCAGAGCACTGCGCACGTTCTTACCCTGGAAGACGGCCTCCACAGACATCACGGTGGGTGTATGGCGATCCACCAGCGCCACCACTCCCTCGTAGATGGTCCGGATACGAGCGGGAAGGGGCGCTCCCGTGCGAGTGCGGATGACGCCACACTCCAGGAGGTGGATCCGCCCGTTCTCTCGAGCCACCACCCCATACCCGGTGATACCCGTTCCTGGATCCACCCCCAGGATCACGGGGAACGGCGCCATCAGGACGCGGAGAGGTGAGCGGAAAGAAGACCTCTGGGCGCAAGGAGCATCTAGATGGCCTCAGCCAGGATTTGCTCGTCGATGTTTCCGTTGGAGTAGACCTTCTGGACGTCGTCCGAGTCATCCAGAGCATCCAGCAGCCGCACCAGACGCTCCCCGTCCTTTCCGGCCACGTCCACTTCAATCTTGGGGATCATGGAGAGTTCGGCCTGGGTGAAATCCAGCCCGACCTCCCGGAGTCCTACTTGAACCTGATGAAATGAGGCCACATCGGTGGTGATGACGAATTCATCGCCGTCCTGCATCACATCTTCGGCACCCGCTTCGAGAGCCGCCTCCAGAACCTTCTCCTCATGATACCGGGTCCCATCCACGAAGATCTGACCCTTCCGATCAAACTGCCACGCCACGGAGCCGGCAGTGCCCAGATTTCCGCCGTGCTTCTCCAGGATGTGACGGACCTCGGCCACGGTGCGGTTCTGGTTGTCCGTGAGGGTCTCCAGATAGAGTGCTACGCCTCCTGGGCCGTATCCCTCGTAGACGATCTCCTCATAGGAAACCCCTTCCAGTTCGCCGGTGCCCCGCTTGATGGCCCGCTCGATGTTGTCCTGGGGCATGTTGGCGGCTTTGGCCGTATCAACCGCCAGGCGGAGCCTGGGGTTGAACTCCGGATCCCCGCCCCCCTCCCGGGAGGCCACGGTGATCTCCCTGATGAGCTTGGTGAAGCGGGAGCCCCGCTTCTGGTCCGTGACTGCCTTCTTCCGCTTGATCTGGGACCATTTGTTGTGGCCGGCCACGCTCGTGCCTCCTTAGGATTGGCAGAACACCCCATTGCCCGGTCACGCTCTTGGCCGGGGAAAGGACCCATGTGGACTGCGCTCGTCCCGAATATACCCCGATGGAGGGGCGCCATGCCACCGGGGCGTCAGTGGGTCCGGCGCTGCCGGGACACCTCGTCCAGGAGACTTCGCTCTTCCGGGGTGAGGGAGCCCATACCCCTGGCTGAGATCTTGTCCAGTACGGCATCCACTCGATCCAGCAACTCCCGCTCCGCCGCATCTTCCTTTTTGCGCCTGGACGCATGGGCCGACGACATAGAAGGATGGGACGACCCTTCCCGCCCCTCATCCCGGGGCACGATGGCGAGCTTTTGCAGGGGGTTCCCACGGCGCATACGCGTGACGGCGCGATTCAGGCCGTCACCACCCCGCAGGTAGAGGAAGCCGGCAACCAATCCCCCCAGGTGGGCGAAGTGGGCAATTCCCCCACCGGCTCCGCCGAATGCAGAGAGGAAGGTCACCAAAAACAGGACCCCCACCAGCCACTTCGCCTTCACGGGGAAGATCCCCCAGACGTAGATGGGCGCCTCGGGCCAGAGCACCGCAAAGGCCAACATCACCCCGTATACCGCGGCGGAAGCCCCCAGGATGGGATTGGAGACGAAGAGAAAGCTCAGGAGAACGCCGCCCAATCCACACACCAGGTAATACTTGATGAACTCCCGGGAACCCCACTGCTGTTCCAGAGGGGGACCGAAGAAGAAAAGCACCAACATATTCATGAAGAGGTGCCAGAAGTCCCCATGGACGAACATGTACGTCACCAGCCCCCAGGGGCGGGTGAGGATGTCGGCGGGAAGGAACGCAAACCAGTTGTAGACGAAGCCGCGGCCCGCAAGAAGAGTGAGCAGAAACGCCACCCCGTTTGCCACAAGCAGTCGCTTCACCCACGGCGTGGGCGCGAAGGCGAATGGAAGCGCTGAACGGGTGGAGTAGGCCATGGGGCTGGGCCGACGGGCTGTCAGGAAAGGGTGGCGTTCCTGGTCATATCAGGAGGAAAGCCGGAGAGGGTTCAACCCCGGGGCGGGAGCCGGGTTCCGACCCAGAGCTCCCAGGATCACCGCTTCCACCACTTCTCCCAGATCCATGCCGGCAGCCAGCGCCGCCTGGGGAAAGAGCGAACTGGAGGTGAGTCCCGGGAGGGCGTTGGCCTCCAGGCACCAGGGAACCCCTTCCTCATCCAGGATGAAGTCGATTCGGGAGAATCCCTTCAGGTGCAACGTGCGATGAATGGCCAGGGCCATTTCCTGGAGAAGGGCCACCTGCGCCAATTCCAGCTGGGCGGGGAAGATCTCTTCGGCCAGCCCGGGCTTGTATTTGCACTCGTAGTCGAAAATCTCATGGGTCGGGATGATCTCTCCCACAGGGAGGGCCCGGTCGCCCAGAATCCCTACGGTGACCTCCCGACCCTGGATGTATCCCTCGAACATGACCCGAGGCTCCCACTTCTGGGCCTCCTCCACCGCCTCCTGAATCTCTTCCGCCCTGTGCACAAGAGTTAGCCCCAGGGTCGATCCGCCCCGAGCGGGCTTCACGATGAGGGGAAGGCCCAGAGCCCGGATCACTGCCTCCGGCTCCTGGGGCGCCATGAGCCACTCGGGGGTGGGGATCCCGGCTTCCCGGAAGAGCCGTTTCGAGATCTCCTTGTCCATGGAGAGGGTGCAGCCCACCCGATCGCTGCCGGCGAAGGGCACCTGGGCCAGTTCAAGAAGCGTCTGTAGCGTCCCGTCTTCCCCGGCACCTCCGTGAAGGGCCGGGAAGATGATGTCTGTGCCTGCGGCCCGAAGCTCGCGAGCCATCCGCAAGACACCACCCGTCGCCAGGAGATCGCCGGGATCCACCCCCGAGCGAGCCGGTCCCCCGATCTCCAGCTCCGCCAGCAGGTGAGCCTCGTCCTCCGGAGACAGGATCCCCCGGGCCGTATCCACCATGAGGACGGAGTGGCCGCGTGCCCGAAGGGCCCGCGTCACCTGGGAGCCCGACGCCAGAGATACAGCCCGCTCTCCCGATCCCCCACCCATGAGCACCGCCACCCGCAGCCCCTGAGCGCTCATGCCGACCCCGTGAGGGTACGCACCACATCGAAACGGGTGACGATCCCCGACAGCGCGCCGTGATCCCGCACCAGCACCGCGGCGTTCTTCCGGGTCAGGAGGCGGGTGGCGTCCTCCATGGGAAGATGGCTGTCCACCACCGGAAAGGGGCCTTCCATGACGGTCTCCACCGCGTGATCCAGCAGTTCAGGGTCCCGGATCACCCGGGACATGAGATCCGATTCGTTCACAGAGCCCACGCACTCTCCACCCAGGACCACCGGCAGTTGCGACACTCCATGGCTGTTGATGGTGGAGAGGGCCGTGCGGATGGGCGTGGAGGGCTCCACCGTGAGGAGGCCAGGCAACTCCCGGTCCTTCACCTGCAGGAGCTCATGGACATTCCGTCGGGGGCGGCGCGTGAACCCGTTGGCCAGCATCCACTCTTCATCATAGAGCTTCGTGAGATACCGTTCGCCCCAGTCGCACAGAATGAACACCACACAGGCATCGGGATCGTCCAACTCCCGAGCCAGCTCAATGGCAGCGTGGCCGATGAGGCCGGAAGACCCGCCCACAAAGAGCCCTTCTTCCCGGGTCAGGCGGAGGGCCGTCTGGAATGCATCCAGATCTGAAACCGTGACGTAGTCGTCCACCACATCCAGATCCAGGGTCCCCGGAATCTTGTCGTTCCCCAGACCTTCCACCTTGTAGGGCTGACCTTCCGGCATCTCCCCCGTGTGGAAGAAGGGGCCGATGACGGAGCCGGCTGGATCTACTCCCACGATCCGGACCTGGGGATTCCGTTCTTTCAGATATCGAGCCGTTCCGGTGATGGTCCCCCCTGTACCCGCGCCGGCCAGGAAGTGGGTCACCCGGCCGCCCGTCTGCTCCCACACCTCCGGGCCCGTGGTGTCATAGTGGGCCTGGGGGTTCGCCGGATTGTAGAACTGATCCGCCAACACGGCCCCTGGGGTCTCGGCGGCCAGCTTCTTGGCCTTCTGGACGTAGTGCTCCGGGTGATCTGGGGGGACGGCCGTGGGTGTGATGATGACCTCGGCCCCAAAGGCCCGAAGAAGCTTCACCTTCTCCTGGCTCATCTTGTCAGGCATGGTGAAGATGCAGCGGTATCCCAGAATGGACGCGGCCATGGCCAGGGCCAATCCGGTGTTTCCACTGGTTCCCTCCACGATGACCCCGCCCGGGGTGAGAACCCCCCGGGCCTCCGCATCCCGGATCATGGCCAGTCCGATGCGATCCTTCACCGAGCCACCGGGGTTCATGAACTCGCACTTGGCGTAGATGGGCGTCCGAATTCCTTCAGCCATCCGCCGGAGACGCACCAGGGGGGTCCACCCCACCAGCTCCAACACATCATTGAACGGCTCCAGATTCCTGGGCTTCATGACTCCCCCCCTTGGCTGGGATCAACGGGCTGATCCGCCCCTGAACTTCCCTCTCCCTCTCCTCCTCCGGCTCCAGGTGGAGCCCCCGTACCCGGAGGGCGTCGGGAGAATTGTACCGGCACATTGGCCCACACGGACACCCGTTTGCCCTTTTTTCTGCCGGGGCTGAAGCGAAGATCCCGAGCCCCCACCAGGGCCGCGGAGTCCAGCGCAGCGTGACCACTGCTTTGAACCACCTCCACGCTATCTACCCATCCCATATCATCTACTCGCACCCTGAGAAGGGTCTCGCCCTCGATGCCCTGGTCCCACAGATGAATCGGGTATTCGATGGGCACATCCCCGTAGAGGGGAGTGGGGGTTTCCAGCTCCTCGTCTCCCACGCATGCCATGATCAGGACGACGAAGACCGTGGGTACCCGCCACCTCCGCCCTGGAGGCCGAAGGGGAATCAGTGCCTGGAGACGCGGAAGCACCTCATTCTCCGGACACACTCCTAGCCCCCTCACTCGCCTTCCAGGGTGCTGCGGAGCTCCGAAAGGAGATTCAACGCTTCCAGGGGGGTCAGATTCAAGACATCCATTTGTTTGAGTCGCTCCAGCACCGGATGATTCTCAGCGCGGAATAGGGAGAGTTGTGAGAGGGCCCGGCGATGCCCGACTGGATCCTTGTCCCCCGAGAAGGCGGGCCCCACTTCCCCATCCCGGGCGTGGCTTCCTTCCAGCTGCACCAGAAGCTCCTTCGCCCTTTCCACCACCTCAGGGGGAAGCCCCGCCAATCGGGCCACCTGGATGCCGTAGGAGCGATCCGCACCTCCATCCACCAGGCGACGGAGGAACAGCACATCGTCACCCGATTCCTTCACTGAAACATTCATATTCTTCACACCCTCCAGAAGGTCCCCCAGGCGGGTGAGTTCATGGTAGTGGGTGGCAAAGATGGTCTTGCAACCCACCTCCCGGTGGAGGTGCTCAGTCACTGCCCAGGCGATGGAGACGCCGTCATAGGTGGATGTCCCCCGACCGATCTCGTCCAGCAGAACCAGACTCGTGGAGGTGGCACCATGAAGGATGGAGGAAGTCTCATGCATCTCCACCATGAAGGTGGACTGGCCCCGCGCCAGGTTGTCCGATGCACCCACCCGGGTGAAGATCCGGTCGCAAACCGGAAGTCGAGCCTTATGAGCCGGAACGAAGGAGCCCATCTGTCCCAGAAGTTGAATGAGCCCCACCTGTCTCAGCACCGTGCTCTTCCCCGCCATGTTGGGACCGGTGAGGATGACGATACGGCCCTGGTCATCCAGCACCAGGTCGTTGGGAATGAACGACTCTCGCGGCATCATGGTCTCCACCACAGGATGCCGCCCGGCCCTGATCTCCAGCTCGGAGCCGGTGTGGATCTCCGGACGGACATACCCCTGATCCTGGGCCAACTCGGCCAACGCCGACAGCACATCCAGAATGGCCACGGCGCCTGCGGCCACCTGGATCCGATTGAGGTGCTCTCCCACCTGTTGGCGTAACCTCTGGAAGAGCTGGGTTTCCAGCTCCAGGATGCGCTCCTCTGCCCCCATGACCTTCTCCTCCCACTCCTTCAGCTCGGGGGTGAAGAAGCGCTCGGCGTTGGATAGGGTCTGCTTTCGGATATATCCGTCGGGAACCTTCTCCAGCTTCGCCCGGGTCACCTCCAGATAGTACCCGAAGACCTTGTTGAACCCCACCTTCAGAGAGGGGATACCCGTGCGTTCCCGCTCCCGGGTCTGGAGTGAAGCAATGAATTCCCGAGCTCCATCCCGCAGCGCCCGGAGCTCGTCCAGTTCATCCGAGAAGCCCTCTCGGATCACTCCACCTTCCTGAAGGGTGGCCGGGGCCTGGGAAGAGATGGCCCCATCCAGAAGGGAGTGCACGTCCTCCAGGAGGTCCATCTCCATGACCTGCTCCGCCAGCAACGCCGCCGGTACGTCGGCCACAGCATCCTGAAGTCGGGGAAGCTGTCCCAGGGAGCGAGCCAGAGCCAGGAGCTCCCGAGGAGAAGCCCTCCCCGAGCCCACCTTCCCGGCCAACCTCTCCAGATCGGCCATTTCTCCCAGAAACCCCCTCACCTCCCTGCGGTGGCGGGGACGCTCTACCAACGCCTCGACTCCATCCAAGCGCCGCCATATGGCCTCCGGTACCACCAGAGGACCCAGCACCCAGCGGCGAAGCAACCGGCCTCCCATGGCCGTTACGGTCCGGTCTACCACACAGATGAGCGTGCCCCCCTCCGCGTCGGTTCGGAGAGGGTGGATGAGCTCCAGGTTCCGGCGGGTCATCTCATCCAGAAGCATGGAGAAGCCGGGCCGCTGGATGACGGGATGCCGGAGGTGCTCCACCCCCGCCGGCTGGATCTGTCCCACGTAGCCCAGAAGACCACCGGCTGCCGCCACCAGTCCTCCGTCATCTTCGTGGAAACCCAGCCCTTCCAGCGAAATCACGCCGAACCGTCGGAGGAGCTCGTCCCTGGCCGTATCCAGCCGGAAGATCCAGTCTTCCCTCACGGTAAGGGGGGGAGACCGACTCCCTCCCTCCCCCGGTAGGTCAAGCGTCGACGCCAGCGATTCGGAGATGAGGATCTCAGATGGCCCCCACCGACCCAATTCGGCTTCCAGAGCCCCTGGCTCTACCTGCTGGAGGATGAACTCACCCGTAGAGAGGTCCAGAGCCGCCATTCCATAGGCCCCATCTCCCTCACTGGCCAATGCCAGGAGGAAATTGTTCACCCGGGCCTGGAGAAGGGTATCGGCCATGACAGTGCCTGGGGTAACCGTCTCCACCACCTCCCTGCGCACGATTCCCTTGGCCTCCGAAGGGTCCTCCACCTGCTCGCAGATGGCGACTCTTCTGCCCACGGACACCAGCCGGGCCAAATAGTCATCCAACGCCTTCACAGGAATCCCCGCCAGGGGCACCCTGCTGGCCCCCCCATTGTTCCTGGATGTGAGGGTGAGTCCCAGGAGACGGGCACCCTCGCGGGCATCGTCGTTGAAGAGCTCGTAGAAATCCCCCACCCGAAAGAAGACCAGCGCATCCTGGTTGCGGGCCTTCACGTCGTGCCACTGTCGCATGAGGGGAGTGTCGTCCGGGGATCCGCCGGTGGGTGTGGACATATGGGACGGTTGCGCGGCGATCTCCACCACCCTATCGGGTCAGGCCGGAGAAGATGAACACCCAGACCACGAGGATCAGGAGCAAGCCCCCCAGCACCAGCCAGGGGAGGGTTCGCTTCAAGTGGAAAGTGGCTGGGCCCAATGCGCTGGTGCCCGTGGCAGGAACCCCCCCTCCACCTCTCCGGACGCCCTCCAATTCCGCAAGGTTCTTCAGGAGGATCCTGAGGCGATTCTCCAGCTCCTGCGGATCGGCTGGCTTCGTGATGAAGTGGTTTCCTCCCAGGCCGTAGCTCCGAGCCACATCCTCGTCCCGGTCGGAAGAAGTCAGCACTGCCACCGGAACCCTCCGAAGCTTCTCGTCGCCCTTCACACGCTCCAGCACCTCATGTCCAGAGCGTCCAGGCATATTCAGATCCAGCAGCAGGAGGTCTGGAGGTGTGTCCAGCACCAACTCCAGGGCCTCATCTCCATTCCGGGCACGGGTGACGCTCACCATCCCGGGAGCGGCACGCTCCAACGCCATCTTGATGAGGAGGGCGTGGTCGTCGTTGTCGTCGGCCAGAACCACGTTCCACAACCGACCGGTTCCTTCGGATGTCCGTTTCAAGGGTCCCGCGTCTCCTCGTTCCCGTCTGTGGATACAACCGCATCGAACCCCAGGGCAGAAATGCGCCGGCGCTCATCATCTCCAACTGAAGCGCTCTCAAAGTAACCCACCCTCACGCGGAAAAGGGCACTTCCGGGAACCCGCACCACGCGGGGGACCAGCCCAACACGCTGGGCCTGATGGGCCAAAGCCTCAGCCCGTTCCCGGGTAGAGAAGGCTCCCAGTTGAACGGTGTACCGTCCAGACGCTGGAGGCAATCCCCCAGCCACTTCCACCTCTTCTACAGATGGGGGGAGGGACTCCTCGTCTTCCTGGAAACCCTGGCTTTCCCGGAGAGCCAGGTCCTGCCGCAACGCTTCCTCGATGGCCGCCCGGGCCTCCCAAGGAGGTACGGGTGTACCGGCGTCGGCAGATCCCCCCCCTGCGACGGGTGCGCTGGGAGTCTGGGAAGCCGGAGTCCGCCGCAGTCGCTCACCGGCCTCCATTCGCAGTGGGCTGCCCGGATAATCTCTCAGGAGGGAGCCCAAACGCTCTCGGGCTTCCTTCCAGTCGCCGCGGGCTTCCGCCAGCATGGCCAATCGGAACAGGGCGTCATCTGCGAAATCCGAACCAGGAAACTCCACAGCTACCCGTCCATAGTGAAGCGCCGCCACGTCCGGGTCCGAAGCCAGCCGGCCTTCCAGCCAGATTCCCCAGGGAAGCAGCTCCGGGGAAAGACCTGACTCCAGCCATCCCGTCAGGATCTGTCGGGCACGCTCCCCCTCACCCGCGGACACGAGCTCCTCCACTCTTTCCAGTTCCTGAGCCGCCACGGATGTGCCGCCCGGGCCTCCCAGGAGGACCAGTACCAGGAGGGCAGCGGCTCTCAGGGGGTGGCCTCTTTCGGAAACCACCGGGAGGCGCTTCACCGAGCCCCCTCCGAGGATACCGCCACCTGAAGGTGCAGAAGCCACTCCTCCAGGATGTGGGCATCGCCCATTCCCCCGGACTTCAGGCGCCGGTCGGCTCGGGCCAATCCCATCAGGGCCTCCTCGAGCTCCCTGGCCTCCCATCGTTTTGACTGGGATACCAGGGGTCCTACCAGGAAGCGATGCCTGGGCCCCAAAAGCTGCTCCAGACCGGTCTTTCCAGAAGTTCGGGCCACGGCCAGCCGCAGCAGATGGGTGGAGAGGGCGATGACGAGACCCACTCCGGATTCTCCCTGGGCGAGGAGCTGCGGAAGGTCGTCCAGGGCCCCCGGGACATCTCTGCGTCCCACTCCATCGATCCATTTCCAACGATCTACCGCCGGGAGGCGCGTGCCCGCCTCCTCCACCACCGAGATGGAAATAACGCCGCCTTCTCCCACCCGCGCCGCCAACTTGTCCAGCTCTTGAGCCAGAACCCCCAGTTCCGTCCCCAACGCTGCCGCCAGCCCCCGCGCGGCATCCTCCTCGAAGATCACGCCATGGAGTTGCTGCGCCCGGGCCTGGAGCCAGCCGGGAGCGTCGTTGGCCGAAATGGCCCGGAACTCAAGGCTCCGGGCCCTGCGCTCCAGCTCCCGATAGAACTTGGCAGTGGATCCCTGGGGCTTCCGGGCCAGGAGGATGAGGGCCACCTCGGCCGGTGGTGCGTCCAGGAGGGCCAGAACCGCATCCCGGGTCCGGGGAGACCGGGCCAACGCCTCCGCCTCCCGCACCACCACCACCCGCCACGGAGCCATCATGGGAGGAGTGGCCACCAGGGATTCCAATCGGCTCGCATCCAGATCGGGGCCTCGCACAGGGTCCAGATTGAAGTCCCGAATCCCCTCCTCCAGGTGAACATTCACCAGGAGCTGGGCGATCTCCTCCTTTCTGAACTCATCTTCGCCGTGGAGATAAAAGACACCGCCTCCCTGAGGCCCCCCAAGGGAGCGGGCAAGGGAGGCAGGGAGTACCTCAGCTCTACTCAAGGTGCCTACTCATTCCAGTCCCGTACGTATCACTCCAGAACCACCATAGGGATTGGATAGAGGAGAGAAGTGGTAGAGGGAAGGTCGTGTTTCCCGCCAGAGGGAGGGATTCCGCAAGGAAGGGGGAAGATCCATCCACTGGCTGCGGGAGTAGGCGGAAGCCTGCGCAGCCACGGGAGGGGCCCCGCGCGCCTCCACAACGATGGTGGGGAGGTCCACTTCAGGTTCCCGGCCCTGGAGAAGGGGAGACCATGCGGCCAGGACCAGAAGAACTGCCAGCGCAGCAGCTGTGGCCGCCGTAACCCCGGAGGCCGACGCCCCGTGGAGCAGCGCCTCCTGGTCGGCCACGTGGAAGATGCGATGGTCCAGACGCGGGCGGAAATCCGCCGGAGGGGCCAGAGGGCGGATCTCTCGCCGGAGGAGCTCCACGCCCCCCCTCACCACCCGATGATACCGAGCGCACTGCGAGCACGCCTCCAGATGGACCTGGAAACGCTCCTGCTCCGAGGGTTCCAACTGAGCATCATAGAACCGGGAGAAGTGCGTCAGGAACTCCTTGCACTCCATGGCCTCCCTCCCTTCGACAGAGCCGTCTGAAAGCCCGTCTTCACCCGGCGGGCCGTTTGTTGCTTCAGACTGTTCTACGTCGGGGAGGGAGTTGGGGTTCCCGCCATGGGGGCGCGAACTTTGCGCGGCTCCAACATTGAGGAGCGTGTCCGGGTAATGGGGTGCGGCCGCGCGCGGGGGTCTTGCACCTGTGC
>JBBDRI010000047.1:1191-21623 GCA_040905545.1 Gemmatimonadota bacterium | reverse complement strand
CCAGGGGGGCTTCTTTGTGTCCGGGGGCTTCTTTGTGTCCGGATCTCACTCCCTTCCTGGGCCCAAAGCCAGCTAGGAGCGTGTCCGGGTAATGGGGTGCGGCCGCGTTACCCGGACACGCTCCTAGGCAGCCTGGCCTCAGCCGGTCACCGTGGGGTTAATCAACCCTGCTCCAGAAAGGCTCGCACGGCCTCTCCCGCGTGCGGGGCCTCCATCACCGCCCCCAGGACCGCTGCCCCCGCAGCACCAGTGGACAGCACATCCCGATACCGATCAGCCGTGATGCCTCCGATGCCCACGACCGGCACGGATACCGCTTCCACTACCGCACGCAGCCCTTCCAGGCCGATGGCCTCGCCGGCATCGGCTTTGGAACGGGTGGGATAGACGGTGCCGCAGCCCACGAAGTCCGCTCCCTGGTCCACCAGGAGTCGGGCCTGAGCGGGATCGTCGCACGACACCCCCAGCAGGAATCCAGGTGGCAGTGCATGCCGGATGGCTCGTGGCGGAAGGTCATCGGGTCCCAGGTGAACCCCGTCAGCCCCTGCGGCCAGAGCCACATCCACCCGGTCGTTTACGAAGAGGAGTGCCCCAGCCGCCCGGGTGAGGCTGCCAAGGCGACAGGCCATGTGGTACAGTTCGTTGGCCGAGGCCGATTTGTGACGGAGCTGGACGGCCCTGCACCCTGCGTCCAGTGCTGCCCGAACCCCTTCCACCACCCCACCTGGATGCCGACACTCCGGATCCGTGAGCACCAGGAGGCGCAGCGCTTCGGCCAGGCGGTGTCCATTCACCGATGCGGCCAGCCCTTCCGACGGCTGGGCCCACTTCACGGGCAGGCCCTATTCACCGGAGTCGCCGCATCTCTCCCACGGCCCGGTTGTGCTCCTGGAGCGTGCGGCTGAAGATGTGCCGCCCGTCCGGGTGAGCCACGAAGTAGAGGTAGTCCGAATCCTCCGGATACAGGGTGGCCTGGATGGCCGCCTCCCCTGGGGCACCGATGGGACCCGGGGGAAGTCCGCCCTGGGTATAGGTGTTGTAGGGGTGATCGGCCACCGAGTCCATGGCTGCGTAGAGGAGCCGAGGGCGCCATCCTCCCAGGGCATAGAGCACCGTGGGATCGGATTGAAGGGGCATCCCCAACCGCAGCCGGTTGTGGAACACGGCAGCGATTCTGGGCATCTCCGAATCCAGCCGGGCCTCTGCCTGGACCACCGACGCGAGAGTCATGAGTTCCCGCTCCGTGAAGCCCAGGCTATCCATCCGAGCACGTCGTTCCTGAGTCCAGACGGAATGGTACCGATCCACCAGCGTCTGGACCACCCGGGTGGGGGCGATCCCCGGGGCAAAGCGATATGTATCGGGGAACAGGTAGCCTTCCAACCCGGGTCCCGGGACCCCCCACTCCTCATGCGCTTGAGGGGAGGCGACGAGAGTTAGCATGGAATCTCCGGTGATCCCGGACACGGGAGCCAGTCGTTCGGCTATGGCCGGCAAGGTGAGACCTTCCGGAACGGTCACCGCTTCGGTGACCACGGCACCTTGGGTCAGGGGCTCCAGGAGTTCCCCCCAGCCCAGCCCCAGTTGGAGTTCGTACGACCCGGCTCGTACCTGGGTGTCCACTCCCTTCCACCGGGCGTAGAGACGAAAGAGCTTGGGATGGTCCAGCAGCCCTCGGTGATGGAGGGTGTCTGTGACCGTCTGGAAGGACGCGCCCATGGGGATGACTACCAAGATGGTGTCGCCCCGGATGTCTGCTCCCGATGCCGTGGGGTCAGAGGCTCCCGACGAGCACGCCGAGAGCATGGCCACGAAAACCAGGCCCTTCCACCAGCGCTGTCTCACGCCCAACCCTGGGAGCGTTGTCACCGCTTGGCTCCATCCAGCCACCGCTGGAGAATCAAGACCGCCGCTCCAGCATCCACTCTCTCCCGCTGCTCCCTCTGCCCCTTGGGCAGCCCCATGCTGCGAACGGCCTTCTCCGCCTGCACCGAGGTGAGTCGCTCATCTTCGAAGTGGACCGGCACCACCAACCGGGCACCCAGGGCCTCGCCCACCCGCCGCACCTCGTGGGTCCATGGGGACTCCTTGCCGGAAAGCTCCAGGGGTAGCCCCACCACCACATCAGTCACACTCCACTCCCGACCCAGGGCCTCCAGGGCCTTCAGCGGGGGCCGCTGGCCCGCCCGGCGTCGGAGGGTTGGCAGCGGCGTGGCCAGGGTCCGGGTAGGATCGCTCACCGCGACTCCCACGCGTTTGGTGCCCAGATCCACCCCCAGAACCCTGCCCTCGGACTTCATATCCCTGTCCTTCGGCGCTTCGGTCAGAGTTGGTCCAGGGCTTCGGAAAGAGGCGTTCCATCCAGAAGCCGTCCGTAGAGAAGTTGAACGGCCTTCTCGGAACCAAACAGGAACACACATTCCGCATCGCCCTGAGAGCGGCAAGCCACTTCCACCGCAGCCATGGGAGCATCGGCCACCCGGCTGAGAAGGCCGGCCAACAGACCGGCGGAGTACGCGCAGGAAGGGTGGAGGTCACCGCCGTCTGGATCGGCTTCTGCCCAATCAGGTGATGAAACGCGTCCCAACGCGGGGTGGATCCGCTGGTGCGATATCCGTCCCCACCCCCTCTTGTGGAAGAACCGGGTCATGCCGTCCCAGAACCCCGGGGCCGGAAGCTCCGACGGATTTCCCCCCAATTCCTTTCGAAGGGCAGGGAAGAGTGCCGACCCGGCGGCGAAGCCCGCGGCGTTCAAGGCGTGGGTGGCTGCTACGGCTCCGGTCTCCCGGCGAAGAGCCAGTCGAAGAGCCGTGAGAGACGGCGCAGGGAGGAGGATCTCCCGGGGAGGGGCTTGCGACTCCATTCCAACTCCGGCGCAGGGTCCGTGGACAATGGGGCGGACCGTTGCCTTCAACGGCCCCGAGGCGACCCTGCAATATACGAGTGAAACCCTATGCGAGACACCTCTTGGCTACAGAGGCAGACTCTGTGGGAGCAACGTTCCTGGGAGAAGGTGGAGCAAAGGCGTGCCCCGGGAGTATGAATGAATGGAACCAATTCGAAATCGAGTGGCTCTCATCCCCTAGATGGAAGGAGACAACATGGAATACGACGATGGTGGACAGGCCTTCAATTTTCTTTCTGGGCTGATCTTTGGTGCTGCCCTCGGTGCCGGGCTGGCTCTTTTGATGGCCCCGGACAGCGGACGGAAGACCCGGAAGCGCATCACACGCGTGGCCGACGACCTCCGTGAGAACGCCTCAGATCGGTGGGAGGACGTGGCCGACGAGGTGAAAGACAAGGTGGATGATGCGTTCAAAGGGGCACGGAAGCGGCTTTCCCTCTGAACCCTCCCGTGGCGGATGCGCCATCTTCCATGAGGCTGCAACGGACCTCAGGAGCCCAGAGCCTGGAGAAGGCTCTGGGCTTCCTGTTTGTGGAGCGGATCCGTGGGGCGCACGGCCGGTCGTTCCAACACCTGGCGAAACGACTCCCGCGCTTCCTCGAGCCGCTCCAGATCCATGAAGACCTTCCCCAATTCCAGGTGATGGATGAGACCATCGGGTGCCAACTGGGTGGCCGCTCTGAGATGTCGCTCGGCGGCTTCCCAAGATGCCTCCTCCAGCTCCGACGCACCCAATACCCGGCGGGCCAGGAACCGGGTGAATCCCGTGACGCGGCTGGCTTCTGCATGCCAGTGACCCAGTAGATGATGGCCGCCGGCGTAGAGGGAGTCCGTCTCCACCAGGAGTTCGGAAATGACTCTGATCTCCCGAGCGAGAGACACCCGGGTTCGAGGTCCGCCGTTCAGGGCCTGAAGGCCCAGCGCGGCGCCCAACCAGTGAAGCCCATCGGTGCCCTCGGGCTCCAGCGCAACGGTCTTTCGACCGGCCTCTTCCGCCTCTTCCATCCACCTTTTGGCTTCGTCGCCTTCGGCCAACATGGCCAGGAACACGCCTTCTCGGGCCATCTTCCAGAGGGCGCTGTAGCTCTCCGGGTCTTCTTCCTGGGCCTGGGCATAGCTCTCCCAAGCCTCCAGGGGCTGCAAGGCATCGTGGTGGGCATCCCCCTGGGAGAGGAGGGTCGTGAGCGCAGTGGAAGTCTCGAGGTTCAGCCCCCGGGGGGTCTGCGCCACAAGAGGCTGGGGTCCCAGTGTTCTCATCCACCCGTCCACGTGGCCCCATTCGTCCACTTGACCCACAAGGGGGGTGAGTACCAGGTAGCACAGACTCAGCCCGAGTGCACCCAAAGTACGGGCCGGAGCCCATGACGGCCTGTCAGGGGCCCGCGCAGACAAGTCATCCATCGGTATCCGGGGCATGAGGTCCCTCTCCATGACACATGACGAAAGGGTAGGGCAGAACCATCAACCTTCTTCTGCCGGAGGGAATGGTCAATGATCGCTTACCGGACCATCGAGCGGAAGCGCGACGGCCACGCCCTGTCGGCCGCAGAGCTGGAGGAGTTCCTTTGGGGGTACCTGAAGCATGATGTCACGGACGATCAGATGGCAGCCTTGCTCATGGCCATCTATTTCCAGGGGATGAGTCGCTCGGAGCTGGATACCCTGGTCTCCGTCATGCTCAACTCGGGAGAGGTCCTGCCTCGTTCTCCCGACGGGCCGCCCAGGGTAGACAAGCATTCCACGGGAGGGGTGGGAGACAAGGTGTCTCTCGTTTTGGCTCCCCTGGCCGCAGAGTTGGGGCTCCAGGTGCCCATGATGTCGGGTCGGGGCCTCGGCCACACCGGGGGAACCCTGGACAAGCTGGAGTCCATCCCCGGTTTCAGGACCGACCTCTCGGTGGCCGAGGCCACGGAAGCCCTCCAACGATTCGGCTTCGTCATGATGGGGCAGACGTCTCAGATGGCACCCCTGGACCGACGTCTCTACGCCCTTCGGAGCGTCACTGGGACCGTGCCGGCCATCCCCCTCATCGCGGCTTCCATCATGAGCAAGAAGCTTGGAGAGAGCCTGGACGGTCTGGTGCTGGACGTAAAGTTGGGTGCCGGCGCCTTTCTGCCTGACGATAAAGATGCCCTGACCCTGGCCCGCACCATGGTGGAGATCGGGGAGGCCCGGGGGGTGGTGACCAGCGCCCTCCTCACGCCCATGGACTCCCCCCTGGGCCGAACGGCCGGAAATGCCCTGGAGGTGTACGAGGCCGTGGAATGTCTCAAGGGAGAGGGACCGCCCCTGTTGAGGGAGTTGGTGCTGGAGTTGGCGAGGGAGATGATGTCAGTGGCCGGTACGGGGGTCCCGCCTACCCTGGAAGCTCTGGGTGACATCCTGGATTCCGGCGCTCCCCTCCAGCGGTTCCTGCGGCTCACCGAATTCCAGGGAGGAGATCCGGGAGCCGTGGACGATCCAACGCGGCTGCCTGGAGCCCCTGTTATTCGAGAGGTCAGAGCGCCCCGCGATGGGTTCGTGGTTTCTCTGGATCCCCGGACACTGGGGTATGGGGTGGTGGCGCTGGGGGGTGGGAGGCGCCGACTAGGGGACGAGATCCATCCCGGAGTGGGGTACCGCTGGTTCGTGGATCCGGGTGACCCGGTGGAGGCCCATCAGGTGATGGCGCAGGTCCATGCTGCCGACGAACCCCAGGGCGATGCCGGGGCCATGGCCTTCCTGGAGGCGCTGGAGCTGGGGGATGCTCCCCCTCCGACGCCCAGGCGAGGGATCATTCGGAGGGTAGCTGGAACTCCACACCCTCGCGCTTGAGGGCAGCGATCAGCTGGTGCGCCTGAGTGGAATCCACGGAGAGCGCCAGCCCGCATTTGGACTCAGCCTCAGGGGGAGCAGGCCCCAGTTCCACCGGAATGTCCTGCCCCTGAGCAACTTCTTCAGCCCAGAACGCGTGATCTGACGAACCGAAGAACAGGAAGCTTTGCGACGGGGGGTCCGGTGCGTTCATTGGGTTACCAGGGTCTGGTTTGAAGGTCGAAGAGCCCGACTCCCGACTCGTCACAGAGTTCAGTGGGTTCGGTCCCGGAGATGAAGATCTCGTCGTACGCCCTATCTGCAGGGCACCATCTGGAGGCCAGCAGCCCGGTGAGCGAGTCCACCCGACGCACCACCAGACCCTGGAGCATGGGCCAGGGGGAGGGAATGGGGAGGACGCCACCGACATCCACCGTCCCTTCCGGGCGTCCGTTTCCGTCCTGGGTGGACACCCGGCTGGCCGCCAGCTTTTCGTTGTCCGCGTCCTCACCATAGTAGACCCGTCGCATGAACTCTCCCCATACGGGAGACGCATCGCCCCCACCGGTGGCTCCAGTCCGGATCCGTTGAGGCTGATCCATGCCGAACCAGACCACGGCTGTGAGATCGGGCGTGAAGCCAGCGAACCAGACGTCGGTGGCGTCGTTGGTTGTTCCGGTCTTTCCCGCTGCGGGAACCTCCTGTGGGAGCTGCGCAACATTTCGCACGCCGTTGTAGCCGGTGCCCCGGATCACCACATCTTCCAATAGCGAGACCATGACCCGAGACACCAGCGGATCCAGCGCCTCCGTCCGTTCTCGCTCCGGCTCCCAAAGCACCTCTCCTTCCGCCGATTCCACTCGAAGGATGAAGTGGGGTCGAACCCGGGTGCCGAGATTGGCAAAGGTGCCATAGGCTTCGGCGATCTGGAGGGGGATCACGTCGGGGGCCCCGATGGCGGTGGAGGGGAAACGGGGAATATCCGTGCGGATTCCCAACCTCCGAGCTGTCTGCACCACGGTTTCCAATCCCACCTCATCCACCGCCAGCTTGATGGCCACCATATTGATGGACTGTCTCAGGGCGGCCCGAATGGTCATGGGCCCCCCGAACTCACCGGTGAAATTCTGGGGACGCCAGTCCTCTCCACTTACCTGGGGCATCACCACCGGTGCGTCCACAATGACGTGGGATGCCGGGATGCCGCTGTTGATGGCCGCGGCGTAGACCAGCGGCTTGAACGAGGACCCGGGCTGCCGCAGCGCCTGCGTCACCCGGTTGAAGCGGGAATGGTTGAAGTCTCGCCCGCCCACCAAAGCCCGCACTTCACCACTCTTGTGATCCAGGGCCACCAGCAGCCCCTGCATATAGGGTGAATTGGTCCCTTCGAACTGTGTGGTCTGCTGGGCGTACTCCTCATACTTGGGGTGAGGGTAGCCGGGGCGGGCCTCCAGGGTCTGGAAACCGTTTTTCATGGAGATTCTGGCGGCCCGCTGCATCCGGGAATCCAGCGTAGTGTGGATCTCCAATCCCCCCGTGTAGAGAAGCCGTCCGTAACGGGCGTCCAACGTTCGTCGAACCCATTCCACGAAGTAGGGGGCCGGATCTTCCTCCAGCTCCGCCCTCCGGTCCGGGAGAGGGTATTCCCGCCACTCCTCCCCCTCCTCTTCGCTGAGGAACCCTTCGTCCACCATGGCGGTCAGCACCAGATTTCGACGCTGACGAGCCGGCTCCGGGTTCCGGAGGGGGTTGTAGTACGCCGGGCGGTTGGCGATGGCGGCCAGCATGGCAGCTTCCGCCGGGTTCAACTCCACCGCCGGCTTTCCGAAGTAGTTCCGGGCGGCCGTCTGGATGCCGTACCAACCCCGATCAAAGTTGATCTGGTTCATGTACGCCTCCAGGATCTGGTCCTTGGAGTAGGCTCGCTCCAGCTCCAGGGCCACTTGCAGTTCCTTCAGCTTCCGTTCTACCCGTTTTTCGAAGCCGATGGTCTCAAACATGTTGCGGGCCAACTGCTGGGTGATGGTACTGCCCCCCCCTGCAGCGAAAGAGCGGTTCAGGGTTGCCCCGATGGCGGCCCGGGTGATCCCCCGCAGATCTACCCCGTTGTGCCGGTAGAAGCGACGGTCCTCGATGGCCAGGAAGGCTTGAGGTACATGCGGTGGGAGATCTCGAATGGGCACCGGGGTACGGCGTTCGATGCCCAACTCAGCCAGGAGGACCCCGTCCGCACTGTAGACCTTGGAGGTCTGCTGGGGTTCCCAGGTGTAGATCTGGGCCACCGAAGGGCAGTCGTGACAGAGGTTCTGCCATGAACCCAGGGCCATACCTCCACCCACCCCCACCACGAACAGGAGGGCCAGCCAGGGCCAGGGGGTCTTCAGGAACGACGGCACATTCATGGCGATTGTCTAAAACTAAGGAGTGCAGGGCGTCCGGAGGGGTGGGACGGCGCTGGTCCATCCCCCCTGCAGGCACAAAGGTTCGTCCGAAAGGATTCCTACACCGGGCGCCGAGGCGGGATCCCGGGCTCGTGGGCCGGCGGTCAGCACCCGTGAAGGCTGCTGAGTTGGTCGGGTCCACGTATCCCCGATCATTCGGGTTCGCGCATCCCACATCATAATATTTGATTCTTGAAATACCCTTGACAGATGGCTGACTCAATGGTGAACATTTACAGGCTTGTATCAAACCGTGATGGCGAAAAATGTTCGCATATCGGTTTTCTGCAGCGCCCCACGCCCTGCGAGGCGGAGGGTATGAGTCTTCCGGTTAATTCCGAAGACCCGACGACAGAGGTGCGGAGCGGACCATCCGTTCTCGCCCAACCCACCACAGGAGGAAGGGCTATGAGCCGCAGACTTCGTTTGCACTCCCTCGCCCTGGCGCTGGCACTGTTCGTGGCCGGTCCCGCCGTCTTGGAGGCCCAGCAGTCGGCCACCGTGACGGGGATCGTGCGGAGCAGTGCCCAGCAGCCGGTACGAGCGGCCCTCGTGGCCATCCCATCTCTCAATCTGACCGCCATCGCCAACGAATCGGGGATGTATCGGATCGAGGTGCCGGATGCCCGGGGCCAGCAGGTGTCCATGCAGGTTTCTTCCATCGGGTATCGGACGGAGGAGGTGAACGTCACCGTCACCCCGGGCACGGTCCGTCAGGACGTGCAGCTCCAGGAGCAGGCCATCGCCTTGGACGCCCTGGTGGTGACCGGTACCGCCGGATCCCAGCGGGTTCGAGCCCAGTCGGCCCAGATCGCCCAGGTGTCCGCAGAGCAGATCTCCGAAGTAGCTCCCGTGAGCAGCGTTTCCGAGATTCTCCAATCCCGGGTGCCTTCCGTGTCCGTTACGTCGGCGTCCGGGACGTCAGGCGGGGGACAGGTCATCCGGATCCGGGGGGCGGGCTCCATCTCGCTTTCCAACGATCCGCTGGTCTTCATCGACGGCGTGCGGGCAGATGATCGCCAGGAGAGTCCCGGCGTGGGCGGGCAGGCCGTGAGCCGCCTCAGTGACCTCAACCCCGATGACATCGAGCGCATCGAGGTGGTGAAGGGGCCGGCGGCTTCGACGCTGTACGGGGCCGACGCCTCGGCCGGAGTGATCCAGATCTTTACCAAGCGTGGTGCGGTAGGTTCTCGCTTCACCCAATCCATCACCACCGAATTCAATCTCATCGACCAGAACTGGACTCCTCCCTCGAACTTTGCCACCTGCTCTGCGGGTGCCGTGGGGAATCCCAACGGGCTCTGCGCCGGGCGCGCCGTGGGCGATGTGGTGGAGGACAACCCGTTGGTGAGGGACAACGCCTTCCGGGACGGGGAGTTGTATTCGCTCTCCTGGTCCGGTCGCGGCGGTGGCGAAAACTACGGCTACTATCTCTCCTTGAACAACGACCAGGAGTCGGGAACCCTTCCCAACAACTCCTTCCAGCGTCGGACCGGCAGGTTCAACTTCGACTTCGTGCCCCACGAGAAGGTGCGCATCGAGGCCGGCTACGGCTTCACCCGCACCAACACGGAGCTGCCGGACAACGACAACAACATCTATGGGTTCCTGGGGGGAGGCCTCCTGGGTGATCCCCTGTCCGTGGGTTCCGATGTCCGGAATGGCTTCTTCGGATCGAACCGGGATGTGGAGGCCATCACGAACATTCGCAACGAGGTGAAGAGCCTCCGGAGCACGCCTACGGTTTCCATCCGCCATGACCCAACCGATTGGTTCACCCACCGGCTCAGGATCGGTGCGGATATGACCCGGTCGGAGGTGCTCCGCTTCTTCCCCAAGAACGACAACGTCTGGTACGGCGGATTGCTGAACACCGGTTCCGTGGACGAGACCCGTCGGAATTTCGACCGCTTCACCCTGGACTACCTGGGGAACATCTCCTCGTCGTTCGGGGCGGATGCCAGCATCACGTCGGATCTGTCTTTTGGAGCCCAGGTCATCGACTCCCGTCTGGATCGGGTAGGTGCCGAGGGTACCGGGCTGGTAACCAACGCAGCTCGAGTGGTATCGGCGGCATCGGCCAATATCAGCGGAAACCAGGGATTCTCCGAGACCCGGCAGATCGGCATCCTGGGGCAGTGGGAATTGGGCTTCCAGGATAAACTCTTCCTGCAGTTGGGTGCCAGGATTGACCAGAACTCCTCTTTCGGAGAAGAGGCACCTTCCTTCTTCGTGCCCAAGGTGGGGGTTTCGTACGTCATCTCTGATGAAGCTTTCTGGCAGGAGAGCTTGGGCTTCATCAACACCATGCGGTTCCGGACCGTCTACGGCACCACCGGACGGTCGCCCACCGCCGGGGCGTCGTTGGAGACTTTCAGTCCGGCTCCCTATGCCATCACCACCTCGGCTGCGGGCGCGGGCGTAATTCCGTTGAATCCCGGAAACAACGAGTTGGACGCCGAGAGGGGCACCGAGTTCGAATTTGGCTTCGATGCAGGGCTCCTGGAGGACCGCATCTCCCTGGAGTTCACCTACTTCAACCAGGTGACGAAAGATCTCCTGCTTCGCCGGCCATTGCCCCCGTCGCTGGGCTTCGATGAGAACCCCTTCGTGAACATCGGCGAGGTGAAGAACAGTGGGATCGAGATCCTCGCCCGGGCCAGGGTCGTCACCCGGCCCAACGTGGCCTGGGAAGTGGAGGCCAGCGGAAGCACCTTGAGCAATGAACTTGTGAGCCTGGGTGACATCGAGCCTTTCGGGGTTCGGAACCGCTTCACTGAGGGGAAGCCGCTGGGCGGCTTCCACACCCTCAGGTTCCAGAACATCGATGTGGCCAACGGTCGGGCCATCGTGTCCGATACGCTGGAGTTCGTGGGGAACGTCTACCCCGGCTACGAGGGTCGACTGGCTTCTACGGTGACTCTGTTCCAGAACCTGCGGATCTACGCACAGATCGACGGAAAGTGGGATTACTACGTCTACAACCTCACGGATCGGTTCAGGGAGACCCAGTTGCCCAGGAGTGACCGGTGGCATAAGCGGGCTGAACTGGAGCCGGAAGACCGGATCCGCCGCTTCGGGCCCTTCTTCCGGGAGGACGGTTCCCAGACCACCGGGAACCAGGCCGAGGAGGCCTACATCCAGCCCGGCGACTTCCTCCGGTTCCGGGAGGTGTCGGCCACCTTCAGCCTGCCGGTTGAGTTCGCCGAGCGCTTCGGGGCCAGCCGAGCCTCCTTCACCGTGGCCGGCCGGAACCTGGGCTTCATTTCCAAGGACTACGAGGGAGCTGACCCAGAAGTCATCGGGAATCTCACCTCGAATGATTTCAATCGGTGGGACTTCCTGACCATTCCCAACCCGCGGCGCTTCGTGGCCCGGATGAACTTCCAGTTCTGAGGAGAACCCCAATGCGAAACGGAATCCGATGGATGACCGGAGTCGCCATGGCGGCGGTGCTCCTTGTGGGTACTACTGCATGCGATGACTTCCTTGTGGTTGAGAATCCCACGGTGGTGAATGCGGCCGCCGTGGATCCCGCTGCCGATGCGGGAACCTTCGCCCTCTCGGCGCAGCAGAACTTTGCTACAGCCTATGGCTGGCTGATCATGTATGGCTCTTGGTACACCGGTGAGGCGGAGGTGTCGGAGACCTTCCCCACCCGAAACGAGTACGGCCGTCGGGACGTGGACGAGACCAACGGCTCCAACAACGGGGATCTGTGGGTCCCTCTCACACTGGCGTCTTCGTCGGCGGAAGGGGTGCTCCGGATCCTGGCCGGCTCTGACGGTGAGAACTCCAATGTGAATGTGGCTCGGGCTGCCCTTTTTGCCGGATATTCGGCCCTCTTCATGTCCCAGGACTTCTGTGAAGGGACCATCGCCCCCTCACCCACGGAGCCGGGACCCCGCATGAGCCAGGCCCAGCTCCGGGACCATGCGGTGCAGCGTTTCTCTCGAGCCATCGAAGTGGCGTCGGCGTCGGCTTCGTCCGCCGCCCCAGCCATCCGGGATGCGGCGTTGGTGGGACGGGCTCGGACCTACCTCCAGGCGGGACAGAGAGGCCAGGCTCAGGCCGATGCCCAGCAGGTACCGGATGGGTTCGTGTTCACCATGACGTATCAGGATGATGCGGCCAATCGCACCCGGTTGGCCAACCGCATCTGGCAGTTCACGCAGGATCGCGGTTCGGTGTCGGTGGCTCCCGCGTATCGGGTGGATGACCCCCGGGTGCCCTGGTCGGAACCGGATGGACAGTTCACTTCTCAGGACGCGTCCGTGGAGTTCTACCGGCAGTTGAAGTACACCGAGTATGGGGACCCCATCCGCTTGGCCTCGAAGAAGGAGGCGGACTACATCGCCGCAGAGGCCCAGGGTACGCAGGCCATGTTGGCGCTGATCCAGGCCGAGCGGGCAGCCAACGACCAGCCCGCGTATGACGGCCCCACGGATGACCAGAGCGTGCTGGTGGAGTTTCTGGAGCAGCGGGGCCGGGAGTTCTTCCTGGAAGGTCAACGCATGGGCGATCTCCAGCGGCACGGAAACATCGTGCCCCATGTGCCTCAGCCCGGCGCGCCGTATTTCAAGGATGGCTTCGCACCCATCGGGAGCGGTACCTGCTACCCGGTGCCCATCCAGGAGAAGAGCAACAACCCCAACTTCGGGTAATCGCAGGAAGGCGAAGCGCCTTCAGGCACCCGAAATGCAGAAAGCGGCGCGTCCAGGCTTTGGCCCGGGCGCGCCGCCCTGCGTTCAGGAAGTGGGGTGGGAGCGGGAGTGCTGGGGACCGCTACCGAACCCGTCCGGTCTCCCGGGTGGACACCATGACCAATCCGCCGCCGCCATGGAGCCCATAGAACGTGGACGCTTCCAGAGCGGAAACCAGGCGCATTTCCTCGATGTCCCGGGCCGGGATGTCCCTGAGCGCGTTCACGTCCGTCTTCTCCACTCCATCCACCACCAGGAGGGGATCGGTGCGGAGATAGATGCTGGTGGCGCCCCTGGAAGTCACGCGCCCGGATCGGACGGCTCCGTCCCGACCCTCCCTGATGTTCAGATGGCGTCCCAGGATGGAAAGTACCTCCCAGCCGGAAGTGGCGGAGGTCTGAGCGATCTGCTCCCGGGTAATGGTCTGGCTACTCCGGGGGCCCGGGGTGGTATCGCCCGAATGTCCCATGGTGCAAGCAGGGGCCGTGAGGAGCAGGGCGGCGGCCAGGAAGGTGCCGCCCGACTGCAGGCGTCTTGCCCCAAGGGGAGTGGAGAGATCCATGGAAGACTCCTCACGTTGAGCGGACGTAGCGTGAGACAGCTGGGGGCCGTGCTCGGTCCGGCGGACCCAGCGGCCTTGTCTCTCACTATATACTACAGGCGTCGGCGGGAGAAGCGGAATCGAGCGCGCCAGGACTTGACCGGGCTCCTTGATCTGGACACCGTGAGACTATCAGCGGTGCGTATGTCGCCCTGGAGCGCTGCATGGGTCGACCTGCCGCGTCCTCTTTCAGATCCGTCCTTTCCAGAAACGGAGTACTGGTGACCTTTCGGCCGGAACGTGTGGACAAACCGTGGGGACATGAGCTCATCTGGGCTCGTACCCATCGGTATGTGGGAAAACTCCTCAAGGTGAATGCCGGGGAGAGCCTGTCGCTCCAGTACCATGAGAGAAAGGATGAGACTCTCCACCTCTTGGAGGGGGAAATCCGGTTTCTGTTCGGTGAGAGCCGGGAAAGCGTGGCTCCCCTGACCCTTCGGGCCGGAGACTCCATTCACGTGCCGCCAGGGACCATTCATCGGATGGAGGCGTTGACGGACGCGGTTTTCCTGGAGGTGTCCACGCCGGAGCTGGATGATGTCGTGCGCCTGGAAGACCGGTACGGCCGCGTGGAGGGGTAGGTAGGGTGACGGCTCCTGGCAGCGTGTCCGCTCCGGAATGGGCTGTGGTGGCCCTGGGATCCAACCTTCCCGTGCGGGAGGAGCACCTCCAGGCCGGGGTGGATCACCTGGCCCGGGTGGGTAGGGTTTCGGCGGTATCCAGGATCTACTCTTCCGCCCCCGTGGGGCTGTCGGACCAACCGGATTTCCTCAACGCAGTCGTCCTTATGGAGACTCAGCTGGGGCCTGAAGCCCTTCTCACCCATTTGCTGACGGGGGAAGCGGCCCGCGGTCGGGTCCGGAACACTCCTGGCGGGGCCCGAACCCTGGATCTGGACCTCATCTTCCATGGCACCGCCAGGGTTTCCACTCCCACCCTGACTCTTCCCCATCCCAGTTGGAGGGAGCGGGCGTTCGTGCTGGCCCCCCTGGCGGAAGTGGCCGCCCACTGGGTGGATCCAGCGACGGGGCTCACCGTGGGCCGTATCTGGGAATCCCGTCGGGGCATGCTTCCCCCCGTGAGGGTTCACGAGCAGGAGTTGGTGTTGCGGGGGTGGAAACCGGCCACCGGTATCTCCGGGTGAGGGGCCGGACAGGAGCACTTGGAAAGGGTCAGATCACGGCGCCGGCGGCAGTCCTTGTCCTGTGCGCAGCTATCTGGGGATGCGGTGGGGACACTTCCGCCGGAGCAGTCACCTGGGGGAGCGACGTTGGCGGGGATACCACCCTGGTTCGGGGCGGAGATGCGGAGATCCGGGGGATGGCAGCCCAGCTCCTCCCCATCCTGTCTCGGAAGGCGGGCCTACCCCTGAAAGGCCCTGTGATGGTGGAGCGGCGCTCCCGTGCCGCCCTGGAGGGCTTTCTCCTGGAGCGGTTGGACGAGGAGTTGCCTCCCCAGCGGGCGGACCATATTGCCCGGGCATACCACCTTCTGGGTCTGGTGGCCGGTGACCTGGATCTCCGCGCTCTGCTGGTGCAGGTGTATATGGAGCAGGTGGCGGGCTACTACGATCCGGCTACATCCACCCTCTATCTGCTGGAAGATCAGCCACCGGAAGCAACCCAGGGCATTCTGGTGCACGAGTTGGTTCATGCCGTCCAGGATCAGGCTCAGGACCTGGATGCCCTGACCCATCGGGATCGTGGCACCGATGCCCGGTCAGCCGCCCAGTCCGCCATCGAAGGGCATGCCACCCTGGTGATGCTGGAGGCCATGGCGGAACAGCTCCAGGGTGAGGAGGTGGATCTGAGTGAGATCCCGGACTTCTCGGGGGCGCTGGCACCGGCCCTGGAGAACCTCACCGCCACGGCACCCGCCCTGGCCCGGGCCCCTGCGGTCATCCAGGAGTCCCTGCTCTTCCCGTATGTGGAAGGGGCATCGTTCGTCCACGCCATCTGGGTGGCAGAGGGTCGGGCACCTCCGTTCAACCGTCTTCTCCCGGCGGCCACGGTGGATGTGCTTCACCCGTTGGACTTCCTGGAGCGCAAGGGATGGACCCCCCAGCGCCCCGTTCTCACCAGCTCCCCGGACGGGTACGAAATCCTCTTCACGGAGACACTGGGTGCTCAGGATCTCCGGATTCTCTTGCGGGATTTGGGTCACCGTGACCCCCGGGGTGCGGTACGGGGATGGGTGGGGGATTCCGTGATTTTGCTCCAGTCAGCTTCCACCGGTGAAGTGGGGCTTGTATTCCTCTCCCTCTGGCGGGATGAGGGGGCCCGGGATGCGGCGGTGGCTGCTTTCCAGGGGGGAGGTGGGCAATTTCCCCTGACCCATGGGGTGTCATCCCACGACGACGTCCTGGGTTTTCCCGCCGCACTTCTCCAGGTCGGGCTGGAGGGACTCCCGGCGATGGTCTGGGAGGCCGGGGAAGCGGTGCTCGGGGGAGCCCCGGACGGAGCGGGCGAATGACCCTCCACCAATTGGATGGCGGGGGATATCCCGTCCTGGTGGGAAGGGGGTCTCTGTCCCGGTTGCCTGACCTCCTGGGGGAGTGGGCCTCCTCGTCCGGTTACGCGGTGATCTCCGACTCCAATGTGGCGGCCCTCTATGGTGGGGAGGTAGTGGAAGCACTCCAGGGTGCGGGCCTTTCGGCTCATCTCTTCACCTTTCCTGCGGGAGAAGCTTCCAAGAAGCGGGAGGAGTGGGCTCGGTTGGGTGATGCATTGCTGGAGTATGGCCTGGATCGGCGAGGGGGGGTCATCGCTCTGGGCGGTGGGGTCACCGGCGACCTGGCCGGATTCGTTGCAGCCACCTACCTCCGGGGGGTGACCTTCGTGCAGGTGCCCACCTCCCTGCTGGCCATGGTGGATGCCTCCGTGGGAGGAAAGACTGGCATTGATGTTCCCGCCGGGAAGAATCTCGTAGGGGCTTTCCACGCTCCGAAGCTGGTGGTGGCGGATCCGAACCTTCTGGCCACTCTCCCGCCGGAAGAGCGACTCCAGGGGGCGGTGGAGGCGGCGAAGCACGGCGCCGTTCGGGATGCCGGTCACTGGGCCGAAGTGACGGCTGGAGTGGAACAGATCCGCAGCGGCGACCCGGGCTATCTGGAACGGCTGGTGGCTCGGTCCGTGGCTCTCAAGGCCGACGTGGTGCGAACTGATTTCCGCGAGAGCGGGCTGCGCCAGATTCTGAACTTCGGGCACTCTCTGGGCCATGCGGTTGAAGCGGCCTCGGGGTATGCCATGCCCCATGGCTCTGCGGTGGCCCTGGGAATGATCATGGAGGCGGAGGTGGGCGAGGCCATGGGGGTGACCCAGGTGGGGACGACCCGGGCTCTGGAGGAATTTGCCCACGACGCCGGCCTCCCCACGCGCATTCCGCCCTACGCCACAGTTCGGGAGTTGATGGCGCGCACGGCCACTGACAAGAAGAATCGGGACGGTGCGCTGCGGTTCGTCCTCTTGAAGGCCCTGGGGGAGGTGGATCCAGGGGAGGGTTGGAGCCACGGGGTGGACCCCCGGTTGGTAGAGACTATCCTGGAACGGCGAATCCAATCACATTCCCCAGCCTTTTGACAGCTTCGCCCTCCTCCTTATCTTACAACGCTATGCTCCAACCCCCCTGCAGGAGTCTCCATGGCGCTCCTTGAGCGCACCCCGAAGTTTACGCTACAGGCGGCCCTTAATGCCCGAGCCAGCTCGGATCCTGAGGCCCCCTATCTCCTTTCCCGGGACCGCGTCTTCTCCTATGCCGAGGTGGAGGATCAGGCCGACTCCCTGGCTGCCGCCCTCCACGGGCTGGGTATTGGCAAGGGAGACCGGGTTGCTCTGGTGATGCCGCCCTGGCCGGAATTTGTGGTGTCGCTCTTCGCCGTGGCAAAGCTGGGAGCGGTGGCGGTGCCACTGAACCCGCGCCTGACGCCGCCGGAGCTCCAGTACATGCTTCGGCATTCGGAGGCCGCCGCTGCTGTGACGGTGGAGACATTCCAGGGGACGGACTACCTGCAGCTGTTCGAAGACATGTTCCCCATGCTTCCCGAGCTGCAGTATCTCGTGACGGTGGGGGAGGAGGACCTCTGGTACGACGACCGGGTGTTCCAGTTCGAAGATCTCATTTCCGCCGGCGTGGGTCGGGAATATCCTTCACCTGAGGCCAATCCGCAGCGGGATGTGGTGGCTCTCCTCTATACTTCGGGCACCACGGGGAAGCCCAAGGGAGTGGAGCTGACCCACACGAACCTCCTCCATGCGGCCGGGGGTACGGTGCGAGCCCTGGGGCTCATGCCGGAGGACCGGGTCTTCGGAATCACGGCACTTTTCCATGTGTTCGGCCTGGGGCCGGGGCTGTTGGGTACGCTTCTCTCCGGCAGTTCGCTCGTGCTCCAGGAGGACTTCGAGCCCGGACCGGCCCTGGATCTCATTCAGAGGCATGGCGTGACGGTTCACTACGGGGTTCCCACCCTTTTCACGCGGGAGCTCCTGGAGCAGCAGGACACCCCTCGGGACATCAGCACCCTGCGGTTGGGATTGGTGGCGGGTGCTCCGGTGAACGACAGCTTCCTGCACCGCATGGAGGAGCACTTCTGTCCGGAGATGCGGGTGGGGTATTCCCTGACGGAGACTTCCTCCACCCTGGCCATGACCACGGGCGGGGATTCCTCGGAGAAGCGGTATCAGACAGTGGGGAAGGCTCTGGACGGTATGGAGATTCGCGTCCTTCAGACGGACCAGACCCAACTTCCTTTGGAAAGCCTGGGCGAAATCGCGGTTCGCGGTCCAGCCGTCATGCGGGGCTATTATCGTCAGCCTGGGGAGACCCGCAACGCATTCACTGAGGATGGTTTCTTCCTCACCGGCGATCTGGGCATGGTGGATGAGGCTGGGTACCTCCATTTGGTGAGCCGGAGCAAGGAGGTTATCATTCGAAGCGGTGTTAATGTCTTCCCCCGGGAGGTGGAGGATCGGATTCTGGCCCACCCTGCTGTTCGTGAAGTGGCGGTGGTGGGGCTTCCGGATGAAGTCCTGGGCGAAGCGGTGGCCGCGGCGGTGGTTCCCATTGAAGGGGCCATCGTGACTGGAGGGGAGATTCAAGAGTGGTGCCGGGTTACACTCACGGAACACAAGGTTCCTGATCTGGTGCGGTTCCTGGACCGACTTCCCCTCACCGGAAGTGGGAAGGTCCGGAAGGTGGAGTTGATTCGCCTCCTGGTCCCCCAACCTTCCGGGAATTCCTCCCCATAAAGTGTTCCTGAGACTTCCCCGACGTCGTCCCCTGCCTACGCCAGGCTCTCGATCCCGAGAGAATGGCCTTCGGTGGGGACGGGCATGGGAGGTCTCGTGGCAAACAAACCAACAGCTACGAGAAAGAGACTGACATGTCGTTGCATTCCTACACCCGGGCCCCTCACGTAGAGGGAGCAGCCCGTTCGCACCACCACTCCGATGCACCCAACGCTGCCCTCCTCATTGACTTCGACAACGTCACCATGGGGATGCGGAGCGATCTTTCCAAAGAACTCAAGAACCTTCTGAATTCGGACATCATCCGGGGGAAGGTCACGGTCCAGAGGGCCTACGCCGACTGGCGAAGGTACCCCCAGTATATTGTGCCTCTGTCCGAGGCCTCCATCGATCTCATCTTCGCTCCCGCATACGGTAGCTCGAAGAAGAACGCCACGGACATCCGCATGGCCATCGATGGCATGGAGTTGGTGTTCATCCGCCCGGAAATCGGCACCTACATCCTCCTTACCGGTGACTCGGATTTCTCCTCCCTGGTACTCAAGCTGAAGGAGTACGGGAAATACGTCATCGGGGTGGGGATCCAGGAGTCTTCGTCGGACATCCTGGTTCAGAACTGTGATGAGTACTACTCCTACACGTCGCTGACGGGACTGCGGAAGTCGGGTGACTCGGATCGGTCCGGGATGGATCCCTGGATGCTGGTGGAGAAGGCGCTGGAGCACATGAACAGGCGGAACGATGTCATGCGCTCCGATCGACTCAAGCAGGTGATGCTGGAACTGGATGCCGGCTTTGACGAGGGATCGTTGGGCTTCTCCAAGTTCAGCCGCTTCCTCACCGAAGCTTCATCTCGCGGACTGGTGCGCTTGAAGCGCATGGAAAACGGCCAGTACGAGCTGAGTCAGCCTTCCGGAAGTGCCCGAAGGGAGAGTGAAGCCCCCAAGGAAACGGAGGGCCGAAAGGGCAGTGACGCCCGGAAGTCGACTCGCTCCGGCAGGTCCCGCCGGTCCGGCGGCGATGCTGCCGGTGCCGAAGTGGCTCCTTCGGCGCCTGCAGGAACTTCGGATGCCGCCGCGCCTCCGGCGGCTATGGTGCCGGTGCCCACATCTTCGTCCAAGGACGGCGAATCCGCCTCGTCGGGGGCCCCGGATGCGGGTTCCATGGTAGGCGGGGAGTTGGCCCCGTTGGCCAAGGCGTACGATCTGTTGCGGAAGGCCATGGAAGAGCTGGGAGGAGACACCCCTGGCGAAGGTATCCGGGATTCCGATGTGAAGCGGAAGATGCTGGCCATGGAGCGGGGCTTCGACGAGGCGGAATATGGTTTCTCCAAGTTCAGCCGCTTCCTCCGGCAGGCCCACGACCATGGGGTCTTGGATCTCACAAAGACGGAAGATGGAAACTATCATGTGACCCTGAAGCCCGGCGGCGGGCCGGCGACCCAGGCGGCCGGTGAGGAGCAAGGCAAGCCGGCTTCCCACAGGGTCACCGAAGCCGCTGGCGGAACGCCGACCAAGCCTACCGAGACCAAGCCGGCGGGCAAGGCAACGGGAGCTGCCGGCGGGTCTGCGGGTGCCCGGCGGCTCACGCCACGGGTCTCCTCCCGGAGAGGTGGACGAAGCGCCACCCCGCCACCCCTCCTGGAAGGCCAGATCGTGGGTGCGGTTTCCGCGCCGGCATCTTCGGCATCCTCGGCTTCTTCCGGGGCCGCCGCCTCCACCTCCAGGGGGGGGGGGGGGCCGGGGC
>JBBDRI010000047.1:0-1181 GCA_040905545.1 Gemmatimonadota bacterium | reverse complement strand
GGGGCCCCCCCCCCCCCCCCCTGGGGGGGGGCGGCCAAGGCCGCCCCGGCCCCCGCGGCTCCGACGTCGACCTCCGCCGGCTCCAGCGCTGGTACAGCGGCGAAGGTCGATCCCACGGAGCTGGCCCTTCCCACGGATCCCGATTCCGTGGTCCAATACCTCTCCAACTCGTATCGGGGAGTGGGCAGGAAGACTGCCGAAACCCTGGTGGAGGCCTTCGGAGACAAACTGTTCCAGGTGCTGCAGGAGCAGCCGGAACGGGTGAACCAGGTGGTTCCCGAAAGCCGCGCCGAGAAGGTGTTGGAAGGCTGGAACGCAGACTACGCCAGGCGGGCCGGAACGTCGGATTCCCCTTCGAGTGGTGGGTCTGAGAACCGGCCCACCGCAGTAGAGGGTGGCCAGGACGAAAAGGCACCTCCTCGGCGCACTCGGGGTCGCACCCGGCGCACTCGGGGTGGCTCAGGAAGCTGACGTCCCATCCCCCACCGGTGAGGACGCGGCGGCGCCGAGCGGGGAGTTGGCGTGGCTGGCGGGTGACGCCCGACAGGTAGCCCCCCGGCTCCTGGGGTGGCGATTGGAGTCGGTGCTGGATGGGGTGCCAACCTCTGGTCGGATTGTGGAGACTGAGGCCTACCCCGGGCCCTTCGACGAAGCCTCCCACGCCGCCGCCCGGATCGGACGAACATCACGCAACGCCAGCATGTTCGGACCCGCCGGGACGGCGTACGTCTATCGGAGCTATGGGATGCACTGGTGCGTGAATGTGGTGACCCATGGTCTCCATGAGCCCTCGGCGGTGCTCATTCGGGCGCTGGAGCCATTGGAAGGGGTCCGGGCCATGGAACGACGTAGGGGAGGTCGCTATCCCCTCGCCTCTGGCCCTGGGCGCCTGTGTCAGGCCCTGGGACTCCATGGCGGCCTGGATGGTCATCCCCTCAGCCAGCCGCCCCTTCGCCTCCTGCCTCCTCTTTCCGACGGAAGGGTCTCGAGGGCGGAAGTTCTCTATTCAGGACGGGTGGGAGTGACCCGAGCCCGGGATGCACTCCTGCGGTTCTTTCTGGAAGATAATCCACATGTATCACCCCCCAGGCGAGGGGAGAGGATGAGGCCTGCCTCCGGCCCTAGGCGGAAGTTACCCCTATAGGGGTCTTTGTTTCTTGGCGTAATCACTGGGGTTTCTT
>JBBDRI010000046.1:0-22001 GCA_040905545.1 Gemmatimonadota bacterium | reverse complement strand
GAGATGGTCCCGTGCTGCCCGTAACCCGAAGGGCGCGGGGGGGTTGCACCGTCCATAGGTCGTCTCTCCTCCTCACCGTAGCCCTGCTACGCTTCGTTGTCTTTCCTACTCTGCACAGGTGCAAGACCCCCGCGTGCGGCCGCACCCCATTACCCGGACACGCTCCTAGGCTCGTCTCTCCTCCGTCGGCCCAGTGGACGATGTGATGCGCGTCGGTGAACCGAAGGCCGCAGCCCGGAAAGCGGCAGCCGCCATCGCGGAGATCAAGGGCACGACGTAGTGCAGGCGGGATGGTGCGGGTGCGGCGGCCGATGTGGAGCGGTTCGCCGGGATCTTTGCGGTTCTCGGGGCCACCTCGCGATTCCTCGCCGCTCCCGCTTACCCGGACTACCGCCGCATCGCAAGTGAGTCTTCTCGACGTTTCCGCGGAAACGCGGGTGCCGTCTTCCAGGTGTGAGCGGCCGGGCTCGCGAAGGGTCTTTCGCCTGCCAACTCTCCCGCTGTCCTTGGCCCCACCTCGCCCATCGCCGCGCCCAGGCCCGCCCGTGCAGTCGCAAGTCGCACCGCCCTCCCTGAGCGTGGCGCGGTCCACATGCAGGATCACCTGATAGCGCTCGGCGCGGGAGCCGCTGAGCGGGGTGCGGGGAGCATCCCGCTCCTGGCCCTGGCCGTTCACTCCTGCGTCCTGCCCCTGTTCCATCGGACCCTCTTCCACCGCGTCTTCCTCTGCCGCTCCTTCCTCCACCGCGCCGTCCCCCCCGAACCCCGCCGCCATAGCCCGCTCGGCCAGAAGGCCCATGGCGTCCGCCCGCCGCTGCCGGGGTGTTACCTCCGTGGTGTGCGGACCCCGCTGGCCGCCTTCGGCCGCCCACGTGAGCCCCGGCCGGTGGAGCGCGTCGCCCGCCGCCTCAATGGCCCGCATGAGGAGCGCGCCCACCTCGGGGTCCAGCCGCCCTCGCACGACGTACATCCCGTCGTCATCGGGAAAGACCGAGAACCACCGGGAGGCATGCCGCCTGCGCTCCAGCTCGGCTTCATCCGCCCGGCCCAGCAGCTTCCAGCCCCGCACCAGCTTCTCCAGCTCCGCGGCCGTGGCCTGCCGGGCGAACTCCACAAGCTCCTCCTCCGCCTGCTCGTCCAACCCGTCTCCGAGCCGGGTCAGCGCCCGCACCTTGGAGAAGCTGAGCTCACCACGGGACATGGCTTCCGATACCCGGGGCAGCCCCTGGAGGGCATGCGCCGCCCGTACCCGCTCCCGGGCCGCGCCCCGGTCGATGCCCGTACGGAAGTGCAGCCATTCCGCGCACGACGGGTGGCCCCCCGGCTTCCAGCCACCCCGGCGGTCGAATTCGGCGATGAGCACCAGCAGCCGGTGCTCGGCCGCGTGTACATGTGCCGAAAGCGTCGTGATCTCGTGCTCCAGGGCCTCCAGCGACTCGGTGTCGGCGTCGGTGCCGACTTCGGAGCTGCCATCGGAGCCGACTTGGGTGTCGACTTCGGAGTCGGAGTCAGAGGCGGGATGAGAGACGGCCTCCGCCACGGGGGCCGTATCGGCGTCGGGTCCCCAGTCGTACTTCACCCCGTCCTCTCGCACCAGAACCCCGTCGCGGCTCAAGCAGCCTCCCCATTCCAAATCCCAATCCGGCCCCAATTCCCATCGCGACTTCAACCCAGATTCCAACCCAGATTCCAACCCGAACTCCGACATATCCACCTCCTCCATCCCAAGCCACGATAACAACTTACGTAATTTAACATGGGGTTTCACGAGGCCCTGGGAGCGTTCTGGAGAACGACCGAGCCGAGAAAGGGGTCACGATGTCGGGCCCGGCCTGCGGCGAAGCCTGAAGGCACCGCAGCGGCCGTCCAGTGTGCCGTTCCCGCAAGGGGCCGCAGGTCGGCTACCCGTGTCCCGGAAAAGCTGTCAAGGGCCTGGCGGGACAGATGGATGTACGGATGGGCCCACCGAAGGTCCATGAGCGGCCCGAGGCCACCACGGACCGGTCCATCAGCGGCCCGAGGGATCGTGATCTCACCTTCCCTGGCCCGTCCACGCACTCGCCCGCCAAACCCCCACTGGACGCGCCTGCCACCACGCCCCAATCTGTCTCCATGGACAGACGCGCCTTCTCCCGACTCTCTGCCACGGCCCTGGCCGGTCTCGCGCTCCCTTCGCCCATGGCCGGTCTCTACCACGGGCGCCGTCGGGATCTTCGCGTGAGCGGGGCCCGTCTCAACGGCTGGCTCACCGAGATGTCCCGGTTCGGCGCCAACGCCGCCGGGGGCGTGGATCGGGTGGCCTACTCTGACGCCGATCTGGAAGGGCGGGCCTTCATCTCCGGGCTCATGCGTGAGGCCGGCCTCGACGTATCTGTGGATCTGGTCGGCAACATCTGGGGGCAGCGGGCCGGGAGCGATGCCACACTTCCCCCTCTCGTCCTGGGCTCCCATACCGACTCGGTCCCCAACGGGGGTAACTTCGACGGACCCCTGGGATCCCTGGGCGCTGTGGAGGCGGCCTGGACCTTGGAGGAGGCCGGCGTCACCACCCGCCACCCCCTGTCCTTCGTCGTCTTCTCCAACGAGGAAGGGGGAAAGACGGGCAGCCGAGCCCTCATCGGAGAGGTATCCCCCACGGAACTGGACCTCCCCACCGCCTCAGGTTACACCATCGCCGAAGGGATCCGGCGCATCGGCGGAGACCCGGCTCGCCTGGCCGAGGTGCGGCTGCAGCCTGGGTCCATCTCCGGTTTTCTGGAGCTGCACATCGAGCAGGGCGCCACCCTGGACAGGGCCGGCGAGGACATCGGTGTCGTCCTGGGGATCGTGGGCATCATGCGGTGGAACGTGGAGGTGGTGGGCGCTGCCAACCATGCGGGAACCACGCCCATGCGCCAGCGACGCGATGCCATGGTGGCCGCCGCACGCTTCACAGACATGGTCTACACCACGGTGACCGACTGGCAGGGAAACCAGGTAGCCACGGTAGGTCGCGTCCATGTGGAGCCCAACGCCCCCAACGTGATTCCGGGGAAGGTCACCCTCTCTCTCGAGATCCGGGACCTTTCAATGGACACCATCACGGAGATCCAGCGTGAGCTCGAGGGACGCGCCGTCATCATCGGCGAGGAGACGGGCACCACCTTCACCTCCCACCGGTTCTACACCAGCGACGCTGCACCCACATCGCCCTCCATCCAGGATATGGTGGAGGAGTCGGCCCGGGATCTGGGGCTCACCACCTGGCGCATGCCGTCGGGAGCCGGCCATGACGCCCAGAGCATGGCGAAGCTGGGCCCCATGGGGATGATCTTCGTCCCGTCCGTGGGTGGGATCAGCCACGCTCCCGACGAGTTCACCGCCCCTGAAGACAACACGAACGGAGCCGACGTGCTCCTCCGCTCGCTCATGGCCCTGGACCGGGGATAGGAGTGGACCGGAGGTAGGATCCCGCGCCGTAGACCCGGGGGCAGGACACGGTGACTCCGAGTGCTGCCGAGCCCCTGTGCTCCCAGGTTTATCCCCCTACCGCCAGTAGAACAACCTCTCCGTGGGAATCACCGGACCGCCCGCGGGACCCGCCCCCTCCGCCACCGCCCGGGGCCAATCCAGCAGGGCGGGGCGCTCCACGCTCCCGGGCCACTGGGCCCAGGCGGCGTCCACGAGGTCCCGCACCTCGGCCAGGAGCTGGCGTGCGTCGTACACGATTCCGTCCTTGATGGTGTAGCGCACGCCCCCCACCCGCTCCACTTCTCCCGTCTCATCGTTCAACCGCACGGCTCCCGTGCCGTAGAGCACCTTGAAGTTCTCCAGGGGGTTCTCCTCCACCAGGACCAGATCCGCCAGAAGCCCGGGACGGATGATTCCGAACTCAATTGGGATCCCCTTGGGCTCATGGAGGGTTTCAGCCCCGTTCAGGGTGGCTGCCCGGATCACCTCCAGAGGGTGGAGCCCGGCTTCCTGCAGGAGCTCCAACTCTCCGATGTAACCGAAGCCGTACGTCTGGTAGATGTAACCGGAGTCCGAACCCGTGGTGACCCGACCGCCGGCATTCTTGAAGTCATTGATGAACTGCATCCAGACGCGGTAGAAGTTCCGCCAAGCCACCTCGTCGTGGGTGGTCCAGTTGAACCAGTAGGAACCGTGGTTCTCCCGGCTGGGCTGGAAGAAGTCCCACAGTTCCGGCCGGGTGTAGTGGTGGTGCCAGTCGGCGTTGGAGTGCTTCATGACGTCCCGATTGGCCACATAGATGGTCATGGTGGGATCCAGGGTTAGCCCCAGTTCCACGAACTCCTGGATCACATCGTTCCACACCTGGCTTCCCGGGGGGTGGATCTGATCCCAGAGCCGTCCCACCTGGCCGAAGCGGTGGTATTCGTCGTTGTTGTTGTACACTTCCATGGGCCAGTCCTGGACCCGGTAATCCTTGAGGAGTGACTCGAAGAGGCCGTAGAAATGGGTGGCCGTCCCCAGCCCCAGGCGGGCGGCGTTCAGGGTGTTCATGCGGCCCACCCCTCCCTGGGCCAGATGGGCCATGGTCCCCATGCCGTGGCGACGGGCCTCGTCGATGAGGGCTTCCATGATCTCCGGGTCCTCCGCACCCAGCTTCAGGCCGTCCACTCCCTGCTGGGCCTTGTGCCGCACCATCTGGCGGGCGTCTTCGGGGGTGCGGATGGGCCTGTCGTAGTCCCAGCCGTATCGCTGGTAGGCGAAGATCCGGGGGGCCACGATCTCATTCCGGGCGCTGCGGGCTCGCTCGCTCAAATCTCCCCGTCCTGCATCCCGCACGGTGGTGATGCCGTGGGCCAGGGTGAGCTTGTAGATGTACTCGGTGTCGGGGTTCCGGACTGCGAAGTCCCCGGCGCCCGAGTTGTGGGTATGGAGGTCCACGAAGCCCGGGAGGAGATACTGCCCGTGTGCATCGATTTCCCGGGTGGCCCCCTGAGGCCGGCGGGCCGGGTCAATGGGAAGGCCTGGATAGCCCACCGTACGCACCTCGGCAATGCGGTTCCCCTCAATGACCACGTCTACGGGCCCGGTGGGCGGAGCCCCCGTGCCATCGATGAGATTCACTCCCCGAATGATGAGGCGCTCGTAGGGTCCACCTCCATCGTCGGCGCCCCGGGGAGGGGCGGGTCTCACTTCATTCTGGGCCGTGGCAGCCGAGGGCGTGCCCCAGGAGAGCATCACGGCGCACGTCAACACCAGGGCCCCGGAGGATGTCCGGCTGAGCTGTCTCATCGGTCACCTCCTGCGGCCAGGCGTTCCATGCGCTGGGCCTCCACCATGTCTCGTACGTCCTGAAGGAGCTGCTTCGAGTCGTACACGATTCCGTCCTTGATGGTGTAGCGGATGGAACTCACTCGCTCCACGTCGCCGGTGTCGTCGTTCAGCCGCACGGCACCCGTGCCGTAGAGGATCTTGAAGTTGGCCAGGGGATCCTCCTCCACGATGACGAGATCGGCCAGGAGTCCCGGTCGGATGAGTCCGAAGGGAGGCGACTCCCCCGAAGCATGGAACAGTTCCTCCGAGGCATGGAGGGTGGCGGCCTGGATCACCTCCAGGGGGTGGAAGCCCGCTTCCTGCAGGAGCTCCAGCTCCCGGATGTAGCCGAAGCCGTAGAGGTTGTAGATGAAGCCCGAATCGGAGCCGGTGGTGACCTTGCCCCCTCGGTTCTTGTAGTCGTTCAGGAACGCCATCCACCGCTGATAGAAGTTCCGCCACTCCACTTCATCCTTGGTGGTCCAGTAGAACCAGTAGGAGCCGTGGGCTTCCCGGCCGGGCTGATAGAAGTCCAGCATGGAGGGGAGGGCGAACTCGTGCATCCAGTCGGCGTTCCGGTTCCGCATGACGTCCCGGCTGGCCTCGTAGATGGTGAGGGTGGGGTTCAGGAAGAAATCCCGTTCCAGGAACTCGTCCAGGAGCGCGTTCCAGCCGTCACTTCCCTGTTCATGGATGAGGCGCCACTGGGGGCCCACCTGGCCGAAGCGGTGCTGCTCGTCCTGGTAGTTGTACCCCATGGGAAAGGGCTGGACCCGATTCTCCCGGTACATGGATTCAAAGAGGCCATAGAAGTGGGTGGTGCCCACCAGCCCCAGCCGGGCCATATCCAGGGCGTTCATGCGGGCAACGCCTGGCTGATGCAGGTGCGCTGTGGAGCCCAGACCGAGGGTGCGAGCCTCGTCCAGGATGGCCTCCATCACCGGCGGATCCATCATCCCTGCGGCGTAGCGCCCCAGCTTCAGGCAGTCGGCGCCCATGTCATGGACAAAACGCACCCAGCGCCGGGCCGACTCAGGGTCCATGAGGTCCGGGTCATCCCAGCCCGCCACCCGATCGGGGTTCTTGGCACAGTTGTAGATGCGAGGGGCCACGATCTCGTTTCGGGCGCTTCGGGCCTTCTCCTCCAGGGCCCACACCAGATCACCCTCCCCCAGAGCCACACCCCGCACCGTGGTCACCCCGTGGGCCAGCCAGAGCTTGTAGCTGTAGGTGGGGTTGGGGACCTTCTGGGAAGGTCCGCCGGCGTGCACATGCAGGTCGATGAATCCAGGGAGGACAAACTGCCCGTGGGCATCGATTTCCCGGGTGGCGCCTCCGGGCCTCCGGCTGGGGTCGATGGGTACGCCGGGGTACCCCACCGCCCGGACCTCCACGATGCGATTCCCCTCGATGACGATGTCCGTGGGTCCGCTGGGCGGAGCGCCCGAACCGTCAATCACCAGGGCCCCCCGGATGATGAGGCGATCGAAGGGGCCTTCCCCTTCGTTGGGACCTCGGTCCGGGGTGCGACCGTCCTGGGCCTGTATGCCCACGGCGCCCATGAAGGTCAGGAGCAGGAGCGCGACGGTGCTTCCGGCACCGGGCTGGCGGCTGCGCGCGGAGCGCATGTGGAACTTCAAATGTGAGCTCATGGGATGAAGGGAATCTGGGTGATGAGGGGTTCGGCGCCCTGACGGGATTCGGCCACCATCCGCGCCACTTCCTCCATGAGGCGGGCATTCTCGATGACCACGCCATCCTTGATGGTATGGACAATGCCCCGGCTGCGATACATGGAGCCATCGGTTGCCTTGCGGATGGCACCGAAGGAATACATGTGGCGGAAGTTCTCCAGCGGGCTGCCGTCCACCAGGATGAGGTCCGCCAGGTAACCCGGTCGGATCAGCCCCAGATGGGGTTCCCTCAGCGTAGCGGCGGAGTTGTAGGTGGCTGCCTTCAGCACTTCCAGGGAGTGGATGCCCGACTCCCTCACCAGCTGGAGCTCCCGGATGTTGGAGAACCCCGCCGTGGCCCAGATATAGTTGTCGTCCGTGCCCATGGCGATGCGTCCACCGCGCTTATTGAACTCATAGATGAGCTGGCCCCAGAGGTCGAAGGCGTAGCGCCAGCTCTCCTCATCGTCGTGGGTCCAGTCCCAATGGTACGCGCCATGCCATTGCTCCGACGGGACGGACCACTGGATAAGGGCCTGGTGGGTATACTTGGCGTGCCACGGGAGAGATTGGGCTCTGAGGATGTCCCGATTCGCCTCGTAGACGGCCCGGGTGGGGAGCATGGTCACCCCGTAGTGCACCAGGGAATCGGCCACCTGGTTCAGGAGGCGCTCCCGGCTTTCCGGGTTCCAGCCGGCTTCCTCCCACACTCGCCCAGCTTCTCGGAACCGATGGTTCTCGTTGTTGAAGTTGTAGTCCCGGGGGTAGTTCTGGGTGGTGCGGGGCAGGGCGGACTCGGCGTAAGCGTAGTGGTGCTCGATGAAGGTCACTCCCAGCCGGGCGGCGTCCACGGCGTTCACCAGATTGTTGGTGGACGGAGGCAGGTGGACGGTGGTAGTACCGCCGGCCTCCCAGACCCCCCGGCTCACCGCGCCGAACAGCTCCGGTTTCCATCCCAGGCCCCCAACGCTCACCACCCGGGCTCCCTGGGCGACCATCTCCCGGGCGATGCGGGCGGCCTGCGCGGGGTCTTCCAGCTCTTCTCGGTTGTCGGTCACTCCCTGTCCCCAACTCCAGATGGGGAACATCCGCGGCGCGAGGGTCTCATAGCGCTCCGCTGCGGCGTGGTGGGCTGCGATCTGGTCGAACCGGCCGTCGGTGGCGGGCACCGTGGTGGTGACCCCGTGGGCCAGCTTGAGGTAGTAGGTGTACTCCAGCGGGATCTCTTCGCCCCGGACATGATGATGGAGGTCGAACATCCCTGGCATGACGTACATCCCGTTGCCTTCGATGACCCGATCCCCCGTCAGGCGCTGCAACGGCTGGCCGGCCTGGGCGGCCCGCTCGGCGGCCACTGCATCGAAGGAGCGCATTTCGGTGATGACGTTCCCTTCGATGAGGATGTCATGGGGACCCGTGGGGGGACCCCCATGGCCTGGGACCACCATCACATTTCGGATCACCAGGCGGTTGTAGGGGCCCTCGGCCAGGTTCCCGAACTGCTGGGTCTGGACGGGGGCCGGCTTTGGTTCGAATACCTGGGGAGCGGCCTGGGCGGACAACTGCGGCGCCGCGCTACCCAGCAGGGAGAGCGCGAGGATGGGGAAGACGGGAAAGGCGGCTGCCCTCATGGGCGGGATGCGCAGGGAGAACATGGAGAGCTCCTGTTGGGGTTGGGCGACGACAGAAGGGTAAGGCTTGGGCCTCGCGGAAGCGAAGAGGCCCGGCCTCCCCGAAGGGGAACCGGGCCTCCAACGCACGCCGTCCGACGCACGCCTACACCTCCAGCCTGCCTACCGGTTGGCCGGCACGAAGGGCTGCTGCGTGATCATGGGCTCGACGTTCCGCTTGGATTCGTCCACCATGCGCTCCACCTCACGCATGAGGTTGGCGTTTTCCGTCACCACGCCGTCGATGATGGTGTGGACGATTCCCCGGCTCCGATACATGGAACCGTCGGCAGCCTGTCGGATGGCTCCGAAGGAATACATGTGTCGGAAGTTTTCCGCCGGGTTGCCGTCCACAATGATGAGGTCCGCCAGGTACCCTGGACGCACCAGACCCAGGTGGGGCTCTAAAAGGGCCTCGGCCGAGTTGTAGGTGGCCGTCTTCAGAACCTCCAGGGAGTGCATACCCGACTGGCGCACCAACTGGAGCTCCCGGATGGTGGAAAATCCGGCCGTGGCCCAGATGTAGTTGTCATCCGTGCCGAAGGCCACCACGCCCCCCTTCTTGTTGAACTGGTAGATGAGCTGCCCCCACAGATCGAAGGCGTAGCGCCAGCTCTCCTCGTCGTCGCTGGTCCAGTCCCAGTGGAAGGCGCCGTGCCAGTTGGGATCGGGCTTGCTCCACTCCAGAAGGGCCTGGTGGGTGTAGCGCTCGTGCCAGGGGAGCCCCTGGGCCCGGAGGATGTCCTTGGAGGCCTCGTAGACCACCATGGTGGGAAGCATCTTCACCCCGTAGTGCACCAGGGAGTCGGCCACCACTTCCAGGAGCTGGTGCCGGGTATCCGGATTCCAGCCCACTTCTTCCCAGACCTGTGCGGCGGCCCGGAAGCGGGCGCTCTCGTCATTGTAGTTGTAGCCCCGGGCGAATTCCTGTGAGCGGCGGGGAAGGGCTGATTCCGCCAATCCGTAATGGTGCTTGATGAAGGTCACGCCCAGTCGGGCCGCATCCAACGCGTTGGTCACCGCCAGGGTGGAGGGGGGCAAATGCACCGTGGTGACGCCCCCGGCTGCCGTGACGGCCTTCGCAGCGGCTCCGAAGAGTTCCTGGTTCCAGGCCAGGCCATTGATCCCCACCGAACGGCCGCCGGCGGCAATCATCTCCCGGGCAATGCGCGGGGCTTCAGCCGGGTCCTCCAACTGTTCCCGGGTGGCGTTGGCGCCGAAGCCCCAACCCCAGAAGGGATGCTGCCGCGGGGCCAGCTTGCCGTAGTCCCGCCGGGCCATTTCATCGGCCCAGACCTGGTCAAAGCGGCCGTCGGTCACCGTCACCGTGGTAGTGGTGCCGTGGGCCAGCTTCAGGTAGTAGCTGTACTCCAAGGGGATGGGCTCGCTGCGCACATGGTAGTGGAGGTCGATCATCCCCGGCATGACATACATGCCGTCACCCTCGATGACCCGGTCTCCCGTCATGCGCTGAAGGGCTTGTCCCGACTGGGCGGCCCGCTCGGCCGCCACCGGATCGAAGGAACGCATCTCGGTGATGACGTTCCCCTCGATGAGGATGTCATGGGGACCGGTGGGCGGACCACCGTGGCCCGGCACCACCATGACGTTCCGGATGACCAGACGGTTGTAGGGGCCCTCGGCCAGGTCATCGAACTGCCGGGTCTCCACGGGAGTGGGTTTGGGCCCGAACACCTGAGGAGGTGTCTGCGCCTCAAGGAGAGAGGGAGAGGGCAGGGCCAGGAGGGCGACTGCCGCCGCCATCATGGTGAGTCCCGCCAGGGAGCGTCGGATCTGGGAAGAATTCATCTGTGGTTTTCCTGAAAGTTGAACGGATGGAGGGTGAGCCCGTTCGGGCTCGCTTTCCCCAACAACAGGGACCCGGCAGAACCGGGGGGTGTTATCGAGAAGGTGTTATTAAATAGGTGTTATCAAGGGTGATCAGCCTGAGCTGGGTTCGGATCTGCAAATCAGGTGCGTCAGAGGTTGGCGGCTTCCACCGCCGCCTCCAGCGTGGCGGCCCGGAAGATGTGTCCCGGGTTCATACGATGCACGCCCCGGATGAAGCGCAGCGACCCAGATCGGGCCCGGATGACCAGACTGTGGGTGGTGACCCCCAACCCGGGCTCCGTGCGGACTCCCGGTAGGAAGGGGCTGTCGGTGATGGCTGTGGCCGCGAAGAAGGCGTCGTCTGAACTCACAAGTCGATCCAAGGTGAGCACCTCGTCCAGGTTGGCGGGGTCCCCGTGGGCCACCACCGCAGCCCGCTCAACCTCGCTCTGGGGATCCACCTGACACTGCATCCCGCCCCCCAGCGCCTTCACCGCCGTGGCGGCGATGACCGCCTCGGGAGTGCCTCCGGTGCCCATGAGGACATCCACGCCCGCTCCCGGCACCGCCGCCAGCAGGGCACCCATGACGTCACCGTCGGTGTGGAGGGTCACCCGGGCCCCCGCCGCCCGTACTTCTTCCACGAGGGCGATATGCCGGGGCTTGTCCAGGATGAAGACCGTAAGCGTCTCCACCCCCCGGCCCAGGGCCCGGGCGATGGCCTGTAGGTTCTCCGTGGGAGACTTGCCGAGGTCGATGGCGTCGCGAGCCTCATGGCCCACGGCGATCTTTCGGGTATAGAGGGAAGGCCCGGGGTTCCAGAACGCCCCCCTGGGTGCCGCCGCGATGACGGCGATGGCGTTGGGGCGGCCCAGGGCCAGGAGCCGCGTCCCTTCCACCGGGTCCACCGCCAGGTCCAGTTCCGGTGCCTCTCCCGTGCCAATGCGCTCGCCGTTGTAGAGGCGGGGAGCCTCGTCCTTTTCACCTTCCCCGATAACCACCACCCCGTCCATGGAAATGGAGTCCAGGAGCAGGCGCATGGCGTCCACGGCGGCCTGGTCAGCGGCTTTCCCGTCTCCCCGGCCCAGGTGGGAGGAAGCGGCCAGGGCGGCGGCTTCCGTCACCCGCACCAGCTCCATCCCCATGTTCCGGTGGATGCTCATGTACCTTCCCGGCCCAGCGCCTCCCTCACCTGGGGGAGCACCCCTTTGGACTGCAGTTTCTCCGACTTGTGGTCGATGAAGCGAGCGTACTCCTCCACGAACACCTTTCCCGGACCGCGGAAGTCGAAGCCCTCGGGGTGATCCCGGAAGAATTCCCGGTGGACCCGGGTCCACACCAGGCGTCCATCCGTATCGATGTTCACCTTCGTCACCCCCAGCCCCACGGCCCGGGCGAACTGCTCGACGTCAACGCCCCGGGCCGACGGATCCAGGGCGCCACCTGCGGCGTTGATGCGTTCCACCTCCTCCCTGGGCACCGAGCTGGAACCGTGCATCACCAGGGGGAAGCCGGGGAGCCGCTTCTGGATCTCCTCCACCCGGTCGAAATGGATGCCCTGGCTCCCGGAGAACTTGTATGCCCCATGGCTCGTCCCGATGGCCACCGCCAGGGAGTCGCACCCGCTGCGCTCCACGAATTCCTTGGCCTCGTCCGGATCGGTGAGGGAGGCGTGCGCCTCATCCACCTGGATGTCTTCTTCCACTCCACCCAACTGACCCAACTCCGCCTCCACGCTCACCCCCTTGGCGTGAGCTGCATCCACCACCCGCCGGGTGATTGCGATGTTTTCCTCGAAGGGGTCGTGGGAGGCGTCGATCATGACCGAGCTGTAGAAGCCCGACGCAATGGCGTCCATGCAGGTTTCCTCATCACCGTGGTCCAGATGCACGGCGAAGATGGCGTCCGGGAACTCCCCTTCCGCTGCCCGGATGATGGCCTCCAGGATCCTGGGTCTGGCGTACTTCCGGGCGCCCTTGGAAAGCTGGATGATGAACGGTGCGTCGGCCCTCAAGTGTCCCTCGAAGAGCCCCAGCGCCTGTTCCATATTGTTGATGTTGTAGGCCCCGATGGCAAAGCGGCCATAGGCCACCTCGTAGAGTTCCCGTGTGGTGACGATCATTCCCGGTTCCCGGTTGGTGGTGGTCGACGTGGTTCCTTGGCACAAAGGCTCTCGGCAGGGAACCCGGATCGACAGACAGGGCTCCGCCCCCAACATACGACAGGAACGCGCACAGGGGTAACCCATTTCCCGCCCGGGGGCCTTTCCCCGCGCTTGCCTCTGCCCCTATTCTCCCACCTTCAACTTCCACGGAGGATACCGATGACTGTGCGCAGCCTGCTCTTTCTCATTCCCACCCTTCCCCTTCTCGCTTGCGGCGGTGCCGATGAGGGTGCTCCCGGAGCCGATACGGCCGAAGCCCCGGCCGAGACTTCGCTCTCCGTGGAGGAGCGCGCCCGAGCCATTCACGACCGGGTCATCACCATGGACACCCACGTGGATATCCCCTTCACCTTCGGCACCGAGGTGGATCCGGGGGTGCGGGGGGACTACCAGAACGACCTTCCGAAGATGCAGGAGGGCGGGCTGAATGCCGCTTTCTTCATCGTCTATCACGGTCAGGGCGAGCGCACCCCGGAGGCCTATGCCCAGGCGTATGAGCAGGCCATCCAAAAGTTCACGGGGATCCGTCGGATGGCCTACGAGCTCTATCCCGAGCAGATCGAACTGGCCTACACCGCCCACGATGTGGAGCGGATCCATGGAGAGGGGAAGCTGGTGGCTCTCATCGGGGTAGAGAACGCGTATCCCATGGGGGAAGACCTCTCCCGCCTGGAGGAGTTCTACGACCTGGGCGCCCGCTACGCCTCCCTCACCCACAACGGCCACAGCCAGTTTGGAGACGCCGCCATCCCGGTGGAGCGGCTGGGAGATGAAGCCACGCTCTGGGGCGGACTGTCTCCCCTGGGCCGGGAAGCCGTGGCGGAGCTGAACCGACTGGGGATCATGGTGGACATCTCCCACAACGCCAAGTCCACCATGATGGACATTGTGGGCCTCAGCCAGGCTCCCATCATCGCCTCGCACTCCAACGCTGCGGCCGTCTGGGAGCACCCCCGGAACCTGGACGATGAGCAGCTTCGGGCCATGCGGGACAATGGCGGGGTGGTGCAGACCACGGCTCTGGGATCCTTCCTATCCGGTGACTCCGTGGTGACGGTGAGTCACTTCGTGGACCACATCGAGTACATCAAGGATCTCATCGGCGTGGATCACGTGGGAATCTCGTCCGACTTCGACGGCGGCGGGGGTGTGGAGGGGTGGAATGACACCTCCGAAACGTTCAATGTCACCCTGGAAATGGTGCGTCGGGGGTGGAGCGAGGAGGAGATCGGGAAGATCTGGGGCGGAAACCTCCGCCGGGTGATGCGGGCTACGGCTCAGGTGGCCCAGGAGCTCCAGGCCGGGGGGGAGTGACGGGCCTTGGCCGCCCCCTCCGCCCCGTCAGAACCCATCTGGACACTGGAGCATCGCGTTGCCCCACGCTTCGAGTTCCAGGGGGAATGGGTCACCGTTCGGGGTGTGCGGGATTTCTGTTGGCGGAGCCTCACGGACTACGACGCCAGGTGGGAAGATCGGAGCTTTCGGCTCACTGAGCTGAGCGGACTCTGGTACGTGGTCACCCCTTTCGTGAAGGCGTGGCGAGGGCTGGCCCACACTCTCCTGAGCTTCCAGTTCGGCCAAGACCGCTTCCTCACCCTCTCGGTGGAGGCCCGTCGGCGGGAGGGTCAGCGGTACGGTTTCGTGAAGGGGATGTTCCGACAGTTCGGGCTCATCTATGTAGTGGGCACGGAAGAGGACGTGTTGGTGCATCGGGCGATTCACCGGGATCACGAGCTTCTCCTCTTCCCGGTGAAGATCGGTCCGGACCGCCTGCGGGAGCTCTTTCTCCGGATGGCCAGGTCGGCCAACCAACTCCGGGAAAATCCGGAGTTCTACCACACCCTGTCCAACAACTGCACCACCCGCATCGTGGACCACGTGAATGCGGTGGTGCCGGAGCGGATCCCCGGGGGGTGGCGGATCCTCTTTCCGGGCCATTCCGACGAACTGGCCCGGGGTCTGGGTCTGTTGGATGTGGAGGGGAGTATTGACGACGCCCGCCAACGATGGCGGGCCAACCAGCGGATCCGGCAGTGGGAGGGGAGTCCGGACTTCTCGGTGAAGATCAGGGAGGGGGTGGGGTGAGGGCCGGGCTCACCCCCGCCATGTGAAACGCGAGAGTCATCGCACCGCGCCGTTGACCGAGGATCACTGAACCTTTCCCACCGCCCCAATCACCCGCTCCATCCGCCCCCGGACCTCCTCGGCCAGGGAACGAAGAGTCTCGCTTTCCGCCACTCCCAGCTGCACCACGGGATCCAACGCCTGCACGATCGACTCGTTCTCGTGGGAGCCCTGCCGTACCACCACGTTACAGGGGAGGAGGAGCCCCACCGAGGCCTCCCGCTGGATGGCTTCATGGGCCAGGGGAGGTGCGCACGCCCCCAGAATCCGGTAGGGCTGGATGTCGGCATTCAGCTTCTGCTTCAGGGTGGCTTTCACGTCGATCTCCGTGAGGACCCCGAAGCCTTCAGCCTTGAGGGCCTCACGTACAGCGGAGTCCGCAGCTTCCACCGAGAGGGGAACGGTGGTGCTGATGGCGTATCGGGGGGAGTCGGACGGAGCGTTTCCTGGGGAAATCATGAACGGTGCCTCGGTTGGGGGTGGATTCCAGCGGCCAGTTGGACCCGTCTTGAAGTACTCCAGACTGCTTCCTGCGTTCACCCGCCTCTCCCACCGCCACGCGCCGGGGGATCTGTCCTGACTGGCCGGCTTCGCCTATCCTCCGGAAAACCCAAACCAACAGGGAGTTCCCATGTGGTACACAGATGCAGGTGGGCAGGTGGGTGGAAGGGTACGTGGAGGCTTCGGGGCCACCCTGAGGCTCCTGGCCGCGTTCGTGTTGGCGGCCGGACTCTTCCTCGTCACAGTTCCCATGGGGGTGGTGGCCCAGACGGCGACCCAGAATCTCCCCGGCCTCTCCGCCCAGGACCTGCACCAACTCCGATCCGTGGGAGACGTGGCCCTCTCCCCCGACGGACGCTGGGTAACGTACACGGTGGTGAACCGGGAGCGCCCGGGGCGTCCCCACTCCCAGGTATGGGTGCGGGAACTGGCCTCCGGAGAGGATCGACTCCTGGTCGGGAAAGGGGAGAGCAGCTCTGCTCCTCTCTGGGCGCCCGACGGGCAGTGGATCGCCTACCGGGGGGTACTGGACGGCCGGTCCGGGATCGTGGTACGGCGCCCGGATGGAAGCGATCCCCGCTTCGTGGCGGAGACGACGGGCACGAACCACCCTCTCCCGGGCACGGGCGGTTCCCTTACCTGGGCGCCCGACAGCCGGCGGCTGGCGTTCCTCTCCGCCACCCCCGGGCCCGAGCCGGACGAAGCCTCGGCCGACGGGGATCCAGTGGTGATCCGCCGCTACCTCTACCACACCACCGGCAGCGACGGGGTGAGCTACTTCAACGACAATCGGCGCCTTCACATCTTCGTGGGCGATATTGACGGCTCCACCCCCCGGCAGCTCACCCGAGGCGCCGGCTACCACCACTCGATCCACTGGTCCCCTGTCGCCGACGAAATCCTTTTCGTCACGAACCCCGAGCCCGATCCGGACCGCTTCTTCAACTACGACATCTTCACCGTACAGGTGGCAGACGGCGCCGTTCGGCGTCTCACCCACACCGAAAGCGTGCTCTACCGTCCCCGCTGGTCGCCCGACGGACGCCAGATTGCCTACCAGGGCACCACCCGGGGTCTCACTTCGTCCGAAACCACCATGGAGGACACCCACATCTGGGTCATGGACGCCGACGGCTCCAACCGAAGGGAAGTGGGAGGCGACATGGACAACCGCCAGGGGGCTCCCGACTGGTCTGCCGACGGCCGTCACGTCTACTTCACGGTCCAGGAGCGAGGGAGCATCCGCCTGTATCGGGTAACGGCCACTGGTGACGCTCCCGAGGATGTGGTCCGGGAGCGGGGTAGGGTGGGCAACTGGTCACTGGGACCGGGCGGAGAAGTGGCCTTCGCCTTCCATGGGCCTTCCGACCTGGCCCAACTCCACTTGCGGGACACCACCGGTGCCTCCCGAGCCCTGACCGAGCTGAACCGGGAACTCCTTTCCGCCCGCGCGGCCACCGAGATCCACGCCTTCACTGTGGTGGCCTTCGACGGCCTGGAGGTGGAAGCCTTCCTCACCCTCCCCCACGGGATGCGGGAGGGGAGCCGACACCCTCTGATCGTCATGATCAAGGGCGGTCCCCACTCCCAGCAGGGACCCATCCTGGACCCCCGAGCCCAGACCTTCGCCTCGGAGGGGTGGGGCGCGCTCATGGTGAACTACCGGGGTTCCACCGGCTACGGACAGGCCTTCACGGATGCCATCTTCGGCGATCAGAATGGCCGGGAGGCCATGGACGTGCTCCAGGCCGTGGAGGCGGCCACCCGGCGCTTCCCCTGGATCGATCCACAGCGCATAGGGGTGGAGGGGGGAAGCTACGGCGGCCAGCTCACCAACTGGTTGGTGACTCAGACGGATCGCTTCGCCGCCGCCATCCCCCGGGCGGGGATCGCCAATCTCATCAGCTTCAACTACCTGTCGTACTACCACGACTACCTGGCCGTGGAGTACGGGGGCTTTCCCCATCAGGGGGATATCATGGATCAGCTCTGGGAGCGCTCCCCCTTGCGGCACGTGGCGAAGGTCCGGACTCCTGTCATGCTTGTCCACGGGATGAATGACCACAACGTGCCCCGGGCCGAGGCGGAGCAGTTCTACATCGCGCTGCACGACGTGGGGGTGGAGACGGAGCTGGTGCTCTATCCCCGGGCGGGCCACGGGATCGCCGAGACGGGCCAGTTGGTGGACTTCGGAGAGCGGAGCATCGACTGGTACCGGCGGCACTTCCAGGGGAGGTGAGTTACCGGCCCATCCATTCCTTCCAGGCGGCCTCGTCCACTCCGATGCTCACCCGGTTCTCAAAGCGCACCAGGGGTGTCTTCAGGAGCAGGGGCTCTTCCGGGAGGGTATCGAGCCACCAATCGGCGGAGCGGTGGGCGCTGGCCAGCCCCAACTCCTGGAATCGACGGCTTTCCCGGTCCACCACGCCGTCCACCCCGAACTTCTCCACGAAGCGGCGGAGTTCGCCCTTGGTGGCGGGCTTCTCCTTCAAGTCCACGAAGTGGGTCTTCACCCGGCGTTCGGAGAAGAATCGGAGGGCCTTCCGGGTATCGGGGTCCTTCTTCACACCAAAGATCTGTACCTGCATGGGAGCTCCTGAATGACGATCCGACTTTTCGTGACTGGCGGTACCTTCGACAAGGAGTACGACGAGATCCACGGCCGCCTCTACTTCCAGGACACCCATCTTCCTGAAATGCTCCAGATGGGCCGATGCCGCCTGGACGTCCAGGTTCGCACCCTCATGATGGTGGATTCCCTGGAAATGGGCGATGCCGACCGGGAACTCATCGCGGCCCAATGCCGGGACGTCCCGGAGGAGCGCATCGTCATCACCCACGGCACGGATACCATGGTGAAGACGGCCCAGGTCCTGGCCCGGGAAGTGCCCGACAAAACCATGGTACTCACCGGTGCCATGATTCCCATCGCCTTCGGCAGTTCCGACGGGCTGTTCAACCTGGGCAGCGCCCTCACGGCGGCCCAGCTTCTGCCCCCTGGCGCCTGGGTGGCCATGAATGGGCGCATCTTCCCCTGGGACAACGTCCGGAAAAACCGGGATACGGGGGTGTTCGAGGGGCTCAAGTAGGCCTCAGCGGCCGTCCAGCACCCTAGCGGCCGTCCAGCGCCTCCAGTAGCTCCAGCGCCTGCGGGTTCCCCGGATCCAACTCCAGGAGGCGAGCCAGGTGGCGCCTGGCCTGGGCATCATGGTTCCGGGCCATGGCCAGAAGGGCCAGGCTACCATGGACTGCGGGCAACTCCGGTGCGGCTGCCAGAGCTCGGCGGAAGGCCGTGTCCGCAGCGTCGAGACCTCCTCTGTTCAGTTCCAAGCCCCCGTACTGGAGGTGGGCCTCCACCAGGTCGGGATCCAGCTCTCCTGCCTGCCGGAATGCCTCCCTGGCTGAGATCTCATCCCCGCGCATCCCCCGGAGTACCGCCAGATTGAACCAGGCCCTGGGTTGCTGGTTCGGCTCCGCTTCCACCACCGCAACCAGTTGTTGTTCCGCCTCATCGTTCCGTCCCAGGTCTACCAGAGCCTCGGCCAACTTGATGCGTGCTTCCATGAAGCGGGGTTGTTGGGACACCGCTCTCTGGAGGAACGGCAGGGCCTCGCCCGGGGCATCCTGCCGTTCCAGGAGCAGGGAGCCCAGCAAGAGGTGGGGCCAGGGATCACCCGGGGCAGCCTCCGTCACCGCCTGCACCAGCAGGGCCCGGGCCTCTGCCACCTCTCCCCGCTCCAATCGCGCCCGGGCCAGGGCCAGGCGTCCATCACTGTGGAGCAGGCCCTGGCTCCGGGCCCGTTCCCCTTCCGTCACCACCCGGGTGATGTAGGTGGGCACTCGATGCATGGTTTCCCAGAAATGGAGATAGGCCGCGGCCAGTGAGGCTGCGGGAGGAGGGGTGGATGCCCGGAGGCCCAGGGCCGTGGCTTCCACCAGTTCCAGAGGAGTTGGGTCGTCGAAGGCCGGCCGACCCTGGGACGGGTCCAAGGGAGGGGGGAGAGTCTTACGGATCCAGTGGTCGGTGAAGCGGACGTGAGGCACGTCGGAGGTACCACCCTGGCTCATGTGACACCCCACACAGCCTCCGTCGGAAGCTCCGTGTTCCGGTGCCCCGTCTCGCCCGCAGATGGCGCCGGAGGGTGACATCTCCAGATGACAGTTGAGGCATCGAGCGTCGTAGTGGCCGGGATCCAGGTCTTGAGGCGCCGTGTGGGGAGTGTGGCAGCTCATGCAGGTCATCTCACTGCCCTGAAAGCAGGCGCTCCGAGCCAATCGAAGGGGGTGCGAGTCAATGCCCACCCAGTTGGGGTCGTCGAACTGCAGCTCCGGCACGAAGACCCGGCGGTTCTCCGCCAGGCGCCGGCCGGGCCGGAAGTCCCGAAGCTCCTGGCCAGGATTCACCACCGTCACCCCAGCCAGGTGGCACTGTTGGCAGGCGGCCATGGCCTCTTCCCGGGGGAGAAGAGACGGATTCACCACAGTGGGGTCGGGGGAAGGGAGCTCTTCGCCGGATTCCCGAGCCCGGACATGTTCCTCTCCGGGACCGTGGCACCGTTCGCACCCGATCCCCTGGTCCGGGATCTCCCGGAAGACATTCTGGGTGAAGGGCTCAGCCGTCACCGGATCGGTGTGGCAGTAGAGGCACTCTCCCCCGATGCGGCGTCCGAAGCGGTCGTTGGCCTCGTGGTAGCCCGGGCTCATATCCCACCGCCGGGACTGACTGTACCAGGTCAGGGGCATCTGGGTGACCGTTCCGTTCTCCACCATGAGGTAGGAGCGGGTGGCCTGGCCGGAGCCGATGACCAGGGATGCCGGGTGACTTCGCCGGTAGACTTCCTGGCCGGCTTCGTCCAGCCGGACTTCGTGCTGGACCAGGCTTGTGCCGGTGAGTCGAGCCTGGTAGCGAAGATCATCGGCGGGCTGGTGCACCCAGCCGGCGTCCGCAAAGACCTCCGGAGCCCGGTCCACCTGGAACGGACCCAGCGCCCGGGCCTTGGGCGTTGCCTGGTAGGAGGCAGCCACGGCTTCATGGCACGGGGTGCATCGTTCGCTTCCCACGTAGCCCATCTCCCCAGGGGTGCGTGCCACTTCTAGGGCCGAGATCCCGGACGCCTCCCCCGCTCCTGCGGCTCCCGGAAGGACTTCCCCCGCTTCGGGAGGCCCTTCACCACATGCCGTCACACCCAGGATCCAAAAGCAGAAAAGGAATCGGAAGGGCCGCGTAGGGGTCCTGGGCGCAGCGGATGGGGATCCTCCCTCATCGCCGGCTGATCCCGGCAGGCGTGTCATTCCAGCCACACCCGGCTGCGATCCAGGTTGGGGGCTGCCTGGACGTGAATCATGGAGTCGTCTCTCACCTGCAAGGGAGGTGACAGGTAGGAGGTGAGGGAGCCCTCTCCCTGAACACGAAAACGCACGGCGCCGGCCGGCATCCGACCTCCAGGAAGCACCAGGCTGGCCCGTTCCCCCGGGCCCACCACGCCCAGGCGGAGGCGCACGTTCCGAGCTTCCGCCGAGATGAGAACGGCGTTTGCATGGTCGTTTTCCACGCGAACGGGAACGGAAGCCTGGAGAAAGGACGCCTCCCCGGCGGGGACGCGATAAGTGGGAGCGCATGCATGCAGGAGGAAGGGAAAGAGGCCCAAGGCCAGTAGTCTTCTGACCAGGGGCGCCTTCAGCCTCCCGCCGGTCACCCGCCCTCACGGAGAAATCGCTTGGCCACCTGGATGAATCGGTGGTCCTGCTCCAGGAATGGGCGAGCCTCCTCTTTCTCCAGAAAGCCCTCTACGTGGGGACGCAACTGGGGTGCTCCCCATTTGATCCCCGTGGCTCGCTCGGCCACCTGCATATTGCCGTGACATGCCTGCTCGATGAGGACCAGGGCCGCAGCCGCCGGGAAGCCAGGGTCATCCCGAGGAGGTAGCCCCAGATTGCCCACAGGCTCCTGCTCGCCGTCGTCTTCCTTTACGAAGGCTCGAGACATGGATCAGAATCCGGTGGATGGGGATGGCCAATCCAGGGTGGGACGGGGACGGCTGGAAGCCGGGTTTTCTCCCAGAATCTCCGTCACCAGGGTAGCGAGCGAGTCTGCCAGCCGATTGTGGTGCTGGGTGAGCGCCCGGCACCGCTCCCATGCCACTTCCAACGAGTCGGAGAGCTCCGACCACTGCGGGAGGGCCGCGTTGAACTCCTCCACGGTCTTCATGTAGCGTGGGTAGCTGTCCACGGGCACTCCCTCCGGGTGGAGAGACTCGAAACCCCTGATCTGTTCCTGAAGCGAGTCAACATTCGTTTGAAAACCCCGAAAGTCGACTTCATCCGCCTGGAGCGAGCTCTGGCACTTGTGGATTTCTCCCCGGAGTTCTCCCACCTCTCCCCGCAGAACCAGGGCCTGCTCCCGGAGCGAGGGCGGAAGGGTGGTTCGATAGGCTGCTGCTGCTGCGGCCGACACCAGAAGCAGGGCTGACAAGACCACGAGCCTGTTCCGGAGCGCTCTTCCACTTCCTGGCACTGCGCATCTCCCCTCTGGGTTCCGCTCTTCTTCCCGGAGGAAAGGTAACGAATGGGACTCCCGGTGCAGGGGGGCCTAGGAGCGTGTCCGGGTAATGAGGCGAGCCGCGTTACGAGCACCACGGGTGCCAGATCCGAGGCGGCACCCCGACACCATAGCGAAAGCTACGGTGAGGGGCGCCAACGAAGGAGGTGGCACCCGTGGTGCTCGTAACCCGAAGGGCGCGGGGGGGTTGCACTGTCCAGAGGTCGTCTCTCCTCCTC
>JBBDRI010000045.1:0-95984 GCA_040905545.1 Gemmatimonadota bacterium | reverse complement strand
GGGAGCCCCTGGGGCTCCCAACGGCGGCGCCCTGTACTTCTTCAACGGCCTTCTAACGCCGCCCCACCCACCCCCGTGACCTCCCTGAGGCTTTCTTCTATCTTTATCCGGCTCCCCCTCCCCGCACTGGATCCTCCTGGGTAGGAGGAACGGCGGGGTTGACCTGACCCTCCTTCCCACCTCATCTCCATGACCTCACGCGACCCGGATCTGACTCCGGTGCTGGTAAGCGCCGTGCGCACTCCCATTGGCCGTTTCCTGGGGGGGCTGGCGCCTCTCCCCGGTCCGGCTCTGGGGGCTTTGGTGGTGGAAGCGGCCATGGCCCGGGCCGGGGTAGATCCTGGGGAGCTGGATGAAGTCATCCTGGGGAATGTGGTGCAAGCGGGTGTGGGGCAAGCACCTGCCCGGCAAGCGGCCATCTCCGGTGGGGTCCCGGGTTCGGTACCGGCTCTGACGGTGAACAAGGTCTGCGGCTCCGGCCTGAAGGCCGTCATGTTGGCTGCCCAGTCCATCCGTGCTGGGGATGCCAGGGCGGTGCTGGCCGGCGGCTTCGAGTCCATGTCCAACGTTCCCTTCTATCTGCGGGGCCTTCGGGAAGGGGTGAAATTCGGAGATCGCAAAGTAGAAGACGGACTCATCCTGGATGGCTTGTGGTGTAGCTTTGGCCAGTGTCACATGGGTGGACACGCGGAGTACACTGCCCTGAAGGGAAGGATCAGCCGGGAGGCCGCCGACGCCTTCTCCCTGGATTCCCACCGGAAGGCCGTGGCCGCCATTGCGGCCGGTGAGTTTGTTCGTGAGATCATCCCGATAACCATACCCTCCCGCAGGGGCGACGTGAGTGTGGACACGGACGAGGGCCCCCGGGAGGACACGTCTCTGGAGGCACTGAGCCGACTTCGTCCGGCCTTTGCTGGAGATGCGCCGCCGGAGGTGACAGATCCGGTGGTGACAGCGGGGAATGCCCCGGGACTGAATGACGGGGCAGCGGCCCTTCTGGTCACGTCTCTGGGATTCGCCCAGGCCCACGGGCTTGAGGTAAGGGCTCGCATCGGTGCCTACGCCTCTGGAGGAACCGAGCCCAAAGATCTGTTCTTCGCACCTGTGGTGGCGGTGAACCGGCTGCTGGATCGAGAGGGCACCCAGGTGGGAGACTATGATCTGGTGGAGGTGAACGAGGCCTTCGCTGTGCAGGCCCTGGCGGACATGGCCGAACTGAAGATGGATCCGGACCGGGTGAATGTCCGGGGCGGAGCCGTGGCCCTGGGCCATCCCATCGGAGCTTCGGGAGCGCGGATCCTGGTAACGCTTCTGCATGCCATGGAAGACAGGGATCAAGCCTCGGGGTTGGCCACCCTCTGTCTGGGTGGCGGGAACGCGGTGGCCCTCTCCATCCACCGGGATTGAAGCGGGATTGAAGCGGGCTTGATCCATCCAAGGGAGAACGCCGCCCGGGAGGTAGGGCTGTTTGCCGGCCTCTGGCTGATTCTTCTGCTTCCATTCGGATGGTTGGATGCCCGGCTTCAGGAGGCCATTTCCCCGGGCCTCGTCCTGCCATGGGGGTTGGCTGTGCTCCTGGCGGCTCTGGCGGCAGCCTGGCTGTTGCTTCGCCGGGAGGAGCGAGGCCTTGAGACCATGGGGCTGCCCCTGGAGGGTGCGCCGGCGTTACGGGGTATGGGAGGGGGGCTGTTGGCGGGTGTGGCGCTGACCTTGCCGGCCGGGCTCTTCGTGGGACTGCCGGGTGTGGGAAGCTACGAGTTGCTGCCGGCTGGGGCTGACCGGGTACTGGTGGAAGGAGGACGGCTCTTCCTTCTGCTCTCCGTCCCGGCTGCGGCCGAGGAGCTGCTGTTCAGGGGCTACCCCCTGGCACTTCTCATGGAAGGATTGGGGGCGAAGTGGGGGGTGGGTCTCACCTCCGGGCTGTTCGGACTGCTGCATCTGGCAAATCCAGGCCTTACGCCCTTGGCGGTGGTGAATCTGTTTCTGGCGGGGGTGGTATTGGCCCTTCTGGTGATTCGCACTGGCAGTCTCTGGTGGGCCGTGGGAGCGCATCTGGGTTGGAACTGGAGTACATGGTGGATCCTGGGACAGCCGGTGAGTGGTCTCCCTGCGGGAGAGGCGCCCTTGTTCTCCTTCACGGCCCAGGGTCCCGGGTGGCTGTCCGGGGGGGCGTTTGGGTTGGAGGGAAGTCTGGCGGTTACGGTGCTCTTGTTGGGAAGCGGAGTTGCACTCTACATGCGAGGGGGACAATGGCGGCCATCGCCGTAGTCGGGGCGGGAACCATGGGGAATGGGATTGCTCATGTATGCGCCCAGCACGGCCACGCCGTGACCCTGGTGGATGTTTCGGAGGTCGCGTTGGAGGCGGCCCTGGTCACCGTGGGCAAGAACCTGGAACGGCAGATCAGAAAGGGCGTCCTGGACGAGGCGGTTCGGGACGAGATCCTGGGTCGGATTGCCACCCGGACTTCTTTGGAGGATGGGGTAGTCGACGCCTCCATCGTCATCGAAGCCGTTCCGGAGCGGCCTGAACTCAAGTACGATCTCTTTGCCCGGTTGGATGCCGTCACTGGGGAAGGGACGATCCTGGCCTCCAACACCTCTTCCATCTCCATCACTGAGTTGGCTGCCCGCACGACCCGTCCCCATCAGGTCATCGGGATGCACTTCATGAATCCCGTTCCTGTCATGGAGTTGGTGGAAGTGATTCGGGGGCTGGCCACCGACGATGAGACCACTTCCCGGGTGCTGGAGCTCACCCGGGCTCTGGACAAGACCCCGGTGGTGGTCCAGGACTACCCGGGTTTCGTGTCGAACCGGGTTCTCATGCCCATGATCAACGAAGCAGTGTTCGCCCTCATGGAAGGAGTGGCGGAGGTCGAGGCCATCGATACGGTGATGAAGCTGGGGATGAACCATCCCATGGGTCCGCTGGCTCTAGCTGATCTCATCGGCCTGGACACCTGTCTGAATATCCTGGAGGTGCTCCATCGGGAACTGGGGGATGATCGCTACCGTCCATGCCCTCTCCTTCGCAAATACGTGGCGGCCGGCTGGCTGGGACGAAAGTCGGGCCGGGGTTTCCATCTCTATGAACGCTGATCCAGCCCGAGGAATCACGCCATGTCCATGACAGCCGAGCAAGGGGAACTCCAGGCGCTGGCCCGCGACTTCGTCCACGGGGAGATCCGTGAGGCCACGGGTCTCTGGGATGCGCAGGAAGGGGTGGAGCCGAGCATCCTTGAGAAGCTGGGTGAATTGGGGTTTCTGGGAGGACGCGTGCCCGAGGAATTCGGAGGGTTGGAATTGGACCTCCCGTCGTGGCTGGTGGTGTTGGAGAGCGTGGCTTGGGGTGATGCCGGATTGGCGCTGGCCGTAGGAATGCATGGAGGTGTGGTGGCCCATCTCCTGGGCGGCCTGGGCACCCCGGCTCAACGGGAGAAGTGGTTGCCTGGAATGGCATCGGGGAGGCCCCTTGCGGCGGTAGCCCTCTGGGAAGGGAGCATGACAGCCCAGGAGGTGGAGATGGACACGCAAGCCAGGCAGGAGGGCGATGGGTGGCGAATCCAGGGCGGGAAGCGCTGGGTTCTGGGCCTCCCGGAAGTGGAGGGCATGGCCTTGGTCTTCGCTCACCGGGGGGACGACGTCCTGGCGTTCCTCTCGCCCGCCCAGGGCCCGGGGTGGAAGGTGGTCCGCCGGGAGGAGACCATGGGGCTTCGCACTGTGGAGTTGAACCAGGTGGAACTGGATCTCCACTTGCCCATGGATGCGTGTCTGGGTTGGGAGGGAGGGGCGGCACCCGCCTCCGTCCTCCTTCGCGCAGTCACCCAGATTCGCCTCACCGTGGCGGCGGTGGCCCTGGGAGTGGCACAGTCCGCATATGAGCACGCCGTACGATACAGTCAGGAGCGGAAGCAGTTCAACGTCACCCTTTCGGAGTTCGGAGCCATCCAGGAGAAGCTGGCAGGGATGTCCCTTCGGGTGGCGGCGACCCGGGCGCTCCTCAGGGAGGTGGCTGAGGAATGCGAATCGGCTTCAACTCCCACACAGGGCCATGACGGACCGTTGGGGATGGGGGAGGTGGCGGCTCAGGCCGCCCAGGCCCGCATCCTGGCCAGCGAGGCGGCCATGTGGGTGACGGATGAGGCCGTCCAGATCTTCGGAGGCTATGGATATATGCGCCACTATCCCGTGGAGAAGCTCATGCGGGATGCCAAGGGCACGGAGATCTGCATGGAATCAAATGAGATGCTCCGGACGGTCGTGGCCCGGGAGGTGCTCCGAGGTGGCCTGGGATCAGGGTCCGCCGGCTGAGGCTGGGTCTGGCGGCAGACAGCAGCACGTTTACCACACATACGAGGCAGGGGAATGGAGATCTTCGAACGGATGTCCCGGATGGGCCACGAACAGGTCGCTTTCTGGTCTGAGTCGGAGTTGGGCTACCGAGGCATCATCGCCATCCACGATACGACTTTGGGACCTGCGCTGGGCGGAACCCGATTCTGGAACTACCGCACCGACGAGGAGGCCCTGGTGGACGTCCTGCGGTTGTCCCACGGAATGACCTACAAGGCTGCCATCGCCGGAGTGAACCTGGGCGGAGGGAAGTCGGTTATCATGGGCAACAACCGAACATCCGATCGGGAGTTGATCTTCCGGGCCCACGGAAGGGCAGTGGAGGCGCTGGCCGGCCGGTACATCACCGCCGAGGACGTGGGTACGTCCGTGGACGATATGGAGTACGTCCGCATGGAGACCGACTCGGTGGTGGGGCTCCACTCTGGGTTGGGCGACCCATCGCCAGTGACCGCCTACGGGGTCTTCCATGGAATCCGGGCCAGCGCCCGCCAGAAGTTTGGCGATGACTCCCTTGCGAACCGTCACATCACCCTGCAGGGCCTGGGGAATGTTGGCTCAAATCTCTGCCGGCTTCTCACGGAGGCGGGTGCCCGCATCACTGTCACCGACATCGATCCCGAGCGGGTACGGCGCATGGAGAAGGAATTCGGCGCCACCGGGGTGGACCCCGATGAGATCTACGGGGTTGAGGCGGATATCTTCGCCCCCTGTGCCCTGGGTGCGGTGGTGAACGACGACACGCTGAAGGTCCTGCGGGTGCAGGTGGTGGCAGGCGGGTCCAACAACCAATTGGCACAGCCTCGCCACGGGGAGGAGTTGCACAAGCGGGGCGTCCTGTACGCCCCGGATTACGTTATCAATGCCGGTGGCCTCATCAATGTGTATGGTGAGCGGCAGGATTGGGACGCCCAGCGCTGCATGCGAAAGGCGGGAGAGATCTACGGCACGCTGCTGAGGATCTTTGCCCGGGCGGAGGAAGACGATGTGCCCACCCACCAGGCGGCCAATCACCTGGCGGAACAGCGTATCCGTGAGGTGCGTCACCTTCAGCGAAGCTGGCTCTAAGAAGAAGCGAGGGAGATTGCGGATGGAGGAGTTGAGGGGGACGGATCCGGAGATCTACGCCGCCATAAAGGCGGAAATGGGTCGACAGCGGGATGGGTTGGAACTCATCGCCAGTGAGAACTTCGTATCTCCGGCGGTGCTGGAGGCCGCCGGTACGGAGCTTACGAACAAGTACGCCGAGGGGGTTCCGGGGAAGCGATACTACGGGGGCTGTGAGCACGTGGATGTGGTGGAGGATCTGGCCCGCCAGCGTGTGAAACGTCTCTTCCAGGCCGAACACGCCAACGTGCAGCCCCACTCCGGCGCCCAGGCCAACATGGCCGTGTACCTGGCTTTCCTCAAGGCGGGGGACCCCATCCTGGGCATGGATCTGAGCCATGGCGGGCACCTGACCCATGGCTCTCGGGTGAACGCCTCGGGGATCCTGTACGATGCCAGCTTCTACGGCGTTCGGGAGGACGACGGTCGGGTGGATTACGACCAGGTTCGGGAGATGGCCCTGCGGGTTCGCCCCCGGATGCTGGTGGCCGGGACGTCGGCATACCCCCGCATCCTGGACTTCCAGCTCTTCCGCGAGATCGCCGAAGAGGTGGAGGCGCTTCTACTGGTGGATATGGCGCACATCGCCGGTCTGGTGGCCGGGGGAGTGCACCCCAGTCCGGTGCCCCACGCCCACGTCGTCACGTCCACCACCCACAAGACGCTGAGAGGCCCTCGAGGCGGGATCATCCTCTCCGGGGAAGAGCACGCCAAGGCGGTGGACAAGGCCGTTTTCCCGGGTACCCAGGGGGGGCCACTCATGCACATCATCGCCGCAAAGGCCGTGGCTTTCCGCGAGGCCCTGCAGCCTTCGTTCAAGGGGTATGCCCAACAGGTGGTGGCCAACGCCCGAGCGCTGGGGGAGGCGCTCATGGAGCATGGGTATACCCTGGTGTCTGGCGGTACCGATGTCCATCTGATCCTGGTGGATCTCCGGGGCCGGGAGTTCACCGGAAAGGACGCCGAGGAAACGCTGGAGCGGGCCGGTCTCACCGTGAACAAGAACACGGTTCCCGGAGAGCCCCTCTCCCCCTTCGTCACCTCCGGCCTGCGGATTGGGACAGCGGCCCTCACCACCCGCGGGATGCAGGAGGGGGAGATGCGACAGGTGGCGGATTGGATCGCGCGGGTCTTGGAGAATCTCGGCGATGCGGAGGTGGAGGCAGTGGTGCGCCAGGAGGTGCGGGAGTTGAGCGTGGGCTTCCCCCTCTTTGATGCCCACCCGGCCGAGGTAGTGGGATGAATCGCGCTAGTACTTAGTTGGGGAAGTCCGCGTACATTCGAGCGCCGCTGCATCCACCGTTCCTGCGTTGCTCCTCCTCGCAATAGCGGTGCTATTCCTCGTCGTCGCGCCTTGGTACGGCGGCGCTTCGGCACTCTCGGTGTTGATGCGGACTTCCCCAACTAAGTACTGGACCCTGGCGTGGGCCCGGCGATCTGGACACATTCCGGGCATGACTACCCTGCAATTGGCTGATGAGGCGCTGGACGCGCTGGTGGTGCGGGATCCCCGCTTCCACCGGAGTGCCTATCTCTTCGTCCTGGCTTCATTGCAGAAAGTGATGGACACCCTGGAGCAACCGCGCCACGTCTCCGGCGGTGAGTTGGCCCGGGGGGTGCGCACCCTGGCTCTCTCCCGGTTCGGCCCGCTGGCTCGAACGGTGCTGGAGCATTGGGGCATCCACAGTACCGAGGATGTGGGGCGTGTGGTCTTTGCGCTGGTGGAGTGCGGCATCCTCACGAAACAGGACGAAGACCGACTGGAGGACTTCGCTCAGGTCTTTGACTTCGAAGAGGCATTCGAACGGGAATATCCCTGGGGAGCAGGCGCTTCCTGAGCTCCACCCAGGGTAGGTAGGGCTCAGGGGCAGCGGGAGATCCCCCGGGCGCCGGGAAATCAATCGACGGGAGGGGTGCAGCATGGCGGAGAAGGATCGGTTTCCCACATGTCAGAAGTGTGAGGCAGGGCTCCTGTTGCCCATGTCGGACTACGGACGGGATGGGGCCTCCATCCGATACAAAGCCTGGGTGTGTTCGAACCCGGAATGCGGGTTCAACCTCCGTATCGACAACGGAGAAATTACCTTCGGTCGAGCCATCGGGCAGAGCCACAAGTAGCGCTGTGCCCAGACGGGTCATGAGCCTCCCCCCGACCCTTCCCCCCCTTCTTCCATGACCATAGCCGGTGCGGTCCCGGGTGGGTTCCTCTTCCCGTTCGTTCGGGGATATCCCTCTCCCGGAAAGGATGGGGTGCCTTCCCCCACGGCTTCTCAGGCCCGGGAACTGGATCGACGCACCATGGACGATATGGGGGTGCCGTCATCCGTCCTCATGGAGAACGCCGGCCGCGCGGCCGCCCAGGTGATCCAGGGTGCCTATCCCTCCGGTCCGATTGCGGTTCTGGTGGGTCCTGGGAACAATGGTGGTGACGGCCTGGTGGTGGCCAGGACCCTGGCTGCCTGGGGCCGGGTGGTAACGGTTGTGCATCTGGGCTCTGAGCTTCCGGCGGCACATCTCCTCCACGGGTGGGAGGGGAGGGTGCGGGTGATGCCGGCTACCTCCTCGGAGGACCAGGTGAATCCCAAGCTGGCGTCCGTGGTGGAGGGGGCCGGAGTGGTGGTGGACGGCCTCCTGGGAACGGGTGTGAAGGGCGCTCCACGGGGTGACGTAGCACTGGTTCTGGAGCTGGTGGATGAGATCCGCCGGGGGCAGGGCGTGGTGGCCCTGGATCTGCCCAGCGGCGTGGATGCTACCTCGGGAGCGGTCCCGGGGTCAGTTCTCAGGGCCTCACTCACCGTGTCATTTGGGTGGCCCAAGCTCGGCACGCTGCTTCACCCTGGTGCTGGATTCGCCGGGGAGCGGATGGCCGTGGAGATCGGGTATCCCCCGGAGGTTGCCCAGTGGCCTGGTCCCGACGGAGGGCAGCTGGCCCTGGTGATTACGTCGGAATGGGCCGCTACCCGACTCCCGCCGCCCCGCCCCTCCCATGCCCACAAGAAGAGCGTGGGGACGCTGGCTCTGGTAGCTGGATCGCCGGGGATGGCAGGTGCGGCCATCCTGGCCGGCAGGGCCGCTCTTCGCTCCGGGGTGGGGCTTCTGAAGCTGTGCGCACCGGGAGAGATCCGGGACGTGCTGCAACAGTCCCTGCCGGAGGCCATTTTCGTGGATCGGGACGACACGGAGGCCCTGGTGGGGGCAGTGGCTGACGTGCAGGCAGTGGCCATGGGTCCCGGAATGGGTCTGGACGGGACGGCTCGTCGGGCACTGGACCGCATCCTGGACCTGCGAGCCGGCGCCATGGTGACTGAAGGGGAGTCTTCTTCCCCCCTCCTCCTGGACGCCGACGCCCTGACCCTTCTGGCCCGCAGCCATGGCGAAGCCCAGGGGAAACATCCAGGGCGGAAACATCCAGGACTGGGCGGGGGTGTGCTCCTGACACCCCATCCGGGAGAGATGGGTCGCCTGCTGGAAGAGACGTCGAGCCACGTTCAGCAAGACCGCATGGCGGCGCTCACGAGAGGCTTGGAACGGTGGGGGTGCACCATCGCCCTGAAAGGCAACCCTTCCCTGGTGGGAACCCCCGCAGGTGCGATGCACGTGGCTCCCACCGGCGGACCCCATCTCGCCGTCGCCGGCATGGGCGATGTCCTTACCGGTGTCACCGGGGCCCTCATGGCTCGAGGACTGTCGCCCCTGGATGCTGCAGGGGTGGCACTGGTGGCGTCGGGAGCGGCGGCCCGGGACGCAGGGGTGAGTCCTGGACTCCTTCCCGGGGATCTACCCCTGCATCTCCCGGCAGTGCTGGCGGATCTAGCTCACCCCCCACCGTTGCCTTTTCCTTTCGCCACACTTCATTTGAGGCCAGAGTGAAGCTGGGGCAAGGGGAGGAGTTCCGGGCCATTGAGGCTTTCGTGGATGCCGCAGGAGCCGGTCCCATGGGGCAGGACGCCAGTGATCCGGATGCGAGGCTCGCCGGCGCAGCGGGGCGGTTCCACCGGCCTGGGGAGATCGTCCTGGGCCCAGGTGATGACGCCGCCCTGGTGGAGGGCGGGTCGGGGGTGTTGGTTCTGTCGTGCGACACGTCGGTAGAGGGGGTGCATTTTCGCCGAGACTGGATTTCCCTGGAGGAGTCCGGCTATCGAGCCACAGCCGCTGCCCTCTCGGACCTGGCAGCCATGGCGGCGAGGCCCGTGGGGATCCTGGTGGGACTCCACGTCCCTCCAGGGGGTGGGGCATCTCTTCCCCCTCTGGCTCGGGGCGTGGGCCGGGCCTGCCGGGAGGCGGGAGCCGCGCTCCTGGGAGGGGATCTCACCTCCACATCAGGACCCCTGTCGCTGGACGTGACGGTGGTGGGGCGCAGTCATGCCCCGGTCTCCCGCAGGGGTGCCCACGCGGGGGAGGAGATCTGGGTCACGGGGGAACTGGGGGGCTCGGCCGGCGCCGTGGAAGCCTGGCGGCGAGGAGAATCACCGTCAGATGGCCTCCGCAAGCGCTACGCCCACCCACTTCCCCGGCTCCGTGAGGCCCTCTGGCTGGGGCAGCAGGGCGTACCCTCGTCTCTCATGGATATCTCCGACGGGTTGGCCGGTGATGTGGGCCATCTGGCAGCGGCCTCCGGGCTGTCGGCCGTGCTGGACGGTGTGACGATTCCCGTGGATGGGAATCTGGAGAGGGAAGGATACAGCGGAGCAGAGGCTCTCCAGCTGGCGCTCACGGGGGGTGAGGATTTTGAGCTCCTCTTTACGGCCCCCCGGGGAAGGGTGGAGGCGATTCAGGAGATGTTCCACGCCGCCTTCCAGCTTCGCATTACCTGTGTAGGACGGATGGAGATGGGCTCCGGCGTGGCGTGGGTCTCTGAGCCAGGAGGGCTACCACAGCCTCTTTCGGGAGGCGGCTTCGATCATCTGGCACTTGGGGGAGGTGTGGCACTTGAGGGAGGTGGCGCTTGATCCGCCTGATCTGGGTTACGGTGGTGGGGTGGGTGGCCACCTTCGTCTGGGCCAGCTACGTGCTGTGGGGATCTCTCTTTCGGGTTCGCTGCATGTCGTGCGTCTGTGAGCGAGCATGCAGGGAATGGTCCCGATGGATCCTATGGGCCAGCAACGTCACCGTCCGCATGGAGGGAACGGAACTCTTCCAGCGCCAGGAGGGACCCTGGATACTGGTGGCGAACCATGAGTCCTGGTACGACGTCTGGGCCCTGGCCACCCACCTTCCCCTTCATTACCGCTTCGTGGCCAAGGAAGAGCTCTCCCGGGTGCCCCTTTTCGGCTACGCATGGGTTCGGTGTGGCCATGTATCCATCAATCGGGGGGACCGGGGTTCGGCGGTGGCGTCGCTGGAGGAGGCGCTGAAGCGAGTGCGAGATGACCGGATCGCCATGATTCTATTTCCGGAAGGAACCCGGTCTCCCGACGGCAACCTCCTCCCATTCAAGAAGGGTGCATTCGTCCTGGCCCTCCAGTCGGGCATACCCATCGTGCCAGTGGGGGTGCAGGGGGGTCGGCAGATTCTCCCCAAGGGGTCCTTCCGCGTCCGATCGGGCGAGATGGTCATCCGGGTGGGAGATCCCATCCCCGTGGAGGGGCTGGGTATGAAGGATCGGGATGCACTCCTGGCCCAGGCTCGGGAGGCGGTGGGTCGATTGAAGGAAGAGGGAGAGCTGCCTCGTTCTCAGGTATAGTTGGTCTCGGGCCCAGGGGATTGGAGTTCCCCGGTGATAACTTTCTACATTCGGAAAGCGCTTCAGAACTCAAGGGAGACGGCACTTGTTCGAGATCGTTGACGTTCGTGGACGGGAGATCCTGGACTCCAGGGGAAACCCCACTGTAGAGGCCGAGGTGGAATTGGAGGGGGGCATCATGGGCCGGGCCGCAGTTCCCAGTGGGGCTTCCACCGGAGCTCACGAAGCCGTGGAACTCCGCGATGAGGATCCCCTTCGATACCACGGCCGTGGGGTCCGGAAGGCCGTAGGCCACGTGAACTCCCAGATCCGTGCCGTCCTGCAGGGGCGATCGGCTCGAGACCAGCGTGAACTGGATCGGGCCCTGGTGGAGTTGGACGGGACGCCCAACAAGGCTCGGCTTGGGGCCAACGCCATTCTGGCCGTGTCCCTGGCCTCCGCCCGTGCGGCGGCCCGGGCCAGTGGCCTCCCCCTCTACCAGTACCTGGGGGGTGCCTCGGCGCATCTTCTCCCGGTGCCCCAGATGAACATCCTGAATGGAGGGAGCCACGCTCCCAACAATGTGGATATCCAGGAGTTCATGATCATGCCCGTGGGGGCGCCCACCTTTTCGGAAGCTCTCCGCATGGGGACAGAGGTGTTCCACTGCCTGAAGAAGGTCTTGCAGGAAAGAGGCAAAAGCACGGCCGTGGGAGATGAGGGCGGGTTTGCGCCCGACCTGGAGAACAACGACGAGGCGGTGGAGTCTGTCCTCACCGCCATCGAGCGGGCGGGTTACGAGCCTGGAGAGGATGTGGTGCTGGCCATCGATGCCGCCGCCTCCGAGTTTCGCGATGGAGACGACTACGTGCTTCGCTGGTCTACGGGCGAACGGCTGGATCGGACCGCCATGGTGCAGTTCTGGTCCCAGTGGTTGGACCGCTTTCCCATTCGGTCTCTGGAGGACCCCTTGGACGAGGACGATTGGGCGGGTTGGAAGCTCCTGACCGAGCGGGAAGGGCGGAGGGTGCAGCTGGTGGGCGATGATCTCTTCGTCACGAATACCAGGCACCTTGCCCGTGGGATCAGGGAAGGCGTGGCCAACGCCATCCTGGTCAAGGTGAATCAGATCGGAACTCTCACAGAGACCCTGGATGCCATTCGCATGGCCCGGGAGGCCGGATACCAGGCCGTGATCTCCCATCGGTCGGGGGAGACGGAAGACACGTTCATCGCCGATCTGGCGGTAGCCACCGGCGCCGGACAGATTAAGACAGGGAGCGCCAGCCGCACCGATCGCGTGGCAAAGTACAACCAGCTCCTGCGCATCGAGGAATTCCTCGGTGCGGACGCCCGCTACGCCGGAGATGGATGGGCCTCATGATTCGACGCCTCCCGCTGCCCCTCCTCCTGGGGCTGGCTTTCTACTACGCCCTCTTGGGTGGGGAGTACTCCGTCTTTGAGATGCACTCCGTCCGGGGAGAGCTGGAGCGGGGTCGGGTGGAACTGACTCAGGCCCGCGATTTCAACAGGAGCCTGGAGGCCCGGGCAGACTCCCTGGAGAACCATGACCCAACCCTGGAGCGTCTGGCCCGGGAGCGTTTCGGCATGATCCGGGAAGGGGAGGTGCTGTATCGCTTCGCAGACCCTCCCGATGACGAAGGATGACGGCGCCCCATGGGCGCCTTCGGCATCTTGACACGGATCACCCCGCCGGAGAGCTTTGGTGTCCTTCGCCGGAGTAGCTCAGGTGGTTAGAGCAGCGGAATCATAATCCGCGTGTCGGGGGTTCGAGTCCCTCCTCCGGCATCATGCGCATCCAGAAGGATCGACGGCCTCCCGGGTTTCCTCCGGGAGGCCGTTTCCCGTTGTGACCGGGTGTCCCCCTGCGGCGGCATGAAGTAGCATGACGTTGGTGCCTCCAACCCTCTCACGACGACCCTCCATGAATGACATCTTTGTTACCCGGCGCATCCCGCAGGCGGGTCTGGATCTGCTCCAGTCATCCGGCGTCCCGTTCCGGGTGGGAGAAACCCAGGACCAGCACACGCTGTCCCGGGACCGGCTCCTGGAAGAGGCCGGCCAGGCCAAGGTCATTCTGTCGCTGGTCACCGACCAGTTGGATCGCGCGGTTCTGGAGGCTGGACCGGGGCTCCGGGGGGTGGCCCAGTTCGCCGTGGGATACGACAACATCGACATCTCGGCCGCCACTGCGCTGGGCATTCCGGTGAGCAACACTCCTGGGGTTCTCACAGAAGCCACCGCCGACTTCGCGTGGGCCCTCCTCATGGCCGTGGCCCGGCAGGTTCCCCAGGCCCACGCCTACACCGTGGGGGGGCATTTCCGTACCTGGGGTCCCAACCTGTTCCTGGGCACCGATGTGGGCCCGGGTCCGGACGGTCGGCGAAAGGTGCTTGGCATTCTGGGCTTCGGTCGCATCGGAGCCGCTGTGGCGCGCAGGGCAGCGGGATTTGATATGGTGGTGCTGGCGCATACGCCGGGCTCTCGGGAACGGATTGAAGCCTCCCCGGGGGTGGCGTGGGCCGAGTTCTCGGAACTCCTGGAGCGCAGCGACTTCCTCTCCCTGAATGTGCCTCTCCGCCCGGAAACCCACCATATCATGGATGCAGAAGCGTTCCGGCGGATGAAGCCATCGGCTTTTCTGGTAAATACGGCCCGGGGTCCGGTGGTTGACGAGGCTGCGCTGGTACACGCCCTGGAGTCGGGCCAGATCGCCGGCGCGGCTCTGGACGTCTATGAAAAGGAACCTGAGATCCACCAGGGGCTCCTGGCCCTTCCCAACGTGGTGTTGGCGCCCCATATCGGCAGTGGGAGCCGGGACACCCGACAGCGAATGGCCAAGTTGGCTGCTCAGGGGGCGATTCATCACTTTCGAGGTGAGGCCGCTCCCCACACGGTGAACCCCACGGTGTACCAAGCCGGATCTTGGCGGGCCAGAGTCCAGGACGGGGGATGACCTCCAGGAGCCAGTTGGAGGAGCGCCTGCGGAGGGATGCCCGGGAGATCCTTGCGGCGGGGGTGGCGGGGGCCGATCCCCGTGCCTTGGTTCACCGGGCGCTTCATGGGGAGCCTCACGTCGGGCCTCCCATCACCCTGGTGGCGGTGGGGAAGGCGGCGGGCGGGATGGCCGGGGGCGTCGCCGATTCCCCCCTGGTTTCCAGGGTGACCCGGGCGTTGGTGGTGACGCCCCACGGCCTGTCTGCACAGCCGAAGCTCCCCCAGGCTTGGGGGTGGCTCACCGCCGGCCACCCCATCCCGGATTCTGGCAGCATGGCTGCCGCCCGGGCTGTCCGAACCCTGGCGGAATCCGGGGAAGTGGACGAGGAGGAGATGGGAGGTGGATCCTCCAAGGAGTTCCTGATGCTTCTTTCCGGGGGCGCGTCCGCCCTCCTCACCCTGCCGGTGCCGGGCCTCACCCTATCCCATCTTCAGGCCACCACCCGGATCCTTCAGGAGGCCGGGGCCACCATTCATCAGCTCAATGCGGTGCGCACGTCGTTGGACGTACTGAAGGGCGGAGGGCTCGCTGCTCTTGTGAGGGCCCAGACGATCCGTGGGCTTCTCCTCTCCGATGTGGTGGGAGATGATCCAGTCATCATCGGGTCCGGACCCCTCTGTGCAGGGGCTCACGGCGGTCTGACAGCCTGGGCGACAATCCAAGAGTTGGGGGTGGAGGAGCGCGTGCCACAGGCGGTTCGGCGCTATCTCGCCGCGGGTCTCCCGGGCGGGGCCGATGGAGAGTCGGGGGGTGGGGATGGTCATTGGGGCCGCTCCTGGTCCCACCCGGACGGAAACCTCCCCCCGGTAAGCCTCACCGTGGTGGGAAGCGTGGCGAACGCAGTAGGCGGAGCCAGGAAGAGGGCCGAGATGCTGGGCTATTCCACCCAGGTGAAGGGGTTGGGGGTGGAGGGAGAATCCAGGGAGGTGGGCCGTGCTCTGGGTCGAGAGGCACTGGCACTCCTCAAGGACAAGGCTCCCAGGGAACCCACCTGCGTCCTGATGGGGGGCGAAACCACCGTGACGGTGAGAGGCCGGGGAGTGGGCGGGCGAAATCAGGAGGTGGCCCTGGGAGCCGCCCTGGAACTGGAGGGTGGTGGGGTGGGCGCCCTGGTGGCGTCCATGGGCACAGATGGTGTGGATGGACCCACGCCGGCCGCTGGGGGCATGGTGACATGGACCTCGGCGGCTCGGGCCCGAGCGCAGGGGAGGGGAGTGGAGCATGCGTTGGACTCCAACGACAGCTACCCCTGCCTGAGGGCCCTGGGAGATCTCCTGGTCACGGGCCCAACCGGAACGAACGTCATGGACCTCATGCTGGTGCTGGCCTGGCCTGGGGCGTAATCTCATCTGCCTTGATTCCTTGCGATTCTGGAGCCCCCCAGATATGCCCAATCCCTTTCCCTACACGCACGCCGCCATCACGGGCGCCTCGTCGGGTCTGGGCGAGGGGGTGGCCCGCCGCCTGGCCGCCCGGGGAGTGGCCGTCACCCTCATGGCTCGGAGGGTGGGGCACCTGGAGGCACTGGCGTCGGATCTGGAAGCTCAGGGCGGGCGGGCAGCGTCGGCTCCCTGCGATGTATCGAACCGCGGTGAGGTCCACGCGGCATTGACGTTGGGCGAACAGCGGTTTGGACCTGTGGACCTGTTGATTGCCAATGCCGGCGTGGGGCATCTGACCCCAGCCCAGGGTCTGGACGCCGCGGCGGTGGAACACGTCTTTCAGGTGAACACCCTGGGGATGGTCTACGCCGTGGAGGCCGTCCTTCCCGGGATGCTCTCAGCCGGCCGTGGTCGACTGGTGGGGATCTCCAGCCTGGCGGGGATTCGAGGGCTGCCGGGCTCCAGCGCTTACTGTGGCAGCAAGGCGGCCATGAACGCCTTCTTGGAGAGCCTGCGAGTGGAACTTCGCGGGACGGGCGTGGGAGTCACCATCGTCAGCCCCGGCTTCATCCGAACCCCCATGACGGCGCATCGGAATCATCCCATGCCATTCCTCATGGATCTGGACCCGGCAGTGGATCGGATTGTCCGGGACATGGAAAGAGGGCGTTCGTCGTCGTACTTTCCCATGTCTCTGGCTGCGCTTGTGAGACTTGGGCGGTTCCTCCCGGATGGGATCTACGATGCGCTGCTGTCCAGGGTAGGAAGCCGCCGGGGCTGACTGCAGAAATCCGCTAGTGCTGGGTGGGTAAGGTGTCCGGACTCCCATCCGGCGTAGCCACATACATTCAAATGGAGTTGCAAATGCCTGAATTCTCCACCTCTTCCCTGACCGTGCGGCGGGAGGCCTTGCAGAAGACCCTGGGCCGAGGACCCATGCCACCCCTCGCGGAAGCGGGGCCCCTTACCCCAGAAGGCCGTGACCACCTCGTGGAGGAAGGCGTCGAACTGTTCTGGAACGACCTGGAGTGGGAGGCGCTCACGGGGGAGGAGGCCCTGGAGGGAGGTCCCCTGGTAGAACTCACCTTTCCAGGTTTCCTGGCTTTCGCAAAGGGGCTCGTCCTCACCGAGGTGATGCCCGACAGCCTGGACCGCGCCCGCCCCCGGCCCCAGGTGGTGGAAGATCTTCTCCAATTCCTGGAAGAGCGCAGAGAGGAATTCGGCCAGGATATGGCTGCAGGCACGGATGATGAACAGGTGGAGCGGGCCAGGGTGGCCCTTCCACTGGTGAGCGGCCTCATGGACCGTCTGCTCTTCCTCCTGTTCCAGGTCACCCCAGATGAGCGGGCGCGTCTGGAGCCCGAGATCCAGGGAGGCTGAGGAGTCAGGGGCGGCGGATTGGCAACGGCTCCTATGGGCCTCCGACCGGGCCGTGTCTACATGGCAGGCGCCCCTCTCCTGGTGGCCCACCGCGGGGGAGCCCGCCTGGCGCCAGAGAACACCATGGAGGCGTTCCGTCAGGCTGTGGAGTTGTGGGAGGCCGACATCCTCGAACTGGACGTGCGGCTCACCGCCGACGGTGAGCTGGTGGTCATCCATGACGAGACGGTAGATCGCACCACAGATGGGTCGGGAGCCGTGGGCCATCTGGCGTGGGATGAGGTGAGGGAGTTGGATGCAGGGTATCGTTTCCAGGACCTGGACGGCGCCTTCTCCTTCCGGGGAAGAGGATGCGGCATCCCTCTATTCAAAGAACTCCTGGAAGAGCTTCCCCGGGTTCGCTTGAACGTCGATGCCAAGGATCCGGCTGCTGCCGCCCCTCTGGTGGAGTTGGTCCACGCCATGGGAGCGTGGAACAGGGTGCTGCTGGCCACGGAGAAGGAGGAGGGCCGGGCCGAGCCACTGGGTTACAGAGGACCTGTGGGTGCCACTCGCCGGCAGGCTACCCGTTTCTACCTACTGCACCGCGTGCCATGGCTTGGGGCTCTATACACTCCCCGAGCCGACGCTCTTCAGGTGCCCTTCTTCTGGGAGGGCCGGCAGGTCACCACCCCTGCGTTCATCCGCCAGGCCCACCGACGCAACATCCCGGTCCACGTCTGGACCATTGACGACCCCGGCGAAATGGAGACCCTCCTCGACTGGAAAGTGGACGGTATCCAGTCGGATCGCCCAGATCTCCTGGCCGAGGTGCTACACCGGCGTGCAGGCAGGCCGGCGCCTCCCGGACTTCAGGACGGGATGCAGTGACACAGCCTGTTCCCCTCTCCCACGGCTTTCGGAGCCATCTTGCTGAGCTGGGCGCGCCCCGTCGGGGGGAGTCTCTGGTGGTGGCGGTGTCAGGGGGTCTGGACTCCGTGGTCCTTCTGCACCTGCTCCGGTTCACACCGCGTCTACCTTCCCTCACCCTCCACGTAGCCCACTTCGACCACGGTTGGCGGGAGGAGAGCTGGGAGGATGCCGCGTGGGTGGCTGGACTCTGTCGGGCCTGGGGGATCCCGTTCCGACTGGGCCGCCCGGAGCGGCCTGAACGGATCCTGGGGGAGACCCGGGCCCGGGTGGCCCGATACGATTTCTTGAAGCAGGTGCGGGAGGAGGTGGGAGCTCGATGGATTCTCACCGCGCACCAGGCCGACGATCAGGCCGAGACCGTTCTCTTTCGGGCGTTCCGGGGCACGGGTTTGAAGGGGCTGCGCGGAATTCCCGAAGTGCGAGAACCAGGACTCCTGCGACCCCTGCTCCCATTTTTCCGCGAAGAACTGCAGGGGTACGCCCGCTCAGTTGGACTCACCCACAGGGAGGATCCCACGAACCTTTCCGGCCACGGCGCCCGCAGCGTTCTTCGGCGAGACATCCTGCCCAGGGTGGAGGCAGAGGTGGCGCCCGGCGCCCGCCGGGCCCTGGTACGGCTGGCGAAGCTGGCCCGCGAGTGGGAGGAGGGGTGGGAAACCGTCCTTCCCATCCTTCTGGACCGTGTGGTTGCGGAGAGGAACGATCATCGGATCGTCGTTGCTCGAGAGTCTCTCCTTTCCTATCATTCTTCTATTGCTGAAGCCATCTTCCGGGCTCTGGCCGAGGATGTGGGGAGTTACCTGGACCGGGCGGGAACCCGCCGGGCACTGGAGTTTACAATCGAAGGTACCAGTGGGAGCCGGATGGATCTGCCCGGTGGGGTAACCCTTGCCCGGGAGTTCCACCGGCTCGTGCTTTCCCGGGCAGAGGAAAAGCCTGACGATCAGTGCCTTACGGTGGAGGCTCCGGAGGCGGGTACAGGGATGCTGGTCCTGGGGGGGCATGACCTCCGGGTCTGGTGGGGTGCACATCCTTCGGGAAGTCCCCGGCTGAGCCACCTTTTCCCACTGGATAAGCTCGTCTTCCCCCTGCATCTGCGCGGACGGCGACCCGGAGACCGAATTCGTCTTCCCTACGGAACGAAAAAACTGAAGAAGCTCTTTATGGAAGCCCGGATTCCCCGGGGACTCAGGGATCGAACGCCGATCCTGTTGGACGGCCGGGACCGGGTGATCTGGGTTCCGGGGGTGGCGCATGCCCGGCAGATGGAGGCCCGTGCCGGCCAGGAAGGCTTCTTCATGGGGATGGGGGATTGATCGCAACCTCGGAGCTGACCCGGAACCAGTTGGGTGGCCGTCCACTGGGGCGGGTGGTTTTTCCCGCCCGGGAGATCGAGAGGAGAGTCGAGACCATGGGTAGGGAGATTTCCGCCAGCTATCCCCATCTCCGAGCGGACGGTCAGGGCGAATCCGATTCCCCAGGACTCCTTGTCTTGGGCCTCCTCAAGGGTTCCTTCATCTTCATGGCGGATCTGGTGAGAAAACTATCACTCCCGGTGCAGGTGGATTTCCTGGTGGCCGCCAGCTACGGGTCCGGCACGGTAAGCAGCGGCGATGTGAAGCTGGTCTATGATCCCGATACCGATCTCACCGGTCGGGATGTACTTATCGTGGAGGACATCGTGGATAGCGGTCACACCCTGAATCGCATCTTGCCCCTTCTGCAGGGGCGGGGTCCTCGATCCCTGGAGGTCTGCGCACTGCTCCACAAGAAACGTGTCACCCTGGACCGGGAGCCCCGCTGGGTGGGGTTCGAGGCACCCGAGGAGTTCCTGGTGGGATACGGACTCGACCACAGCGAGAGCCTGCGGCATCTCCCTTTCATTGCGAGCATCTGATGTCTGACCGTCCCAAGGCGCCCAAGGATTCACCCGGCTCCAATTCCCCATGGGCCCGGATTTCCCGGACCGCCTCCTTCTGGGTTCTGCTGCTGCTGCTTTCCCTGCTGGCACTGAACTTCCTTCGGGCACCTGCGGATGTCCGATCAGAATTCAGCTATACCCAGTTCCGGTCCGAACTGGCCGCTGGGAACGTCCATGAGGTCACCGTCGTGGAAGGGCGTCGGGTGGAGGGTGAACTTCGCTCCCCCGTGGCTCGGGATGGTGGGGAGGTGACTCAATTCCTCACGGTTCTGCCCGGTCCCATCACCGATGGGCTCCTTGAGGAATTGGAGAACCGGGACGTCATCATCCGGGCCGAGGTGGAGGTCCAGCCGTGGTGGACCTTTCTGGTGTCGGCGCTTCCCTGGATCCTCATCATCATCTTCTGGATCTGGCTTTTCCGGACCATGCAAGGAGGGGGGAACAAGGCATTCCAGTTCGGACGATCGAAGGCCAAACTCATCTCTCCCGACACGCCCAAGGTGACTTTCGCCGACGTGGCTGGTGCCGAGGAGGCAAAGCATGAACTGGAAGAAATCATCGAGTTTCTGAAAGATCCGCAGCGCTTCTCTCGCCTGGGAGGACGGCTGCCCAAGGGGGTACTCCTGGTAGGTCCCCCGGGAACCGGGAAGACGCTTCTGGCCAAGGCGGTGGCCGGTGAAGCCGGGCGTCCCTTCTTCCAGATGTCGGGGTCGGACTTCGTGGAAATGTTTGTGGGCGTGGGTGCCTCTCGTGTGCGAGATCTATTTGAACAGGGGAAGGCCCACGCACCCTGCATCATCTTCGTGGATGAGATTGACGCCGTGGGGCGCCACCGGGGAGCGGGTCTGGGCGGCGGGCACGACGAACGGGAGCAGACCCTGAACGCCCTCCTGGTGGAGATGGACGGGTTCGAGGCCAACGAGGGAGTCATCCTCTTGGCGGCCACGAATCGGCCCGATGTGCTGGACCCGGCCCTCCTCCGCCCGGGACGCTTCGACCGGCAGGTAGTGGTGGATCTGCCAGACTTCAAGGGGCGGGAGGCCATCCTCACCGTGCATGCCCGGAAGCTTCCCCTGGACTCCGACGTGGAGATCGCGGTGTTGGCTCGGGGAACCCCTGGGATGTCCGGGGCCGACCTGGCCAACATCTGCAACGAGGCAGCGCTTCTGGCGGCCCGCGAAGGCGCCGAACGGGTGAACATGGACCACTTCGACCGGGCCAAGGACAAGGTCATGCTTGGCACCGAACGCCGGAGCATGGTGCTTACGGAGACGGAGCGGAAGCTCACGGCCTACCATGAAGCGGGCCACGCGGTCATTGGCCTGCGGGTGCCGGGACTGGACCCGGTGCACAAGGTCACCATTGTTCCCCGGGGCCGGGCTCTGGGGATCACGGCATCTCTCCCTCGAGAGGATCGTCACTCCTACACGAAGGATTGGTTGCAAGGCCAGCTTTGCATGCTGTTCGGCGGTCGCGTGGCCGAAGAGATGATCTTCGGTCTGGAAAAGGTCACCACGGGTGCCGGGAACGACATCGAGCGGGCCACCAGCATGGCCCGGCGGATGGTGACCCGATTCGGGATGTCCGATGCGGTGGGGCTCATGGCCATTGGCGAATCCGAGCAGGAGGTCTTCCTGGGACGCGAGATTTCCCAGCGCCAGGGAGTGTCCGAGCACACGGCACAACTGGTGGACCAGGAGGTGAAGCGGATCCTGGATGAGGCCCATCAGCGGGCCCGGGAGGTCCTGGAGAGGAATCAGGACCTTCTGGAGACCATCGCTCAGGCTCTTCTGGATCGCGAGACGGTGGATCGGGATGAGATCCAGCTCCTGGACAAGGGGGAAGAACTTCCTCCCCGTCCGGTGGAGGAGGTGGTGGCGAAGGCCGCCGCGGAAAATGCCGAGAATGCCCCGCCCGCGCCGGAGGCAGATGCGGCAGATGCGGCAGATGCGGAATCTCCAGAGGAAGAGGTTTCCGGAGAGGTGGAACCAACTCCCTCCAGGGCTCGCCATGAGCCCGCTGCCCGTCGCACCCACGAGAATCCGGAAGCGGATCCCTCCTCCTGATGGTCCCGGCAGCCTCCATCACGGTCGCTTCCACCCACTGGGAGTTTCCGGGGGGCGGGATGTCCCTGGCGGAACCGCGGGTCATGGGGGTCTTGAACCTCACCCCTGATTCCTTTTCAGACGGGGGGAGGCTGCGAACCGTAGACCAGGTCCTTCGCCGAGCGGAGACCATGCTCCAGGAAGGAGCCCACATCGTGGACGTGGGCGGCGAGTCCACCCGTCCGGGTTCCGCTGTGGTGTCGGTGGATGAGGAGTTGGCACGGGTGATCCCGGCAGTGGAAGCCCTGGTGCGGAACGTGCCCCTCCCGGTGTCGGTGGATACCCGAAAGGCCGCTGTGGCCCAGGCGGCCCTACAGGCGGGCGCTTCCGTTGTAAACGATGTGTCTGGGCTGGCGTTCGACCCTGAAATGACATCGGTGGTGGCTGCATTCCAGGCGGGATTGGTGGTGATGCATATGCGGGGAGTTCCTTCCAGCATGGCTCAGTTCACGCACTACACCCATCTGGTGAACGAGGTGATGGAGGAGCTGGAAGAGGGGCTCAGGCGATCCAGGGAGGCCGGCATTCCCCGGGAGCGGGTAGTGGTGGATCCAGGGATTGGCTTCGCCAAGACTGCCATCCAGAGCCTTCATATGCTCCGGGAAGTCCCGCGCTTGTTGGAGTTGGGGCATCCCGTCCTGGTGGGCCCCAGCCGGAAGAGCTTTCTGAATGAGGTGGAGGCGCTCCAGGCGGAGGAACGGGTGGACGGCACCGTTTCGGCGTGCGTGGTGGCATTCCTGGGGGGAGCGCGGATTTTCCGCGTTCATGACGTAAAGCCGGTGGCCAGGGCGTTACGTGTGGCTCATGCCATCCGGGAGGCCCAGGCGTGAGTTTCCTCATGGACCAAATCCACCTGATTCGCCCGGGATGGGGTGACATGGTGGAGATCCTGGTGGTGAGTGTGCTCTTCTACCGCCTGCTGCTGTTGCTTCAGCGGACTCGGGCCATGCAGATGCTGTTGGGGTTGCTCCTCCTGGCAGGCGTATATTTCCTGGCACGGCTGCTGGAGTTCACCCTGATCCGCACCTTGATGGAGACCCTCTTCCAGTACGGTGCCATTGCTGCCCTGGTGGTATTCCAGCCGGAGCTTCGGTCAGCGTTGGCCCGACTGGGCCAGAGTCGCATGCTCCGGGTATTCAGCCGGTTGGAGGAGAACAAAGTGGTGGACGAGGTGGCGGAGGGGGTAGAGCAGCTGTCCCGGTCCAAGGTGGGAGCCATCATCGCAGTGGAAAGGGAGGTGGGCCTGGACGAGTACGCCTCCACCGGGAGTCCGGTGCATGCCAGAGTATCGGCAGAGCTCCTCAACGCCATCTTCACGCCGTACTCACCTCTGCACGACGGTGCGGTGATCATCTCAGGCGACGTCATCAAGGCGGCAGGCGCCATCCTTCCCCTTACCCAGAGTGCTCTGGCCGACCGTTCCCTGGGTACCCGACATCGGGCGGCGGTGGGTCTCAGTGAGGAGACGGATGCTCTGGTCATCGTGGTGAGTGAGGAGACCAGTCGGATCTCTCTGGCTCGGCGGGGTAGATTGGAATTGGGGGTGGATGGTAACCGGTTGCGTGAAGCGCTGGCTGGAGCCACCCGGAGAGAGGGTAAAGTCGGGGTTGCGGTGCCCTGACGGAACATGGCAGGATCCAGCGTTGACACCGCCCTCGGGCGTCCCTACATTGCCCCGGTCCCGAGCCTGGGACGGGTACCCACCACACGCGCACGCCGGTTGACAAGTGCGCCTCTTAAAAGGAGTTCGGCTTGGAAGGCGCTCAGTATCACCTCCTGACGCTCTTCGCAGACGGGGGGCTTATGATGTATCCCCTTACCCTCTGCTCCCTTATCGCCCTGGGCGTCATCATCGCCAAGGGGTGGACCCTTTGGGTGGCCCATCGGAGCACTGCCTCCGTTCTGGGTTCTGTGGAGGAGTTGGCCCGAGCCGGTCAGATGGACGAAGCCATCGAAATGGCTGCCTCCACCCCCGGACCCGCGGCGGCCATCCTGGTGGTGGGTCTCCGGAGGATCAGGGACGGGGACGCTGCGGATGGTGAGTTGGAACAGGCCATCAGCACCACGGGAACCATCGAGTTGGGCTTCCTGGAGCGAGGGTTGGTGATTCTCGCCACCATCGCCAATGTGGCTCCCCTCATGGGCTTCCTGGGTACGGTAGCAGGAATGATCCTGGCTTTTGCCGCCATCGAAACCGCGGGTGACGTGGATCCGACCCTTGTGGCTGGAGGCATCAAGGTGGCTCTCCTCACCACTGCTGCGGGACTCACTATCGCCATTCCAGTGAACATCGCCTACAACTTCTTCGTGACTCGGATCGACACCCTCATTATCGATATGGAGCAGGGTGCCCAGGAGATCCTCAATCTGGCGTGGGATCTGGGTCGGGCCGGGAAGTTGCCTCGGCGTGACTCCGCGGCCGGCTCCGGAGTCGCCGGAACCATGACCCCTGACCCCGGTACTACTCTCTGAGGTGGATGATAAATGGCGATTCTGAATAAGAAGTCCAAGGTGAGTGACGAGGTTCCCACCTCGTCCACGGCGGATATTGCGTTCCTGCTCCTGATCTTCTTTCTGGTGACTACCGTGTTCCCCAAGGACATGGGGCTCCAGGTGGTGCTGCCGGAAGAGCAGGAACAGGTTGAGGTGTCCCAGCGGAACATCCTGCACATCATCGTGCAGCCGTCTGGGATCGTGGATGTTCGCCGGGGGGAAAGCCAGCAGGTACAACAGCTTCGTCCCGCCGATATCCAGGGCCTCTGGCGGCAGGAAGTGGCAGCGAATCCCAATCTCATCGCCTCGGTGCGCACCCATCCCGAAGCGGCCTACCGCTTCATGGTGGACGTCTTGGATGCCCTCCAGGGCGCCGGTGCCGAGCGAATCTCTCTTCAGATTCTGGAGTAGTCGAGTATGCTGAAGTCGGGCGGGTTTGAAAGGAAGTCCAAGACCTCCAGCGAGGTGCCCACCTCATCCCTGGCGGACATCGCCTTCCTGCTCCTCATCTTCTTCATGGTCACCACGGTGTTCCGGTCCACCCAGGATCGGCCCATCACTTGGCCATCGGCTGAGGCGGCCGAGCGGATCGATGAGAAGCGGGAGAACATCATCCATGTGTGGGTGGAGTCCAACGGCGATGTGTGGCTGAACGATCGCCTCACACCCATGGAAAATGTGCGTCAGATCGTGGCACCCCTGTACGCCCAGTCTGACCGACGCCTGGTGGTCTCCATCCGGGCCGATGTGGATGTGGCCTACGCCCGGGTGCATCAGCTTCAGCAGCAGTTGCAGAGAGCGGGAGCGGTTCGGGTGGTGTTTGCCACGGAACTCGAGCGTCGCATGACGAGGGAGAGACGATGAGCACTGAGCAAGGCGGAGACGTCATGGCGAGTCTGGAAACGGCCAACGACCGATTCAAGCGCTCGTTCAACAACTGGTTCTGGGGCTCCATGGTGGCCGCCACCATGCTGCACTTCGTGGTGATCTTCTTCTGGCCCACCATGACGGCGGCCGATGTCTCCATCAGCAGCGAAGAGATGTCTGCCATTGAGCTCCCACCCGAGATCGAGATCCCACCGCCGCCGCAGGCCATCCAGCGGCCGGCCACGCCGGTGATCACGGATGCGGTGCTGGACGAGGACATCACCATCTCTCCCACCACATTTGAGGACAATCCTCCCGAGGACCTGCCGCCGCCCCCTGAGCAAGGTGGTACCGACCTCTCGGCCGCCCCCACCTTCACCCCCTTCACCGTGCGTCCGGAGATCCGGAACATGAACGAGGTGCAGCGGGCGCTGGAGCGGGAGTATCCCTCCCTCCTCAGGGATGCGGGAATCGGTGGAACCGTGACGGTGTGGTTCTTCATCAGCGAGGAGGGTCGGGTGCAGCAGACCCAGGTGAACGAATCGTCAGGGCATCGGGCCCTGGATGACGCGGCCATCCGGGTGGCTGGGGTCTTTGAATTCTCTCCGGCACTGAACCGAGATCAGAGGGTGCCTGTCTGGATCGCGCTTCCCATTACCTTCCAGACCCGGTAATCCCTTCCCCGGGGTAGACCGGGACGATCGACCCCGCCGGATTCGTCCGGCGGGGTCGTTTTGGTCCACCCTCCCGACCTTTCCTGCCGTGGCAGCCATCGGTACCGCCATCGGCTCCATGGGCATAGAATAGGCAGATATGGAAAGCCAGGCGTTTCAGCAGCATCATCTAGCAGAGAAGCTGGAGGAAGTCCGTCAGCGAATAGCGCGGGCGGCCCGGAAGAGTGGGCGTACACCGGAGGAGGTAACCCTGGTGGCAGTCACGAAAGGACATCCCGTGACGGTGGTGGACGCCGCTCTGGGGCTGGGCCTCCGGGATCTGGGGGAGAATCGGGTTGAGGCACTGGAAGAGCGGGTTCCCCTCTATTCGCAGCATCAGCTTCGATGGCACATGGTGGGTCGCCTCCAGCGACGGAAGGCGCCTCGGCTTTTGGGGCTCTGCCATCTGCTGCACTCCGTGGATTCTCTGCGGTTGGCCGAGCGTCTTTCCCGAGCCGCCGAGGAGGCGGATACATCGCTGGCAGTTCTGGCCCAGGTGAATGTGGCCGGGGAGGACGCCAAGACGGGGTGGGCGCCGGCGGAGGCAGCCGATGAGATCCTGGCTCTGGCACAGATGCCGGGCCTGGAGGTAAAGGGGCTCATGACCATGGCCCCCCACACGGATGAGGAAGCTGTGCTACGGGAGTCCTTCCGGGGTTTGCGGGAATTGCACGAGGATCTGCAGGCCCACGGATATCCCGGTACCGAGCTGTCCATGGGCATGAGCAACGACTTCGAGGTCGCGGTGGAAGAGGGTAGTACCCTCGTCCGCCTGGGTACGGCCCTCTTCGGGGAGCGAGCGCGATGATTGATCTCACACCGTTGGATGTGCGGAAGAAGAGGGATGACCTGCGGAAGGTCATGAGGGGGTATGATCCCGGAGAGGTGGACACCTTCCTCCAGATGGTGGCCGATCGCCTGGAGGAAGTGGTCCGGGAGAACATGGCACTCAAGGAGCGGAATGGATTCCTGGAAAATCAGGTGGAATCCAGCACGGGCCGGGAGAAGGCGGTCCAGGAGGCCCTGGTCTCCGCTCAGACCCTGCGTCAGGAGGTGAAGGAACAGGCGATCCGGGAAGCGGACCTCCTGCGGAAGGAGGCCGAGATGGACCTGCGGGCGCTTCTGGACGGGGCCGAGGAACGGCTTCGCTCGGAGCGGGAGGCGCTCCGGGAATTGCTTCGGTACCGAAGCCGGATTCTTCTGGGGCTCAGAGGCTTCCTGGAGCGGGAGCTCTCCACGGTGGTGGGTGAGGAAGAGAGGGATCCCATGGAAGATCTTCCCGAATCCATTCGGGAGGGCCTGGAATCTCGAGAGAAGCGCGCTGGAGCGAGGGCACGCATGGTGATCGTAGGGCGAAAGGAATCCGCGTCGGGAGGGGAAGAGAGAGAAGCCCCGTCTCTGGATTCGGTCCAGGAACTGCCCTCCGATGACGGCCATGGTGATCCCGGATCGGACGGGCTGAAGCTTCCGGATCCGGTCCCGGACGAGCCTTCTGGAAGCCTCGACCCGGATACACCTTCCCAACCCGGAAAAGACGGAGGGTCTGGGGTGGGGAGTGATGAAGGACGGGGGAAGCAATGATCGCCACTTGAACCCGTGTGCGGATTGTCGCCGGATCCCACCCCGGTCCCGCCGCCTCCTTCGCCCACATACCGGCACCCCGGGTGCCAACATGCTTCTCCTGATTTTATGAGCCATCCATGACGTATCCCGACCTTCCACGATCCCTTCCCAAGCTGGAGGAGGACATCCTGGGGCGCTGGCGAAGTGAAGACCTCTTCGCCCGCATCCAGGAGGCCACCAGCCAGGGTGAGCCCTTCGTGTTCTACGAGGGTCCTCCCACGGCCAACGGTCGTCCGGGACTCCATCACGTCCTCTCCCGGACCGTCAAAGACCTGGTTTGCCGCTTCCGCGCCATGCAGGGCAGGCAGGTGACCCGCATCGCCGGGTGGGATACCCATGGGCTTCCCGTGGAGATCGAAGCGGAGAAGCGCCTGGGAATCTCCGGCAAGCCAGATATCGAGGAGGTGGGGATTGCCCGGTTCAATGAGGTCTGCAGGGAGTCGGTCTTCACCTACAAAGAGGAGTGGGAGGGGCTTTCGGAGCGGATTGGGTACTGGTTGGACTATTCCCGACCCTATGTCACCTACCACACCGGCTACATGGAGTCGGTCTGGTGGATCCTGAAGGAGCTGGCCGGTAGGGGGCTGCTCTATCGGGGCCAGAAGTCTGTGCCCTACTGCCCCCGGTGCGGCACAGCATTGTCCTCCCACGAGGTGGCCCAGGGATACGAGGATGTGGAAGACCCCTCCCTCTACTTCCTGTGTGATTGGCTGGATTCCCAAGGAGAAGCTGATCCTGAGAGACGAACCTTCCTGGTCTGGACCACCACACCCTGGACCGTGCCGTCCAACACCGCTCTCGCCGTGAAGGATGACCTCACCTACGCGGAGGTGGAGTGGGAAGACCGCAGGGTGATCCTTGCCGAGGCCCGGGTGGAGGCCCTTTTCGGCGAAGGCACGCAGATCATCCGGCGCTACTCCGGAGCCGACCTGGTGGGACAGGCCTACAGACGCCCGCTGGATCTGGTGCCGTTGACACCGGAGGAGGCGTCAGCGGGATGGAGGGTTCTGTCGGAGGACTTCGTGTCGGCGGACGATGGGTCGGGGCTGGTCCACCTGGCTCCGGCATTCGGGGCCGACGACTACGCAGCCGGCCTGACCCACGGCCTGCCCCTGCTCCGGCCCGTGGACGACCGGGGCTGCTTCATGGAAGACATCCCCCGGATAGGGGGGCAGTTCGTGAAGGAGGCGGATCCCGTGGTGGTGGATATCCTGCGGGAAGTTGGGGCCCTCTTCCGGGTGGACTCCATGCTCCATTCGTATCCTCACTGCTGGCGGTGCCGATCTCCCCTCATCTACATGGCTCGGGACTCATGGTTCGCCGCCACCTCCACCCTGAAGGAGGAGATGCTACGCCACAACGCCTCCGTGGGATGGAATCCTCCGGAAGTTGGCGAGGGCCGGTTCGGCGAGTGGCTGGAGAACAATGTGGATTGGGCGCTTTCCAGGGATCGCTTCTGGGGAACGCCGCTTCCGGTGTGGGTCTCCGACGGCGATCCCACGCAGGTGGAATGGATCGGCTCGCTGGAGGAGCTGGCTCGGAAGGCCGGAGGGCTCCCGGAGGACTTCGACCCCCATCGGCCCTTCATCGATGAGATCACCTGGCCGTGTCCCCGGGGAACCGGAACCATGCGCCGAGATCCGTCGGTGCTGGACGTCTGGTTCGATTCGGGCGCCATGCCATGGGCCCAGTGGCGCTATCCGAAGGAGAATCCCGAGGCCTTCCGGAAGCACTTTCCCGCCGACTTCATCTGTGAAGGGCTGGATCAGACCCGGGGGTGGTTCTACTCCCTCCTGGCCATCTCCACCATGCTGGGGGAGGGCGCTCCCTACCGGAATGTCATCGTGAATGGACTTCTGGTGGATGCCGATGGATTGAAGATGTCCAAGTCCCGGGGCAACGTGGTGAACCCCTGGGATGCCGTGGCCACACATGGCGCCGACGGGTTGCGGTGGTACTTCACCACGGTGAGTCACCCCTGGGCTCTGAAGCGCTACGATCCCGAGGCCGTGGAGGAGTCGTCCCGACGGCTCTTCGACGCCCTCTTCAACACGTACCGGTTCTTCAGTCTTTATGCCAACGTAGAAGGTTGGGCCCCCTCGGAGGCCGACCCTGCGCCTGCCCAGCGCCCCCTCATGGATCGGTGGGTGCTGTCCCGGTTGGAGGGATTGGTGGAGGAGGTGAACGGAGAGCTGGACGCCTACCAGTTGACCCGCGCCTACCGGCCCGTGGCCGACTTCCTCAACGAAGATCTATCCAACTGGTATGTGCGCCGGTGCCGCCCCCGCTTCTGGGGGAACACCGAGCCCTCAGACGGGAATGCTGCGTTCCGTACCCTCCATGACACCCTGCTGACCCTGGTGCGCCTGCTGGCCCCGGTGGTGCCCTTCGTTTCCGATGCCTTTCATCGGGCTCTGGTGGGGGAGAGCGTGCACGAGGTGGGCTTCCCGGCTCTAGGAAGTGGGCTCAGAGACCCGGGGTTGGAGGCGGAGATGGATCTGGCTCGCACGGTGGTGAGCCTGGGGCGGGCGGCCCGGGAGGAGGTACAGATCCGGGTGCGTCAACCCTTGCGGGTAATCCATGCCGTGCTCCCTGCCGCTGTCTCTCTGCGGGAGTCGGTGGTAGATACCATCCGAGACGAGCTGAATGTGAAGGGGGTGCGCTTCCTCACCTCCGGCGACGAAGTGGTCACCCTCTCCGCCCGGCCGAATTTCCGAGCCTTGGGTCCCCGCTTCCAGAAGCAAAGTCAGGAGGTGGGTGCGGCCATCCGGGATCTTCCGTCAGCAGCTGTGGCCGACTTTCAGGATGCCGGCACCCTTGAGATCCAGCTGAACGGCGAGACAATTTCCCTGGGGCCCGACGAGTTGGAGGTGGTGCAGGAGGCCCGGGGAGATCTGGTGATCCGCTCCATGGAAGGTGTCACCGTCGCCCTGGACCCCACCCTGGACGAGGAGTTGCGCCGGGAAGGGTTGGCCCGGGAACTGGTGAACCGGATCCAGCGCTTGAGAAAGGATTCGGGGTTGGAGATCACCGACCGCATTCGCCTCCAGGTGAGGGGAGGGGCCGGCGTGGCCCAGGCCGTGGAGGAGCACGGCTCCGGGATCCAGGAGGAGACTCTGGCCCTTTCGCTGGAGTTCCATAGCGGAGTGGGTCCTGACGCGGACGCATTGGATCTGGACGGAGAGGCGGTCTGGTTGGAGTTGGAGAAGGCCACTCCGTGACCCCTGAAGCTTTCGCCCATGAGCGGTTCCTCGTGGCACCCGGGGAGGGTGGTGAGCGTCTGGATCGCTTCCTGGCCCAGCGCCTGGAGCTTTCCCGGAGTCGGGTCATTCGCCTCATGGACGAGGGGCTGGTCAAGGTAGACGGGGAGGTGCCTCGGAAATCCCTTCTCACCGCCGAAGGGCAGGAGGTGGCGGTAGAGATTCCACCCCTCCGCGTACTGGCGGCGAAGCCCCAGGACCTCCCCCTGGAGGTGGTTTTCGAGGATCCACATCTGCTGGTGGTGAACAAGGAGGCGGGCCGGGTGGTCCATCCGGCGCCGGGCCATCCGGACGGTACCCTGGTGAATGCTCTGTTGCACCACATCCAGGATCTGTCGGGGATCGGTGGTGCTCTCCGGCCGGGGATCGTGCACAGGTTGGATCGGGATACGTCGGGACTCCTGGTGGTGGCCAAGTCCGACGATGCCCATCACGGGCTGGCTCGAGACCTTCGACTCCGGAAGGTGCGGCGGTTGTACAGTGCACTGGCATGGGGCCATCTTTCATCGAGTCCCATGCATGTGGATGCGCCCGTGGGCCGGGACCCCCGCGATCGGAAGAAGATGGCGGTGGTGGAGGGTGGTCGCCGAGCCTCGTCCCGATTCCGGGTAGCGGAGCGATGGCCGGCGGCAGATCTGTTGGATGTAGCTCTGGAGACGGGACGGACCCACCAGATCCGGGTTCATCTCCGGCATCTGGGCCATCCCGTGGTGGGAGATCCGGTGTACGGTGAAGGATGGGAGCGGGGTGTTTCTGGGAAGACCCGTGCGTGGGCCCAGGAGTTGACAGGCCTCGTTCCTCGCCTGTTCCTACACGCCCGGTTCCTGGCATTCCGGCACCCGGTGACTGGCCAGGAGATGCGCTTCAAAGTGCCTTTTCCCCCGGACCTGCAGGGAGTGGTGGACTGGGTTCGCGCCGGACGCCCGTCTGCTGCCAATGCGGGAGAACAAAGGGAGGATGGATCTTGACGGAGTCACAACGAACTCCCCAGGAGGAGCTCCTGGCCGTGGTACTGGATCCCCTGGGGGGATATCCGGGAACGCGGGCCGCGGCATTGTTGGATGCCTCCGGGAGGATCCTGGCCCAGCGCGGCTTCAGGGATCGTGGCCATGCCATGTCCGTGGGCTCCCTGGCAGCGGCACTCCGAGCGTCGGGAAAGCGCATCGGCGAATTACTGGGTGATACCGGGATCCTGCGACTCCAGGGGGAGGGCGGCGCGCGGACGCTTCTTCTCACCGAGCTACCCGGGTTGAAGCATCCCCTCATCCTGCTGGTGGTAGCCGATCCGCAGCCCGAGCAGATCGCCTTCCGACACGCCATGCAGGGGGTGGCCCGACGATTGGGGAACCTCACGATTTCCGAGGGTGTCCAGTCTGCCGATGCGTTTGAGTCTTCGCTCATGAGCAGTCTGGATCGACTCTTCGGTTCCGACGCCGCCGGTGAAGAGGTGTGACCGTGGAGTTGGATCCTCGCCTGACCTTTGACACCTTCGTAGTGGGACCTGCCAATCGCCTGGCTGCGGCAGCCGCGCGGCGGGCCGCCGAGTCCCCAGGCACCAGTTACAATCCCCTCTTCGTCTACTCCGCGTCGGGGTTGGGCAAGTCGCACATCCTGCACGCCATCGCGCACCATTCGGCCAGGATCCATCCCCAGCACCGCGTGGTCTATCAACCACTGGAGGGGTATCTGGGAGATCTCACCCGGGCCCTGGAGGCGGGGGACGAGGAGACCATGCGGGCCCGGTACCGCGAGTTGGACATCCTCCTCCTGGACGATGTCCAGTTCCTTACCGGACAGGCCCAGGCCCAGGAACTCCTCCTGAGAACCCTGGACACCCTCACCGGGAGTGGAAGCCAGGTGGTTCTGGCCAGCGACCGGCCTCCTGCTGAGATCAATCAGTTGGATGCCCGACTCCTCTCCCGGTTCTCCGGAGGGCTCATCGTGGACATGGGAGTGCCCGACTTCGAGACCCGTGTGGCCATCATTCGCCGGAAAGCCGAGCAGCGAGGAGCCGAGTTGGCGCCCGGGGTGTCCGACATCATGGCTCGAACTCCCTACCGGAACGTGCGAGAGCTTCAGGGGGCTCTGAACCGGATTCTGGCCGTACAGGAGTTGGAGGACCGCCCTATGAACCCGGAGGAAGTTGCCGCGATCCTGGGGGAGGGCCCTCCGGGTGGCGGCTCCGGCGAAACCGAGGAAGTGGTTGCCACCGACGTGGTCACGGGTGATGAGGATGCCGTCCACCACTTCCTGGAGGAGGTGTCCCGGGAGGTTCGAGGCCGGGGTTTGCCTCCGGAGGAGCCCTGGCGGAAGGCCTTGCGGACCGCTGCGGAAGCGGCAGAGGACGATGGCTTTGTGGCAAGTCGCCTCCGGAAGCTCCTGGAGGGAGACCTTCCCCCGGAGGATCCCGAGGGCGTGGCCAAAGAGTTCAAAGATGCCGTGGATCGGCTTCGAGCCATCCAGGCCGAGTTGGCGGAGGTGGGAAACCCCTGGGGCGAAGAGGTGGTTGGCGTGGTCCAGGATCCCGATCGGTTGGAAGAGGCGGAGGCACTCCTGGCCTCGGCCCGGGAGCGGATGCGGCCCTTTCCGCCCATCCGGTCCGGTCCGGATCTGGAGGGTCTCAGGGACTCCCTTCCCGCCCTGGCCCACCGCGGCGCCCAGCGGCTGGTTCAGGAGGCCACCCCGGACTACTCACCCCTCTATGTCATCTATCCCGACGAAGAGGTGGGGCAGAGGTTCCTGGAGGCCATGGGGAGGAGTTATCTCCAGTCTCACCCCCAGGCCAGGGTAGCTCTGGTAAAGGCGTCGGACTTTGCCCAGGACTTCATCCGAGCCATATCCCAGGGGGTTGCTGGGGCCTGGCGCGAGAGGTGGTGGAGTGCTGACCTACTCCTGTTCCTGGAGGTGGAAACCCTGGCCACCACCGAGCGGGCTCAGGAGGAGTTCTTCCATCTTTTCGAAGCCCTGAAGCGACAGGGCGGACGGCTGGTGGTGGCTGGGTCGGAGGCTCCCGGCACCCTCATGGGACTGGAGGATCGGCTGCGCTCCCGCTTCGAGGGGGGGCTGGTGGTAGATCTCCTCAGGGCCCAGGCGCCTCCTGTCGCCGTCCCGCCGGCGACGCAAGAGACAGCCCCTGAACGGATGGAACGCCCGGAGAGGGTGGCGCCGGAGAGGGTGACGCCGGAGAGGGTGGCAGACGCCGAGCCATCCGAGACGAATCCAGAGCCTCAGGACGCCATGGCATCCCTCCTGGCGGAGGTGGAAAAAGGCGGCGGGGGTCAAGGACTGGATGTGCCGTGGGACACGGACTCCTCGCCCATCTGGGCCCCTTCGTGGGAAAAGGTCGTGTTGGAGTGGCCCCACCTAGATGATCGCCTGGCGGAGGAGGGCTGATGGCCATCGAAGGCTCCCTCTCCGACGTGAATCTGGCGGACATCTGCCAACTCCTTGCCATGGGGCGAAAGTCCGGCTGTCTTCGAGTCACGGATCGGACCAACTTCGGTTACATCTTCTTCGAGAAGGGGCGAGTCACCTACGCCTCCGTTTTGAACCGCCCTGATCGGCTGGGCGAGCTCCTGGTGAGAAACAAGATCATCACCCGTCCCCAACTTTCCAGCGCCATGGAGAGCCAGGCCCATCATCCAGGTCGACGGCTGGGGCAGCTTCTGGTGGAACAGGGGTACCTCACGGAGGAGCAGCTTCAGCGCTACGTCACCATCCAGATCGAAGAGGCCGTTTTCCACCTGTTCAGTTGGGAGCGGGGGAGTTTCCACTTCAATCCCGACCAGCGTCCTGACGAGGATCCCTCCCTGCTGGTCTCCATCAATGCTGAAGGGTTGTTGTTGGAGGGGGCCCGTAGGGTGGACGAATGGAGCGTCATCGAGAAGAAGATCCCTTCCATGGACCTGCTCTTCACACTGGTGCGAGACCCCAGGGGGGAAGGAGAGGTGGAGCTCACCGGGGAGCAGGGGAAACTCCTTCCCCTCCTGGATGGCAGCCGGACCGTTGAGGAGCTGGCTCGGGATGCCGGGTTGGTGGAGTTCGAAGCCGCTCGTGGGCTGTATGGGCTTTTGCAAGCAGGATTCGCAGAGCGGTCGGGTCGGCGTGAGGCTCCCCCGGCTTCCGATCCGAAGGAAGAGGCGAATCGCCACCTGAACCTGGGGACTGCGTTCCTTCGCTCAGGCATGCTGGAAGACGCGGAGGACGAGTTCAAGAAGGTTCTGCACCGGGTGCCGGACCATCCCAGAGCCCGGGAGAAGCTGGGTGTCTTGGCCTTGAAGCGAGGAGATCCTGAAGGGGCACTGAAGTGGTTGGGAGAAGATGACGGGAAGGGAAGCGGTGCCATCCTTCGCAATCGGGCGTTGGCCCTGGAGATGCTGGGGCGCATTCCCGAAGCCCTGGAGGCTTTGGAAGTTGCGGGCACGCGCCGGCCCGATGACGCGGGAGTGGAGTTGGCCCGTGGCGTGCTTCAGCTCCGACAGGGAGAGCCAGGGGTCGCTCGGCAGGCATTGCAGCGGCACCGGGAGATGTTGGGTTCGCAGCCCCCTTCAGCCCTCTACTTCGCCATGGCTGTGCTGGCCTCGGCCATGTCGGGCGATCTGGAGGAGGCGCTCACCCTGGGTCGCGACGGCCTGGCGAGGCATCCCACATCCGGTCCCCTACTGGTGAACCTGGGGCAGGTGTTGGAGCAGAAGGGCGAACTTGCCGCAGCCGAGGCCCTGTATCTCCGGGCCACTGCCGAGATCCCGCCTCCACCCCAGGCCCACAAGAATCTGGGAGACCTGGCCTACCGCAGGGGCGATCGAGCCGGGGCCAGGGCGCACTTCGAGCGGGCGGTGAAGCTGGCGCCGAACCTTGGGGACGACGTCTACCTGAAGTTGGGCACTCTGGCCTACCGGGAAGAAGACAAGGATGTGGCCCTCATCCTCTGGCGGCGGGCTGTGGAGTTGAATCCGGAGAACGAGGTGGCTCGGTCCAACCTGGAGTCACTCTCCGCCGCCTCGGGGCGATGAAGCTGCGGCGCCTCGGCGCGATGCTGCTGGGGGCGGTGGGGGTGGGGCTTCTGGCGTTCACCCCCGGGAACCCTGCGTCATTCGACTTGCACTCCGCAGTATCAGACTCGGGACCCACGTCACAGCGGTCGCAGGGGGGGAGGGTGGTGGGGCAGGAGGTGGATCCGCCACCCACCGACACCCTGGTGGTGTCGCCTCGGGTCACCGTGCTCCACTGGATGGACGACGGGGCTGCTGCGGCGCGCATCGCCGAGCTCCTCCGGGCGTTTCCATCCCTCCCCGGTCTTCCCCCGGAGCTGCCACGGGGGGTGGAGGTCTATCTGGCTCCTGACGGCCCACGGGTGGCCGAGCTGGCCGGCGGATCGGCGCCCCACTGGGGAGCGGGCCTGGCCATTCCCGCGTGGAACCGCATCGTGATTCCTCCCCAGCCCGGCGGTCGAGATCCTTCGGGGGGGGGTCTCAGAACCCTCCGCCACGAGTGGGCTCATCTGGGACTTCATCAGTATCTGGAGGGGCTGCGGATACCCCGGTGGTTCGATGAGGGTTACGCGCAGTGGGCCTCCGGCGGCTGGGATGCCGGTCAGGGGTGGCGCCTCCGGTTGGCCTTCGCCCTGGGCCAGGCGCCGCCTCTGGATTCCCTTACACTGGAGTGGCCCCGGGACCAGTCGTCGGCTCAGTTGGCCTATCTCCTGAGCGGGACGGCGTTGGAGTATCTGGTGCGAGAGAGCGGCACCCGGGGCCTCACGCTCTTTCTGGAGCGGTGGCAGGAGCAGGGGAGCTTCGAGGTGGCCCTCAGGGAGGTCTACGGCCTCACGTCCACCACCCTGGAGACCGGGTGGCAGCAATATGTACGAAGTCGCTACGGATGGGCCCTGGTGGCTACACACTCCCTGGTGTTCTGGGCGGTATTGGCGCTGGGGGTGGGTGGGCTCTTCCTCATCCGTCGGCGGCGGGACCAGGAGCGCCTGGAGGCGCTCACCGCCTCCGAACCGCCGGATCGACCCGCATTCTGGGATGGCGAGGAATCGCTTCCCGAAGACATGGATGGGCCACTTGACGGGCCCGACGCGCCACTTGACGGGCCCCACGCGCCGAATCACCAGGGATCAGGTTCTCCCGACGCCTTGACCCGCATCCCTCCGCCGGAATAGGATTCTGAATGAGACAGAAACCTCCTGCCAATCGTCGGTCCACGACGATCCCCGCCCATTCCCTGTCATTCTCCCGCGTGAATGTCCTCCTGGGACTGGCTGGAGGTGTGTCGGTGGCGGCCGGGTATGTCTTCCTGGCCAATGGCTCCATCACCGCGGCCCCCCTCCTCCTGGTGCTGGGCTACGTGGTGCTCCTTCCCATGGCCATCATCAAGTAGTCACCGACCCTCCCAACCGGAGGGTCGCCCCACGAGATCGGGGCGCTTAGCTCAGTCGGTTCAGAGCGCCTGCCTTACAAGCAGGAGGTCGCAGGTTCGAATCCTGCAGCGCCCATGTTCGTGACCGTGGCCACATGACGTATCGCTGAGGATCTGCGAAGCGAAGCGGCAGCAAATCCTGCAGCGCCCATTGCAGTTACAGGATTCGCGGTTTCCGCCCGTGCACGCACCGTGCACAAGCGGGAAAGAATAAAGGGCCCGGATTCCCTCGGTGGGGTCTGGGCCCTCGATTTAGGGGGGGGCAGACTATTCAGGCTTGCGAAGAAGGAAGGGGGGGCTCAGTAGGCGTCCTTTCGGTGTCGGACCCGGAGAACAAGGAGGGTGTCCCCTTCCTCGCGAAAGATGGCCCGATAATCTCCGACCCGGAGCCGGGCCCTCGGTGGATCGTACCCCTTCAACCGCCGGACGTCTCCGTGCGCCGTCTCAACATATCGTCCCAGGGCGGCGATTATGCGGGATTGCATGGCAGGAGGGAGACGCCCCAGGTCCTTCTCGGCCCGGGGCGAAAGGGCAACGGGCAAGGGTTACGCGATCCCGAGCCGTCGCTTCACCTCCTCCATGGGGATGGGCCGCTCCCCACGTCGAAGATCCTCCTCCGCTTCTTGAACGGCGCGCTCATCCGCCTCCGTCCAGGGTTCGTCATCCTCGGGGGCGTTCGCCAAGGCGAGGCGCACCCTCGCCACACGGAGACGTTCCAGCGCCTCCGTCGCCCTGGCAACGTCCTCTTGGGGGAGGTTGTCCACCAGCCGTTGAAGCTGTTCTTTAGTGGCCATACGGTTTCCCTCCCGGGTCCGTGTCGAAGCTCAGGGATCTTCCCCCACGTTCACACGCGTTCAGACGTATTAGAACAGTAAAGGGGGCCCGGAGGTTCCGCCAGCGGGTCCACCTCCCACTTGCGCCCTCGTAGGCCAAGCCCTGGGCATGTCCGCGCCTCCAGCCATGTGGCCAGGTCGGCCAGCCGGTACCCGATGTGCCCCCCCCCCGCCTACCACCAAGCAGCTTGGTGGGTTTCGAGGCTGCGGTTCGCCTCCACCTTCTACTCCTTCCCGAGGCCACATCAGGAACCGGAAGTGCGGAATGAGGATTTCACATGATGCGTCGACCAGACTCCCTCAGGCCGATATCGCACCCCGACGCCCTGCCCAAGCGAGATGCGAGATGCGAAGCCCTGCCCCGAAGCCATCCGGGAACTCCGAGCTCTCGCGTGGATTCCCAAGCGACGAACCGGTGACCGAGTCGCTCGATCCCCTGGCCATGGTGATGGGCGGAGGGGGAGCCAGGGCGGCCTACCAGGTGGGCTTCCTCCGGTGGCTGGCGCAGCGCCGACCAGGGCTGAACGTTCCCATTTTAACCGGAGTTTCAGCCGGAGCCATCAACGCCGCTATGCTGGCGTCACACCACGGAACGTTCGGACAGGCCGTGGATGAGCTGGCGCAGCTCTGGTCGGATCTCACGGTGGACCGGGTGTTCCGGGCAGACCTGCCTTGCCTCACACGTAACGTGCTCCGTTGGGGGCTCCACCTGGTGTCGGGGGGACTGCTCCCGGGGCGGGGTCTCAAGAGCTTGGTTCAAACCGAACCACTTCGGCAACTTCTCGTCGAAGCCCTCCATGCCGTGGACGGAGAACTCACCGGGGTAAGTGCGAACTTGAAGATCGGCCGGCTGCGAGCCCTGGCTATCACCGCCACCAACTACAACGGTGGTCAGTCGGTGACCTGGGTCCAGGGATGCCAGATTCGACCGTGGCTGCGAGCTCGTAGACAGGCTGAAACTACCGTGCTCCATGTGGATCACATCATGGCCTCTGCGGCCCTTCCTCTGTTTTTCCCAGCCATCCGCGTGGACGGCGAGTACTTCGGCGACGGCGCCATCGGCCTCATCGCCCCTCTCTCCCCGGCTCTGCATTTGGGCGCCAGACGGGTGATAGTGGTGTCCACCAAGCATGGGACGGAAAATCCGCAGCGGCGGCCGTCCGAAGAACCCCGGTACCCACCGCCGGCGCAGGTCGCAGGGGCCCTTCTGAACGCCCTCTTTCTCGACCTCCTGGACGACGATGTACTTCGGCTTGACCGGTTGAATCAGGTCGTAGATGAGTTGGGGGATTCCAACGCCCTTGGGTTGCGCAAAGTAAAACTCCTCACTCTCCGCCCGACCATCGACCTCGGGAAGCTGGCTCGGGAGTATGAGCCCGATCTGCCATGGGGGTTCCGCTTCCTCACCAGAGGCCTCGGCACCCGAGAGATGCGAAGCCCCGACGCGCTGAGTCTCGCGCTCTTCCAACCGGACTATCTCCGCAGGCTCATGGACCAAGGGGAGGCCGACGCAGAGGCCCGGTCTTCTGAGATCCTGGATTTTCTTGCGGGGGGGGCTGTGGATCAAGACGTCGCTTAGTATTAGGAGCGTGTCCGGGTAACGCAGCTCGCCCCGTTACCCGGACACGCTCCTAAGCGCGTGGTGACGGCTTACCTCACAGGAGGGCATGGCTGTGGGGACGGCGGGGAGTGAGGCGGTATGCAGCCCCTCCCTCAGCGCCCCAGCGCATATCCCAGCATGAGCGAGAACCCCCGGTTCCTCACTTCAGGGCCTTCGGTCCCTTCACTCAGGCGGCTCATCCCCTGGATGTAGCGCCCTTCGAGGGTCAGCGAGCCCAGCCCCTGGAAGATCTCCAATCCCAAGCCGGCGCCCAGGAAGAGGCCCTGTTCGTACTCCCGGACCTTCTCGTCGAACCCCTCTCGGGTGAGGAGGTCGTCACACACGGGGTCGGCTCCACCCGCCTGGGCATCCACCGTCACGGAGCAGTCCAGCTGCCAACCGAAAACCGGGCCTCCCATAACGTACGGCTGGAGGCGGCTCGCCAGCGGAATCCGGAGGCGGGCCACCACCGGGATTTCCACGTACTCCAGGGCGATCTCCACCGGACCCTGGGGAATCTCCGGGGGTGAAGATCCCGGCACGGCAGAACCCCCCATGAACGCTTGAAAGGCCTCAGCCCCCCGCTGGGCGTAGTGGACTTCAGCACCCAGGGAGAGGGGTCCGAAATGGAGGACGTCGAACCCAGCCCCTACGTTGAGCCCCATTCGGTTCTCGGATTCCTCCACTCCACCCCCTACCAGATCGGTGAGGTTGATGCCACCGCGAATGGCCAACTGACCCGAGGCCCCTGGAGCCATGGCCAGGGCCCAGAGAACCAGCAAGGGAACGAAACCGTACCGAGGGGTCATCTCTACGTCCAGGATGGATGGATTGTCGGTGGAAGGGGCGAAAGTGCCCCCCACCCTTGCCCCCGGTGGGGCAGGTGTCAAGAGGGACCCGCCTCCGGCCGCGCCGGCGGGCCCGCCGGACCTCGGGCTGAATCCAGGACCGATCTCACCATGGCCAGCAGGCGATGCGGAGGGAAGGGCTTGTGCAGGAAGGGTGCGCCCGCTTCCACCATCTGGGTCCGGGCGAGGAATTGTTCGGCATACCCTGACATGTAGAGGATGGGCAGGGAGGGGTATCGGACCCGGACCTCCGCAACCAACTCCGGGCCGGTGGTATCGGGCATTACCACATCCGTGAGGAGGAGGTGAGGGGCGTGCCCCTCACCCTCCCATTCCCGCAAGAGGTCCCGGGCCTCCTGGGCAGAAGCCGCACCGCCCACCGTGTAGCCGGCTCGAGCCAGTACGCGCTGGGCTACCGCCCGCACCCCATCCTCATCCTCCACCAGGAGAATCCGTTCCGTCCCGCCGGGTTGATGGGGGCGGACACCACCCGCATCCTGCACCGGGACTTCCTCCATGGTTGGGGAATCATCAGGGGCTACAGGCAGGTGGATGGTCAAGGTCGTCCCCTGGTTCGGCTCCGATTCAACCCAGATGAACCCCTGGTTCTGCTTCACGATGCCATACACCGTGGCCAGACCCAGTCCAGTGCCCTTGCCCATCTCCTTCGTGGTGTAGAAGGGCTCGAAGATATGCTCCATGACGTCCGGTTCCATCCCCACCCCGGTGTCGGTCACGGTGAGTTGCACGTAGGACCCCGGGGGGATGGTCACCGGGCCATCCGCGTTCCGCCTGATTTCATCCAGGTCCACCGCCTCGGTGTTCACAGTCAGTGTGCCTCCCCCGGGCATGGCGTCCCTGGCGTTCACCGCCAGATTCAGGAGTATCTGCTCCATCTGACCGGGGTCTGCCAGGATGGGCGGGAGGTGGGCGCTCCGTGCCATCACCAGTCGAATCGGTTCTCCCACCGCCGCCCGGAGCATGGCCTCCATTTCCCCCACCACCTGGCTCAGGTCCAGAAGCCGGGGTTGGATCATCTGCTTCCTGGAGAAAGCCAGAAGTTGGGCCGTGAGGGTGGCGGCTCTCTGGGCGGAGCGGAGCACTTCTCCAAGGTCCCCACGACTGGGATCGTCCTCGTCCGCATCTTCCAGCAAGAGCTGCACCTGCCCGATGATGGCCGTGAGGATGTTGTTGAAGTCATGGGCCACCCCGCCGGCCAGGCGTCCCACCGCCTCCATTCGCTGGGAGTGCCGCAGATCTTCCCTGAGTCGCCGTTCTTCGGTGATATCCTCGGCCAGTCCCGCCAACCGGGTCACCTCGCCGTCCTCATCCTGTACGGGTAAGCTCCGGTGCCGGATCCACCGGATGGATTGGTCAGGCCGCACAATGCGATACTCCACCTCCCTGGACTCCCGGGGATCCTTCGCCAAGGCCTCCAGTGCCTCCGTCCGGTCGTCCGGGTGGATGGATTCGGCCCAGGCGGGGTTGGTGCCAAGGAAATCTGCGGCCGGGCGACCCCAGATCTGCTCCATTGCCGGACTCACATAGAGGGTGGAAGAGGTGGCAAGATCTTCCAACCAGAAGGCGCTGTCGATGCTTTCCGCCAACTGGCGAAGTCGCTCTTCCCGCTCCTGGATCTCGCCCCTGGCCCAGCGGGTCTCTGCCTCTCGGAGCTTCTGGAGGCTCCGGGCCATGGCGTTGAAGGAGAGGGCCAGGCCGCCCACTTCATCGCTGGGCCCCCGCTCCTCCACCCGGGCTTCCCAGTCTCCCTCGCCCAGGCGTCGGGCCGCCTCGGCCACCCTGGAGAGCCGTTGGAGTACGTATCGCTCCATGGCCACCCAGATCAAAAGGGCCGAGAAGAGGGCCGAAAAGAGGAGTCCGAATAGGTTTGACGTGAGAAGATTCCGGTACGAGCTTCCCGCTACCGCAGGGTCGAAACCCACGGCCACGAAGGCCTGGACGTCCGGGGCGTCGGGGTACGCCCGAAGGGGTGCCACCGCGAAGATCCGTTCATTCCCGTCCAGATCCTGTTGGCGGCCCACCACCGAGTCCTGCCGTGCCCCCACGGAGCTCGCTCTCAGGCCGGCTGGTAACGGGCGGCCGATCCACTCCCGTCCATCCGGCACCCTGGCCAGCACCACGCCCTCCCGATCGAAGACGGTCACGGTGATGTTTTCTCCCGTCGAGGCATCGAGACCCGCCAGGGTAACCCGGTCGAGGTCGATTCCTGCGGCCAGGAGGTGCGTGATGCGGCCGTTGTCCTGGAAGACGGGATAGACCAGTGAGACGGAGGGACGACCGGTGACCCGACCTACCTGATACTCGCCAACCACGAATTCCCCGGTGCGGTAGGCTTCCCGCATGTACTCCCGGTCTCCCAGGTAGGTGGGGCCCGGGGTGGGCGGGGCGGTGCACACCAAGTACCCCTGTCGATCGATGGCCCCCAACAGCGTGTAATAAGGTTGGCTCTGAAATATCCGCGGCAGGTGGTCGATGCACGCCCCATCCACCGACTGGCGCACCTCAGGTGTCTGGGCCAGGACGGCCAGGATCACCCGGGTCTCCTGGATAACGTCCCGATGCCCGGAGGCCAGAACCCTGGCCGACCGCAGGATTTCCCCTTCCGCTTCCTCCCAGGCCAACTCCGCCAGTTGTCCCCGGGTGTACAGGAGGAACCCCACAACAGGGAGGAAGCCCAGGAGCACGAGTAGGAGAAGCCGGGTCCGGAGAGAGAGCGATCGGCCCGGGGTCTTGCGGACTTGCACGTGTTCGTCGCCCCCTGGTTGCTACTCGGGTATGGCTCACTCGGGAGAATCTCCGCAGATGGTAGCTTCCGGGGAGGCCAGTACGCAAACGACGGAGGCGCTCACAAACGTTGGGAGCGAAAGACGTGGGGGGATGGTCCGGAGAGCCTCCGGAGGCCAAACTTCTTGACGTTTCCCTGGCTGAGGAGTTGTGAATGGGGCAGGTGCTGATTGCAGGATGTGGGTATGTGGGGTCCCAGGCGGCTCTCTTCCTCCTGGAAGAAGACCGGGATGTGGTGGGACTGCGGCGGAACGTGGCTGCCATTCCCCCGTCGATTCCCCGGATCTCGGCTGACCTGGTTTCGGGGACGGGTCTGGACGCGGTTCCGGAGGACGTAGATCAACTGCTTTACGCCGCATCTCCCGGGGACCGGAGTGAAGAGGCCTACCAGCAGGCGTATCTGGACGGGCCCGCTCGCTTGAGGGAGCTATTCCGGGCCAGGGACCAGGTCATTCGGCGAGCGGTGCTCCTCTCCAGCACTGGGGTCTACGGCGACGCGGAAGGAGCATGGGTGGACGAGGAGACGCCACCACGGCCGGACACCATCACCGGACAGGTTCTTGACGAGGCGGAGATGGCCTTCCTGGAGAAATGGCAGGGTATCGGCGTAGTGTTGCGGCTGGGAGGCATCTATGGTCCGGGACGGACCCGCCTCCTGGAGATGGTGCGCAGCGGGCGTGCCCGCTGCCCTGAGGGAGACACGGTCTACTCCAACCGGATCCACCGGGACGATGCGGCTCGGGCCTCCGTCTTCCTTCTGGATCACCCCACCGCCTCAGGCGTCTATCTGGGAGTCGATGAAGAGCCTGCGGATCTGTGCTCTCTCTACCGCTGGATGGCTTCGGAACTGGGAGTTCCCGCTCCCACCCCTGGAGGGATTGAGCGCACTCGCTCCAACAAACGCTGCTCCGGAGCTCGCCTCCGACGGTTGGGCTTCTCCTACTCGTTTCCCACGTTTCGCCAGGGGTATTCCGAGCTCCTGCCGGCCGGTGGGGATGATGGGGGGCAGACCGGCAGTTGACCACCGGTGCGCAGCTGCTCGGCGGGGTAGGACTTTTCCTTCTGGGTATGATCCTCATGACCGAGGGTCTCCGGGCGGCGGCCGGTGGGGCGCTCCGGGATCTCCTTGCCCGGTTTACCTCAGGGCGCCTCTCGGCCATCGGCTCCGGAGCTCTGATTACCGCGTTGGTGCAGTCCTCCAGCGCTACCACCCTCACCACCATCGGCTTCGTGAGCGCGGGCTTCCTCACCTTTCCCCAGGCTCTGGGGGTGATTGTGGGAGCCAATCTGGGAACCACAAGTACGGGCTGGATCGTGGCACTTCTGGGACTGAAGCTCAACGTCACGGTGGTGGCTTTTCCCCTGGTGGGAGTGGGAGCCCTTCTTCGGCTTCTGCGGAAGGGGAAGACGGCGAATCTGGGGATGGCCCTGGCGGGGTTCGGTCTCATCTTCGTGGGAATCGACGCCCTGCAGGCGGGAATGGTGGGCCTCGCAGACGAGTTGGATCCCAGTCGATTTCCGGCCACCCGGGTAGGAGGACGGCTCCTGCTTGTGGGGGTGGGGGTGGTGATGACGGTGATCATGCAGTCGTCTTCCGCTGCCGTGGCCACCACACTCACCGCGCTGCACTCCGGCGCCATCGACCTTCCCCAGGCCGCGGTGCTGGTCATTGGTCAGAACGTGGGAACCACCGTGACTGCAGCCCTGGCATCCATCGGTGCGTCCGTCCCGGCCCGCCGGACCGCCCTGGCACATATCCTCTTCAACGCGGCTGCCGGCGCGATGGCCTTTGTGGGGCTGCCCCTCTTCCTCATGCCCATCGAGTGGATGGCCCAGGGGCCTGCCGCCGGCGATCCGGCGCTCCTCATCGCCGCCTTTCACACCCTCTTCAATGGGGTGGCGGCGCTCCTACTGTTCCCGGTTATGGGTCCGTTCGCCCGGGGTGTGATGCATCTAATCCCGGACCGGCGCGGGGCCGGACTGGACTATCTGGACCACAGCGTGGCCGGTGTGCCTGCCGTGGCGCTGGCGGCGGCACACCGGGGTGTGTCGGACGTCATGGACGGGGCGTTCCAGGACCTGTTCCGACTCCTCAGCCCTCCTCCGAGTGGCCCAGGGGCTCGGAGGTGGATTCCGGGGAGGGGTGGGGGTGGGACTGGGGTCCTGGGGCGGGACGATCCCAGCCTTCGGGGCGCGGAGGCCTTGGACCAGATCAGGAGCTTTCTGGCCCGGGTCCAGACATCGCAGGATTTTCCGGAGGAATACCGGAAGCATATCCATCTGCTCCATGCCATGGATCACCTGCAACGGCTGGAGGAAGCACTGCTGGAGGGGGAGGTGCTCCTGGCGGGAGGAGGAGGGGTTCCTGCAGCGGCGTCGGAGCCACTGGCGAGAGCTATCCTACGCCTCCTCCCCCTCCCTCGGTTGCCTCAGGAGGAGGGTGGCATGCCCGAGCTGCCAGGGGAGGCGGCGGTGCCCGACCTGGAAACGGTTTCCAGAAGCATGGCCCAACTCCGCCTGGAGCATCGCGCCGGCATCCTGTCGGACACGGCCCGTGGACGGCTCACGCCGGAGGAAGCCAGGCGGGAAATCGAGGCCCTGCTCTGGTTGGACCGGGTGGCGTACCATGCATGGCGAGGATACCACCACCTCACCTCACCCAAGGGGGAGGATACGCCCCGGTCGGCGCCTACGGAGCTGCGGGAGGTGTGAAGCCCAGCACCTGGCAGGCGTTTCGAACGATGGAGGCGAACTCCGGCAAGAGGCGGAAACCCAGGGTCTCTCCCACCTGGTAATGCCGTGTGGGGGGGAGATGCACCAGCAGGGTCCGCTGTCCCCCAGACTCTGAGGGGATCCCGATTTCGGCCTCCACATGAGCACCGGTGTAGGTGGTGCACAGGATGGTGCCTGAGAGCATCTGTCCCACCTCCGTGGGCGCGAAGCCGTCCGGGCGCACGGCCACCATCACCGCAGTTCCATCCGGCAGTCCCATCCGGTCCACCCGGCAGAAGGAGCCGAAATCGGTGAGGACACAGCCGTCTGGAGACCGTACCACGCCCTGGAGGAGGTTGGTGCGTCCCACGAACGTTGCCACGAAGACCGACTCTGGATGCTTGTAGATCTCCTGCGGGGTACCCACCTGCTCGATCCGTCCCCGATTCATCACTGCCACCCGGTCCGACACGGCCAGAGCATCCCGTTGATCGTGGCTTACCAAAATCCCTGTGATTCCCGCCCGACGCAGAGCTCCCATCACCTCATCCCTCAGGTTCTCCCGAAGGTGGGCATCCAGACTGCTGAAGGGCTCGTCCAGCAGGACAACCACCGGTTCCGGGGCAATGGCCCTGGCCAGGGCCACCCGCTGCTGCTGTCCGCCGGAAAGCTCATGGGGGTAGCGGTTCAAGAAGGGGTGCAGGCTCATCATCTCCAGGACCTCCCGGGCCCGATCCTTCCGATCTTGCCGAGGTCGTTGGTGCAGTCCGAACATGACATTCTCGCCCACGGTGAGATGGGGGAAGAGCGCGTAGTCCTGGAACACCATCCCCACGCCACGCCTCTCCGGCGGCACCCAGGCGCCCCCTCCGGCCACGGTCCGACCCTGGATCTTGATGATCCCCTCATCCGGTAGTTCGAAGCCGGCCATGAGGCGCAGGGCGGTGGTCTTTCCGCAGCCACTGGGCCCCAGGAGGGTAAGGATCTCTCCCTCCTGAACGGAGAGGGAAATCCCGGCTACGGCCTCCACCGGGCCGGGCCAGAAGAGCTTGCGCACCCCTTCGAGGGCGATGACATCCCTTCTCTCGGCGGTGGCAGGTGCCACAGAGATCCCTTCCATGGGATCCTGGCCAGGGTCCGTGTGGGACCCTCCCATGGGAGATGAAAGAACGCCCCCAGCTGCGTGAGGTCCGAGTTGAGAATCGGTTTCAACCATACATCGATGGTAGCCGAAATCCAGGGGAGAGGTCAACCGCTGAGCGACTGAGCCCAGCGGTTGAGTACCGCTACCTCATTGGTGGTGAAACGGGTCACTCCCTGCGCCCAGAGCGCCTCGGCTTCCCTGGGCTGGTTCACGGTCCAGACCCCCAGCTCCACTCCGGCATCCAGGGCCTCCTCCGCCAGCGCCGGATGGGCCGCCAGAATGCGGTGGTCCACATCCAGAAATGCGGGCGCCAGCTCCAGCGCGGCTTGCAGACCCGAGGCGAAACCCCTCCGGGAGTCCACCACAGGCGCCACTTCCACGTGGGGTGCCACCGCCCGGATTTCCCTCAGCGCCTCCACTTCCATGGAGATAAAGGTTATCCGATCTCCCAGCCCGGCCTCCCGGACCATGCTTACCATGTGGTGGAGATCTGCCCTGTCATTCCAGGCCTTGATCTCCGGGTAACCCCGGCCGGTCCAGCGTCGAATCCGAGCCAGGATCTGGGCCAGGGTGGGGATGGGCTCTCCGGCGTAGGTCGGGCTGAACCAGCTTCCCGCGTCCAGCTCCGCGAGAACATCCCATGACGTCCGGCCCACTTCCCCTTTCCCATTCGAGGTACGGTCGAGCCGCGCATCGTGGATGGCCACGGGAGTACCGCATGCCGCGATCCGGACATCCCATTCCAGACCCTCAGCACCGGCTTCAATGGCCCTCTCCATGGATGCCAGGGTGTTCTCAGGGGCCAGGGCGCTGAAACCCCGATGCGCGATGATCTCGGGGGAGGATCTCAACCGGGCGTCCCTCTGCGGTCTCGCTGGGTGGCTTCCACGGCCACCAACGGGATCTCAATCCAGAAACGACTGCCCTCGCCCAGGGTGGATTCCAGACCTGCCCGTCCTCCCATCCGTTCCATGCCGCGACGAACGATGGCCAACCCGATTCCCGTGCCTGGACGGCTTTCGCTTTCGGCGAGCCGTTCGAAGGTGCGGAAGATCCGATCCCGTTGACCTGCGGCGACCCCCATTCCGTTGTCCTCAACCCAGAGCCGCCCCACGGTGCCCCGGATCTCCCCCCAGATCCGGATCTGGGGAGTGCGGCCCTCTGGAACGAACTTCACTGCATTGGAGAGCAGGTTGATCACCACTTGGACCAGGGTGGTGTGATGGCCCACCACCACGGGGAGGTCGTTGCTCACCTCCACCCGTGCGCCGGCATCCCGGAGGTCGGCTTCACTCTGCTCCAGGGCCATGGACACCACTCCGGAGAACTCCACGGCGGCGAGATCGAGCTGGCCCAGGCTCACCTTGCTGTAGGCCAGGAGGTCTCGGATGAGGGTTTCGGAATGCTGCCCCGATGCAAGGATGCGGCGCAGATAATCACGTCCTTCTTCGGAAAGAGCGGCCCCATGGTCCCGAAGGAGGGTGTGGGCAAAGCCCTGCATGGTGCGCAACGGGGCTCTCAAGTCATGGGACACGGTGTAGGCGAACGACTCCAACTCCCGATTCGCCTGCTGAAGCCGCTCCGCCAACGCCCGATACTGCTCTTCACTCTCCCGGAGCGCGGCCTGGGAGCGCATCCGATCCATGAAGGCGGAGACCGTGTTGGCCAGACTTCCTCCCCAGCGTAGCAGTCGGGGCCCCGCCTCCTTGGATTCGAAGTGGGCCAGGGTCAGAGCGCCGGCAGTCTGCCCGTGGACAGTCATGGGGAAGGAGATCCATGTTTCCAGACCCAACCCCCGGAGCATGGGGTGTGCATGCTCTTTGCGCCCGGGGGCGTGCAACTCCACCAGCGGACGCCCGGACCGCACGGCCAGCCCCGAGAGGGTTTCCTCCATGGGAACCTCCAACTGGCTGCCCTCCTCCGGTAACGTGATCCCTCGGGCCGCCACCATGACCATGCGGTCGGGGTAGCTTTCCACGTGCTCGATGGCCACCACCGGGAAACCGGTGGCTCCTGCGATGGCATCCAGGATGAGGGGGTAGGCTTCCCCTTCCGATTCGGAAGTGAGCACGATCTCCGAAATGCGGTGGAGGGTCTGGAGTTCCTCGTTCCGGGCTGCCAACTCCTCCTGGTCCTGCTTCCGCCGGGTTACATCTCCAACCACCCCGTCCACCCGCATCAGCACCCCGTCCGCCGACCATTCCCCCTTGAGGGAGGCCTCGACCCACTGGGGGGCCGTGCCATCCGTGAGGGGGAACGTCAGGGTGAGCGTCCGATGGGGACCGGTCTCTGTCAGCTGCCTCTGCACTTCATCCCAACCGCCAGGGAAGAGAAACCGGGACCAGAGTTCAGGCTGCTGTCGGAGCTGTTCAGGCGCGACTCCGAAAATCCGGACTGCCGCCGGCGAAACCTGGATAAGGCGGCGATTCGGCACGTCCATGGAAAAGAAGACCTCATCCAGGTTCTGGAAGAGGGTCTGGAGTTCTCTTGTTTTGGCAGCCAGCGCATCCTCCGCTCGCTTCCGCTGCTCCACGGCACCCACTTCCGTCTCGGCCACGGCCAGGCGGATGTTCAGCAAGCCAACATCCACGGGCTTGGTGATGTAGTCATTGGCCCCGGCGAGCAGCACTTCCTCCAGCGATTCGAGGTTGTTCCGGCCCGTGACCACCAGCACCACGGCCAGATCGCCCCGGGGGGCGCGGCGGATCTTCCGCAGGAAGTCCACCCCGTTTATCCCGGGGAGCAACCAGTCCACCACCACCAGCGGGAATGGCTCCCTCTCGAAGAGATCCCAGGCGCTTTCGGCATCTTCGCAGGCCGTGACCACATGCCCCCGAGCGCGGAGGATCTCCGACAGTAGCCACCGTTCCGAAGGGTTGTCCTCCACCACCAGAACGTTGAGGCTCCGATCAGGTCCCATGGGTCGCTCTTCCAGAAAGGCTTGGGCGTGTAGACCCGGAGAGGTTTAAGTGTGCGAGGTAGGGAGTCACGATACGAAACGGTGGGGGTGGAAGGGGCGAAGGTCCATCTCGGGAACTTCGCCCGTCATGGCCCGGGCCAGAGCACGACTGGAGCCGGGAGCCAGCAGGATCCCGTTCCGGAAGTGACCGGTGGCGTACCAAAGCCCCTGAAGGTGGGGGTCCGGACCCAGGATTGGAAGATCATCGGGGGTGCCGGGACGCAGTCCCGACCAGAACTCCAGGATGGGAAGATTGCCCGCGGCCGGCAGGAGTCGGATGGCGGGGTCCAGCAGGCTCATGATGCCCTGGGGGGTCAGCGCCATGTCGAAGCCGGCCTCCTCTACCGTGGCGCCCACCAGCAGCCGACCGTCTTCCCGGGGCACGAGATAGATCTCGGAGGATGCCAGAATTCGGCGAATGGGCGGGAGACCCCTGGCATCCAGAGCCAGCATCTGCCCTTTCACCGGACGAACCGGGAGGACGGTGGGGAGTCCGTTCAGTCCGCCGCTCCAAGCTCCTGCAGCTACCACCACAGCCCGCGCCTTCAGTAGGTCGCCGTCAGCCAGGCGCACCCCCGAGACCCGCCCGTGTGTGGACTCCACCCCCGTTACCCGAAAACCGCTGCGGGCGTCCACACCGTGCCGTCGGGCACCTTCCCAGAGCGCCATGGTGAGCTCCCGATTCTCCACCTGATGGTCATGGGGAATGAGGAGGGCAGTGGAGGCGTTGGGAGACAAAAGGGGCTCCTGGCGCCGCAGATCGGCACCCGTGAGCAGGCCGACCCCGTCGCTCATTGAGCCGGCCCAGGCCAGACGATCGCGGAGATCCTGGACCTCCTCCGCACTCCAGGCCACCTGCAGCTTCCCGCATGGTGCGTAGGGCACCCGCTGTCCGGTTTCCTGGAGCAACTCTTCCAGGAGGGTGGGAAAGAGTTCCAGGCTGGCCCGGGCCAGATCCAGGAAGGGGCCCGGGGTGGGTGCTTCGCCCAGGGGGGCCAGCATTCCTGCGGCCGCCCAACTGGCCTGCCTGCCCGGGAGGCCTGCTTCCAACAGGACCACTTTCTGGTCCAGGACGGCCAGTTCCCTGGCCAAAGCCGAGCCCATGATGCCGCCGCCGATGACCACGATGGGGTCCGTGCCATTCCTGCTCATGCAGACAACATTATAGTGTGTTGATGCACGACGGGCACTGAGCCCGGGATGAACGTCGGGCCAGGCCGCCTCACGGTAGCAGTCAGGTGATCCCGCGCATAATTGCGTCGTCGTACAGGTCGGCCACCCATTCGCCGTATCCGTTGAAGGGCAGGGTGGGTCGGCGCTCGGACTCCCCCAACACCTCCTCCGAGGCCTGAGACCATCTGGGGTGGGGCACCTGGGGGTTCACGTTGGAATAGAAGCCATACTCCGACGGTGCGAAGTCACTCCAGAACGTGGAGGGCCGTTCCCGGACGAACTCCATGCGAACAATGGATTTCGCACTCTTGAACCCGTATTTCCAGGGGAGAACCAGGCGCAGTGGCGCCCCATGTTGCTTCGGTAGGGGTTCGCCGTAGATCCCGGTGGCCACGAAGGCCAACTCGTTCATGGCTTCGTCCAGACGGAGAGCCTCCCAGTAGGGCCAGGTATACCAGCTCTGGGTGCGTTGGCCGATGGCCTCGGCCGGACGGAGGAAGGTGGTGAAGAGAACGTAGCGGGCGCTGGACAGAGGCTGGGCCTTCTGGATGAGGCGAGCCAGCGGGAACCCTGTCCAGGGTACCGCCATGGCCCAGGCCTCCACACAGCGGAATCGGTAGAGCCGTTCCTCCAGGCCGAATTCGCGCTCCAGATCGGCCACGTCCACTATTCCGGGGTTTTCCACGTCTCCAGCTATCTCCACCGTCCAGGGTCGAGCCTGGAACGGGCCCGTCTGGGTCCACACGGCCGCCTTGTCGGTGGTGAATTCGTAGAAGTTGTTGTGGGTAGCGGCCAGGATCCGATCAGTCACCGGTCGGTCCAGGGCGTAGTGGGGAGAGCGAGGCCCCGGATAGAGGTCGCGCGTAGGGGTCTCGGGGATGGTATCCAGAGGACCTGATGGTGGGGCACTTGCGGAACCGACCCCACTGTCGTCCCCTGAACTGCGTCCCGGGGACGTGCATGCTCCGGAGCCCAACGCCAACGCTCCCAGGCCAAGGGTCTTGACGAAGCTGCGTCGGTCCCAGTAAATGGAGGTCGGGGTGGCGGCCCTATCGGGGAGGGACCATCCGGGCGGCAAGATGAGGTTGGCCATTCGACACAAGCTCCGGTAGAGGGAATAGGGTGAGAACCGCTGGAGTGGTGAAAAGGTTCCGGCGCCCATGGGGCGGTCCCCCATGGCGCCGTCGGCTTTTTCTGTGTCCGGCGCCGAGGGATTCGGGCGTGCGGCTCAGGTGTGAACGATCCGTCCCGGAGGTTGATAGGGAACCTCTTCTGGATGGGCTTGTAGGATTGTAAGAGTTGCACAACGTCTGAAGACCTGACAGAGATGGTTCGCGAGGGTCTTGAGAAGCAAGGACGAGGCACGTCTACTCCGGACCGATCTGTCCGGGGGGGCGCAACAGAGGCACGACAGCCTGAGGAGTAGCAAACCATGATGGAACGATTGAAGCTGGGCACTGTGGCCCTGGCCCTGGGGGCCCTCATGATGGTGCCGGGGGCCACTGCGGAGTTGGAAGCCCAGGAGGCATCTTCCCGGTTCCAGGTGCTGGTGCCGGACATGGAGGCTGCCGAGGGGCTGAACCGGCGCTTCGGTGAGCGCGTGGCCCGGAATCTCCGGGATATGATCGGCGACTTGAATACCCATCGTGCGGTGGATGACGGAGACCTCCGGGATGCCCTGCGCCGGTTTGATATAAACCGTGACGACCTGAACTGCGTCATGGCTCGCCAGCTTGCTACTCAGATGCAGGTGGAATTGATCATGTGTGGCCAGTACGAGCGCGCCGGAGACGGGCAGGTGGAAGTCACCGCCACGTTTGTCAGTGCGGAGACCGGCGAGACCTTCGAGGTGGAAGCATTCACCATCGCGGAGCGCGACGAAGAACCGGCTGCCCAGCAGATCTTCAATTCCTTCGAGGGATATGTGGGCCAGCTTCGATTTGCGGCGTTCTGCCAGGACTACTTCGGAAGCGAGCAGTACGAAGATGCTCTCCGAAACTGTGATCAGGCCATCGAACTGAATCCGTCCTCCATCTCGTCCCTTTTCACTCGCGGCCGGATCTACATGGAGACGGATCGGCTGGAAGAATCACTAGCCGAGTTCCAGCGGGTTCTGGAATTGGATCCCATCTCCGAGTCCGCTCTTCAGAATGCCGGGTTCGTTTCCGCCCAGCTCGGGCGCCAGGACGAGGCCCGTCAGTACTACCGGGAGTACCTGGACCTGAACCCCGGTAACGCCGCCGTCCGGATGCGCGAGGCCTATAACCTGGCTCAGGCCGGTGACCCTCTGGGTGCCATGGGTTTCATCGAGGACGGTTTGGAACTGGATCGGGAAAACATCGACCTCTGGGTGCAGTACGGAAACTTCGCCTTCGCCGCTGCGGTCAGGGCGGCCAGTGCGGCCCAGATGACGGATGGTGATGCCAATGGTGTGACGGCAGAGGTGGCTGAACTCTACCGCAAGGCTGCAGAGGCGTATGAGACCGTTTTCGAGGCCAGGGGAGAAGAGACTGCAGTGTCCCAGCTTCGGAACACCGTGTCTGCCTACATGCAGTTGGAAGAACTGGACCGTGCGGTGAGTCTGGCCTCTGATTTCCTGCAAGCCCATGGTGAAGACGCTCCCCTCTGGTCCATCTACGCCGACGCCCTGCAGCGGAACGGTCAGCCCGACGAAGCCCTGGCGGCGCTGGACCGGGTGCTGGAGCTGGCGCCCGATCGGCCCAACGTGCGGGCTCGGAAGGGCCGGATCCTCATTGATGAGGGCCGGTTCCAGGAAGCGGTACCCGTCCTGAGGGCCGCCGTGGAGGAGGGTGGGCAGCCGGCGGAAGCCATGGCCAACCTCCTCTTTTCCGAGGGCTACAACAACGGCTTCCAGCAGCAGAACTTCAACCATGCCGTGGAGCTCTTCCGGCTGGCCAGGGACTTTCCCGTGAATGCGGCCACGATGTCGCAGTATGACTTCTGGCTGGGGTACACCTATCTGCAGCAGGGGATCGCGGCCCAGGAGCCCCAGACTCTCCAGTCGGCACAGGCATCGCTCCCGATCTTCCAGCGGGCGCAGCCCTTGCTCCAAGGCGGTCAGGCGTACGCTGCTACGCAATCGTCCATCAACCTGAACCAGTTCCTGGAGGCTGTGAACACCTACATCGAGATCCAGGAAGCGCTCATCAATCGAGGGCGGTAGTTCGTCGGTACCTTCGGATCCCTCCTCCGGGGGGCTGATCCGAACGCAGTTCCACAGACCGGGCGTCAGGGAATCCATCCCTGGCGCCCGGTTTCGTATGCGGCCCAACTCCCGCTTCCCTTCTAGCGGACTCCTGTCTGCGCTTCCACTGATGGCCGCACCAACCCCACACCGCCTGCCAGGATACCCGGCCTTCCGCGGCCCTCGTGGGATGAGGTGGGATATGAGAAAAAAACCGAAAATTAACCGAAAGTACCCATGAGAAACGCAGACAGTTTATGGTGAGCTTACCGCGTTTCGTGTTGCCGTTATTGGGCTTTGCGAAACATCCCCACCCCGCCCCAGGCTTCGGGAGCATTTGGTTTTTTCCCAAAAAAGATACTTGACGTACCGAGGCGGATGGCCCAGATTGACCCAATCTTCCCCACTTCACACCACCTTAACCCACTGGATCCCACTTGGAGATCAGGTTTCGAGGCCGGTTCGACCATCAGATGGACGACAAGGGCCGGGTGAGCCTTCCAGCTGCGTTTCGTAGAGACGCCGCCTCGGAACGCTTCGTCCTGGTGCCTCAGGAGTCGTCCCATCTGCGGTTGTTTCCCGAGGAGGTGTGGGCCCCCATGGAATCGGAGCTTCTGGAGTTGGCCCGGGTGGGCACGGAGGAGGAGGAGAAGTGGGTGCGGGGCATCTTCTATGACCTGGAGCCCGTGACTCCCGATCGACAGGGGCGAATCCTGGTTCCGGGAGCCCTGAAGGAGCGGGCAGCTTTGACGAACCAGGTGACGTTGCTGGGCATGGGGAAGCGGATTGAGCTCTGGCCACCCGACGACCTCCGCACCTCTGTGGTGTCGCCGGCTACGGAGACGGCAGATCTGAAACGCACCCGCCGTCGGATCATGGGCTGATCATGAGCACCTACCACGAACCCGTGTTCCTGGACAGCTGCCTGGAGCTGCTTCTCCAGGGGAAGGGTGGCGAGGACGCGCCCCTCTACCTGGATGGCACCGTGGGAGGTGGCGGTCACGCCAGGGCCCTGTTGGAGCGTTGCCCTCAGTGCCACCTGGTGGCTGTGGATCGCGACCCCACAGCGTTGGAGGAAGCCCGGCGCGTGCTGGAACCGTACGGAACCCGGGTCCGCTTCCTGCAACTGCCCTTTCATGAAGCCCCCGATGCCATGGGGCTGCCCCAGGGAAGCCTGGCCGGGGTGCTTTTGGATCTGGGAGTGAGTTCACATCAACTGGATGCGTTGGAGCGCGGCTTCACATTCCGGGAAGGGGCGCCCCTGGATATGCGGATGGCGGGAGACCAGGGCGAGGAACTCCCTGCGTGGGAGCTTTTGAACCGGGCAGGCGAGGAGGAGCTGACCCAGATCTTTCGGCACCTTGCCGAGGAACCTCGGGCACGCCCCCTGGCCCGGGCCGTGGTCCGGAGGAGAGACCGCGAGCCCTTCCGGACCAGCGACGACCTGGTTGGGGCTCTCACGGCGGTTCTGGGAAGAGGGGCATCCACCCAGGAGAAGGCCCGGGTCTTTCAGGGGATCCGGATTGCAGTGAACCGGGAGTTGGAGTCTCTGGAGGAGGCGCTTCCCCGCTTCCGGGACGCGCTTCAGGGCGGGGGAATGCTGGTGGTCATCGCCTATCACTCCCTGGAAGATCGCATCGTGAAGCATGCCTTCCGGGAGTGGAGCCGGCAGTGCGTGTGTCCTCCCGAACTCCCGGTGTGCCGGTGTCGAGGAAGAGCGCTGGGCACCACGGTGACCCGGAAGCCACTCACGCCCGATGTCCGGGAAATGGAAGCGAACCCCAGATCCCGGAGCGCCAAGCTGCGGGCCTGGAGGAAGGCGGCATGAGCGGGACCCGGGCGTCGGCACTTCTGGTGCTGGGGGTGGTCCTCCTCCTGGCAGCCCTGGCCTCGGTTGCTTGGCGCCAGTCACGGGCCATGGAGGCGTTGGCCGAGATGGACCAGGTACGCCGGGAGTTGGCCCTGGAGACCGCAGAGAGGGCGGAGTTGGAACGGCGGATCCAGGTCCTGGAAAGCCGGGGAAGGGTGGTGCCTGAGGCCCGGGCTCGACTGGGGATGAAGACCCCTTCGTCGCATGAGATCGTACTGCTGGCGGGAGGTAACGAATGAGCCGACGCGCCCGTGGCTCGAAGGGGTTCAGGCAGACCAGGACGGTACGCCGTCGGATCCTTCTCTCGGGGTGGCTCCTGGTGGGTGGCGTCATCCTCTGGAGGTCCGCCGAGCTCCAAATCGTGGAGGCCTCCGACTGGCGAGCGGTGGCGGAACGCCAGCATCACAGCAGCAGCTCCGTTCCGGCGGCCCGCGGGGTGATTCGGGACCGGGATGGAATTCCCATGGCCGTGAGCCACGATGTCTTCCGGGTGGCAGTTGCTCCCCAGGAGGTGGGGCATGGGATCAGGGAGCCGGCGGAGCGGGAGGCGGCCCGAGACGAAGTGGCTCGGCTTCTGGCTCAGGCCACCGGACTTCCGGGAAGCCGCACCGGCGATGCCGTGTCTTCATCCCGGTCGTGGGTGGTCCTGCCGGGGCGCTTCGGTCCCGAGGTGCGGGAGGCGCTCGCAGGCATAAACGGGGTGCATCTCACTCAGGAAGCCCGACGCTTCTACCCACACGAGTCCATGGCTCGAGGGGTCATGGGTGTGGTCATTGATGGGATGGGGACCGGAGGTGTGGAGCAGGGCTTCGACCATTTGCTCCGGGGGGAGCCCGGGGAAGAGATCCTGGCTCGCGACCCGCAGGGCCGGCATTTGCCGGGCACCGGGTGGCAGCTCAGGGCTCCCCGGCCCGGTGGAGAGGTGGTGCTGACCCTCGATGTGGATCTTCAGGAAATTGCCCGGGAAGCGCTGAAGGAGGCGGTGGAGAGTACCGGGGCCCGAGGGGGTGACATCCTCATCACCGACCCGGACACGGGTGAGATCCTGGCCATGTATTCTCTTCGGGACGGCAACGAGGCGGGGCTTTCCACCATCAACGCCCCCTACGAGCCCGGTTCGACTCTCAAGCCCTTCACTGTGGCGGCCCTCCTGGCTCATGACGCGGCTTCGCTGACTGACTCGCTGGACACGGGGAACGGGAGTTGGCGCGTAGCGGGCCGTACCCTCACAGACGTCCATCCCGTGGGCAGGGTGTCACTGGCCCAGGCCCTCAGGGTGTCCAGCAACGTGGGCATCGCCCAGGCCGCACAAACTCTGAGCCCGGCCCAGCAGTATGAGATGCTCCGTGACTTCGGCTTCGGAATGGCCACCGGGATCCACCTTCCTGGAGAATCCACAGGGCTTCTCCGGCGTCCCCCGCAGTGGTCGGCCCAGTCTCCCGCGTCGTTGGCCATCGGTTATGAGATCTCGGTAACCCCCCTCCAGATGGCCATGGCCTATGGAGCCCTGGCCAACGGCGGCCGGCTCATGGAGCCCCGGATCGTCAAGGAACTCCGTGGACCCGACGGTCTGGTCCGGGAGAGCTTCCCTCCCAGGGTGGTGCGTCAGGTGGTTCCCAAGTCCGTAACCAGAGATGTGAATCAGGTGCTGGTGGATGCCGTGGAAGAGGGAACCGGCCGGCGGGCCCGTCTCAGCACCTTCGCTGTGGCCGGGAAGAGCGGGACGTCACGGGCCTACGGCTCGAATGGCTATGCTCGGGGTGAGTACTTTTCGTCGTTTGCCGGATTCTTTCCGGCGGAAGATCCCCAGTTGGTGATCTTCGTGAAGCTGGAAAGCCCCAAGGGTACGTACTATGGAGGGGCTACCGCTGCTCCGGTGACCCTCACCACCATGGAGGCGGTCCTGGCAGCCCGGACTCCCCCCATGGATCGGAGGGCGCTGGCGACGCTGGCCCGGAACTCCTCGGCAGTCCTCCCACGGGATCTTCCCAAGCCCACCGGCGACGGGGTCCAGACGCCTGGATGGGGAGCCGGCACTCCGGTGCGATTCACCTCCGCAGGAGCCGGCGCTGCTCCTGCCGGGGCTCCCTGGTCAGCCCAGAGCCTTCCTTCGGATCCGGCATCTGAGCTCACCCTCGGTTCCCTGGAGTCTTCGCTGGTGCCTGACGTGGCCGGCTTGCCCGTGCGTGCAGCCGTGCGCCGGCTCCACGCTCACGGGTTCAGGGTGGAGTGGACAGGCGCGGGTCGCATTCGGGGAACCACACCGGCTGCGGGGACCCTTCGACCACCCGGGGATACGGTGCGGCTTCTGGGAAGGGGGGACCGTGACTGAACCCCCCCGAAAGCTGGACGGGGCACTCCACGTCCTCCGCACCGCCGGTCTACTCGATGAGAGCCGGGGGACGGGGGACGTCTCCGTTTGGAAGGAAACATATGTTTCCGGGGCTTCACAGGATTCCCGCACCACAGCCGCTGGCGACCTGTTCCTGGCCTGGCAGGGCGTGGAACGGGACGCACACGCCTTCGTGCAGGAGGCCGCTTCCGCCGGTGCCCGGGCGGCGGTGGTGGAGCGACGAGTGCCCGACACCGGAATCCCACAGTTGGTGGTGACCGACGGGCGACGGGCGGGTGCTCTCCTGGCGAACTGGGTCTTCGGCTCCCCCTGGAAAGAACTTTTCCTGGTGGGGGTCACGGGGACGAACGGGAAGACAACCACCAGCCTCCTGGCCCGTCACCTGCTTTCCCGGCAGCGGAACTCGGCGGCCCTGGGAACTCTGGGGCTCATGGGCCCCGATGGGACCCTCCGTCCCGGAGGCAGTGGCCTCACCACTCCCGGCCCGGTGGATCTGGCCAGGAGCCTCAGGGCTCTGGTGGAGGAAGGCGTAGAGGCCGTTGTCATGGAAGCCTCGTCCCACGCCCTCCAGCAGTGCCGGCTGGATGGTGTCCGGTTCGATGCGGTGGTGTTCACCAACCTGAGCCAGGACCACCTGGATTATCACCCGGACCTGGCAAGCTACCGGGAGGCGAAGCTGCACCTGACCACCTTGCGAAAGGACGGTGGTGTGACGGTGCTGAACGGCGACGATGGACAATGGGCCCGGGTTGCCCGGGAGATGCCGGGTGCCTGGGTGACCACCCAGGGGGGGGGCCAGGAGGCGCCCGATTGGTTGTCTTCCAGGGAGGGGGTGAGGGCCTCCCACGTCCAGCTGGATGCCCAGGGGGCGCGCTTCCATCTCCACCATGGCGGCCAAACCGAAGAAGTGTCGCTACCACTCCCCGGTGGGTTCAACGTGGAGAATGCGCTGCTCGCCGGGGCCGTGGCTCTCATCGCCGGGAGCTCGCTGACGGAAGTGGCTCAGGGGCTTTCCCGGGCTCCCCAGATTCCCGGGCGGATGGAGGTGGTGAGCCGGAGCCCCGTGTTGACCCTGGTGGACTACGCCCACACCCCCGATGCCCTGGACCGGGTCCTGTCCACCCTTCGGCCGCTGGTGACCGGCCGTCTCATCGTGGTGTTTGGGGCAGGGGGAGACCGGGATCGGACGAAGCGCCCCGCCATGGGGCTGGCGGCGGCTCGGTGGGCGGATCGGGTGGTGGTGACCTCGGACAACCCCCGCACGGAAGATCCAGAGACGATCCTGGAAGATATTGTCCAGGGAATTCCCCAGGCCGCAACCCAGACGGTGCTTCGCATCGTCGACCGCCGGGAGGCCATCCGCCGGGCACTGGACGACGCGAGACCGCAAGACGCTGTCCTGGTTGCCGGCAAAGGGCATGAGACGGCTCAGGTGGTGGGCACCGAACGTCGTCCCTTCGACGATCGGATGGTGCTGAGGGAACTGCTGGGAGTGGGTGGGGGGGTGACATGACGACCTTCACCTGGACCGAAGCCCGGGTTCGGGAAGCCCTGGATCTGCCCCGGGAATCAGAGAAACCAGGTACGGTGGAGCGCCATTTTTCCGGAGTCTCCACCGACAGCCGGACCGTGGAGCCTGGTGCTCTCCTGGTGGCCCTCAAAGGACCCCGTTTCGATGCCCATGACTTCGTGGCCGCAGCCCTGGAGTCGGGGGCGACGGGTGCAGTGGTGGATCGGGCTCTCCCAGGAGTGGATCCGGCGCTCCTCTTTCAGGTGCCGGATACCCTGAAGGCCCTGGGGAAGCTGGCGTCTTTCCGAAGGCGAGCCCTCCCTGCCCGGGTGGTCGGGATCACGGGGTCGGTGGGGAAAACCACCACCAAGGAGTTGCTCCGCGGCGCCCTGGAAGGGGCTCTCAGCGTCCATGTGACCGCTGCGAATCTGAACAACCGGGTGGGGGTGCCCCTGACGTTGCTCTCTGCCCCGGCCCACGCGGATGTGGTGGTGGTGGAGATGGGAACCAGCGAGCCCGGTGAGATGGGGGTGCTCTCTCGCATCGCCCTTCCTGACCTGGGAGTCATCACCGCAGTGGCCGAGTCCCACATCGAGGGGTTGGGCTCATTGGAAGGTGTCTTCACAGAGAAGCTGGCCCTCATGGAGGGCATGCCTCCCCAGGCGCCCATGGTGGTGGGTGACACTCCTCCCGAACTGGCGATCCGAGCTCGGGCCACAGGACGTCCCGTGAGTGTTGCGGGGTGGGGAAGCGTGGCGGACCCCCATCTACGTCCTCTGGACGTGCGCCCGTTGGCCAAGGGGACATTGGGCTTTGAGTGGCAAGGCATCCGCGTGAACTCCAGCGTACCTGGCCGCCACGGTGTGAGCTGCGCGCTCCTGGCCCTGGAGGTGGCTCGGCAGATGGGAGTGGAGCCAAGGGTGGCCGCCCGAGGGTTGGCCCATGTGGCTCCTCCGCCCCTCAGGGGTGAATTCCAGGAGGTGGCCGGACTCACCCTCATCCTGGACTGCTACAATGCGGGTCCGGAAAGCGTCAGGGAGGCGGCCGAGATCCTGGCGGCGCAGGAGGGTCGCACTCGGGTGGCCTTTCTGGGCTCCATGCGGGAACTGGGTCATCTGGAGGCGCCCCGGCACCTGGAGACACTGAAGGCGGTGCTGGAACTGGGCGTGGAACGGGTGGTGGCCACCGGTGCCTTTGCAGAAGCGGCCGCCCAGCTCCCCGCGCCTACACGTTCCCACCCCGGGCTTCTGGTAGAGGCCGATCCGGACGCCGCATACCTGGCCCTACGCCCCCTTCTGGCGGGAGACGAGGTGGTGCTCCTGAAGGCCTCCCGGGGGATCCGGCTGGAGCGACTCATTCCCCGGTTTGAGGACGACTTTCAGCGCCCGGCGCCCACACCAGCGGGGGAGGGCCGTTAGATGCTCTATCACCTGCTTCCTCCCCTGGCCGACGTCCACATCGTATTCAACCTGTTCCGGTACATCACCTTCCGCACAGGAGGAGCCATGGTGACGGCCCTCCTGTTGGCTTTCGTGCTGGGCCCCCGGATGATTCTCTGGCTCCAGCGTCTGCGAGTGGGCGAGGTGATCCGCTCAGATGGCCCGGTCCATCATGTGAGCAAGGCCGGGACCCCCACCATGGGCGGGGTGCTCATCGTGGCATCCGCATCCATTTCCACGTTCCTCTGGGCCGAACTCACCAACTGGTACACCGTCTTGCCCCTTCTGGCCCTGCTTCTCATGGGCGCCCTCGGGTTCCTGGACGACTACCTCAAAGTGGTGCGGCAGGAGAAGAAGGGGCTGGTGGCTCGGTACAAGATGATGGGCCAGATCCTGGTGGGAGTGGCCCTGGGAAGCTTTCTCATCGCGTATCCCATCTCGCCCATTCCACCTACCTGGACCAGCGTGCCGTTCTTCGACGGCTGGTATGCCAACTTCTGGGCTCCGGCGTATGTGGGCTTCGTGGCCCTGGTTCTTTCCGGCACCTCCAACGCAGTGAATCTCACGGACGGGCTGGATGGCCTCGCGGCGGGGCTCTCTGCCATTGCCGTCGTCACCCTGGGGGTCTTCGCCTACCTGGTGGGTCGGGTGGATACATCCAGCTACCTGGGTCTCTTCTATCTCCCGGGGTCCGGGGAGCTCACCGTCTTTGCCGCCGCACTGGCCGGCTCTGCCATCGGATTCCTCTGGTACAACGCGCACCCCGCTGAGGTCTTTATGGGGGATACGGGCTCTCTCGCACTGGGCGGAGCCCTGGCCGTCATGGCGGTGGTCCTCAAGGCGGAATTCCTCCTGGCCATCGTCGGGGGGGTGTTCGTCCTGGAGACCGTCTCGGTCCTTCTGCAGACCAACTATTTCCGCTGGACCCGAGCCCGGACCGGCACCGGTAGCCGGCTGTTCCTCATGGCTCCCATCCACCACCACTTCGAGAAGTTGGGGTGGCCGGAGACGAAAGTGGTGATCCGCTTTTGGATCCTGGGGATCCTCTTTTCCATGCTGGCCTTCAGCACGTTGAAGATCCGCTGATGACCAGCATTTCCGTCCTTGGATTGGGCGCCAGCGGAGAAGCCGCGGCCCAACTTGCCCTGAAAAAGGGAGGAGAAGTCTATGTCTCGGATTTGCACACTGACCCCAACGCTCATGCCCGTGCCCAGCGACTCCGTGAAGGAGGAGCGGTCGTGGATCTGGGAGGACACGATCTGGCCCGGATCCTGGCATCGGAAATCGTGGTTGCCAGCCCCGGAATCCCCCCCGACGCTGAGGTGCTCCGATCCATGGAGCGAGGAGGACGGCGTTGGATATCCGAGCCTGAGTTCGCCGTACGGTTCTTCCAGGGTCCACTGATCGCAATCACCGGAACGAATGGGAAGACCACTGTGGCGGCGCTCACCGCGCATCTGCTCAGGGAATCCGGATTTCAGGTAGGTCTGGGTGGGAACATCGGGGGTGGGTTGGGACCGGCGGCCTCGCAGCTGGCCTTCCAGGATCCTCCTCCGGACTGGTACGTGCTGGAGCTGTCATCCTTCCAGCTGGCTGCTGTGGAGACCCTTACCCCCTCCATCGGCGTGCTCACGAATCTGGCCCCCGATCATCTGGATCGGTACCCGTCGGTGGAGGCCTACTACGCCGACAAGGCCCAGCTCTTCAAGAACGCCGGGAGCGAGAGCCGCTGGGTTCTGAACCAGGACGATGCCCTGGCCATGGCCCTCCCTGGAGACGCCGCCGGCGCCCGATTCACCTTCTCCCTGGGTACACCCACCGGGGCCGGAGCAGGGGTGGTGGACGGTCACCTGGTTCTCAAAGGGCTCCCCGGCCCCGGAGCTCGCCCCGGACCCACTGCTGAACCGAATTTCCACTCGACGGGGGAAGACGAGACCGGAGGAGAACTCCAACCCCTGATTCCTCGGGGAAGCCTGCCGCTCCTGGGGCGCCACAATGTGGCCAATGCCCTGGCGGCCGCTGTGACTGCCCGGTTGGCAGGAGCGGGCCTGGACGGCATCCGGAATGGGCTTCAGACGTTTTCCCCGCTGCCCCATCGTCTGGAACCGGTGGCCGATGCAGGAGGAGTGCTGTGGGTGAACGACTCCAAGGCCACCAATGTGGCGGCTGCCCGGAGCGCCGTGGAGAGCTTGTCCCGTCCCCTGGTGCTCCTCCTGGGAGGCAAGGACAAGGGAGAAGCCTTCGCCCCTCTGGCCCAGGTGCTCCCGGGCCGTGCCCGGCTGGCCGTCCTCTATGGGGAGGCCCGGGGGCGTCTTGCCCGGGAACTGGAGGGCAGCGTCCCCCTCCTGGAGGTCTCCGAAGGTCTGGAAGGTGCTGTGGCGGTTGCCCGGCGTCACGCTCGCTCCGGTGACGTGGTGCTTCTGGCGCCGGCCTGCTCCAGCTTCGACCTCTTCCCGGACTATCAGGCTCGGGGTGAACGGTTCCGGGAGTTGACATCATGACGGCCCGACCCATGGATGTGGCTCCGGCCGGACCCGTGTCCTTTCCCGACACCGGGTTGGGGAAGGGGTGGGAGGGATTGGCCCTCATGATCATCACCCTGGTGCTTCTCTCTTTCGGAGTGGTGAATCTCTACTCCGCCAGTGCCTTCCTGGCCCAACGGCAGGGGCTTCCCGACACCTTCTATGTGGTCCGGCAGGCGTCGGGGGCTCTGGCCGGGGTAGTGATTCTGCTGGCGGTAGCACGGATCCCCTACACCTTCTGGCGCTGGATGGCGTGGCCCATCCTGGCCGCTACCTGGGCGCTCCTTCTCCTCACCGTGGTCCCGGGCACCGAGGCACTGGCCCCTGAGATCAACGGCGCTCGCCGGTGGCTCGTGCTGGGGGTGGCGTTCCAGCCGTCGGAGTTGGCGAAGCTGGCGGTGATCATCTGGACGGCGGCCCTGGCGGTGAAGAAGGAGGACCATTTCCGGAGCTTGAGTCGGGGACTCCTCCCCTTCCTCCTCATCTGGGCCCTTCTGTTGGTTCCCATCCTGCTTCAGCCCGATCTCTCCACCGCGGCTCTGGTGGGCCTGTTGGGGGCGTTCACTCTCTTCGCCGCCGGCGCCCGGGTGGGACACTTTCTGTTCATGGGCCTCCTCCTGTCGCCGCTCCTGTTACGGGAACTCCTGGTGGGATATCGGTTCCAGCGGATACTGGCGTTCCGGGACGTCTCGGAGGTGGCCCAGGGGGCGGGATATCAGGTCCAGCAGTCTCTCATCGCTCTGGGCTCCGGCGGAGTGGCCGGGGTGGGTTTTGGAGAGGGACGTCAGAAGTTCGGGTTTCTGCCCGAGCCCCACAACGACTTCATCTTCTCCATGGTGGGCGAGGAGTGGGGCTTCCTGGGAGTCGTGTTCCTGGTCTCGCTTTTCGTGGGGTTGGTGGTGCTGGGCTTCCGCGTTGCCCGGCGAGCTCCGGACGCCTTCGGAGAACTCCTGGCGGTGGGATGTGCCAACTTCCTTGCCCTCCATGCCACCCTCCACATGGCGGTGGGTCTGGGGCTGGTGCCGGCCACGGGCCTGGCGCTGCCGCTGGTGTCGTACGGCCGAAGCAACCTTTTGGTGACGCTGGTGGTGGTGGGGCTCCTGTTGTCGGTGGCCCGGAGCAACGGGCGGGAGCTGCCTCTTCATGCCTAGAGTACGGAATGGAGGTGGCCTGGAGCCCGTGGTGGCGGTCTTCTCCGGCGGGGGGACCGGGGGTCACCTGTATCCGGCTCTGAATCTGGCTCGGGGGTTGAAGCAGCTTCGCCCCGACGTGGAGACGGTGTTCGTGGGTGCTCGCAGGGGACTGGAAGCCAGGATTCTTCCCCAACGGGATATGGAGTTCCACCTGCTCCCGGTGCGGGGAGTGGCCCGGGGTCGCGTCCTTTCCAACCTGGGAGTCCTTCCCGATCTCATCCGGTCGGTTTTGCAGGTGAGCGCCCTCTACCGTCGACTCCGACCTCGGCTGGTGGTGGTGACAGGGGGATATGCTGGGGGTCCCGCCGGATTGGCGGCTCGGCTGCACGGGGTTCCCCTGGTGCTGCAGGAGCAGAATGCCCACCCGGGGGCTACCACGCGGATGCTCAGCCGCTGGGCACGGCAGGTCCACCTGGCGTTCCCCGAGGCGCGGGACCACCTGCCTCGTTCAGCCCACCCGCAGACACGCGTCACGGGGAATCCCGTGAGCCCACCCCTGACTGGAGAGGCGAGGGAGGTGGCCCGCCGGGAGCTCCGGGCCGAACTGGGGGTCCCCCAGGGAGTGCCCCTCATGCTCGCGGTGGGCGGCAGCCAGGGATCCCGAGCGCTGAACCAGGGGGTGCTGGCCTGGCTTCGTCGGCTCAGCGAGCTCCCTGCCCCTGCCCCTGCCCGGGAGCCCGGCCTGCACCTGCTCTGGTCCACAGGCCCCAACCTGCTGGAGGAAGTCCTGGAAGGGTTGGAGGCTCTTGGTTCTCCTCCCTGGGTTCACGTGCAGGCCTATCTGGACCACATGCCTCAGGCCCTGGCCGCCGCCGATCTGGCGCTGAGTCGGGCAGGGGCCATGGCTACGTCGGAGTTCCTGGCCTGGGGGACCCCGGCTGTACTGGTCCCCCTCCCCACAGCAGCTGCCAACCACCAGCATCGGAATGCGGAAGCTCTGGAGGGGGCGGGCGCAGCCCGACTTCTCCCGGAGGTCCAACTGTCTGGTGCATCGCTGGAGGCTCTCCTCCGAGAACTCCTGGATCACCCGGAGCAGCTCCTCGCCATGGGCCGGCGTGCCCGCGCCGCCGGGCGCCCTGGAGCCATGGAAGATGCAGTGCGTTCCATGGCGGAACTCCTCCCCCCGGCCCGGGAGGCAGCATGAGCCTCGAAGCCCAGGGGATGTCCGGCACCAGTGTGGAGACGTCCTTCCGGAGCCAGATCCGGGGAGGGGAGGTGCACTTCATGGGCGTGGCTGGAGCAGGAATGGTGGCGTTGGCCGAGGCCGTGGCCCGGGCCGGCGGGCGGGTATCCGGGTGCGACCTGAACCCCCAGGCGGTCCGAGCCCATCTGGAAGGGCTGGGGGTGGAGGTCCACGGCGGCCACCATGTCCATCATATCGATGGTCTGGCCGCCCTGATTATTTCGGCTGCCGTGCCCTCTGATCACCCGGAAGTGGAGGCCGCCCGGACCCGGGGGGTCCCCATCCTGAAACGCGCCCAGGCCCTGGGTGGGTGGGTGAACCATGGCACGGTGGTGGGGGTGGCAGGCACGCATGGGAAGACCACCACCACGGCCCTCACCACGTGCGTACTGGAGGCCGCCGGCCAGGACCCCTCCGCCTTCGTGGGTGGTCAGGTAGCCGGGTGGGGGGGGAACTACCGCGCAGGCCGGGACGATCTCTTCGTGGTGGAGGCCGATGAGTACGACCGATCGTTTCTGAGTCTGTCTCCCCACGTGGCAGTTGTGACGAATCTGGAAGCGGACCATCTGGACCAGTACAAAAATCTGGCCGGCGTCAGGGAGGCCTTCCGCTCATTCGTGGAACGGATCCCTCCCCAGGGTACGCTGGTGGTGTGCGCCGATGACAACGAGGCATCTCGCCTGGTCACTGCGGTGGAACCGGATCGCCAGGTGGTCACCTATGGGACCTCTGCGGGAGCCATGCTCAGAGCGGTGGGGGTCAAGATGGTGGGGGGCAGGTGCCGGTTCCGGATCATGAGCCTTGGGGAATCCCGAGGCGACGTGGAACTGGCCTTCTCCGGACTCCACAACGTCCGGAATGCCCTGGCGGCCGTGGCCGTGGGGGAGGCATTGGGGGCCGGATGGGCTGAAATCCGGGCTGGCCTGGCGGCCTTCCAGGGCGTGGCCCGGCGCTTCCAACGCCTGGGGGAAGCCGCCGATGTGACCGTGATAGACGACTACGCCCATCACCCCACCGAGGTCCGGGCTACCCTGGAGGCAGCGCGGCAGAGCTATCCGGGGCGGCGACTGGTAGCCGTATTCCAGCCGCACCTCTACTCCCGGACCCGGGACTTCGCCCGCGCCTTCGGAGAGGCGCTCACCGGAGCCGATGTGGTGTGGGTCACGGAGATCTATCCGGCGAGAGAGGCCCCCATCCCAGGGGTCAGCGGCCAACAGATCGCGGGGGAAGTCGAGGATGCGGGAGGTGGGGACGTCCACTTCCACCCCGACCTGGCCGACCTCCCTCGGGCGCTGGCCCGGCAGGCGAAGCCGGGAGATGTGGTCCTCACCCTGGGTGCCGGGTCCATCACCTCGGTAGGTCCAGAGCTCCTCCGGCTTCTGGAAGGAGGGGTGGCGTGACTCGCCCACTGGTCCGGGTCTTCCTACTTCTCACGCTGGTGGGGGTCACCACCGTGGCGGTGGAGCCCCTTTCCCAGCAGGTGCGGGAGTGGGAGATCTTCAGGGTGCGGCAGGTCCTGGTGGAGGGGAATCAACTTGTTTCCGACAGTCAGGTGGTGGCTGCACTGGCTCTTGAGCCGGGCAGCTCCATCTGGGACGACAAAAAAGAGTGGGTTCAACGGCTCCGGGCCCATCCCGTGATCCGGGAGGTACGGATACGGCGAGGGGTGCCCACCACTCTCAACGTGTCGGTGGAGGAGAGGCGTCCGGTGGCCTTCGTGCCCGGCCCCACCCTCTTCCCAGTGGATGGCACCGGTCAGTCCCTTCCCCTGGAGCTTCCGACGCTGGCAGCCCTGGACCTCCCGCTTCTGCCGGCGGGCCTGCCGGCGGAGGAACTCACGGCCCTTGCCGGAGAGGTTGAGCGCCTGCTTCGGGACGAGCCCGGGTTCTCTGCGTTGTTATCGCATCTGGAGCGGAATGCATCAGGGGGATGGGTGGCACACCTCACCTCACCTCGCGTGGAGATCCACTTCCAGCTCCCCCTCACCTCGGCCCGCCTGAGAGATGGTTTCCGGGTGTTGGAGGATGCTTTGGAACGGGATCCCCAGCGCCCACCGGCCGCAGTGGACCTTCGCTTCGCCGATCAGGTGGTGCTCAGCCTCGCATCCAGGAACGGACGCTGACATGGCTTCGAAACTCATTGCAGGCCTCGACATCGGACTCACCAAGACCTGTGCGGTCATTGGCGAACTCATGGAGGACGGCCGCCGCCGTCCCGGCTTGAAGGTGCTGGGGGTGGGCCAGACCAGGAACTCCGGAATGCGCAGGGAGGTGGTGACCCACATCGAGGAGACCACCGAAGCCATCCAGCGTGCGGTGAAGGAAGCCGAGCTCATGGCCGGAGTCTCGGTGGATCGCCTGTACACGGGCATCTCGGGGGAGCACGTGGAGTCCCGTACCTCCATGGGAGTGGTGGCGGTGGGGGGAGACGAGATCTCCCGGAACGATCTGCGGCGGGTTCACGAGGTGGCTCGCACGGTAGCCCTGCCCCCCGACCGGGAGCTGCTCCACGCCATCCCCCAGGATTACACCGTGGATCATCAGGAGGGCATCAAAGACCCTCTGGGCATGACCGGTACCCGACTGGAGACGGAGGTCCGAATCGTCACCGCCTCTTCCGCCGTGGCCTCGAACATCCGCAAAGCCGTTTCCCGAGGCGGCTATCGGGTACAGGAGTTGGTGCTCTCCCCTCTGGCCACCGCCCGTGCGGTGCTCACTGAAGACGAGAAGGAAGTGGGAGTGGCGTTGGTGGGGATGGGGGCGGGAAGCACGGAGATCGTGGCCTACTACGAGGGAAAGATCCGACATCTGGCCGTTCTCCCCCTGGGAGGGCATGCCGTGACCAACGACCTGGTGAAGGGCCTTTCCATTCCCTTCGCTGAAGCACAGAAGGCGAAGGAGCTTCACGGCGTGGCATCTACCCAGTTGGTGGATCCGCAGGAGACGGTGGAGTTGCCGGGGCCAGGACCGGGTCAGCTTCGGCACGTGGCGGTGGAACTCATCGCCCACATCGTGGAACAGCGACTGGATGAACTCTTCACCCTGGTCCAGGACGAACTGGATCGGGCTGGGATCTTCAATCGCCTGGGGGCAGGCCTGGTGCTCAGCGGGGGAGCCTCCGCCCTCCATGGCACGGTGGAACTGGCACAGCAGGTGTTCGCGGCCCCTGTCCGGGGAGGCGTTCCATTCGAGGGCCTCTCGGGCCTGGCAGACTCCGTGGCCCGTCCAAAGTTCGCCACCGTCACCGGCCTGGCCCTCCATGGCGTGGACCGGTTCTACGAAACAGGAGAGGGGGCGTCCACGCCCTCGTCCGGCGCCCTGGCCCGGGTAGGTGCCTGGGTGCGGGAGTTCTTCTGATGTCCCTGAGCCTACCCATCCTCCACCCCATCCGGCGGCTCACCGCCGGCTCAACTCGCTCGCTCGACCCCCATTCCATCCGCAGCACCTCAACCAAGGGAGAAAGACCATGATGATCTTCGAATTCGAGGAAACGGCCATGCAGAACGCCCGCATGAAGGTGGTGGGGGTGGGAGGCGCCGGCGGCAACGCCGTGAACCGGATGGTGGATGAAGACCTGGAGGGGGTGGAGTTCATCTCGGCCAACACCGATGCCCAGGCCCTCCGGTCTTCCCGGGCCCAGGTCACCATTCAACTGGGGAAGAAACTCACTCGAGGGCTGGGGGCAGGAGCCCGCCCGGAGATCGGCCGTCAGGCTGTGGCGGAGAACGCCGACGATGTGCGTCGGGCCCTGGAAGGGGCCGACCTGGTCTTCATCGCGGCGGGGATGGGTGGGGGCACCGGTACCGGCGCCGCGCCCATGTTGGGCGAGATTGCCCGGGAAATGGGGGCCCTCACCGTGGCCATCGTCACCCGGCCCTTCGCCTTCGAAGGGAAGAAGCGGATGCGGCAGGCTGAACAGGGTCTGGCGGAACTCCGCCGCACGGTGGATACCATGATCGTGGTCCCCAACGACCGGATCCTGTCGGTGGTGGGGAAGGGCACTTCCTTTCAGGATGCCTTGAAAAAAGCCGACGAGGTGCTTCTCCACGCCACCCAGGGAATCTCCGATCTCATTCGGGTGAGCGGCGACGTGAATGTGGACTTTGCCGACGTCCGCACCATTATGTCCTGCAGGGGGCCTGCTCTCATGGGCTCGGGCTTCGGCGAGGGCGAGAGCCGAGCGCAGGAGGCGGCCCAGGAAGCCATCTCGTCGCCGCTCCTGGACAACGTGTCCATCCGGGGCGCACAGGGGGTTCTCATCAACATTACCGGCGGCATGGATCTGGCCATCGACGAGGTCACTGAGATCTCAACCATCATCCAGGAAGAGGCGGGAGACGATGCGGAGATCATCTTCGGAGCCGTGCATGATCCGCATCTGGAAGGTAAGATCCGGGTGACGGTCATCGCCACCGGCTTCGACGCTGGGTCGGGAGAGGTGGTGGAAGACCGACAGGTCTTGCGTCCGGACTTCCGCCGAGGTCAGATGGCTCCCCGGGCCAGCCAGCCTGCGCCAACCCGGACCACGGCACCGGTGCGGCAGCAGGAAATGGAGTTGCAACAGGAGCAGAAGATGGTGGCCATGGGGGGTGGATCGGCACAGGCCATGAAGCCGATCATGCCTGTGAACCGTATGCCTGAGCGGGTGGTGACCCGGCAGCAGATCGGGGAACTGGACATTCCCACCTTCATTCGCCGTCAGTTGGACTGAGCAACCTCGCTGATTGGAACGGAACCCAGGGGGCCGGCCGGCGGTAGGACGGCGGTGGTCAGCCTTGCCCAGGGACCAGGCTTTTCAAACAAACCAGGAATTTATGCGGTTTTCCAACGCTCCACTTCGAACTCTCGTGGGAACGGGGGGCCTTCTGGGCGGCGCCGTGCTCCTGATACCCCTTTCCCCCATCCCCGATGCAGGGACCCTGGAACCGGTGGCAGCCATGCCGGCTGAGGAGTTGGACCTCCAGACACTGAGATCGGGTCAGACCTTCGGGGAGATCCTCTCTTCAGGTTCCCTGGGGACCAACGAGCAACGGGAGCTGCTCCTGGCTTTCCAGGAAGTGGCATCGCCCCGGCGGCTCCGGGTGGGAACGGAGATCACCCTTCGCTACCGGCGGGACGATGGTTGGCTCCGGGGGGTGGACGTGGCCATGAACCCCGATTCCACCCTCCAACTCACCCGGGACGACCTGGGTTGGCGTTCCAACGTCATCCAGACGCCGGTGTGGACTGACACCGTATTCGCTTCAGGTGAAATCACCACCGACCTGTGGACTGCGGTGGTAGGTAGCCCGGACCTGTCAAACCTCCCTCGAAACGACCGTTACAATCTCCTGGATCTCATGGATCGGGTGTTCCAGTGGCAGGTGGATTTTTCCCGACAGATCCGGACGGGAGACTCCTACCGGGTGGTGTTCGAGCGACAGGTCCGGCCTGACGGGTCCATGCGCACCGGACGCATCCTGGCGGCGGAGCTGGTGAACCAGGGGAAGCCCCTCTACGCCCTCTGGTTTGAAGGGGTGGATGAGACTTCCGACGGAGGGTACTACGATATGGAGGGCAAGTCGGTGCGCCGGGCTTTCCTCACGCGTCCCCTGGAGTTCCGCCGCATCTCTTCGCGCTTCAACCGGAATCGATTCCACCCCATCCATCGAGTGAACCGCCCCCACATCGGCGTGGATTATGCGGCGGATACGGGAACCCCCATCCAGGCTACCTCCGACGGAGTCATCAGGCGGCGGGGGTGGGGCGGCGGATACGGAAATGTGGTGGAGATCCAGCACGCCAACGGCTTCATGACTCGCTACGCTCATATGAATGGCTTCCGTTCCGGACACCGGGTGGGCACCCGGGTTCGACAAGGAGAGGTCATTGGCTACGTGGGCATGACGGGCACCGCCACCGGGCCCCATCTCCACTATGAGCTTCACCGGAACGGTACCCCCATCGACCCGCTCAACGTGCGGCTCCCCTCGGGAGACCCCATTCCCCAGAACCGTTGGGAAGAATGGGAAGGAGCGAAGGGCGTTCGCATGGCGCTGCTGGAGAAACTTCCTGCACCCGCCGCCATCCGCATGGCAGCCAGCGGGGGGGCGGTGGCTTCTCCCGTCCCGGGCGACGAATCGCCCTGATCCGGTAGAGGGACCCGCCCATGGCGGCGTTCTGGCTCGCCCTCACGGGAGGGGTTGTACTCCATTCCCTCTACCTCTATCTGGTGAGGGAACCTCGGGTGCCCGGCTGGACGTGGGCGCTGGGACTGAGAATGTCAGCCCTGGCGGTGTTGGGCCTGCTGGCTCTGAACCCGCTCTGGCCCCCCTGGCGTTCCGGTGAAGGAGTTCCCTCCACCCCGCTACTGATTCTGGATGGCACCGAGGGGCAGGGGCTTCCCTGGACCAACGGGGAAACCGGGTGGGAGGCGGCGCTGGCCGAACGGTCTCGTCAGGGGTTGGACGGTGTGGCGACGGCCCTGTTGGATAGCCGAGGGATCATCTTCCCAGAGGGATCACCCTCCACATGGCCACCCCCCTTGGCGGGTCTTCGGCCGCCGCTGGGGCGAAGCCTGTTGGAGGCGGGAGAGGCCGGGTATGCCCCACTCCTGGTACTGTCGGATTTCCGATGGGCTACCCCGGACATGATTCTGGAGGACGTTCGGCTGGCAGGGATCCCCGTCCAGCCACTTTCCATCCAGGGACCCATCCGCAACGCCGGGATACAGGAATTCCAGGTGCCTCCCATGGTCGTGGCAGGTGCCTCAGTCCGGGCGCTTCTGATCCTGCACCATGAGGTCCCCGGGCGAGAGTTCGGCGGTGAGGGCGGCATGGAAGGAGATGCCGGGGATGCCGGGGATGCCACGCGTCAGGATAGTCTCCGGCTGGAGATCCTCCTGGAGGGCGAAGAGGTGGCGGAGTGGAGCCGGGAGATCTCCGGCGGCTGGGGGACCCAGACGGTGGAATTGGAGCTGCCTCCTGCTCCGGACTCCAGTGGAATGGCTCGCTACGAAGCCCGGATTCGACTGCCTGGCGACGTGTATTCCGGAGACGATGTGGCGGTGGCATACACCAGGGTGGAGCTTCGGGAAGGGGGAGTCGTGGCCCTCTCCTTCCAACCGAACTGGGAACTCCGCCACCTGCTCCCCGCCCTGGCGGATTTCACGGGTCTTCCTGGCCGGGGTTGGGTGTTGGTGGGGGACGACCAGTGGCTACCCATCCGGCGCGGCGGAGAGGCGGGTGGGGGGCTCACCACCCCCGACGAAGTGCGCCAGTGGGTGGAGTCGGCCCGGATCCTGGTGATCCATGGGCTGGCGGGTGCGGCGCCCCCCTGGCTGGCTGAGGTCTGGGAGAGCCCCCCGGCTCGCTTGGCCGTGGCGGGGCAAGGGGCCGTCAGCCAGTGGATGGGCGTTGCCACCGGAGCCCCTGCGGGAGGAGAATGGGCCGTGCTACCTCAGATCCCCTCCTCCCCCCTGGCCTCCCTCTTGGCGGAGCTGGATCCTCGCGGCTTGCCCCCGGTGTCCGGCGTGCTCATCCCAGCCGCCGGGGACGGCGGCGGGGACGGCGGCGGCGATGGCGGAAGGGATGACGAATCGGCACCCTGGCAGCCGGCCCTGAACGTCCGTTTGGCTGGAGGGGAGGGGAGTGTGCCTTTGGTGCTGGTGCGGCAGGATGGGGAACATCGGGATGGACTGATCCTGGGACACGGTCTGTGGCGTTGGTCGGCCAGGGCGGGAACCGGGCGGGAGGCCTACCGGACCCTTGTCTCGTCTCTGGCCGGTTGGCTGGCGGAGGGACGGGTGGCGCCTTCGGAAGGGCGGGTAACGCCTCGGCACCTTGTGAGCCCTCCGTTCCAAGTAGTGCGATGGGACGCGCCTGGGCAGAGCGGGGAGGTGCTGGTGGTGGTGACGGAGGCCGTTGAGGAAGGGACCACTTGGACCGACTCCGTCCAGGTTACGGAGGGGGGTGGGTGGGAGCCGCCAGGATTCGACACTCCGGTCCTACCCGCAGGGAGCTACCGGTATCGAGTGGAGGATGAATCCGGAGTCACGGTGGGCGAAGGGCGGTTTGACATGGAGGGTCATCTGCAGCTCTTGGCCCATCCAGCGACGGCACCCGTGCGCGTCACCGGCGAGAGTCTGGACGTGCGCACTGCCCGAACCGGGGCTTCCCCCCTCCGGGGACGCCCCCTGCCTTATCTTCTACTTCTGGCCCTCCTGTGTGGGGAGTGGTGGGTGCGTCGGCGAAGTGGACTCCGATGACGCCCGACACGTCAAATTCAACGGATAGCAGGGAGGAAGTCGCATGACTCGCCTCTTCCGACGCCCCCAGGAAGGACGCAAGGGGCTCTGGCAGAAGGTGGTGGATCTGGCCCTCACCGATGTGCGTGTGGTGGTGGGAGGCTTGGATGACACGACCCTGGAGGAGCTGGAGGAACGATTGCTGGCCGCCGATTTCGGGGTTCCCGCCACTCTCCGTCTGGTGGAGCATGTGGAAGATCTGGCCCGAAGGGGGAAGGTGAGGCAGGGTCGGGAACTGGTTGGGGCCATGAGGGAGGAGGTGGAGCGGATCCTGATGGACGGGTGGGAGCCGGGGCTCGAGCTGGCTGATGACCCTCCCACCGTGTATCTGGTGGCCGGGGTGAATGGTGTGGGCAAGACCACGTCGGTGGGAAAGCTCTCCCACCGGCTGCGACAGGAGGGGAAGAAGGTGCTGCTGGCGGCGGCGGACACCTACCGGGCCGGGGCGGTGGAGCAACTCCGCCTCTGGGCCCAGCGCACGGGGGCGGAGTTCGTGGGAGGGAAGGCCGGGGGCGATCCGGCGGCGGTGGCCTTTGACGCCGTGGACGCCGCGGTGGCTCGTGGGGTGGATGTGGTGCTGGTGGACACGGCCGGTCGCCTCCATACCCAGGGAGGCCTCATGCAGGAGTTGGAGAAGGTGAACCGGGTTCTGGGGAAGAGGCTGCCTGGAGCCCCCCACGAAACGCTCATGGTGCTGGACGCCACCACCGGCCAGAACGCTATTGCCCAGGTGCGTGCTTTCTCCAAGGTGGTGACGCCCACGGGCATCATCCTCTCGAAACTGGACTCCTCCGCTCGGGGAGGCATTGTGGTGGCCCTCAAGGAGGAATTTGGCCTCCCGGTGCGCATGGTGGGCCTGGGAGAGGGGGTGGACGATCTGGAGGATTTCCATCCCCACTTCTTCCTGGACGGAGTGTTCCGGGAGTCGTGACGCTCTCCCTCCTGGACAGTCCCATCCAGTTTCTGAAAGGGGTGGGCCCCTCCCGGGGAGAGGCCTTCCAGCGCATGGGAATCCTGACTGCCCGGGACCTCCTGTACCACGTGCCCCGTCGCTACGACGACGCCTCCACCGTGGAGCCCATCTCCCGCCTGGAGGTGGGGATGGACGCCACGGCCATGGGGAGAGTCCGCAGCGTGGGTGTCATCCCCACCCGGAGCGGCCTGAGGATCTTCCAGGCCGTGCTGGAAGACGAGTCGGGGATGATCACCTGTGCCTGGCCGGGACAGCCGTGGCTGGATCGGAAGATCCGTGTGGGCGACACCCTCCTGGCCACGGGAACCGTGCGCTTCTTCCATGGGCGCCAGCTTCACCCGAAAGAGTTTGTCCTCCTGGAGCGAGAGGCTCGGAAGGGAGGAAAACCCGGAGATGGGAAGGGTGCGGTGGGGACCATCTTCCCTTCGTACCCGGCCACGGAGGAGCTTCCCCAGTGGGCCCTTCGGAGCGTTTTCGAGAAGAATCTGGACTCTTTGCTCCAACGGGTTCAGCAGGAGGAGTATCTGGAGTCGGCACAAAGGGAGGCCCTAGGACTCCTCCCTCTTCCCACGGCGCTGGAAACGCTGCATCGCCCGGTGCGGATGGTCGATGTGGAGGAAGCCCGCCGTCGATTGGCCTTCGATGAGCTCTTCTTTCTCCAGCTGGTACAGGCCATGGCCCGCTACCGGCAGAGCCTGGCCGACCCAGGCATCGCCTTCACCCGCACGAACGCCCTGATTCGCCCCCTCACGGAAGCTCTCCCGTTCCAGCTCACCACGGCCCAGATCCGGGCCCTTCGGGAGATCATGGACGACATGACCTCCTCCCGGCGCATGAACCGTCTGCTTCAGGGGGATGTGGGATCCGGAAAGACGGTGGTGGCCCTCCTGGCCATGTTGCTGGCGGTGGAAGGGGGGTATCAGGCTGCCCTCATGGCTCCCACCGAACTCCTGGCTGAACAGCACTTCCGGATCCTCACGGGCTTTCTGGAGGGGATGCACGGAGAGGGTGGGGAAGTCCCGCTCCACCTCCTGACCGGCCGCATGACGCTGTCGCAGCGGCGACCCATCCTGGAGGCATTCGCCCAGGGAGGCGGAGGAATCGCCGTGGGAACCCACGCTCTCATCCAGGAGGGGGTGGAGCTGCCCCGCCTGGGGCTGGTGGTGGTGGATGAACAGCACCGATTCGGGGTGCGGCAGCGGATGGCCCTGGTGGATCATCCAAACCGGCCCGATGCTCTGGTGATGTCGGCCACCCCCATCCCCCGCTCCATGGCCATGGCCCTCTACGGCGACCTGGATCTCTCGCTGCTGGACGAGCGCCCTCCAGGCCGGAAGCCGGTGCGGACCCACCTGATGACGGGGCGGCAGCGGGAGCGGGTCTACGAGGCCCTGAGGAAGGCCGCGGAACGGGGCGAGCAGGCGTATCTTGTCTACCCCCTGGTGGAGGAATCGGAAAAGGTGGATCTACGCTCCGCCACGGAAGCGTTCCAGGAACTCTCGGAGGAAGTCTTTCCCGAACTGGAGGTGGGCCTCCTCCATGGTCAGCTCCCCGGTGAGGAGAAGGAGAGGATCATGCGCTCGTTTCTGGCCGGCGACATCCATCTCCTGGTGGCCACCACCGTGGTGGAGGTGGGCATCGACGTGTCCAACGCCACCCAGATGGTCATCGAACATCCGGATCGGTTCGGGCTGTCCCAGCTGCATCAGCTTCGGGGCCGAGTGGGAAGGGGAGGGGTGGAGAGCCACTGCTTCCTGGTGGGAGACGTCCAGGGCCCCTCCCGGGACCGATTGAAGGCCTTCAGCAAGACGGAAGATGGGTTCCAGCTGGCGCGTCTGGACCTGGAGATCAGGGGGCAGGGAGACCTCTTCGGCGCTCAGCAGCACGGGCGGGACCCCCTGCTGCGCTTTGCCGACCTGGCCCGGGACGAGGAGCTGGTTGTCCTGGCGCAGCGAGATGCCCGGGCCATGGTGGATGCCGATCCGGAGCTGACCAGCGCCCCCAACGAGACGGTCCGGGCGATCCTGGAGTCCCGCCACGGGGAGCGACTGAGGATGTACCGGGTGGGTTGATCCGACCAAAGCCGGTTTTGCGGACCGTCAACGCCTGGATCACGGTCCATTTTCGAGAGGAATCACAAAGGAGGGGGAGATCATGAGACGAGGTGCAAGGGTGGTTCTTGTCCTCCTGGCCCTGGGGGTCTGGGGGTGCCAGGAGGAAGGCACACGTGAACCCGGTCAACCAGGAGCTGGGCTGGAAGCCCCGGAGCTCCTTTCGTGGGGGGAGCAGGTGGAGGTCAGGGAGGGGTGGCTGTCCATTCGCCATGAGATGCTCCTGGATATGATGAGGCTGCATGACATCTAGATGTGGATCGTGGTGAACGAGGAGTTCAACAACGATCCCATGACCCAGTTGGTGGCTCCCCCCAGGCCCTATGCCGGCAACCGGGACCTCTTTTTCTTCGTGGATACCGGGGACGGCCTCCGGAAGGTGGCTGCCACCGGATACTCCGAAGACAACCTGAAGCGCTTCTTCGAGTCACCCGATGAGCCCCGGCCCGGAGCTCAGGTGGCCCGCGAGCTCTATGAAGAGCACGCTCCCCGGCGCATCGGATTGGCCATGGGGTCGAACCGGGGCCAGGCTCGCAGCCTCACCCATGACACCTACCAATTCCTGTCTCAGGCCATGGGTGCCGAGGCCACGTCTCGATTCGTGAGTGCAGCAGGACTCATGGAGGAGTATCTGGATACCCGCATCCCGGAGGAACGGGAGCAGTACGCGGTTGCCATGGAGCTCACCGAGGTCCTGGTGAAGCGGGCCTTTTCCCGGGAGGTCATCACCCCGGGGGTCACCACCATCGGAGATGTACGCCGATTCCTCTACGATGAACTCTGGGCCCACGGGGTCACCACCTGGTTCCAGCCCGATCTTCGCCTCCAGCGGCGTGCTATGGAGAACCCCATGTCCCGGGGATTCCTCGCCGTGTCGCCCGAGGCGTGGGTGATACAACCCGGCGATCTGTTGGTTGTGGACTTCGGGATCAGCTACATGGGGCTGGATACCGATTGGCAGAAGATGGCATACGTGCTTCCGGAGGGGGAAGACGATGCACCGCAGGGGCTGAAGGACGCACTGGCGAACACCATGGCTCTTCAGGACGTGTTGACCCGGGAGGCGGCTCGTCCGGGGCGCGTGGCGGGTGAGGTGTACCAGATCACCATGGAGGAGATGGATCGGCGGGGCATCCGTGCTCAGATCTACTCCCACCCCCTTGGAAACCATGGCCATGGAATGGGTCCCAGCATCGACTTTCGTTCGGCGCAGCGGGAGGGTGAGGCGGCCATGGGACGCCCACTGCGCCCGGGGTCGTATATGTCCATCGAGCTGAACACCCGCACGCCCGTGCCGGAGTGGGGGGGGCAGGAGGTCTATATCATGATGGAGGATCCTGCGGAACTGACTCCAGATGGATATCGATTCTTCCGCCCCCGACAGGAGGCATTCTATCTCATCCGATGACTGGCCGGCATCCCTAAGTTGTTTTTTTGCTGTATGTTGGCCATGCTGTTAGTTTTAGGAAGGTGCCCTTGGGGGCGGAGGAATACAGCCGTCCCCCAACGGAGCACTCACCACCACGAACACGACTTCCTCAAGGAGATCCGATGCGTTTTACCCGTACCCTGCTTGCCATGTCCGTGGCCCTCTTCATGGCCCTTCCCGCCCAGCGGGCTGAGGCCCAGCTGTCGTTTGGGCCACAGCTTGTGCTCTGGGACTTCAGTGATCTCGGCATCGGCGCCCGGGTGGACTTCGGCCTGGCGGAAAGCTTCGGCATCGAGGAGGGCTTCTTCCAGGGTCTCTTCGGTACCGCGAATGCGAACTATCTGCTTCAGGACGGTGACGGAACCTCCCTGGCGTTCAATGTGAATGGTGCCGTGCCCATCCAGACGGACGGGCCCATCTCACCCTACGTGGGTGCTGGGATCAACCATTATCGCTTCTCGTTCAGTGGTTTCGGAGAGAGTGTTTCCGCCAGCAGCTCAGGGCTGAACATCCTGGGCGGGACTTTCTTCGATCTGGGGAGCATCCCGGCTTTTGGTGAGCTTCAGTACAGCACCACGGGGGCAGGCTTCCTGACCCTGTCCGGAGGTGTGCTTTTCGGCGGGTGAAGTCCACCGTCGCGGGACGATCTGGTCTGCGGGCCAGCGTTCTCCGGCACGAAGACGCCTGCGTCGGACATTCCGGCGCAGGCGTTTTCCGTTGGGGCGTCCGTCGATTCTCAGGCCTCCCCCGGGAGCTCCCCCCGTCCCAGGGTCACGGAGTTTGCCCGCACTCCCAGGGCCTGGGCACTTCCAGAGCGATTCGCCGGCGCCTACCTTTTCCGGAACCTGACTTTCCTGGGGTCTGCCATCCCCGGAGCCCTCCAGCCATTTTCCAGAAATCCAGAGAGCCATGAGTCGCAGCGATTACACGGAAGTACAGGATTTGTCCAGCTACGCCGGTGAGGTGGTCACCATCGCCGGGTGGGTGGAGACGGTGCGGACCCATGGGAAGGTGGCCTTCGTGGTGGTTCGCGATGGGACCGGCCTGGTGCAGTGCGTGCTGTTGAAGAAGGAGATTCCCGAGGCGGCCTGGGACGCTGCAGTAGAGGGGCTCCCGCAGGAGTCCACCGTGGAGGTGACGGGAGAGGTGAAAGCCGATGACCGGGCCCCCGGGGGAAATGAGCTCTTGGTGCGAGACCTGACGGTGCTGGCGGCGGCGGAGGAGTACCCCATCCAGCCCAAGGAACACGGGGTGGAATTCCTCATGGACCACCGCCATCTCTGGCTTCGGTCGTCTCAGCAGCGAGCCGTCCTGAAGGTGCGGGCTGAGGTCATGCAGGGCATCCACGACTTCTACTATGACCGGGGCTTCACCCGCATCGATACTCCCATTCTCACCGGTTCCATAGGGGAATCGGCGGGAACGCTCTTCTCCACGGACTACTTCGGAGAGACGGCGTATCTGGCCCAGACCGGGCAGCTCTACGTGGAAACGGCTGTACCGGCCTTCCGCAAGGTGTACTGCTTCGGCCCCACCTTCCGCGCGGAGAAGTCCAAGACCCGCCGCCACCTCACGGAGTTCTGGATGGTGGAGCCCGAGGTGGCTTTCGCCGATTCGGAAGACAACATGCGCCTCCAGGAGGAGTTCGTCTCCTATCTGGTGGCCCGGGCCCTGGACCGATGCCCGGAGGAGCTGAAGGTGCTGGAGCGGGATACCTCCACCCTGGAGCGGGTGGTGCCACCCTTTCCCCGGATGTCGTACACCGAGGCGGTGACGTTCCTCCAGGGGAAGGGCAGCGAAATCCAGTGGGGGAAGGATGTGGGTGGAGCCGACGAGACCCTCCTGGCGGCGGAAAGCCCGCTGCCCACCTTCGTCTACAACTACCCCAAGGAGGCCAAGGCCTTCTACATGAAGGAGAACCCCGACGACCCCCGCACGGTGTTGTGCAACGATCTCATTGCGCCGGAAGGGTATGGCGAGATCATCGGGGGGAGCCAGCGGGAAGATGACCTGCATCGGCTGCGGGAGCGGATTCGGGAGGAAAAGCTCCCCGAGGAGGCGTACAGCTGGTATCTCGATCTCCGGCGCTACGGGACCTTCGTGCATTCGGGCTTTGGCCTGGGAGTGGAGCGGACGGTGGCCTGGATCACCGGTCGGAGCCATGTCAGGGAGCTCATCCCCTTCCCCCGCCTCATGAACCGTCTCACGCCGTGATTGGACAGGCGATCCGAGGCATGTTGGGCCAGACGACCCGTGGGGTGATGCCCGGAGCGACCCTTTGTTGATGCCCGGAGCGACCCTTGGCTGACCTGGTCCTGGACCTCCTGGATCGGCGCCCCATCTGGGCGCTCCCTCCCTGGGCGGTGGAGGAGATCCGGGAAGCCTTGCCGTCGGACTGGAGTCTCTTCGCGGCTCGGACCTTTGCCGACGGCTCCGGCGATGGCGCGGGAGCCCCGTCACCGGAGGTGCTGGAGGCCGTGCGGGGCGCCCGGGTTTATGTGGGGTTCGGAGTGCGGCCGGAGATCCTGGAGGCCGGAAAGGCGACTCTGGAATGGGTGCACACCGGCACGGCGGGCGTAGGGGGGTCCCTCCACCCCGCCATGATGGCGAGTCCGGTGCAGTTCACGAACTCGGCCGGCATCCATGGGCCCCCCATGGCGGAGACCGTGTTGGCAATGCTCCTCCATTTCGCCCGGGGTCTGGATCTGGCGGTGCGGGCCCAGCAGGAAGGGCGTTGGGGAGACGCCCCCTTCCTGGAGGCAGATGCCCCGGTAAGGGAATTGGCGTCCATGACGGTGGGGATCGTGGGATACGGAGGAATCGGCGCGGAGGTGGGGACCCGACTCACGGCGCTGGGATGTCGGGTGCTGGGATTGGTCCGGCGTCCCCGGGAATTGGGCCCCGGGAGTGTTGACGGCGTGGAGCTTCTCCATGGGAAAGATGGTCTTGCTCGCCTCTTGAGGGAGAGCCACGCCGTGGTCCTGGCGGCTCCCCACACCCCTGAGACCCACGGAATTCTGAGCCGGGAACGCATTTCAACGCTTCGTCCCGACGCCGTGGTGGTGAATGTAGGGAGGGGGAAGCTCCTGGATGAAGCTGCTCTCGTGGAGGCGCTTCAGGAGGGCCGCATCCGGGGGGCGGCCCTGGATGTCTTCCATACCGAGCCTCTTCCGCCGGAGAGCCTGCTCTGGCGGCTTCCCAACGTCCTCCTCACGCCCCACGTGTCCGGGGTGAGCCGGGACTTCTGGCGTCGGGAGGTGGATCTCATCGTGGAGAATCTGAAGCGGTTCCTGGCTGGGGAGAGTCTGCTGAACCTGGTGGATCGGCAACGGGGGTACTGACCCCTCCCGTCCACCAACTCGCTTCGGGAGTCACCCCATCAGTCCTGCACTTCTCCCACGGCGGCAGCCAGGAGGAATACCACCTGGGCTGACCGGACCATGGCGGGAATGTCTGCCCATTCTCCGGGGAAGCCCCGGTCACCCCCCCTGCTTCCCCCCAGGCCGATGGCCGGAGAGCCCTGCCCCAGGGGGATGTTCATGTTGGATGAGCCGGCGTTCCCCATCTGCGGGTCCAGACCCAGGTGGCGCGCCGCCGCCTGGGCGCTCCGGACCAGATGGGAGTCCAGGAAGCCCGGCAACTGGCCCCCGGGGGTGATCTGCTCGGCCTCCAGCCGCAGGAGGATCCCGGTTTCCGACTCCACTTCTGCCAGGATCTCACCCACGCGGGTTTCCATCCCGGCCACCACCGAGGCCTCCAGGGAGCGGAGATCCAGGGAAAACCAGCCGGACGCCGGCTTGTGGTTGAACACTTCGCCGCTCCGGAGCATGGCGATGTTCACCACGGTCCGCTCCTCCGGCCTCTGCACGCCGGCCGACCAGGTGAGGATCCGGTCGGCAGCCCGAGCCAGGGCCTGGTTCACGTTGGGGAGCCCGCCGCCCAGGGAATGACCGGGAGGCCCGTCCCCAACCACCCGGTACCAGTGGATGTTCAACGCCCCGTAACTGATGGAGCGACCATCGCCCAGGATGTCCACGAAGCCCACCGCCCGATCCCGGTACTCCTGGTAGAGGGCTCGCATCCCGGTGAGCCCCGTCTCCTCCTGGGCCACCGCGGCGAAGACGAGATCGTGCTCGGGCTGCAGACCGGAGGCCAGGTAGGCCCGGGCCGCCTCCAGCATGGCCACCGTGATGGACGAGGTGTTTGTGCCGGGACCCACCACTCGATCGCCCTGGATCCGGGGGGGCACCCCTCCCGCCCGCTGGTGCTCGGCCACCGTAGCCAGGTCATCCAGGGTGGACACGAACACGAGGGCCTGGCCGGAACGCCCGGGGATGACGCCAATGGCGTTGGGCTGAGCGTCGACTCTCACCTCCTGGAGGCCCATGGTGCGCATCTCGTCCGCCACCCGCTCCGCCCGCCGGCGCTCCTCACCTGAAGGCGAGATGATGCCTCCCAGTTCTACCAGGAGTTCCGCCGCCTCCAGCTGCCGGGCTCCCAGCTCCTCCAGGGCCTGGATCACTCGGGGGTTTTCAACCAGGGTGGTGACGGGAGCCTGTCCCAGGAGGTGCACTGGGGGGAGCCCGCACAAGAGGATCCACCCCAGCAGAATCGCAGGTTTCACCGGAACCGCAGGCTTCACCGGGCTGGCGTCGGTGGAACTCCTCACCCATGAACTCATGATTTCTCCTTGGATTGTTCTGCCTTCACCCGGTCCCAGAGGGTATCCAGCGCCTCCAGACCCGCCTCCTCCATGACCAGCCCTTCCGCCCGGGCCATGGCCTCCACCCGGAGGAAGCGGTTCTGGAACTTCCGGTTGGCCCTGCGCAGCGCGGCCGACGGGTGAATTCCCGCCAGGCGAGCCACATTCACGGCGGCAAACAGAAGGTCTCCCACCTCCTCCTCCACCGCCTCGCTCCCGGCCTCTGAATCCAGCGCCTCCTTCACCTCCTCCAGTTCCTCCTCTGCCTTTTCCAGGGCGCCGGACACATGGGCCCAGTCGAATCCCACCCGGGCCACCCGTGCCTGGATGCGATAGGCCTGCAGGAGTGGTTCGATCCCCGACTCCAGCCCGTCCAGTACGCTGGGCTCCGGTGACCCGTCTCCTCTCTCCTGGCGTTCCCGGGCCTTCAGAGTTTCCCACGGTTCCGCCGGACCCAGGTCAAAGAGATGGGGATGGCGTCGACGCATCTTCTCCTCCAGTCGTCGGGTGACGGAGTCTGCGGAGAACGCTTCCTCCTCCTCCCCGATGACCAGCTGAAAGGCCAGATTCAAGAGAAGATCGCCCAGCTCCCCCTCCAACCCCTCCTCGTCCCGGGCATGAATGGCGTCTACCACCTCGTAGCACTCTTCCAGGAGGTAGGGGATGAGACTTCGAGGCGTCTGTTTCCCATCCCAGGGACAGGCGGAGCGAAGGTATCGGACGAGATCCAGGGCCCGGTCCAGACTTCCTGGTGGAGAGGGGAAGGCGGGAGGGGAAGCCGAAGTGGGTGGGGGCTTCTGAGACATCGAAGAGAGCCAGGGCATTTGGGGGGCAGGGAAGGGGGCGGCATTGCCACCGGGTTTCTTTCTGGCATCTTTCCCGCACCATGTCAACTGACCCCCGCAACCGCGCCTGGCTGGAGGTGGACGCTTCCGCCATTCGTGCCAACTTTCTCGCCGTGAGAAGCGCCGTGGGCGAGGAGAGTCGGATCGTGGCCATGGTGAAGGCAGACGCATACGGGTTGGGCGCTCTGGAGACGGTGCGGACCCTGGAGCCGCTGGGTCCATGGGGATACGGGGTGGCCACCGTGGAGGAGGGTGCCCAACTGCGCCGGGCCGGAATCCAGCGTCCCGTGATTCTGGTCTCACCCCTGCCACCGGGAGCCGAGGTGGCAGCTGTCACCGAGGGCCTGACTGCCTCCGTCTCCCACGTCCAGGGGCTGGAACGGCTCCTGGAGGCGTTTGATGAAGTGAAAGCAGGGGTGGAAGGAGGCACGGTGGTGGCCCCGGCCTTCCATCTGGAAGTGGACACGGGGATGGGGCGAGCAGGGGTGCCCTGGCAGGAGCTGCCTGCCCTTCTTCCCCGGTTCCGAGAGTTGGCGCAACGGAGCGGAGCTGTGCTGGAGGCGTGCTTCACCCACTTCCATTCTGCCGATGCCAGGGGCGGTGAGGAGTCGGTGCTGGAACAGTGGGATCGCCTGACCCAAGCGTTGGAGGGCCTGCCGTCGGACTGCTTGCCGTCGGACCGCTTGCGCGATGGGGGGAAGAGCCGGGAACCATGGATCCATGCCGCCAATAGCGCAGCCATCTTCCGATCAAAAGCCGTGACTGCCCATGGGTGTCGCCCGGGGATCTTTCTGTTCGGCGGGCGGCCTGGGGAGGACCTCCCCACTCCCAGCCCAGTGGTATCGCTCCGGGCGCGAATCGTTCGCGTAGAGGAAGTGGCTCCCGGGAGCACCGTGGGATACGGAGCCACCCATCGAGCCCGGGGGAAGGAGTGGTGGGCCACCGTGGCCGTGGGATATGGCGATGGGCTTCGCCGGCTGCTGTCGAATCGAGGCGAGGCGGTGTTCCGTGGAGTCCGAGTACCCATCGTAGGGCGGATCTCCATGGACCTTACGGTGGTAGAATGCTCCTCGGCCATGGGAGGGGACCCACCGCGAGTGGGTGAAGTGGTTACCTTCCTCGGCGAAGATGACGCCGCCGCCGTCTCCCTGGAAGAGATGGCGGAGTGGGCGAACACCATCCACTACGAGATTCTCACGGGGTTCAGCCCCCGCCTCCCGCGGATCTGGCATGCCACCCAATGACGGCACTCCACCTGATGGGTGCTTACAGGATGAACTCGCGGCTGCGGCTCGGGCTGTGCGGGAGCGTGCCTACGCGCCCTACTCCGGCTTCCGGGTGGGCGCGGCTCTGGAGGGAGGCGATGGGGTTGTGTATGCAGGGTGCAATGTGGAGAACGCGTCGTACGGTCTCACAGTGTGCGCCGAGAGGGCTGCGGTGATGACGGCGGTGGCAGCCGGATGCAGGACCTTCCGGACGCTGGCCCTCAGTACGGATGGGGAAGGGCCGGTGACTCCCTGCGGGGCGTGTCGGCAGGTGCTCTGGGAATTTGCCCCTGATCTGGTGATCCACTGGGTGGGGGCTCGAGAATCGAAGGGAACCAAAGCCACGTGGACGTTGAGGGAACTGCTTCCTCGTGCCTTTGGACCTGGTCGTGGGTTGGGAGGGGAGAGGTTGGGCTTGCAACAGGAGCGGGGTTCGTGATGGTAGGGTGGATACGGCGTTGGGGCCTTCGTGGCCTTCCCCTGGTGATCTTCGTGGGAGCATGTGATGAAGATCTGCCCACGGCTTCCCAGCCCGGGTTGATTCCCGTCACGGCCCAGACCGTGGAGGTGCGCCTTCCCTTTGAGGAGTTCGTTGGCGAACTCCAGGTCCAGGGTGGGTACGGTGCAGCATGGGAACTGGCTTCAGGTCAGGTGGCCCTTCGATTCGCTGAAGAACTCACGGCGCATACTCTCATCCAGTTGAGCGCCTATCCCCAGGTGGCCACCGTCCGGGATCCGTCGGGCACGAATCGGCCGGACTCCGCTCTCACCTTCCTGGACGGGGAGTTGGTGGTGGTGCTGGATACCCTCTCGCTCCGTGGGTCGGACGAGTTCGGTCTGGAGGTGGGGTCGCTGGACCAGGATTGGGACTTCCGGACGGCCACCTGGGAGATGTCCGTAGACTCCATCAATCGGAAGGTAGCCTGGGAGGAAGCGGGTGCCGGGCCGGTGCGCCTGGCCGGGTCGGGGAGCTACGATCCGGAGGATGGGGACACAGTGCGAATCGCGGTGGACTCTGCCACCGTGGCGGATTGGGGAGATCTGGAGGACGGCCCTGCGGGGCTCCGGATTTCGGCTCTCGTTCCCGGCTCGCGAGGCCGCATTCGGAGCGTTCAGCTGCAGATCAATACGCTTCCCAGCATCAATCCCGATACCCTCATCCAGGTTCCGGTGCAGGCCAGGAATATCACCTTCATCCATACGGGGTCAGGCCAACCCGACGACGGCTCCCTCCGGGTGGGAGGGGCGCCGGCGTGGCGTTCCGTACTCCTGATGGAGGTGGCGGACGAGCTTACGGGCCCGTCTGAACTCTGCGCGGCGTTGGGCTGTCCCGTGCGACTCACCCCGGATCGAATCACCTACGCAGCCCTGGTTCTCACATCTCGTGCCTCTCCCGCCGGCTTCCAGCCCCGGGACACCCTCTCCATGGACGTGCGGCCGGTCCTGGCCCCCAGCCTTCTCCCCCGGTCTCCACTGGGGCTTACCCTGGTACCCGAGGGACGACCACTCCCGCCGGAATTCTTCGGTCCAGGTGCAGCGCAGATGGTGGAGGTGCCCATCACCCTCTTCATCCAGGATCTCATTCGAGGTGAGCGACTGAATGGTGAGAGGGCTCCCACCGGAATCTCCCTGCTTTCCTCCTTTGAGCCGCTCTCTCTGGATTTCCACACTTTCGGGGGAGCGGGCGGGGTGGACGCTCCGGTTCTGCGGATCCTCATCACGGAGACCAACGGGGTGAACGTCCGATGAAACACGGATCGGGGAGCATGCTCGTGGTGTTGGCTGTTCTCGGAGGAGTGGCAGCGGGAGCCACCCCTCTCTCGGCTCAATCCATCCTGAACTCCCGTGGGTTGGGGCTGCCGGTGGCAGCCATGGACGGAAGGGCGGCGGCCCTGGGTGGCGTGGGGGTGGCGCTCTCGGGAGGCGAATTGCTGGTTTCCGATCCAGCCTCCGCCGGCGTGCTCCTCCTCCCCACCCTGGTCCTTGTTTCCCAGCCCGGGAATCTCTCGTTCTCTCTGGGAGAGGAGACGGGGAGCGGCTCCGCCAACCGCTTTCCCCTCCTGGGGGTGGCGTACCCTGTGCGGGGGTCGGGGATGCTCACTTTCACCCTGGGATCGTTTCTGGATCAGCGTTGGCGAACTTCCCTGGAGCGGGAGGTGAATCTGGGTTCCGGAGCCGTGCCTGTGGTAGACACCTTCGAATCCGATGGGGGTGTGGCGCGGGTGCAGTTCGGGTATGTTCATCGGCTGGGGGGAGGGGTGACGGCCGGGGTCACTGCGGGGGCTCATTCCGGCGAGTGGAATCGGACCTTCACCCGTCAGTTCGATACACTCTCCGTGGGTCGGGATGTGGAAGACTTTCTGGAGGAGGGCCACTGGAGGGTTACGGGGCCCACGGGCAGCGCGGGTCTCAGCTGGTCGCCGGGATCCTCGTTCCGGGTAGCGGGCTCCGCCACCTGGTCTGGGCGACTCACCGCCACTCCCGACGCCGTCACCGAGGGGGATACGGTGTCCTACGGCCTGCCCTGGGAATTTCGGGTGGGGGCCAGTGGGGCGCTCACGCCCGATCTGACGTTGAACATCGGGATGCACCGGGCCGCCTGGGATGGAGACGGATTTGGAGTGGATGAGCAGGTCAGGGCCACCACCACCGTAGGCGGTGGTCTGGAGTTCACCGGGTCCAGTTTTTGGGGTCGGAGTCTGCCTATCCGACTGGGGTACCGGCAGTCCCAGCTTCCCTTCCAGTTCGAAGGCGAGTTCCCGTCGGAGAGGATCTTCTCCGGAGGGGTGGGATGGCTTCTCGCGTCGGTGGAATCCATTCCGCTGGCTCGTTTCGATCTGGCGCTGGAACGCGGTAGACGGGAGGCTGGTTCTCTCACGGAGCGATTCCTCCGGACCACCATCTCCATCCGGGTCTCCGGGGGCTGACGGGCCGCGGATCGGTGCGCGTTCAATACCAGACGTTCGGTTGCAAGGCGAACCAGTACGACACGGAGCGCATTCGTCAGGAGGTGGAGGCCCGGGGCTTTCCGACTGTCGATCCGCAAGGGGATCCGGATGTTGTGGTGGTGAACAGCTGTACCGTCACCTCTCAGGCAGATGCCGATGCCCGGCGTTACGCCCGCCGTGTCCAACGCCGGCATCCTCAAGCCAAGGTGGTCATGGCAGGCTGTTCTGCCGCCCTTCATGGGGAACGGTACCGGGCGCTCCCTTCCATCTCCAGCGTGGTTCCGGGGCATGACCCCGTGGCGGTGGCAGGGGCGGTGGCCCAGGCGATGGACGGCGGTGGCCCCCCGCTGGTGCAACTGGGGACCTCGGTGCAGCTCCAGCATATGGATCTGGAGCCCGTGGCTGGAGAGATCCTCACGCGCCGGACAGGTGGCACCCGGGGGTGGCTGAAGGTCCAGGATGGGTGCGATCGCAAATGCGCGTTCTGCGCCACCCGCCTGGCCAGAGGCGCCAGCCGATCGCGCCCGGAGGAGATGGTGGTGACCGAGGCCAGGGCGCTGGCCCGCTTCCACCCGGAATTGGTCATCACCGGAATCCATATCGGCCACTACGGCCGAGATCTGACCGAGCCATCCTCACTTTCCCGTCTTGTGGCCCGGCTGCTGGATGAGGTCCCGGACGTGAGGTTTCGCCTGGGGAGCATCGAGGCCACCGAGGTGGACGATCTCCTTCTGCGGCTCCTGTCGGATTCCCGCAGGCGGCTGGTTCCCCACCTCCACATGCCGCTCCAGAGCGGGGCTGATCCGGTGCTCAAGGCCATGCGCCGCTGGCACACCCGGGAGATGTATCGCGACCGGGCGCTGGAGGTCGCGGAATCGCTGGGGGTGGGGGCCGGCGGGGCGCTGGGTATGGGGGCCGACATCATCACGGGCTTTCCCGGCGAAACCGATGCTCACCACGAGGACACCGTGCGCCTCGTGGAGGAGTTACCCTTCACCTACCTTCATGTCTTCCCGTTCTCTCCCAGGGAGGGGACGCCGGCCGCCGAGCTGGCTCAGGAGAATCCCGTTCCACAGCGCGTCGCTGCCGAAAGAGCCAAGGAGCTGCGCGAAGTTGGGGTTGGCAAGGGGGAGTCATACCTGGCCTCCCGAGTGGGTAGCCGGGTGGAGGTGGTGGTGGAGCGGGAGCGGCCCGATGGGACCGCCCTTGGGCTCACGGAGGATTACCTGAGGCTCCCGGTAGAGGGATCGCGGCGCGGGGAAGGGCCGCGACTATGGCCGGGGACCATCGAGCGGGCAGGCGACCGATTTTTCGTAACAGCGGGGTCGGCACAGGGGGGGTTTTGGTAACCCACAACATCACAAGGCAAAGATTGTGTTGACGGCTTGAGGGGACAAGGTATAGATTGTAGAAAATGGCACAGACACAATCTATAACTTGTGATAAGACTCATGTCCTCAATCAAGGAACTCTCTCGCCGACAGCTGGACGCAAGGCTGGACCAGCTGAGAAGCGTTCGAACCGCTCTCCATCCCCCGAAGAAGGGGTGGGTCGCCGCGCTCCGAACCGCACTGGGGATGAGTCAGGCAACCCTGGCCAAACGGATGAAGGTGAGCCAGCAGGCCGTGAGTCAGATGGAGCGACGCGAAGCTGCCGGCGACATCACCCTCAACGCCTTGGAGGAGGCAGCCGAGGCACTGGGGGGCCACCTGCTCTATGCCATCGTTCCCTCGCAGTCCCTGGAGGAGATGCTGGAAACGCGTGCTCTTCGTATCGCGCGAGACATGACGGGTGGGGTCCGTCACACGATGCGGCTGGAGGATCAGGAAACGGGTTTCGACCCCGACGAACGCACGCGAGATCTCGCCAGGGAGTTGATGGCTTCTCCCGGGCGGCTGTGGTTGGTTCCGGATGCGGATTAGCGAGCCGTCCGGAACCACGCCGTTGGATCCGGACGAGGCGGAGGGGCTTCTCCACGGCCATGTGTCGACGCGGGAGGAGTTGAATGAGTTGGAGGAAGCCAACATCCAGCTCGGATTGGAATGGGCGCAGCGGCGAGCAGTAATGACGAGCCGGCCAGTTGATGTTTTGACCGAAAGGTTTCTGTTCGAGCTCCACCGCCGGATGTTTGCTGAGGTGTGGGACTGGGCAGGCAAGGTTCGGCAAACGAACAAGAACCTGGGCGTGGACAGGATCGAGGTTCGAGCGGAGGTGAGAAAGCTCGTGGACGACGCACGGTTCTGGCAGGAGAACGGTACATACCCGTCGGACGAACTGGCCGTGCGTTTTCATCACCGGCTCGTCTTCATCCATCCGTTCCCCAACGGAAACGGGAGGCACGCCCGCCTGATGGCCGACCTCGTGGTCCAGCAGGCGGGAAGGCCGCCGTTTTCGTGGGGCAGTCAGAGCCTGACCAGCACCTCGGAACTACGGTCCACCTACATCTGCGCACTCCAGGAAGCGGACCGGGGCGACCTGGCATCGCTTGTCCGATTTGCCCGGATGTGAATGCATACCCGAGTTCCGACACCATCCCTGGTTTCCCCGGCGAGACCCATGCCCACCGCGGGCACGACGTGCGCCTCGTGGAGTAACTCCCCTATACCTATTACTATGGAACCGTCCCAGGAGTCCGGTAGTTTTGCCAGGGAGTGGGCATGAGCGAAGGAAATGATGTGCGTCGAGCCTACGTGGAGACGTACGGGTGCCAGATGAACATCAGTGATGGAGAACTGATGGAGGGGATCCTGGAGGCCCAGGGGTATCGGCTTGTCACATCTCCGGAGGAGGCGGATGTGGTGCTGGTGAACACCTGTGCCATCCGCGAGAATGCAGAACGCCGGGTGCTGGGGAGGGTGTCGCAGTTGAACGCCCTGAAGCGGGAGCGGCCGGAGATGGTGCTCGGCGTCACCGGGTGCATGGCCCAGCGGCTGGGTGAGAAGCTGCTGGAAGACGCACCCTATGTGGATCTGGTCATGGGCCCCGATGGCTACCGGAGTTTGCCTGAGAAGCTGGCGGGTCTGGGGAATGGTGCATCAGCGAGGGGGCCAACACCCTCGGCAGGCGGCCACGCAGCTGTGACCCGCCAACGCAAGAACACTTCCCGCCGAGGTCTTCAGCTATCTGTCCTCACCCTGGACCCCAGGGAGAACTACCAGGGCCTGGAGCAGAGGCGACGGTCCAGTGTCACCGCGTGGGTGCCCATCCAGCGGGGGTGCGACCACCGCTGTACCTACTGCATCGTGCCCTACGTGCGGGGGCCCGAAAAGAATCGGGATCCCCTCGAGGTGCTGAATGAGATCCGGGGGTTGGCCGAGGAAGGAATCACCGAGGTGACTCTCCTGGGCCAGACGGTGAACTCCTATCGCAACGGAGATTGGGCGTTCCCCCGGCTTCTCCAGGCCGTGGCCCGAGTCGACGGCATCCGCCGGGTCCGTTTCACGTCGCCCCATCCCAACGATGTAACCCCCGATCTGGTGGAGGTCATGGCCACCGAGTCGGCGGTGTGCGAGCAGCTCCACCTCCCTGTGCAGGCCGGAAGCGATCGCAGCTTGAAGCGGATGGTCCGGCGCTACACGGTGGCGTCGTTCATGGAGAAGGTGGAGATGGTGCGGTCCGGGATTCCAGATCTGGCCCTCTCCACCGACGTTATCGTGGCCTTCCCGGGGGAAACCCATGCCGAGTACCGGGAGACGCTTTCCCTCTTGGAGGAGGTGCGCTTCGACGAGGCTTTCACCTACCGCTTTTCACCCCGAGACGGAACCCCCGCCACGCGCTTTCCGGCGGAGGACACCGTGGACGACCAGGAGGCCAAGGAGCGCCTCTCCACCCTCATTCAGGTGACCCGACGGATCCAGGGTGAGATCAACCAGACCGAGGTGGGGCGCAGGGAGGAGATCCTGCTGGAGCGTCAGGGCAGGGACGAGGCCACCCTGCTGGGGCGGACCCGGCGGAACAAGGCCGTGGTGGCTGCCGCTGCCCCGGACCGGGTGGGGGCGTACATGGAAGTGGAGTTGATCCGGACCACCGGGGCCACCTTCGTGGGTGAGCCCGTAGAGCGCACTTCCCTGGTAGGCGTTCCTTGAGTCGCCTGGCCGGACCGGCGGGAGTTCTCGCGGCACTGGCCATTATCGTGGGATTCGCCCGTCTGAACGGAACCGAAAGGGTTACCGTGGACTTGGGCGCGCAAGTGTTCTATCGGGTCCCCATCACCGTGGTGGCCTTTGCGGGAGTCTTCGTGGGAATGTTGGTCATGCTGGTGGCCGGGATCCACGCCGATCTGAAGGTGCGGCGCTTTCTGCGGGAGCGGTTGCAGGAGGAGAGCCGGGAGGAGCAGAGTCGGGTGGACCGCTATCAGCAGGACCTCTTCCACGACGTGGAGGAGCCTCATCCTCCCACCCATGACCCGGAGTCGCCCTGACCCCACGCGCCCCGCCCGTTCTCCTCGTGGCGTTGGCCTTCTCTGTTGGCATCGCCATGGGCCTGCAGTCTCAACCCCTCCCTCCCGGGGTCCTCCTCACTCCGCTCCTCCTCAGTCCCATTTTGGCATTCCGGCGTCCCGGATCCACATCTCTGCCCCTTTTTGTGGTGTTGATGGCGGGCCTTCTTTCCGGGCAGGCCGCCGTAAGAGAATCGCAAAGGGATTGTCGCCATCGGCTTCCGGAAAGCGGCACCCTGACTGCCACCGGTTGGATCCAAGCTCGTCCGGTGGATGGAAGAAGCGAGTTCTTGCTCCGCACGGTGCTGGAGGAGCGATGCGGGGGAAGTGTGCCTGTCACCTTTCGGCGGGGGGTGGAGGTGCCGCCGGTGGGGACGCTGGTGGAGGTGGAAGGGCAGTGGCGGCGATTCGCGCCCCCGGAGGCGCTCCACCCGGGTAGAGGAGGGCGCCTGGCCGTGGGTGGGTTGTCCAGCCTCCCAACAGGGGAGAACCGGGCCATGGCCCGGTTTCGCGGGAAGATCCAGGAGCGAACCGAGCGACTCTTCCCCCAGGGGGCAGGCGTGGTGGATGCCTTGGTGCTGGCTCGCCGGGAGGGGCTTTCCACCGAGGTGAGAGAGACCCTGGCCCGGGCCGGCATCTCCCACCTCATGGCCATCTCGGGATTTCACGTGGGAGTTGTGGCGGGCTTCCTCCTCCTTCTGGCACGCAGCCTGGGGGCGGGACCCCGCGTGGCCCCCTTCTGGGCGGCTGTTGGGGTGGTGGGATATACCCTCCTTATCGGGGCGCCGCCTGCCGCTCTGAGAGCCAGTCTGCTGGTTTCCGCGCTGGCTCTGACCCGGATGAGAGCCATTCCGGCGGCGCCCCTGGCGGGAGTGGCCGCCCCATTTCTCCTCATGCTGGCCTGGGATCCCCTGGCCATCCTGTCCATCGGCTTTCAACTCTCCTTCGCCGGAGCCACGGGGCTGGTGGTTTTCACTCGACCCCTGGCGGAGTGGATTCGAGGTCCAGCGGGGGGGCGGGGGGCTCGAAAGGAGCTGGTGTCCCGGGCCAGGACCCTGCTCTCCACTCCCCTGGCAGCCGGATTGGCGGCCACGGTGGCCACCCTTCCACTGGCAATCTGGCACTTCCACCGGCTACCGGTGATGGGAATCCCCGCCACGCTTGTTCTCACGCCCCTGGTGGCGACGGTCATTCCCTCCATCGGACTGGTGCTTCTCGTTGACCTGCTGATCCCCGGGCTGGCCGGCTTTCTGGGAGGTGGCGTGGAGGTGATTCTGGCCATGTTCCTGAGCGGGGCCCATGTGTTCGGGATGTGGGATGGGGCGTATCCCTGGGTGACGCGTTCGGCCCTGGTGCTGGCGCTGGCAGGCTTGGTGCTGGGGGAGGGGGCTCGGCGCTTGACCCGAGACCTCTGGCACCGCCGGGTGCATGGGGGGCCGCATTGGGAGCCGCAGGGGGCCGCACCCGGGAGCCGGTCTCCGACTGTCACTCGTCGCCCCTGGGTTCAACGGCGCCCCCTCTGGTGGAGCAGCGGCAGTGCCCTGCTCCTTCTGGGCGGACTGTGGCTCCCCCTCCCAGGGGAGCCGGCCGTGGAGATCGTCATGGTGGATGTGGGCCAGGGCGATGGAGTCCTGGTCCGATCCCCCCGAGGCCGCTGGATCATGGTGGATGCCGGACCACGTTCGCCCACCTTCGACGCAGGCACTCGACGGATGATCCCGGCCCTTCGGACCAGGGGAGGGCGGCGCCTGGATCTGCTGGTCCTCTCCCACCCCCATCTGGATCACTTCGGAGGTGCCGATGCATTGGTGACCACCGGCTCGGTTTCAGCGGTTATGGACCCGGGGTTCCCCGTTCCTTCCCACGAGTATTTGAGCCTCCTTCGAGCGGCTGTGGACCAGGGGGTGGGTTGGGTGGAGGCCCGAGCGGGAGCGCGATGGGAGTGGGACGGGGTGGAGTGGGAAGTGCTATATCCCGTCCATCTCCCGAGTGAAACCATTTCAGATCCCAACGAGGTGTCGGCGGTCTTGAGGCTTCGATACGGCGATTTCACCGTCCTCTTCACCGGGGACGCCACGCACCGGGTGGAGGAGGAGCTCCTCCGATTCGGCGGACTGGGTCCGGTGACGGTTCTCAAGGTGGCGCACCACGGCAGCCGTACCTCCTCCACGGCAGGGTTCCTGGCCGGGGTTCGGCCCCAGGTTGCCCTGGTGTCTCTGGGCCGGGAGAATCGCTTTGGACACCCTGCACCGGAGGTGATGGCTCGTTTTGAAAGAATGGGGGTGCCGGTGTTCCGCACGGACGAGCACGGGACGCTTCGGATTCTGGGGTTCCGGGACGGAACCTTCAGGCTGGAGCCCCAGCGCTGAGGCTAGGAGCGTGTCCGGGTAATGGGGCGAGCCGCGTTACGAGCACCACGGGT
>JBBDRI010000044.1:0-97577 GCA_040905545.1 Gemmatimonadota bacterium | reverse complement strand
GGAGAACATCACTAGACCGCAGTTCTCAACTGTCCACTGAATCGGGGGAACCCCAGAACTCTCGGTGCGAACTCGTCGTCGAAGAACTCCGCCAGATGAAGCGGCCGAAGTGCAAGTTGATCGTCGCTCCAAAGAAGGTAGCCCGGAGCCAACCCCGGGATCCGATGGGACCACGCCTGAACTGAAAACGGGTTGAAGCAGGGCCTCGACTCAGGCGGAAGGCACTCGTTCACCGTGACTACGCGTAGTGCGTCTTGGTTCAGCCAACCAGGAATGTGTCGCCGGTCGTTGACCAACAAGATGACGTCTCGCACCCACGTGACGTGTTCATAGATCGACCGAAGAACGTACCTCAACTCGCCGAGCGTTCTTACCTGACAAGGCGCTGGTGCATGGCCGACGGTGGCCCGATACTCCTCCGCGAATCCGGCTGTCGAGCCATCCACATAGGTCAAAACAATATCAATCGCCATACCAGTCATCGTTCCTGCGGCCCGGGTTCATCAAACTGACGGGCTGCCCGAGGATTGACTCGCCCCATCCTATCATCTGGTTTTCGCCCTCAACTCGGCAATCGGAGGTGTAGTGCTTCACAGCCTTTCCGACAAGTGGGTGATGCGGAGAATCTAACGTTTGCCGATGCCAGCTTCGATGTGGTGATCAATGTGGAGTCGTCGCATTGCTATGGCGACTTTGCGCGGTTTGTGGATGAGGCGGTGCGCGTGCTGGATGCCACTGCACGCCCGCAAAGCCGAGCGCATTGTGAGCGCCTGTGGCTGGCCGAGCTGGACAAGCGCCGGCCGGTGGTCGTGCTCACCTGGTCCAGCGCGTCGGGAGCGTGCGCCCCGCCCCGCCGTTGTCAGGCAACAGAATCCAGGGGGTCACCGATCTGTCAAACCCACCGGTTCCTGAGCGTGTCAGCCCCTCTTCTCTCTTGGCGGAACCTCAGCCTCCTGCATTTCGCCGAGATAGGGAGCGAGAAAGTCGATCATGGCTTGTGGCTCGTCCACCAGCGCCATGTAGCCACCGAAGCGTCCTTCCGTGGGCACGAGGATGGGCCCGAATGCGTTGGGCGTCGAGTCCGCCATGGCCTGCACGTCCTCTACGCTGCCCCACCTGTCTCCCGATCCCTGGAAGAACAGGATCGGCGTCGACCCCGTAGTGGTGGCCTGGGTCTGCAGATCGAAGGCGTCGATCTTCGGTCCACCCCGCAGTCGATACAGAACCTCCACCACGGGATAGATGATATACGACAGCGGTCCGAAGTTGGCCTTGCGGTAACGCGCCGAGAATACTGCCGGCGTGGTGGGTTGGATGGCTACACCGGCGCGGACCAAATCGGTAACACCCGCGGCGTAGAGCAGGGTGTTGCCGCCCATGGAGAACCCGACGACGCCCATGCGAGCCGAGTCGACGTCGTCGCGGGCGTCGAGCATGTCCAATGCCCCCAGGAGGTCCCACGACTCCTTCCATCCGTAGGTCTGGGGCAGGTCGCCGCCGCTCTCGCCGTAGTTCCGCACGTCGAACATCAGGACGTGGTAGCCCTCGGCGTGCAGGCGTCCGGCCAGTGGCATGAGGTTCACGGGAGTGCTGCCCGGCAGGTCCCAGAGGAGCCGGTTGGCGGGCGTACCCATGCGATTCCAGGGCCAGCCGTGCACAATGATCACCGTGGCAGCCGGAGGACGGTTGGGTCCGGGGATGAACCAGCCTTTGATGGTCAGACCGTCCCGCGCCTCGAAGCTCACCGGCTCGAAGTCCAACCCAAGCTCAGCCTTGGGATCGCTCCAGGCGGTGTGTCGCTTGGGGTTGATGGTGAGGCGTGCGAACAGGTAGACGCCGGTTGCCCAAGCCAGGACCAGCAGCGCCGCGACTCCAGTTAGTATGCTGGGTATGTTCATACGGCCCCTTACCATTCTGGAAGGAGACCAAGCTTATTCGGTCCTGGGTCTGCATGCAACGCCGCTCGGTCTCGGATGCTTCGGGGCGGAACGGACCGGTCCTCGTCTGGTTGGAGTTGGCAGCTTGATGGAAGCGAAGCTGGTGATCTGTCATCGTCTGGCGCAATCGCGCGAGCGTAGCTCGATACAAGCTGCGTGGCGGCACGATCTGGGCCCTCCCACACTGGCGCTTCAAGAAGAGCTGGGGTTCACGCGGTATTCCCAGGTGCATTCCGTGAGTCCGGGCCACCTGGTGCGCCGGGTGCTCTTACTCAGCCGCACCCGCATCGTGGCTTCCCTTGTGGCACTCACCACCGGCCACCGGACGGACACCCCCCGGGATGGTGGCGCGGCGGCCCGGGGTGGCGCGGAACGCTGGGACGTGGTCGACGAATTCTGGTGGCCGTCTGTCGAGGACCTTCTCGCCGCCGCCACGTCAAAAACCGGCATCGCAGCGCTGAGCCGACTCCGCCGAATGCGGGCACCGTATACCCAGGTCACCGCGGCAGCAGTATGTCGGGAGTTGATCGTTGCGGCCCCCCGCGCCGAGCAGCCGGGTACGGCGCGGGTCAGCTTTTGTTTGAGGCCCCGGCCTCGAGACACCCCGGCAGAAATGCAGAGCTACTGGCGAAAGGACCATACGGCCTTGGTGCAAAGCATGGCCGAAACGCTGGGCTTTGATCAGTACGACCTAGCCCCAACTGTGCTGGACGACCCGCGCGCGGATGTCGTGATCGATGCTCTCGGGGGCAGTCAGAGCCGGCCCTACGTGGGATTCGCCAGCCTCAGCTATCCCACTATCCGAGACGTGACCCTTCAGTTTCTTCGACCGACGGTCCAGATGGCCAATTTCAAGCTCATGCAGGACGAGTTGGCGTTCATCGACCCGCCCGCTTGCTCGCCCGTCCTCGGCACTCGCGTCCCCATCGTTTGAGTTTTCAGGTTGGCCGGCCCGACGAACGAAGGCGCCCTGGCGCCGGTGTCTCTCCGGACTACCTGAGCGCCCTCACTTCCTCCCGGATCTCCCGAAGCAGTGTCAAATGGGCCGGCGTCCAGATGCCGTCGTGCGCTTCACGCGTCGGTTCGTCCGCATCCCCCAGCCCCGCGCTCCCGCCGGCCCGCATCCGGGTGATGATCCGGTCTCTCAGATCGTGGGGATCTGCCACGCCGGCCAGCACCGCCGCGCTGGCCGAGGTGGTGCCCTGCTGACTGGTCACGGCGCCTGCGGCGGCGGTTTCCACAACCACATTTCCCATGCCCAACCACCGCTGGATGGGGCCCTGTCGCACCTTCACATTCTGGACGTTGTCAAAGGTGATCGTCATCTCCTTCAGCACCCAGATTCCCGAGCGCGTCCGCAACGCCCGGTCGGTCATGACGTACCAGGTGGTATCGAATTGGAGTTGCAGGGCTCCGTAGCCGGCCAGGGCCCACAGGGATATGGGCAGGATCCCCAGGAATAAGACCGCCGCCGCCGCCGTGGCATGTCCGTCGCGAGCCAGGCCGAACACCACCGCCACGGCAAGAGGTCCCAGGAGCAGGCCCAGTGCGCCGGCCACCAGCAGATACTGGAGCTTCAGATAGCGCAGGAAGGAATCGGCCGGGCCGAAGCTGCGAGACCAATGGTGATCTCCGGGTGGCATGGAAGGCGGTTCCAGCGGCACCTGCAGCCAGCGGGCCAGGAGGGCCCAGATCCCGCGATAGTGGCGGGGCGTCGGGGCCCTTCCGGAGGTGCCGGGCTGGGTCGGGGCTTGGGCTCGGGCCTGAGCCTGGACCGGGGCTTGGGCCCGCGGTGGCGATGAATCCTCGCTATTCCCCATGATCCGCTCCCGATGTGCCCGCTGCGTTCACCCTCCGGAGTTCATCCCGGATCTCCCGGAGGAGATGGAGTGCCTCCTGTGGGGGGGCAGCTGTGTGGGCGGCTTCCGGAGCCTCCCCAGGTGCCTCTCCAGGCACCTCCCCGGGCACTTTCCCGGGCCCATCGTCCCGAGCCCCCCGCATCCGCTCGTAGAGGAAGTCCCGCAACCGATCGGGATTCCGCACGCCCTCGATCTTCATCTCCGCCCCGGACCCTCCGGATGCGGTTTGAAGCTGGAGGTCTGCCAGCCCCAGCCGCCGTTGGATCACCCCACGGCTCACCTGGATGTCCTGGATGCGGCGGTAGGTGAGATATGTTTCCCGATGGAAGAAGCGCCCCCACGACATGGACACCCCGTCGTCGTCAAAGCGATAGCGCAGCGTGCGGTACTTGAACCAGAGGGGAAGATAGATGAAGGGAAAGAAGGGCCCGCCCAACAGCGACGTGATGAGGTAGTACCTTCGCAGCGCCGGATCGGGCTGGGTGATGGAGCGGGGGTCATCCATGGGCCAGGGCTTCCGCGGTTGGGGGAGTTTGGACCAACAACGATTGAATCCTCAAACCGGCTTCCTCCCGGCTTCCTCGATCCAGAAGATCTCCTCGAAGGGTACGTCGAAGTGACGTGCGATGAGCAGGGCGATGGTCGTGGAGGGCACGAAGCGGCCCACCTCGATGGTGCTGATGGTCTTCCGGGACACGCCGATCCGCTCTGCGAGATCGCTCTGGGTCAGGCCGTGTTCGGCCCGAAATACCCTGATCCGGTTTCTGAGCTCGACGTCACGCATGGGTCATCTCGGAGACTCGTCCGCAGGCGCTCGGTCCAACACAAAGTAAGCACCCGAGAAGATGAGGATCATCATCGCCAGGACCATGTCGAAGAAGAAGGCCGTGGGCATCCATTCCGACAGCCGGTTGAGCGGCTCGAGAACCACCAACACCAGGAACGTGGCCACCCACGACACACTCTGAGCCCGCGTGATGGTCTGCGCCACGAATCCGTCGGGATCCCCGTAGAGGTGCCAGTCCTCCTTCGACCGGTTCCGCGCCTTCCAGATGAACACGGGCACCACCAGACCCACTCCCACCAGGGCGAAGCCGTCTGCGACCATCTCCAGGACCGATTCGAAGCGGGAATCCACGAGGTGAACGCTTGCAGACACTGCGTACCGCGCGCCCAGCGCCAGCAGTGCAAAGGCGATGAGCCGACGATGCCGGTCGGCTATATCGGGAACGGAATGCTTCCGGCTCAACGACATTATCGTCTTCTCCCTATATCCACTGCCGAACGGAGCCTTTGTACCGCGCGTACGGCTCCGGGAATTGGCTTGCCAGGTAGGCGTCTTCCTTTCTCACCGTGAACCACTGAACCGCGATCCAGAACACGGCGGTGACCATCACGAACCAGACACTCGCGGAGCGGATGGCCAGACCGAGCAGGATGCAGACCAAGGCCAGATAGATGGGATGCCGGCTGAAGGCATACGGACCGTCCGTAACGAGCACGGTGGTGGGTTGTCCATGTTCCGTGGTTGTACCACTTCGGCGCAACTCCAGCGCGGACCAGACGAACAGGACACCGCCGGCAAGGAAGAGTACTACCGTCAAGGGGGCCAGGGCGGTCGCTCCCGGAAGCTCCAGCGGCATGACGCGCTCGAGGCCGAAGCCCACGGCGAACCACAGGATCAGGAATATCGTCGGGTGGATGGCACCTGATGGGTTGGTCCCTTTCATCCGGTGTCTCCTCAACTGGGGGGAGCTGTAAAGGTTTCATGATGAGTACTTCGTGTATCATAGTGACACTGAAGGGTTACATACAAGGGCAATGGTAGCAGAAAGTCAACGACCTGGAGCTCCCCCGGTTGGACCCAAACTCGTGGCGGCCTGGATTGTACTAGAGTTCCAACTCCCACGTCTCCGACAGCTGATCGTGCCGCCACCTCCGTCGTGCGCCAGATGGCATTGCTTGACATGTGATTATGAGGAAACCATCATAATCACATGTCTATGATTCAGATTCGCAATGTCTCCGGCGAACTTCACCGAAGGGCGAAGTCCCGAGCGGCCATGGAGGGGATGACCCTTTCCGACCTGGCTCTCCGCGCCCTGGAGCGGGAGGTGGCTCGGCCCACCGTTGCCGAGCTGGCGGCTCGCATTCGAACCCTCCCGTCCATCGTCGACGCTCCACCCATGGCCGAACTGGTGCGGGAGCTTCGTGACAGCCGGTGATGGTTCTGGATGCGTCGTGTGTGGTGGAGTTCCTTCTGGGTTCGGAGCGGGGGCGGGAGGTGGAGCCGTGGCTCGAGGCCCACGAGGGAGCCCTCCACGCTCCCGATCTCCTGGATCTGGAGGTCACCCAGGTCCTTCGGAAGCTTGAGCTGGCCGGCTTTCTGGACCCCGGCCACGCTGGGGCCGCCCTGGAGATCCTGCAGGCGCTCCCCATCGCAAGGCATCCGGCGCTCCCCCTTCTTCCCCGGGTTTGGGGCCTCCGGCAGAACCTCACCGCGTACGATGCCGCCTACGCCGCCCTGGCGGAGGCCCTGGGATGTTCTCTCCTGAGCTATGACCAGCGTCTGGCTTCCACCCCGGGTCTCACCATCCCGGTTCAGGCTCCCTCACCTCCGGTCCCTTGACCCCCCTCGGCGCCCGGAGGTACTTTTCACGTTCTACGTGATCCCGCGTAGCTCAGTTGGTAGAGCAGCGGACTGTTAATCCGCTTGTCGCTGGTTCGAGTCCAGCCGCGGGAGTTTGGAAGGCACCACCTACGAAAGCGGCCCCACTTCTTGCTGGTGTCATACCTCCCGGGCATGATGCCCCCTGATCTGGCGTTGGCGACCCGCTGCCTCCATCAGCCGCACCGCGCACTCCGCACCGCCACCGCCTTGGCGGTGCTCCCGGGTAAAGCCCTGGATGTCGGCCACCTCTCCTCGGTCATATCGATAGGTCAGGCGGTTTCAAGGACGGAGGCGCCGCGGGCGAGCGCCTGTAGCGCGTCGGGACCCACGGGCTCGAAGGCGGTCATGGGGACCAGGGCGACGCGGGTGGCGTGCTCGGTGACGATGGCGCGGAGCTGCGAAGCCTCGGCGCGGGCGCGGGCTGCCAGCAGCGGGTCGGTCGGTTGCGCCGCAGCCAGGCTCTGGTTGACTACCCACGCGTAGGGCTCGATCCCGGCACGACGAAGGTCGGCCTGCAGCCCTGCCGCCTCGAGAACCGGCGTCGTCTCGGGGAGCGTGGCGATGAGGAGTTTCGTCAGGGACGGGTCCTGGAGCCGCATGAGCGGCGTTGTGACCTTCCCCCTGGCTCCCTCCGGGTCCCCGGAGACGTTGCGAGCCACTTCGCGGTGATAGGCTCCAGTCTGGTCCAGGAGGAGTAGGGTGTGGCCCGTGGGCGCCGTATCCAGCACCACGAACCCCCGCGACGCCTCGCGGATCCGCTGCGAAAAGGCCTGGAAGACGGCGACTTCTTCGGTGCACGGGCTTCGGAGGTCCTCTTCGAGCAGCTTGAGCCCATCGGCGTCGAGCTTCTTCCCCTTGGTGGCGAGGACGTGCTCGGTGTAGCGGCGCGTCTCTTCCCGCGGGTCGATGCGGCTGAGCGTCAGTCCCTCGACTTCGTCGGCGAGCGCGTGCTCCAGATGGGCAGCCGGGTCCGTTGTCGAGAGATGCACCGGATGTCCGCGCCGGACGAGTTCAACGGCCACGGCGGCCGCGATCGTGGTCTTTCCGACTCCTCCCTTGCCCATGACCATGACGAGTCCCTTCCCATCGGCTTCGATCTCGTCCACCAGGTCGGAGAGCGGCGGCAGGTCAGGTGCGGTGAACGTGTCGACCTCGAGCGCTTCGAGCGGTGCATCGGAAAGGAGCGCCCGGAGCGCGGCGATGCCCACGAGGTTGTGGGCCTTGAGCGAAACGGTCTCGACGGGGAGCTCCCGGAGCGAAGTGGGAAAATTCTCCATCGCCTCCCGCTGACGAGCCTCGATGGCGGCGGCGAGGGCATCTACGGGGCCATCGCCAGGATCCGTGGCCCTGAACACCCCGTTCACGATGAGCCGCTGGCTGTTCACGCCGAGGGCGGCGAGCTCGGCCGATGAGCGGGCGGCCTCGGCCAGCGCCGAAGACTCCGGTCTCGTGACCAGCACGAGCGTCGTCTGTTCGCGGTCACCGAGCGCCCTGACGGCGGCGGCGTACTGCGTCTGCTGCGCCTGAAGCCCCGAGGCCGGGCCCAGGCACGAAGCCCCGTCCGGGTTCGTGTCGATGAAGTCGCTCCACGCAGCCGGGAGCTGCAGAAGCCGGAGGGTGTGTCCCGTGGGTGCCGTATCGAAGACGACGTGGTCCTGGTCGTGCACCAGCGCCGGATCGGTCAGTAGCCGTGTGAACGCGTCAAACGAGGCGATCTCCGTCGTGCACGCTCCCGAGAGGCTCTCGGTCATCTGCGCGATGGCGGCCTCGGGGAGGATCCCGCGGACCGGCCCTACGACGCGCTCGCGGTACTCGGCCGCCGCGGCCTCCGGGTTGATGTTGAAGGTGCTGAGGCCGGGCACGGACGGTACTGGACCGATGCTGTCCCTCACCTCGGCTTCGAGGACCTGTCCGAGGTTCGAGGCGGGGTCGGTGGAGACCAGAAGGACGCGCTTACCGGCATCGGCGAGTGCAACCGCCGTGGCCGTGGCCAGGCTCGTCTTGCCGACGCCACCTTTCCCGGTGAAGAAGAGGTGACGCGTGGGGTGTTCAATGACATGAAGCATGGGAACTCGGGATCAGCGGGGGATGGGCACGGGAGCATGCGATTTCGTTCAGCAGCAAGAGGCGTCGTTTCCACCTCCACCGTCGCATGAGCCACCGGTGGTCGGAACGGATTCGGGGTCGAGGTACTTGGCTGCAAGCTCCATCATGGCGCGGGCCGGAGCGTTCTTCACGCCCTGCGCCGTGTTCACGGCTCGGATCATGTCATCGCGCGAGACCCCAAGCTTTCGCGCCTGGTCGAAGTGGAAGCGGAAGCAGGCTTCGCAGTTCGACGCGATGGCCGCCCCGATGGCCACGAGCTCGGCTACCTGCGGGGTGTAGAGCGAAGCCCCCGCCTCCGGCGTGGCCATCTCCTCACTTGGGCGTGCCATCCGGGCAAGCTCCTCTCGCGAAGGGTAGCGTCCCTTGCTCACGATCTCGCCCTCGCGCACGATGACTGGGAGTGCCTGTACCCCCTCTCGGTCGAGGGCCTCGTTGACAATCCGTTCGTCCACGAAGGCGTGGGGGGTTTGGCTCAGGTTGAAGCGCTGGACAGAGACGCCCTCGGCGGAAAGCGCCCTGATGTCGGCGGAGAACTGGACCAGCGCCTCGTCGGGGTCGGGGCCGCAGAGGCCGGTGGAGCAGCACATCGCGGGTTCGTAGATCTGGAGTCTAACCATGAGATTGGCATCCTTGTTCGTGTTGGTGGTAGGAGGGTGGAGTAAAGGGTCAGCAGCAGCCCGCGTCAGGTGCACAGGTCGGGGCTTCGGATAGCGCTTCGCGAAAGAAGGAGTCGAATGCCTCGCGAAGGCCCGTCAGCGCATCCAAGTCGACGCAATAGCATGAGCGTGGGCCATTCACCTCACCCTTCACCAAGCCGGCGGCCTTTAGCACCTTGAGGTGCTGTGAGACCGTGGCCTGCGCCAGAGGGAGCGCGTCCACCAAATCGCCGCAGACGCATGTCTCGCGGGCGGCGAGATGCTCGATGATGGCGAGGCGGGCGGGGTGGCTCAGAGCCTTCGCCTGTTTGGCCAGCGATGCCAGGGTGGTGGGAAAGAGGGCGGCTTTGGTCAGCATGGGTTGTCCCGGGTGTCTGATTCTATTGTATATCGTAAGTATACGATAAGTCGTGGTGCGGATCAAGAGAGCCCAGGTGCAACGGCCTGCTGCCGTAGGCTGGCCCACAGCGAATCCGAGTCCAACGCTATCGTCGCTGTGTCGTGCTTCCCCCACGACGATGAAGTGGACGTCGAATATCTGATCTTCGGTCGGTGCGTCAGGCGGCGTGCGTCTCGGGCGGCGTCCGGTGCCGCGCCTGGGGTCAGTTCCCGCCCGCCTCCGCTTCTCCTTCCCCTTCCCCTTCCTCCTCCACCCCCACATCCAGGTTGCCGTGGTGGAGAAGGGCATTGAACAGCAGCGAGTAGGAACCCAGGGTTCCCCCTCGCCAGAATGGGTTGAACGAGAACATCACCACATGGCCCTCTCCCAACCGGGCATCCACCAGCCCCGGGGATCCGGTGAGTTGCCGGGCCCCGTTCAGCCCGCCGGAGATCAGGAGCTGGGTGGGGTCGTCGTGGAACCGGAACACGGTGCGCACCTGGGCGTCGCCTCCCTGGGTGAAGCCGAAGAAGCCACTGCCGGCTTCCTCCTCGTCTTCACCGTGCTCCGCGCGATACGCCTCCAGGCTGGCCTCCCCCCAGTCCCGCCCCCGCACCTGGGGCTGATCTTCCTCGTCGATGCCCCCCCGGCCGGAGCGCCGCGTGGTGGTACTCCCGTCCGCCACCGTCGGGGCCTGGGCGCCGGGACGGCTCTCCCCGTCGTGGAGGAGCGGGCCGTGGCCGCCGTTGAAGTAGACCCCCAGCTCGTCGTCGTAGCCCCATCCCAGGGGACTTCCGGCGTCGGTGCGCTTCGTGCGATAGACCCCGCCGGGGGCCCAGAGGCCTGCCGGCTCACGGGTGCTCACCCCCGGAGCCAGCCCGAAGTGGATGGGAAGCGCGTTGGAGTTGCCCAGGGTGATGAGCGTCCCGCCGTCCCTTACGAAGCGCTCCAGGTGCTGCACCCCTTGCAGCTCCAGTCCTCCCCGGATGTCGGCTGAGGAGGCCTGCCGGCCGATGTTGGGGGTGTGCTCCGACTGCTGCCACGGGATGGGGTCGTCTCCCTGGACTCCCCGAAGCAGAAGCAGCGGGTCCGATACGGAGGGTCCCATGAGAATCACATCGTAGCGCGATCGTAGATCCGGGGTGTCCCGCACCTCGTGCACCGAGATGTAGTCGTGGGGAACGCCGTACTCGTCCAATCCGATGCGGAGCCACCCTTCGTTCTGGGTGGTGAGCCAGGTGTGCAACAGGGCGATGCGGGGCACAGCCACAGCGTGTCGTTCCACCTCTGGGACCGAGCCCGCAGCCATGGCGGTGAAGCCGTACTCCCGGCCCGCCTCCTCCAGAAGATCCCTGAGATTCCCCGGGTTCCCGTCGGTGGGGACGATGAAGCTGCCGGGTTCGAAGGCTTCCCCCCCGGCCTCGAAGGCTTCCCGGGCCGCTTCCAACCGGAGGTCCGGGTGGGCGAAGCGGAACGCGGTGAGGTTGTTGTCGGCGTTGTAGCGAATGAGAAAGGCCGCCGCCCCGCCTGATCTGGCCTGCGCCACCCCTCCGGCGGCCCGCACCTCTTCTTCCACCAGGGTCATGGGCGCATCCAGGATGGCCGGGTCCACCACCCGAATGGTCTGGGCGTTGTAGAGCGGACCGAAGGTCCAACCCACGTCGTCGTAGGGGGCCGGGTCGTCCGGGCTGTAGTACTGCCGGTCCAGCAGCATGTCTGCGCCTCGGGAGTACGGCTGATCCATCCGCACCACGTAGCTTCCGGACGGTACGGTCATGGCCTCGCCATCCGGGCCTTCCACCGAGGCCGCCGCCGAGCTTCGGTGCACCTCCATTCCGTGCCGCTGTAGCGTCTGCAGGGTCCGGGCCTGCTGGCCGGGCCGGGGGTCATCCGCAGGGAACACGTAGGCCGCGGGCCCCTCCATGCGGGCCTTGGCCACGGCCCGCTGCCCCTTGAGCCAGAAATTCCGGGCGTACTCCTCCCGGTTCGTGGCTACCTCGTTCAGGGCAATGAGCAGCGCACTCTGCATGAGGTTCGTGTTGTTCCGGATGGACCACACCACTTCCCGAAGGGGGGTATTGGGCCGGTGCCACTGGCGGTCCACGTTGGTGCGAAGGATGTAGTCCGACGCGTTCCGGGCTCCCTGGGTCTCGTAGAAGCGGCCGATGGAGTTGTGGAGGTGGGCCACCCAGAACATGTAGTTGGGGCTCCATCCATCGTAGAAGTCGTGGGTGTAGACCCCGGGAACCCCGAAGGCGCCCATCTCCCGGACTTCCTTGTGGGCCAGGCGGTTCCATTCGGAGATCACGATGGGATCCAGCCAGGCGTTGTACGGCCCTCGCCCGGTGGAGGTGTACAGGTACGATGCCGACTCGTGGAGGTCATGCACCACCACGGGATGGTACTCCTGGTAGGTCCTGGTGATGGTTCGGGAGAGGTTCAGCGACAGCGCCATCCCGTCCCGGTTGTTGGAGTGGTAGACGTACTTTCCCCAGTAGAGGGGCCGTTCGGGGTTGGGGCCGTCGGGGTTTACCCGGGGCGCCATGTGCACATCCACCACCTTGTCTCGTCCGTCGGCCTCCACCACCGGGGTGAACATGACGATGAGGTTGTCCCGGATGGCCCGGATGAACTCTCCTTCATCTACCGCCAGCCGATAGGTGAGCTCCATGAGCATCTCCGGCGATCCGGTCTCGGCGGAGTGGATGGCGCCGGTGGCCCAGTACATGGGTTTCACCTCCGAGATGATTCGGGCGGCTTCCTCCTCGGTGGTTCCCCTGGGATCCGCCAGGCGGGCCATGAACTCCTTGTGGTTGTCCAGCTCTCGCAGGTTCTCCTCACTGGACACGAGAACCAGCAGCACCTCGCGGCCTTCCTCCGAAGTTCCGATGGTCCGCACCGTCACCCGGGGTGAGGCGCCCGCCACCTCCCTCAGATAGTGGTAGATCTGGGCGGTATGGGTGAGCTGGTCGCGGGTGCCGCTGATGTATCCCAGCACATCCAGGGGGGTGGGCACGGTCTCGGAGGCCGGCAGGTGGTCTACCAGCGGCGTGAGGAAGAACTCTTCCGTGGTGAATTCGTGGATGAGATCCGTGTAGGCCTGGTCCACGTTCTGGGCCATGGCTGGATGGGCCAGAAAAACGACTGCGAAAAGCGTACGAAACCTCATGGCACGACTCCGGAGTGGAGAGCGGGGGAGCATCACTCCCGGTGGCGCAATCTATACCGGGCCGGGAGCACGCTCCAAACCGGGCCGGGAGCACGCTCCAAGCCTGTGGTAGACGCGGCACCCGCTCTGATCATATAGTGGAATGCCAGTGGCTCGCATGCGTGTATCCCTATGCGGTTGAGGTGTGCTCCCAATGCCGCTGAACCGTTTCAAGCGAACGGTCCCTGCCGCGCGGTATTCGATGTGGAAAGGCCAAATTCTGTCATGATCAGCAGCCGGTCCTCCGACGAGGAAGGGTTTTTTCGATTGGCGTTCCTTCATTCTTCCATCGGGGTATCGGTGGTAGATGGGGACGGACGCATCCTCACGGTGAACCCCGCCTGCGCGGAGCTGTTGGGGTACCAGCCGGAAGAGCTGGTGGGCCGGGATTTCATCCAGGTCATCTACCCGGCCGACCGGGAGGCGACCCGAAACGCTGTGGCCTACGTCCTGGCCGGAGGGTCTGACGGATATCGGCTGGAGAAGCGTGTCGAACACCGGTCGGGAAAGCCGGTGGAAGTGCTCATCTCGGGCACGGCAGTGCGGGACCCATCGGGGGAAGCTCTCTATCTGGTGGGACAGATGGTGGACTTCACCCATCAGAAGGCCCTGGAAGAGCGCCTCAGGATTGCCGAGGAACGGTGGTCGTTCGCCCTGGAGGCGGCGGATCATGGTGTCTGGGACTGGGAGCCGCAGACGGGGCGGCTCTTCCGTTCTGTGGGGTGGCTTCGCCTTTTGGGATACCCTGATGACCAGGGGGTCTCCACGGTGGACGTATGGAAGGAACTGGTCCATCCTGATGACCATCCCCGGGTGGCCCAGGCTCTGCAGGAGCACCTTGAAGGGGGTACCGAGGCGTATGGAGCCGAGTACCGCATCCGGGCGGCCGACGGGAACTACCGGTGGGTCCGTGATCAGGGCCAGGTCATGACCTGGACGAAGGAAGGGCTCCCGTCCCGGGTCATTGGCACCATCACCGATATCACCATGCAACGGGAGATGGCTTCCCGAATCCAGGAGGGGAGCCTCTGGGAGGTGAGTCGAAGGCTCACTGCCGGCTTCTCCCACGAGTTCAACAACATCCTCACCGTCATCATGGGTGCAGTAGGAGAGCTGGAGTTGACCAGGGCTCGCGGAAGCTCGGAAGGGATGGATGAGCTGCTGGGCTCCATCCATTCGGCCGCGGAGAGGGGCCGTAACCTTACCGGAGAGCTCCTGAGCTATGCCTGTGCGGAGCGCCTGGATCCTCGTCCGCTGGATGTGAACGGGTTGATCCACGCGCTCCGACCCAGGATCCTGGCACCGGGCCGCACAGACGTGGACCTCCAACTGGACCTGGAGGAAGCGTTGCCTGCGGTGCGACTGGATGGATCTCGATTCCGGACCGCCCTCATCCATCTCACCGACAACGCCCAGGACGCACTTCCCCAAGGGGGCACGGTGACCATCCGCACCCGAGCTTTCACTGCCCCCCTTGCAAGGGGGGCCTGGAACGTGGACGGGTCGGAGAACGGCGAGTTGGAGGGCCGGTATGTGTCGGTGACCGTCGAAGACGATGGAGTTGGTATCCCGGCGGAGCTCATCGCACGGGTGTTCGACCCGTTCTTCACCACCGCAGAGGTTGGCACGGCCAGCGGCCTGGGCCTGTCCATGGTCCAGGGCTTCGTGCGCCAATCGGAAGGCGAGGTGACGCTGGAATCCCAGCCCGGCCAGGGTAGCCGTGTCACCCTCTACTTTCCTGTGGCGGGGGAGGTCCGGCCGGGAGAAGAAGCGTAGGCGGCCCAGGTGGCTACAGCCCCAGGTTCAACCCCCCCGGCACCACCCGACTGTCTTCCCGCTCGCCTGACACATCCACTCCCTCATGGCGCAGGAGGAACGCCTTGCGTCGGAGCCCTCCGGAATATCCCCCCAGGGTTCCATCCATGCGCACCACCCGATGACAGGGGATGAGGATGGGAATGGGGTTGGCCCCCACGGCCTGTCCCAGCGCCCGAGGGCTTCCCTCCCCCAACTCCCGGGTCAGATCGCCGTAGGTGCGCACTTCCCCCGGAAGAATCCGGCGCAGGGCGGCCCACACCCGGGCGTGGTAGGGGGTGGCTCCGGTGAGATCCATGGGTAACGAAGCAAAGGAAGAGACATGCCCGTCGAAGTAGGCCTTCAGAAACGCCGCGGCCATCTCCAGGTGGGCCTGTGATCCTTCGGGGCCCGCAGGCGAGCTGGTGCGAGGCTCTCCCACCATCCGTTCCTGAAAGCGAAGCTCGGTGATCCCCTGGGCCGATGCCCTGAGCTCCATCCACCCCAGGAGGGTGTCCAATCGGAGGGAACCGGAGGCGGAGCCGGAACCGGAAGCGGAGTCGGCGTCGTTCATGATTCGTCGAGCTTCTTGGCGGCTTCCTGAAGAGCATCGAAACCCAGGAGGGCGCACTTGATTCGAACGGGGAACTTGCTCACCCCCTGGAGGGCTCGAAGGTTCTTCAGGCTCCGGTCTTCGGCCGCGTCCTCATCGCCGTGCATCATGGCGGTGAAACGTTCCGCCAGGGCCAAGCCTTCATCCAGAGGCTTCCCCTTCACCAGAGTGGTCATCATGGAGATGGACGCCTGGGAAATGGAGCACCCCTGGCCGGTGAAGCACATGTCTCGGATCTGGCCGTCTTCCACCTGGAGATAGAGGTGTACCTCATCGCCACAGGTGGGGTTGGCCATGTGGATGCCCACGGAAGCATCGGCCATCTCGCCCTTGTTCCGGGGCTTCCGGTAGTGATCCAGGATCACCTGCTGGTAGAGGGAGTCCATAGCCGGCTCGCTCATACCGCCGCCTCCGTCCCGAAGATGCTCTGCACCTGCTCCAGCCCCTGCAGGAGGCGATCCACATCCTCCCGGGTGTTGTAAAGATAGAATGAAGCCCGGGATGTGGCAGCCACGCCCAGATGGCGCATCACCAGCTGGCAGCAGTGGTGCCCCGCCCGGATGGCCACCCCCCGGCTGTCCAGAATGGTGCTCACATCGTGGGGGTGGGCGTCGCCCAGGTTGAACGAGATGACGCCGGAGCGCTCCTGGGGACTCCGGGGGCCGTAGACCGTCATCCCGTCCAACTGGGCCATTCCCTCCATGGCGTAGGCCACCAGGGCCTGCTCATGGGCCAGGATCTCATCGGGCCCCACCATCCGGGTGAAGTCCAGGGCCGCCGCCAGGGCGATGGCCCCGGCAATGTGAGGGGTGCCGGCCTCGAACTTGTGGGGCAGCTTGGCCCAGCTGCTCTCTTGGCGCTCTACCACGCTGATCATCTCGCCGCCCCCCTGGTACGGGGGCATGGCATCCAGGAGGGCTTCGCGCCCCCAGAGGGCACCGATGCCCGTGGGGCCTCCCACCTTGTGACCGGAAAAGGCATAGAAATCGCAGCCCAGGGCCTGCACATCCACCGACAGATGCGGCACGGCCTGGGCCCCGTCCACCAGAATGAGGGCGCCCACCTCATGCGCCGCCCGGGCGATCTCCGCCACCGGGTTCAGCGTGCCCAGGGAGTTGGACACGTGGTTCACCGCCACCATGCGGGTGCGTTCGTTCAAGAGCTCAGGCAGCATGTCCAGCCGGAGGCGCCCTTCTTCGTCCAACTCCAGATAGCGAAGGCGGGCCCCGGTGCGGGCGGCCAGCAGCTGCCAGGGCACCAGGTTGGAGTGGTGCTCCAGCACCGAAAGCACGATCTCGTCGCCTTCCATCACGTTGGCGTTGCCCCAGGAGGAGGCCACCAGATTGATGGCTTCCGTGGTTCCCCGGGTGAAGATGATCTCCCGGGCGGAGGGGGCGTCCAGGAAGGTGGCCACGGTGCTGCGAGCCCCCTCGAAGCCCTCGGTGGCCCGTCGGCTCAGTTCGTGGATGCCCCGATGGACGTTGGCGTTGTCGTTCCGGTAGTAGCTGAGAAGGGCGTCCAACACCACCTGGGGCTTCTGGGTGGTGGCGGCGTTGTCCAGATACGTCAGGGGGTGCCCGTTCACCTCCTGCTGGAGGGCCGGATAGTGGTCCCGCCAGCGGGCCGCCAGGTCCTGAACCGGCGGACTATCCAACCTGGACATAGATGTCCCTGTCCCGCACCTCCACGGGGTAGCAGGGCACCGCACGGATGGCCGGCAGGCAGAGCGCCTTGCCGCTGCGTACATCGAACTGGGCACCGTGATAGCAGCACTCCAGCGTGAAGCCGTCCAGGTCGCCGTCGGAGAGGGGCAGGTCCTGGTGGGAGCACTGATCCTTCAGCGCATGGAACTCTCCCTCGGCATTCACCACCACCACCCGGTGCGCTCCTTGAGCTACACCCAGGATCTTTCCCGGAGGGCAGTCGTCCACCCTTCCCACCCGGATCCACTCAGCCATGACGGAGCTTCAACCGGATGGCTTCAGACACCTTCTCCACCACCCCCTGAAGGGGGAGCTTGGAGAGCACCTCGCCCAGGAAGCCCATCACCACCAGTCGCTCGGCGATGTCACGGGAGATGCCCCGGCTCATGAGGTAGAACAGGTGTTCCGCATCCAGTTCGGCCACCGTGGCGCCGTGGGAGCAGCGCACGTCGTCGGCCTCGATCTCCAGGTTGGGCAGGGAGTCGGCCCGGGCTGATCCGGACAACAGGAGGTTCCGGTTGGTCTGGTACGCATCGGTGCGCTGGGCCCCTTTGTGGACCTTGATGACGCCCCGGAACACGGCCCGGGACTTCCCGTCCAGGGCGCCCTTGTAGAGGAGGTCGCTCCGGGCGTTGCCCGCCACATGATCCTGGCCCGTGTTGTGATGGAAGTGCTGGTCGTCGTCGCCGAAGTAGAGGCCCAGCATGTCGGAGTTGGCCCCGGGCCCCAGCAGGCGGGCGTGGAGGTCTACCCGGGCCACCGACGCGCCCAGGCTCACATTCAAGGTGTCCAGGGTGGAGTCACGGTAGGCCAGGGTGCGCTGCTGGGAGAGGGCGAAGGCCCCGCGGCCCATGCGCTGCAGCCCCACGTATTGAAGCTGGGCACCATCCTTGGCGATGATCTCCACCGCCGAGGAGACCAGGCTCTGGGCGTCCAGGTTGGGTGAGATGACCTCCTCCACGAAGGAGACCTGGCTGGCCTCGTCCGCCACGATGAGAGTGCGGGAGAACACGGCTTTTCCGGCTTCCGACACATGGCGGGTTACCCGCACAGGGCGCTCCAGTCGCACTCCCCTGGGCACATGAAGGAGCACCCCGTCGGTCCAGAGGGCTGCGTTCAGCGCCTGGAACTTCCCCTCTTCCGGCGGGAGGGCGGCCACGGCCAGATGGTCCCGAACCAGATCCGGGAATCGCTCCACGGCATCCCGGAGCGACGCCAGCTTCACCCCTTTGGCTGCCAGCTCGGAGCTGAGGTCCACATGGACCACGGTGCCGTCCAGCACCACCACGCGTCCTGCGGCCGCCTGGTCGGCGGCCATGGTCTGCTGCACGGACTCGGGGAGCTGGTCCGGAGGCACGGTGCGGCGGTTTCGCTCCACCGCCTCCAGGGAGTCCAGCTTCAGAGTCTTCGAGAGATCCGTATACCGCCACTCTTCCAGCTTCGTGGTGGGCATGGGCGTCTGTTCATAGATCTCCCACGCCTGCCGCCGCCGCTCCATCAGCCATTCCGGGTCGCCGGAGCCCGATAGCTCCACGGTGTCGCCGTTCAGCTGCGCGGTGACGCCCTCAGGCGTCAAAACGTCCGTGCCAGTTTCAGATGCCATGCTCGTCTATCTCCAAAGGAATTCGAAATCGTTGCATTTTCAGCCCCCAATGGGGCGCGTCAAACGGGATGCTCCGCAAGGCGGGCAAGAGCGGGACGAGTGAGGCGTAGCAGCGCTACGCCGCAGCGAGCTCCCCTCGCAGCCCAACGAAGCGGAGCGCCCGTTTCACGCGCCCGTCACCCGACGGACCCTTCCATTTCCAGATCAATCAACCGATTGAGTTCGACGGCGTATTCCAACGGGAGCAGCTTGGCGATGGGCTCGATGAAGCCCCGGACGATGAGGGCCATGGCCTCTTCCTCGCTCATTCCCCGGCTCATGAGGTAGAACAGCTGCTCGTCGCCCACCTTCGAGACGGTGGCCTCGTGCCCCACGTTGGCCCGCTCTTCCTCGATCTCGATGTACGGATAGGTGTCGGTGCGGGAGGTGTCGTTGATGAGGAGGGCGTCGCACTCCACGTTGGATCGCGCGTGGGTGGCCCCTTCATACACCTTGCAGAGGCCCCGGTAGGTGGCCCGTCCGGTGCCCTTGGAAATGGACTTGGCGATGATCTGCGAGGTGGTGTTGGGAGCGGCGTGCACCACCTTCCCGCCGGTGTCCTGGTGCTGGCCGTCGCCGGCGTACCCGATGGAGAGGACCGAGCCATGCGCCCCCTCACCCACCAGGAAGCAGGAGGGGTACTTCATGGTGAGCTTGGACCCCAGGTTGCCGTCCAGCCACTCCATGGTGGCATTCTCGTTCACGATGGCTCGCTGGGTCACCAGGTTGTACATGTTGGTGGACCAGTTCTGGATGGTGGTGTAGCGGAAGCGGGCTCCCTTCTTCACCACGATCTCGATGACCCCCGAATGGAATGACTCGGTGGAGTACATGGGGGCGGTGCATCCTTCGATGTAGTGGGCCTGAGACCCCTCGTCGCAGATGATGAGGGTGCGCTCGAACTGGCCCATCTGCTCCTGGTTCACCCGGAAGTAGGCCTGGAGCGGCGTGTCCAGCTCCACCCCCTTGGGGATGTAGACGAACGATCCGCCCGACCAGACGGCCGAGTTCATGGCCGAGAACTTGTTGTCACCAATAGGAATCACGGTGCCGAAGTGTTCCCGGAACAGCTCGGGGTGATTCTTCAGGCCATCTTCGATGGAGTCGAAGATCACACCCTGGGCTTCCCACTCCTCCTTCAACGAGTGGTAGACCATCTCGGACTCGTACTGGGCCCCCACGCCGGCCAGCACCTTCTGTTCGGCCTCGGGAATTCCCAGCCGCTGGAAGGTCTCCTTGATGGAGGGAGGCACGTCGTCCCACGACCGCTCCATCTTTTCCTGGGGGCGGACGTAGAAGTAGATCTCGTCCAGCACCGCTTCCAGATTGGAGAGATCTCCACCCCAGGTGGGCATGGGCTTGGAGTTGTAGATCTTCAGGGCCTTGAGGCGGAAGTCCAGCATCCACTGGGGCTCACCCTTCTGGACGGAGATCTCCCGCACCACCTTCTCGTTCAGTCCACGATCAGACCGGAAAACCGGTTCGTCTTCCGTAATGAAGTGGTACTTGTATTCGTCCAATCCCAGGTCGGTGACCGTCTCGTTCTGTGGCATGCTTTAAACCCCCGCGCCTTTGAATTCCTCGTAGCCCCGCGCTTCCAGTTCGTGAGCCAGTTCAGGCCCCCCGGAGCGGACGATTCGACCCTCCACCATCACGTGTACCCGATCCGGGGTGATGTAGTCCAGCAGCCGCTGGTAGTGGGTGATGATGAGCACCGTCATGTCGGGGTTCTCCTTGTGGAGGGCGTTCACCCCGGCGGCCACCACCTGCAGTGCGTCGATGTCCAGGCCGGAATCCGTCTCGTCCATGAGGGCCAGATTGGGCTTGAGCATGGCCATCTGGAGAATCTCGTTCCGCTTCTTCTCTCCCCCCGAGAAGCCGTCGTTCACCGGGCGTTCCGCGAAGGTGGGATCCATATCCAGCAGCGCCATGCGGTCCATGAGCTCATCCTGGAAATCGAACAGGTCCAGCTCTTCACCCTCCTCCTGCCGGGCCTGAAGCGCCGTGCGGAGGAAGTTGGCGATGGAGACCCCCGGGATCTCCACAGGGTACTGGAAGGCCAGGAAAATGCCGTCCTTGGCTCGTTCGTCGGGTTCCCTCTCCAGAAGCTCCTCCCCGCGGTAGAACACGCTACCCCCGGTGACTTCGTATCCGGGGTGTCCGGCCAGTACCTTGGCCAGGGTGCTCTTTCCCGATCCGTTGGGGCCCATGATGGCATGGATTTCCCCGGTGGGAAGTTCCAGGTTCACGCCATTAAGGATGGGCACGTCCTCTTCAGCTACCTTGGCTTGGAGGCCGGTGATTTTGAGAATGGGAGCGTTGCTCATTATATGTGGAGTTGAGAGGGTTCCGGGTGCGAATTCCAGACGCAAATAAGAATCATTCTTGCTATGAGGAAGCTATTCCCGGCCATGGGGAGCGTCAAGGGGAGAGAGGAGCGTAATGAGACAGTTTTTTCGCAATTTGGGGCGAAGTGTCCTGGCTGTGGTTCAGGGGAATGGGAGGCAGGACTCTCCCGGTAAAGCCGCCGGCACGGGGGACGATTCCAACGCGCCGGGCATCCGGCTGGCGGGCGTCAATCTGGGCCCCCGGCCCTGGCTGGTCCTGGGCGGCGGGGGCCTCCGGGGGCTGGGGCACCTGGGAGGCTGGAAGGCCCTCCTGGAGGGGGGCTTCGTGCCTGCGGGAATCCTGGGCACATCCATCGGGGCCCTGGTGGGTGCCGGGTTGGCCAGTGGGCGGCCCCTGGGCGAGCTGGTGGAGCAGGCCCTGGAGCTGAAACGGGGCGATCTGGTGCGGGTCTACCGCCGGGCCCTCTGGGTGAATGGCATCCGGGCCTCGTCCGTTCTCCGGGGGGATGTACTCCGAGCCTACGTGGCGGAGGTGCTCCCTGCTGAAGGGTGGAGTGGCCTGGAACTCCCCCTTCAGGTGAACGCCGTGGAACTGGGAAGCGGGCGCACCCATTGGTTTGGCCCGGGAGCCCGCACCGATGCCTCCCTCCTGGATGCCGTGCTGGCCTCTGCGTCCCTGCCCGTCCTGTACCCTCCGGTCCGCCTCCCGGACGAACTGTACTATATAGACGGAGGCGCAGGCGACGCCCTTCCCCTGGAACGGGCATGGGAGGTGGGAGCCACGGGTATCGTGGCCCTGGATGTGGGTTCAGGCGAGGGGGAAGCGGCGGATGGTGCGAAGGCGGTGGAGTCGGGGCTGGTGGGCGTCCACCAGCGGGTGTTTTCCATCATGTCGGGTCGGCGCCGGCGGGAGTCCATCGCCAATTGGAAAGGCCCCCCCCTCATCTATATCCGCCCTCGACTGGATGGGTACGGGACCTTCGACTTCCAACACCTGGACTACTTCCTGGAGGAGGGCGAGCGAGCGGTCCGGGAAGCGCTGGAGGCTACGGGAGCGTCCGATCCAGTTCTATCAGCAGCCGATCCATCGCCTCCCTGATGTCGTCGGCGGGAAGCCCTCCCCCGTTGCTCATCATGGCCACGTAGACCGAAATTCCCGACGGGCGGGTGAGATAGCCGCTCAGGGAGTTCACGTGCCGAAGGGTTCCCGTCTTCCCCACGAACCGACCCCGAAGCCCCAGCAACCGCTCTTCCAGAGAGGAATCCATCTCTCCCGGGGCGGCCAGGGCGTCTCGGAAGGCGGCGGCATGAGGACCGGTTTCCATGTGGTGTAGCACGGTCACAAGGGTGCCAGGGGTGAGGAGGTTGTGCACGGAGAGTCCCGAGCCGTCGGCCAGGTGGTAGTCGTGCTCCGGAATCCCCAACCCCGTCAGATACGCTGCCACCGCTCGAAATCCGGCCTCCCGGCTCCCTACCCCCTCCGCCTCATGCCCCAGCGTTCGGAGAAGCTGCTCTGCCATCCAGTTGTCTGAGGTTTCCAGCATCACCTGCGCCACCCTTGAGAGGGGGGGCGACTCCAGGCGCATCACTTCCAGGGCGAAGGCACAGCTTTCGATATAGCCGCTGGCGCACCCTGCCCGGAGGGGCAGGTCCCGGTCCCAGAGGATCCGAACTCCTCCCTCCACTACCATCCCGGCTTCCAGCATCCGATTCCTCAGGGCCCGGGCGCTTTCCATCACGGGGTCGCGCATGCTCACCGACGCCCGCTCCACCCGCTCGGCGGGAACGCTTCCTTCCAAGCGGAGCCGGCCAGATTCCGGCAACCAGTAGCCCCGCACCGGAGCAACGTCGCCCGAGGATGCGGTCGTCACCCGGGAGTCGATGAAGTCCGGACTCCCCCGGGGGCTCCAGGTGACAATGGGGGGCGCCCCGGGAACGGTGCCTCCGTAGAGGTTCACATCCACGGTGCCCCGGTTCACTGCGAAGGCGCCGCCGGAGGCTCCGTATCCCAGGGGCAGATCCTCCACCATCCAGCTACCGGGTACGGAAGTCGAATCCCAGGCGCTCACATCGATGAGGATCTCTCCGGTGATGCGCTGCACCCCGGCCCCCTGGAGCCGCTGCACCAGGGCGTCGATGGCGTCCGCTCCCGACGGATGGAACGGGGGGCCCAGGGTTGGGTCTCCCAGGGCGGGAATCACCACGTCCCCGTAGATGGCCCCACCCTCGTCGGGCGCTCCCGCCAGGGAGTAGATGGCCGTGCTCCAACGGTAGTCCGGGCCCAGGCGATCCAGGGCGGCCGCCACGGTGAGGACCTTCTGGTTGGAGGCGGGAATGAACCGGCGCCCTGCATTCTCGGAGTAGAGGGTATCTCCGGTGGCGGCGTCCACCGCCAGGATTCCCCAGAGGGATCCGTCCAGCGGGGATACCCCCAGGATGGAGTCCCGCTGCATCTCCAGAGGGGAGGGTTCGGGAGGTCCGGCGAAGAAGGTGCCCTGGACGAACGCGCACCCCTGAAGGATTGGTAGTAGTAAGAGGCCTGCCATGGGGCGCGCCACGCTCATGCGCCTACCTGAATTCCCCGGTCCTGAATTCACCCGTCCTCCGGCTCCACCCAGACTGCGGTTCCGTAGCAGAGCATCTCGGCGGCTCCCCGGGTCACCTCGGCGGTCTGGAAGCGCACGGCCACCACCGCATTCGCACCCAGCCCCCGGGCTTCCTCCACCATCCGATCGATGGCCTGCTCTCTGGTCTCGCCCATGAGCTTGGAGTACTCCCTGATTTCACCGCCGGCCAGGAGGCGGAGCATGGCGGTGATGTCCCGGCCCAGATGCCGCCCCCGGACGGTGTTCCCTCTCACCAATCCCATGCACCTAGAAATCTTCATGCCGGGCACGTTGGGCGTGGTCACCACGATCATCGTTGTACGTCCCGGTACGGATCGGTGAGCCATTCCCGGTAGCGCTCCGCGATGACGCCGGCCAGGAGGATGAGGATGCCGATGGCCACAGATCCCGTGGCCAGCTTCTCCACGGGGTCCGATGGAGAGGTGATATAGATGTAGACCCCGTACGCCGTCCAGCCCAACACGCCCAATACCAGGAGGACCCAACCCAGGGGCCGGGCCAGCCTTCGGTTCACGGCTTCCCACACCGACACGGCCCGGTCTCCCACGGCGTCGGGGATCACCCCTGCCAGTTCCTGCTTGAGTTCCCGGAAGAGGGTGAGGTCACGTTGGAGCTCGGTGGACGCGCTCAACGCCGCCTCCACCCGTCGGCGCTCATCCGGAGGCAGTTCGCCGTCCAGATATCGCATGAGGGTTTCCTGATCTACGATCTCCATCCCGTTCTCCAGCTTGGGGTCGTGGCTCATGAGCTCGACCCTCCGTTGACTGCGCCGCCGTTCCGGCTGAGGGCGTCTCTCAGTGCTTGCCGCGCGTGGAAGAGCCGGCTGGCCACCGTCCCCTCGGGAATCTCCAGGATCCCGGCAATCTCACCGTACCTGAATCCCTCCAGCTCCTTCAGTACCAGGATCTCCCGGTGCTCCGGCGGAAGGTCACCCAGGGCCTCCCAGAGGGTCTCCCGGGCGGCGGTGCGTTGCCGCTGTCGCTCGGGCCCCCAGCGGGGGTCCGCCGGGTGACGCTCCATCTCATCGGACGGCGTCTCCAGGCGGAAGCGAGAGGCGCGGCTCCGGAGTTGATCGCGGCATTTGTTCCGCAGGATCTGGAGGAACCAGGGCCCGAACGGGCGCCGGGCGTCGAAGCTCGAGAGAGCCTCAAACGCTTTCACGAAGGCGTCCTGGAGGGCATCCCGGGCGTCTTCCCGATTCCCCATCATCCCCAACGCCAAGCGGAGCCCCACCGGTTCGTACGCACGCACCAAGGGTTCGTAGAAGCGGGGGTCCCCCGCCTGACACTTTCGAATGAGCTCTCCCTCTACTTCCGGCTGCAATGGTTGGCTCCTGGCGTGGGTCGGCCATCTTCATTCTTCAATCTACGAGTCCATGGGCCCAACCCTTCACTCCGCCGGCTGTAATCGCCACTCTGATAACGGCTTCGCACCCCGTCGAGACCGGCTTCGCACCTCGTTAAGATCCTTGCGTTCCGGACAGGTAACGCTCATGTTCAGTAGACTGACACAGAAGGATTCGTCGAGTCGTTCCTCCATACAGAGCGGAACGGCCCGTTCGAGTCGGCGGTGGTCGTGTGCCCTGCGGGGTGCCTTCAACCTGCCAATTGATTCCACCCAGCAGGAGGAATGGGGAATGTTCAACAGACGTTCGAGTTCACGCAGGGGGCTCTCCAGCTCCCTCTCCCTGGCACTGGCGGCCTTCTTGGGCTTCGCCGGCGCCACGGAGGCACAGCAGGTCGGTACCGTAACTGGTACCGTGATTGACGGGACGAATATGCGTCCCCTGAACGGAGCGCAGGTGAGTATCGAGGGCACTTCCCGGGGCGCATTGGCAGATGCCCGGGGTCGCTTCCTCATCACCAATGTTCCAGCCGGAACCCAGTCGGTCCGGGTGACCTATCTGGGATACCGTACCGCCACCGAGGAGATCCAGGTGGCGGCGGGTGCTACGACCTCCGTGGAGTTCGCGCTCCAGGTGAGCGCCGTGGCCATGGACGAAGTGGTGGTAACCGGAACCGCCGGTGCCATTGAGCGCCGCCGTCTGGGCGTCTCCATGGGTACGGTGGACATGAATCAGGTACAGGATCTGGTTCCTGTGGAGGGCATCGGGCAGGCCCTGCAGGCCCGGATTCCTTCCGTGCGCTCCATCGGAACCTCCGGTGGTGTGGGTGCCGGTCGTGACCTCCGGATCCGGGGAACGTCTTCGTTTACCCTGGGGCAGCGCCCCGTGGTCTACATCGACGGCGTCCGGGTGGATACCCGCAACACTGAGTGGGGCGGGATGTCGGGCGTGACCTGCTGCGCCTTCTCCGGCGGTGCCGGCGAGGATCGCCTGGGCGACCTGAACCCCGATGACATCGACCGCATCGAAGTGCTGAAGGGCGCGGCTGCCGCCACCCTCTACGGCTCCGAGGCGTCCAACGGCGTCATCCAGATCTTCACCAAGCGGGGCCGGACGGGATCGGCTCCCCAGTTCACCTTCAACGTTGGTGCCGGCATGAACCGCCATCGGCCCAACTTCCGGACCTCATTGAACCCGAACTTCACGGGTCCCAACGGCTTCCGGGCACTGGATGCCAACGAGACCCTCATCGAGAATGGGCTCGTCAACACCTACGACATGACCATCCAGGGTGGTGGGCAGGACGTAACGTACTTCACCTCGGGGAGCTACTCCTTCGAGGAGGGCTCCATCAAGCCCAACGAGCAGACAAGAGGCAACCTCCGGCTCAATCTGAACTGGACTTCCTCCGACCGTTGGACCTTCGGGGTGAACTCCGCTTATAGCCGGAACAACATCCTTTCCCTGCAGCAGGCCAACAACTGGACGGCCCTTTTTGGCAACGCCATCCTGGGGAACCCGCTGCGGGCCACGGAAGATCGGCCCTATGGCGAGCCCTGGGTGTCGGTGCCGGACATCAAGAAGATCGACACCTTCTCTGATGTGAACCGCTGGACGGGCTCGGTGAACGTTGCGTTCACTCCCAGCCAGACGTTCACCCATCGGGTCACCGTGGGATTGGACAACGTGACGGACCAGAAGGAGCGCCTCATGCCCTTCGGGTCGCAGTACGTCTATGTGGGCTCCATCGGTGAGCGGAACATCGGCTACCGGGCTTTCAACACCACCACGCTGGATTACCTGGGCAACCTGGGCTTGAACTTCGGTGGAGTGGGCAGTGACCTCTCCTTCGGAGCCCAGGGTTACTGGGAGAACGAGAACGTCTCCATGGCTACCGGGCAGGGCTTTGCCGGTCCCGGGGTGTCCACGGTGAGCGCGGCGTCGCAGTTCTTCGCCGCCGAGGGCTTCAACGAGACCATCAACCTGGGGTTCTTCGCCCAGAATCGCTTCTCCTTCGGTGATCGGCTTTACGTCACGGTGGGAACGCGGGTGGACGGCCACTCCTCTTTCGGTACGAACTTCGGCCTCAAGGCCTATCCGAAGGTGGACGCCGCCTACATGATTTCCGAGGAGGGCTTCCTGCCGGAATTCATCAGCTCGCTGAAGTTGCGGGCTGCCATCGGGCAGGCCGGGTTGCCGCCGGGAGCGTTCGACTCTTTCCGGACGTACAGCCCCAACGCGGTGCTGGATGACGTGTCGGGTGTGTCGCCCCAGAACCCGGGGAACCCGGATCTGAAGCCCGAGACCAGCACCGAGATCGACGCTGGTTTCGAAGCCGGTCTGTGGGACGATCGGGTGGGCATGGAGGTGTCCGCCTATCGTTCCGTCACCACGGACGCCCTGCTGGCCATCAACTTGCCACCGTCCATGGGGTACCGGCCCATCACCTCTCAGTCTCAGCTCCAGAATGTGGGTGAGATCCTGAACACCGGGTGGGAAGTGTCCATCAACACCACTCCGGTGAACACCCGCAATCTCCGGTGGAGCACCGTCCTCAACCTGGACGGCTCCAGCAACGAGATTCAGAGCCTGGGTGAAGCCGCCATCAACGGGCGGCTGGGCAACCATCGCGAAGGCCACTCGGTGGGTGTCCTCTTCGGGAACGAGATCACCGGGTACAACCCTGCCACCAACCGGCACACCCGGTCGGACACGGCGGTGTACCAGGGCGAGCTCATCCCCACCTTCAACCTCTCGTGGGGGAACACCCTGAACCTCGGCGACTTCCGCATCTACGGCCTCATTTCGGCCGAGCGGGGCGCTGTATTCAACAACGGTGACCGTCCCTACGGCATCCGCCAGCGGGCCGGCGACGAGTACCTCCGCACCGTGAACGCCGACGGTTCGCCGTCAGTCCAGACCGACTCCCTCGTGAACCATTGGAGTCTGGTTGGAGCGTTCGACAAGCGGGACAACATCCGCATCCGGGAGGTCTCCCTGTCGTACACCGTCTCGGAAGATGTATCGGGCCGGATCGGGCTGGGGCGTACTTCCCTGAGCCTGTCGGGGCAGAACCTGCACTGGTGGGATGAGTGCAACTGCATGGATCCCAACATGAAGTGGAACCCAGGCGACTTCAACTCCTCGGGCTTCCTTGCCACACCGCAGCCCAGGCGTTTCCTCTTCTCCCTGAGAACCACGTTCTGAGGGTGAAGCGTCCCCAGGACCGGTGGGAGGGGGTGGCTTCATCGCCCCTCCCACCGGGACAGGGATGCGGTTGGGACTTCCTGCAGATCAACACAACTACTTCGCGAGGAAATTATAGAATGAGACGTACTACTAGAGGTTACCGCGGCGCCCTCGGGGCAGCCATGCTGGGCCTCGGTCTCGTGGCGTGTGACGGTATTCTGGAGGTCAGTGACCCGGGTCGTTTCGTGGATGAAGACCTGGATCAGGCCCTTCAGGCCGTTGCCGACGGGGTGGAGGGCAACTTCTACTTGAATCTGTCCTATCACTTCATCCAGGCCGGGCTCCTGTCAGACGAGTACCGACACACCGGAACCTGGGCCCCCTGGGCCGATATCGATCGGGGCCGGAACATCTACGGCAATTCCCAGTCCGACGGTCGTCAAGATCGTTTCCTGCAGAACCGCTGGTTCGCCGGCGATGCCATCGAGCGGTTCGAGCGAGTGGGGGGCGATGTGGCTCCTCTCATCGCTCGTTCCCGGTCTGTGGAAGCGTGGGCCGACCTGATTTTGGGTACCACCTTCTGCGAGACTCCCTTGGATGCCGGCGGCGCTGCTGCCCCCCGGGAGCAGGTTCTGGCCCAGGCATCCAGCCGGGCGGCCGCCGCCCAGCAGTTGGCGGCTGCAGCCGGTCTGAATGACTATGTGAACGCAAACCGCGTGGCTCAGGCCCGGGCGCAACTCTTCCTGGGGAACCTGGATGCGGCGGCTCAGCTTGCGGCCCAGGTGCCCACGGATTTCGCCTGGTACGCCAAGTACTCGGCCAACTCCCCGGGGCAGAACAACTCCATCGTGACCCTCACCACCGTGGGTTTCAACACGGCGGCCGGGCTGCGGGAGGTGTACTGGGACGATGTGGATCTGGATGCTGGGATGTTTGTGGATCCCTTCACGGGTGAGTTGGATGCAAGGCTTCCCGTGAGCCATACCGGGAACTTCGGTGTGGACGGGGTGACTCCGCACTACAGCCAGCTCAAGTACAACGAGCGGGGTGCGAACATTCGCCTCTTCTCGGGAGTGGAGGCCCGCCTCATCGAGGCCGAGGCCCACTGGGCCCGGGGTGAACATGCCCAGGCGCTGGATCTCATCAACCTGGTGCGGGAGCGGGCCGGCATGTCGCCCCACGCGGCCACCACTGATGGGAGCCAGGTGTTCGATTACCTGAACCATGAGCGTTTCATCGAGTTCTTCCTGGAAGGTGTTCGCTTGGCGGATGTCAACCGGTGGGGGCTCATACCCGGCATGCTGGCCGACGGGGTGTTCGTGGGCAGTGAGGCCAACCGAAACGTTCTCTTCCCCCTGAGTCAGGGTGAGGGGTTGAACAACCCCAATATCGAAGACAACATCTCGGCGCGCTGTTTGCCCAGGGTGTGATGTGGGGCGCGTTGCCTGACGGCGGTTGAGTTCAGGTACCGTGACGTACCAAGCTGGTCTGCGGGGGGTGGGTGATAGGTTCACCCACCCCCCGTTTTTTTTTTGATGCATTCACCCGTGGCGCTCGACTGGTGCGTCCGTCCGGTGGGGAGTATTCTGCCATGCTCCGGTGCCAACACCGTTCTACCTTCTCGTGGGAGTGATCTTCGTGCTTAATCGATGCCTTTGCCGGGCCGCCCTCGGGGGCCTGGCTCTGCTGGCGGCTGTGCCTTCCGCTCTTCTGGGCCAGGACGCGGTGCCCGCCGACGATGCGGTCTCCGCCACCGAGTACCTCCGGGCGCAGCAGTTCCTGGGGTGGAACGCCAACACCTTGATTTCAGGCAATCAGGTGAACCCCCAGTGGATGGACGGCGACCTCTTCTGGTATCGGAACCGCCGGGCTGACGGCACGGAGTTCATCGTGGTGAACCCGGCTCAGGCCATCCGACGCCCCGCATTTGACCACGTGCGTCTTGCCGCCGCCCTCTCCATGGCCCGGGACACGGCGTACGAGGCTTTCAAGCTCCCCTTCCAGGAGATCGAGTTGGAGGATGGCCTCCAGACCCTGCGCTTCACCCTGGACGACAGCCTGGCGTGGCGCTGTGACCTTGCGAGTTACCAGTGTCAGGGTCCTGCGGTGGAAGACGCCCCCGATTCCAGCGCGAGGCTGTCGCCCGACGGCTCGTGGATCGCCTTCCAGCGGGAGCATGACCTCTGGGTACGGCATGCCGAGTCGGGCCAGGAGATCCAAGTGAGTGAGGGCGGAGAGGAGTGGTACGGCTTTGGCGATCGCCCCGAGGGATGCTGTTCCTCGGTGACCGATGTGCGCCAGGGTACCGAGCGCCCCCCGGTGGTGGCCTGGGGGCCCGATGGCACCACCCTCCTCACTCATCGGGTAGACCGGAGGAATGTTCGGGAGATGGCTCTCATCGAGACCCACGAGTCGGGACCCATTCTCCACACGTACCGGAATGCCCTTCCGGGGGATTCGGTGATTCCCACCCTGGCCCTGCACTTCTTCCGGCTGGAAGGAGCGGCTGGGGGTGGCACCCCAAGCCCCCGGCACGTTCCGGTGCAGAAGGAAGCCCAGGAGATGGTGAACACCATCTGCTGCCAGGTCATGGCCGGCGATACCATCTGGAAGGACGTCACCTGGGGAAGCACCGGCGACTACGCCTTCTACACCCACGGGGTGCGGAGCTTCGACCGGCTGGACCTCATCCGGGCTGACGCCCGGACGGGCGAGGTTCACACCGTGCTGACGGAGACTGGCTCCACCTGGCTGGAAACGAACGTGCGCTCCTCGACCACCCCCAACTGGCGGGTGATCCGTGGCGACACGGAGGTGATCTGGTTCTCCCAGCGCGATGGATGGGGTCACCTGTACCGGTACGATGTGGCCTCGGGCGAGATGCTGAATCGCATCACGGCGGGCCCGTGGGTGGTGATGGACATCGTTCATGTGGATGACGCCGCAGGGTGGGTCTACTTCACGGCACAGGGCCGGGAAGAGGGGAGGGATCCGTACTTCAGGCACTTCTACCGGGCCCGCATCGACGGGGGAGCCAATGGGGCGGCGGGTAGCAACGGCGGGGCGGGGGCCATCGAGCTCCTTTCTCCGGAAGATGCCGATCACGACGTGCGAGCCTCCCCCAGCGGTAGCTTCTTCGTGGACAGCTACTCCACCCGGACCCAGGCCCCGGTGACGGTGGTGCGAAACGGGTCGGGGCAGGTGGTGCAGACGGTGGAGGAGGCCGACGTCTCGCGGCTTCTGGCTGCGGGCTGGCAGTGGCCCGTGCCCTTCACGGTGAAGGCCCGGGACGGGATCACCGACCTGTACGGCTACCTCTACTTCCCCCCGAACATGGGAGAGGGCGCGAAGTACCCGGTGGTGGATTACATCTATCCCGGCCCCCAGGTGGGACCCATCGGCACCCGGGGCTTCACCGCCTCTCCCGGGGGTAACGGACACGCCCTCTCCCAGTTGGGCTTCATCGTCTTCACCATCGACGCCTTCGGAACCCCGGGTCGCTCCAAAGCCTTCCATGACCACTACTACGGCGACATGGGCGACAACGGTCTGGCCGACCATGTGGCCGCCATGCGGCAGTTGGCCGCCCGCTATCCCCAGATAGATCTGGATCGGGTAGGGATCTATGGGCACTCCGGGGGTGGCTTCTCATCCACCGGCGGGATCCTCCGCTTCCCCGACTTCTTCAAGGTGGCCGTCTCTACTGCCGGGAATCACGACAACCGGAGCTACGACTACACCTGGGGCGAGAAGTACCAGGGGCTGCTGGAAGAGAATCCCGACGGCACCGACAGCTTCGACTCCCAGGCGAACCACCTGTTGGCAGACCAGCTCAAGGGAAAGCTCCTCCTAATGCACGGCACACTGGACGACAACGTGCACCCCAATGCCAACCTGCTCCTGGTGGATGAGCTCATCAAGCACAACAAGATCTTCGACTTCCTGGTGATGCCCAACCGGAACCACGGCTTCGCCAGTGAGCCTTACGTGATTCGTCGCACATGGGACTATCTGGTGCAGCATCTCCAGGGACGCACGCCGCCGGCGGATGTGAAGATAGCCGGGCCGCCTGGTTGAGATCCGGCGTGTTGAAGGCCCGGCGCCCTTGAAGGCCGGGAGCCGGGCCGCATCCCCTCACCTCCGCACGGCTTCCCCGCCCACCCGCTCCCACTGCCCGTACCAGTCCGCCATGTAGAGGATGGTGCGGATGGCGTTGGAGGGGCGGGTGCCGGTCCCGTGGTACTGGTCATGGAATCGGAGCATCCGGGTGGGCACGCCCCGGTACTTCAGTGCCGCGAAGAACTCCTCCGTCTGGGGCATGGGCGTCCGGAGGTCCAGTTCGCCCGTCATGAGGAGGGTGGGGGTGGTGACGTTCCCCACGTACATGATGGACGACTGCTGGAGCCACTCGGTGGGATCCTCCCAGAAAGGCTGGTGGAAGAAGCTCTGGGTGAAGAAGGGGATGTCCGTCTGGCCGAACATGCTGATCCAGTTCGTCACCGGACAGCGCACTGCGGCGGCGGCGAACCGATCGGTGTGGCCGATGGCCCAACTGGAGAGCACCCCTCCTCCCGAGCACCCTCCCACGTACATGCGGGAGGTGTCCACCCACCCCCGCTCCACCACCGCGTCCACGCCGGCCATGAGGTCCTCATGGTCCACGCCGGGGTAGCGGAAGTTGATTCCCCGGGCGAATTCTTCGCCGTAACTGGTGGAGCCCCGGGGATTCGTATAGAGCACCAGATACCCCATGGCCGCCCACGCCTGATAGTTGAAGTTGAACCCCACGTTATAGTCGGAAAAGGGTCCCCCGTGGATCTCCATGAGGAGGGGATACTGCCGGGAGGGGTCGAAATCCGGGGGCTTCACCACCCAGCCGTGCACCGGCGTGCCATCTGCGGAGGTGTACCAGAGGTCCTCCACCTCGCCCAGCCGCATGGACGACAGCAGAGTCCGGTTTACCTCGGTAAGGGGCTCCGGTGAGGCTCCCGGTCTGAGGGGGAAGCGAACCACGTCCGGCGGTGCCTGCGGTGCGGTGCGGATCCCCACAGCCACGGGCTCCCGGGCTCCGCTCATGCCACCGCCACTGCCGGTGGCGGCTCCTCCGCTCATGGAGGAGAGGGACACCAGATGGTTCCCCGTAGTCACGTCCTGGATGGCGCCCGAGAGGGGGATGTACCGGATGTTGCGGGTGCCGTGGTGGGTAACGGTGGCATAGAGGCCCGCATTGTCAGGCGCCCAGTGGATGTCTGCCACCAGCCGGTCCAGCTCTGCGGTGAGGTTCTCCATCCCGCTGCCGTCGAGATCCACGACATGGAGATAGGGCTGAGAATAGGTGTCCGGCTGATCGGGGTAACCCAGGAAGGCCACCTGTCGGCCATCCGGCGAGACCACAGGATTCGTCCAGAAGCCGTCGGTGGAGGTGATCTGGCGGATGTCTCCCGACGCCAGATCCAGGGCGTACAGATGCGAGCGGCGGTAGACGCTGTCCCAGTCTCCCTGCCATCCGTCGAACACGACGGTACCGCCGTCCGGCGTGAAGGAGACGTTCACTGCACCCACCAGCCCGTCGAAGCGGGAGCCCACGTTCCATTCTCCTTGGGTGAGCTGTCGGGCTGCGCCGCCCTCCGCAGGCACCTGGAAGAGATGAATGAACCCCCGCCGCATGAACCCTTGATAATCCTGCCGGTAGTGGAGGTCCTCGATGACCCGGGGTCCCTCGGCCCAGGTTGCCCCCTCAGGGGCTGACGGCATCTCCACGCTCCAATCCGAGGGATCAGGCACCAGGGCCCCGAAGATGATACTCCGTCCGTCGGGCGCCCAGGTGGGGTTCCGGGGGGCCTCCTCCGTCCGGGTAATCTGGCTGGTGGCGCCCTCATCGTCCATCCAGCGGACGAACAGCTGACTCGTCTCCTGATCTCCTTCCGCCATGAAGAGGATCCGGGTTCCGTCCGGCGACCAGCGGGGGGAGCTCCCCTCGGTCAGGAAGCGCTGGCGCGAGCCGTCGGCGTCCATGATCCAGAGGGCCGTGGTCCATCGGTCGTCTTTGGTGTTCACCCAGCGGCGGGTGTACACCACCTGCCGGCCATCCGGGGAGATCTGTGGGTCCGAGACGGTCTCGTAGCGGAGGAGATCTGCAGCGGTGAGGACGGTGTCGGCCACTTGCAGGGTGGACGCGGCCTGGAGGCCCGAGGGAGGACCGGCCAGGGCCACCACTGCCGAGAGGATGAAGAGAACCGCCGGGAACCGTTGACGCTGAGGCATGACACCCTCCAGGAGCACGGAGTCGACAGGCGATCCAGGGGACCGCCGGAAAATGGAGACCATATGGCACAGCTATGCAGCTATTCAGGCAACCTACGCAACCAACCCCGACGTGGACAGCATTTTGCATCCCGAGGAAGCCCAGTGCGCGGCACCACACATGGGCACTGGCACATGGCCCACGGACGGTCCGGTGCGGCGACATGCGCGGCGACATGCGAGACGCCCGGGTTCCCCGTAGGTTGTTCGCATTCCATCATCTCCACTCCCGAGCTCAGGTACATCATGTTCACTTTTCCTGTCCTTACCACTTCCCCCTCCGGTCCTGCATCGCTGACCCCAGGGACGGGGCGCAGAATGATGATGCAGCTGATCGGCTCGATTCTGGTTGCGTCGTCGGCACTGCGCCCCGGTGATGCGGTAGCCCAGACCCTGGAGTCAGTCCAGTCCACCGGCTCGGCCGAGGCCCGGTACCAGCAGGCGGAGCGCTATCTGGGATGGAACGCCGGCCCCCTGGTTGTGGGGAGTGCGTCGAGCCCCAACTGGATGGAGGGGGGGAACCGTTTCTGGGTGCGGGTGAGTGGAGAGGAAGGGCACGACTTCCTCCGGGTGGATCCGGACCGGGGACAGGTGGCGCCCCTCTTCGACAACGCCCGGATGGCGGCGGCCATGTCCATGGCGGCCGATACGGCTTTCGATCCGGTGAAGCTGCCCTTCACCACCTTCGATCTGGTGAATGCGGAGGCAGCCATCGCTTTTCAGGTGGGTGAGCGGCGTTTCACCTGCGGTCTGGCGGACTATGCCTGCGTGGTGGGCGACACCGTGCCGGATCGGACGGCCTTCGTGCGTTCGCCCGACGGCGAGTGGGAAGCCTTCATCCACGAGCACGACCTGTGGGTGCGGCCCTGGGTGGACAATTCGGTTCTGTCAGAGGCCCTGACCGACAGCACCGTTTCGCCCCTGGCGGGTGATTCCGTCCGTCTCACCACCGATGGGGAGGAGCTCTGGGCCTATGGCTACACGGCCCCCCGGCCGGGTCAGTTGGTGCGTCCTCGCCCCCAGCGGCCCGTGCTCCAGTGGTCGCCGGATTCCCGCCGGATCGCCGTGCAGCGGATGGATGAACGGGGGGTGGAGATGCTTCCCCTCTACTCGTCCACCTCTACCCGCCCCAAGGGATATGAGTATCCGTATCCCCTTCCCGGCGACTCCATCATCGGAAGCTTCGACGTACACGTGGTGGACGTGGCGGCCCGGACGAATGTGAAGGTGGACTATGAGCCTCAGCCCTACCTGGTCTATGGCACCACAGGGATGATGGATTCCACATGGATCAATGTGAAGTGGAAGAACGGGGGCGACCGCCTCTACTACACTCACGGCACTCGCGGAGGGAAGCGGATCCAGCTCATGGAGGTGGATCCCGCCAACGGCGATGCTCGCCTCCTGGTAAGAGATACCATGTACTCCTATGTGGAGCTGAACCTGGACATCCGGGACAAGCCCAACTGGGACGTGGTGAATGGCGGCGACGACATCATCTGGTTCTCCGAGCGGGACGGATGGGGGCACCTCTACCGCTTCGACCGGAATGGGAATCTGAAGAACCAGATCACCCGGGGCCCTTGGACGGTGGGGACCATCCAGCACATCGATGAGGCCCAGGAGCGCATCCGGTTCACCGCTCGGGGCACCCGGGAGGGGGTGAATCCGGCGCTTCAGGCGTTCTACTCGGTGCGCTTCGACGGTACCGGTCTGGAGAGGTTGGCGGGAGGCATAGCTGAGGCGGGGGCCGATCACGCCATCAGCCCTGCCCCGAGCGGCAGCTTCTTCGTGGATGCCATGTCCCGGCCCGACCTCCCTTCCCGGGTGGTGGTGCGAGATAGAGCCGGCGCTGAGGTGGCCCAGGTGGCTCGGGCCAGTGTGGAGCGGCTGGAAGAGATGGGGTGGTCTCTGCCCATTCCCTTTACCACCAAGGCCCGAGACGGCATCTCCGACATCCACGGTCTCATGTATCTGCCGTCGGACTTCGACCCGGAGAAGCGGTATCCCGTCATCGAGCACATCTATCCCGGTCCCTTCATCGGGAGTGTGGGGTTCTGGACCTTCTCTGCCGAGGGCCGCGGCGATCAGCGGGCCCTGGCGGAACTGGGTTTCGTGGTGGTGCAGATCGACCACATGGGGTCGCCGTTCCGGTCCAAGCGATTCCAGGACAATTACTTCGGAAACATGGGCGACCACGGGCTGCCCGATCACATGGCCGCCTTGAAGGAACTGGCGGCCCGTAACCCCTGGATGGATCTGGATCGGGTGGGAATCTACGGGCATTCCGGAGGTGGATTCGCGTCCACGGCGGCGATTCTGCAGTACCCGGACTTCTACAAGGTGGCCGTTTCCACCGCCGGGAATCACGACAACCGGACGTATCACGCGGCCTACGGCGAGAAGTACCAGGGGATCATGGTGCGCGACACGATCCAGGGCACAGACAACTACGCCAACCAGGTCAACTTCGAGATGGCGGAGAAGCTGGAAGGGAAGCTCTTCCTCATGACGGGCGACATGGACGACAATGTGCATCCCGCCATGACATACCGAATGGCCGACGCCCTCATCCGGGCGAACAAGAGCTTCGACTTCCTCATCCTGCCGGACCGGGCCCACGGGTTGAACGAACCCTACGTGGTGCGCCGTCGGTGGGACTACTTCTTGGAGTATCTTCTGGGGGTCACGCCGCCGAGGGACTACCTCATCCGGCGGGTGGAGTCATCAGGCGGGTAGAGTAGCATGGCCGGCGCGTAGAACGGCCCGACGGGCGAGTCGAGTAGCACGGCCAGCGCATGTGCCAGTCTCCCCCACGTGTGCCAACGCCGAAATCTGGCCCAAATTCACATGCTTTCCCCCTTGACCGGATTCGGGGGGTGCAGTGAGGTGAAGCTCGAATGTCAGCCATGTGCTGCCCCCTGGGCCCCTGGTTGATCCTATGGCTGTCGACGCATGGGTGGGCACCCTCCTGGTGACCCTTACCCCCTTCCTTGAGCCACTCAGGTGCCATTCCGGGCGTGGTCCAAACACCCTTTATATTTCGTGTAACGTCTATTCACGACAATGACTTGGAGGGAGGAGGCATGGGCTACGGGGTGGCGGAGTGTGGTGAGGTGGTGGGGTGGAGCCGGGTCCGGACGGGCTGGCTCGCGGTGCGAGAAGCAGGCGCGGGATATGAGATCCCGGGGGCGGATGCCCACGCACTGGACCGGGACCTCCTCAGCGGGGCCGACCTGGCGGATGAGTTGGTGGATCACGGGGGGGTGGACGATCCCGGGGCGGACAGTCAGGGCGTGGACGATCTAGGCGATGAGATCGCCGTCCTGTCGGCCCACATCGAAGCGGCTACCCAGCGGCTCCTGGTGCTGATTGCCCGGTTCGACGAGTTGCGGGGATGGGAGCGGGCGGGGCATCGCTCCTGCGCACACTGGCTTGCCCATCGGACGGGGATCGATGGAGGAGCTGCCCGGGAGAGGGTGCGGGCGGCCCGTGCCCTGTCCGCGCTTCCCCTCACTCGAGCGGCCCTGGCCCGAGGAGAGCTCACCTTTTCCAAGATTCGGGCCCTCACCCGCATCGCCACGGCGGACAATGAGGCGTATCTCCTGGAGGTCACCCGATCTTCCACGGCGGCCCAGGTGGAGCGGTTCGTGCGGGGGTGGAAGATGGGAAGCTCCCGGCTGGAAGCGGAACGGGATGAACTGCGGCACGCGGCTCGATGCTTCTCCGTCTTTCCGGATCTGGATGGGAGCTACGTGGTGAAGGGGCGGCTCACGCCGGAGGTGGGGGCGCTCCTGATGCGGGCCATCGAGGCGGCCGGCGACGCGCTCTATCGCCAGGAGTTGGCAGAGCGGGAAGAGGGGAAGAAGGCGAAGGACACGGAAGCGGCGGCAGCCCGGAGGCGGGCGGACGCGCTGGCGCTGTTGGCCGAACGGGCGCTGGGGGTGGGGTTCGGTGGGGGGAGTGAGGAACCGCCTGGGGTCGACGACCCCGAATCCTCCGCCTCTGGCTCCGTGGGCTCTTTCCCCGCCCCTGGCTCGTCCGCCCCCCTCTCCGGCACCCGGGCCGAGCGGTATCAGGTACTGGTGCACGTGGACCTGGAAACGCTTCGGGGGGAGGAGATGGTCACCGGGCAGGAGATGGTCCGAGCCGCGGAGATGGGTGAAACGTCCCACATCGAGGATGTACGCGTTTCCGCGGAAACGTCCAGGAGGCTCACCTGCGATGCGGCGGTGGTGACGGTTCAGTCCGGCTGCGCTTGCCACTCCCACCCCCTGAACCTGGGCCGACGGACCCGCACCGTCTCTCCTGCGCTACGGCGCGCCCTGGAAGTAAGGGATCGGGGCTGCCGCTTCCCCGGATGCGGATCCCGCTTCACCGACGCGCATCACATCCGGCATTGGGCCCAGGGCGGGGAGACCAGCCTTGGAAATTGCATCCTACTGTGCCGGCATCATCACCGGCTGGTTCACGAGGGAGGGTGGTCCGTGGAGCTTTGGGGCGCGGGGCGTCCGGTGTTCCACGACCCCCGGGGCGGGACGCACTTCGACGGGCGTTGGACGCCGCCGAAACTGGGATGCGAAACGGTGGCTACACTGATGGCTAACAACTTCCAGGCGCTCGCCGGATCGGCGCCCATCGAATGAGATGCGAGGGGGCCCGACTGGCAGTACCTTCCTCGCCTCTACATGCCCGTCCGAGCTTTCGCCCTGAACCCCGTGTGGCCCATGACGTACCGAACCGCCTCCCCTGGAGCCGCTGCTGCGGCTCTGACCCTCGCTCTCGTCGGCCTGGCACAATTGCCGGCCGTGGCCCAAGCCCAGGTTGACGCCCCAAGCCAGGCCCAGGCCGCCAGCCAGAACCAGGCTCAAACCTCCACCGTAGACTACACCCGCTCCAATCAGCTTCTGGGGTGGAATCTGACTCCCCTCCTCCGGGGAGTGGCATCCGAACCCACTTTCGTGGACGGTACGGATCGGTTCTGGTACACGGTGCGGACGCCCGTGGGAGTGGAGTACATCTGGGTGGATCCGGATGCCAACAGCCGCCGGCCCCTCTTCGATCTGGCCGGGATGGCGGCGGCCCTCTCGGTAGCGGCGGATACCACCTTCGACCATGCAACCCTGACCCTCACATCTGTCGAGGTACTGGATGGTGGCAGCCGGATCCGCGCTGGCGTCGGGGAGCGCTGGTTCCTCTGCCAGACCTCGGGTCCCGCCTGTGAGTTGGAAGAAGATCACCGCGCCCTGCCCGACCATCACATCCTCTCTCCCAACGGGGAGTGGGAGGCGTTCATTCACGATTACGACCTCCATATCATGTCGGCGGGGGGCGGGGATTCCATCCGCCTCACCACCGATGGCGAAGAGTACTTCCGCTACGGGGAAAGCTCGCCCGGCGCAAACCAGCAGCTTCGAGGCAACCGCAGCCTCCCCACCCTGGAGTGGTCGCCCGACTCCCGACGCATTGCAGTGCAGCGCCTGGAGGAGCGAAACGTGGCGTTCATGCCCATCTACTCCTCCACACCCCAGCGTCCCAGGGGCTTTCAGTACAAGTCCGCCCTCCCCGGCGATTCGGTGGTGCCGGCGTTCGACATCCATGTCGTGGATGTGGAGGGCCGGCGGAACGTGAGAGTGGACGCCGCCCCCCTACCCATCCCCATGTCGGGGTTCTTCGGGATGGACGGCCGTAGCAACTGGCGCACGGTGCGGTGGAGTCCCGACAGCCAGCGTCTCTGGATGATCCACTGGGTGCGGGCCCGGAAGCGAGTGCAGCTCCAGGAGGTGGATCTGAACACGGGGCGGCCCGGCCCCATCCTCGCCCGGGACTCCAGCGACAGCTATGTGGAGCTGAATCTGCTTCGCCAGGGGAATCCCAACTGGCTGCCGTTGGGCGTGGGGGCGCAGCCGGGGGGCGCCGATGTCGCGGCCCGGGGTGGGAGCGGATCGGGCACCACCGCATCGGGCGCGAGCACGTCAGGCACCGCAGCCGGAGGAGGCGCCTCCCCCACCGGCTACCTCTGGTTCTCCGAGCGGGATGGCTGGGCCCATCTCTACCGATACGACGCCCAGGGAAACGTCGTGAACCAGATCACGCAGGGCCCCTGGACCTTCGCCGACATCATCCATCTCGATGAGGCCCGAGGGGAGTTGATCTTCACGGCTCGGGGACGGGAGGAGGGGAGGGTGCCCTACTACCGGCACATCTATCGAGTTGGGCTGGATGGATCGGGGCTCACCCTCCTGAGCCAGGAGGAAACGGACCACAACGTGCATTTGTCGCCCTCAGGCCGCTTCATCGTTGACCGCTACTCCTCGCCGGACGACGCCGGGCGCACCGTGCTCCGACAGGCCCGCACGGGGGAGGTCCTCCAGGAGCTGGAGGTGGCCGACCTGTCGCTGCTGGAGCAGGTGGGCTGGCACCCGCCGCAGGTCATCTCAGTGAAGGCCCGGGACGGGGTGACGGATCTCTGGGGGCTCCTCTATACGCCGGCGGGGCTGGGTGATCCGGATGCATGGGCCGACCGCGAGGCCGGGGAGGCGGACCACCGCTACCCCATCATCAACCGCATCTACCCTGGGCCCCAGATCGGCTCCGTAGGGGCGTGGGGGTTCAGCGCCAACCGCGGTGAAAATCAGGCACTGGCGGAGCTGGGCTTCGTGGTGGTGGAGATCGATTCCTATGGTACGCCCTACCGCTCCAAGGCATTCCACACGCACTGGTATGGGAACATGGGCGACAATGGCATCCCCGATCAGATCGCCGGGATGAAGGAGTTGGCGGCCCGATATCCATTCATCGATATCGAACGGGCGGGGATCTTCGGCCACTCGGGTGGGGGTTTTTCATCCACAGGGGCCATTCTCCGCTATCCCGACTTCTTCAAGGTGGCTGTGTCAGGGGCCGGCAACCACGACAACCGGAGCTACGGCCACTACTGGGGTGAGCAGTACCAGGGACTCCTGGAGCGGGATACGCTGAGGAATACCGACACCTTCATGAACCAGGTGAACGCCCTCCATGCGGAGCAGCTGAAGGGAAAACTCCTTCTGTTTCATGGAGACATGGATGACAACGTGCATCCTGCCATGACCATGCAGGTGGTGAACGCCCTCATCGACGCCAACAAGGACTTCGATCTGGTGATCTTCCCAGACCGGGCCCACGGCCTGAACGAGGAGTACGCCATCCGGCGGCGGTGGGACTACTTCGTAACGCACCTCCTGGGGGGCACGCCTCCCCGGGAGTACACCATTACACGGGCGGAGAATTAGACGATGGGGAATATGAGGACGGAGAATATGAGGACGGAGAATATGAGGACGGAGAATATGAGGACGAGGAACCAGAAGGTGAGGAGCATCGGCTCGCTGGAGGCGGCCATCCTGACGCTGGCGTTGGGAATCGCCCTGGCGGCCGGGATCCCGGCAACGCAAGTGGCGGCGCAGCAGGCGGCGGCCCAACACACTCAGGTGAGTGAAACGGAATACGCCCGAGCCGAGCAATTCCTCACCTGGAACAGCTCGCAGATGGTAGTGGGGGATGCCGTGAGCCCCCAGTGGCTATCCGACGGGAACCGTTTCTGGTATCGGGTGACACGTCCGGAGGGGGCTGATTTCGTCTTGGTGGATCCCACGGCAAACACGCAGCGGCTCCTCTTCGATAGGGCTCGCTTGGCCTCGGCCATGTCCATGGCGGCAGACACGGCCTACGACCCCGTTCGCCTACCCTTCACTACCCTGGACTTCGTGGAAGAGGTCTCGGAAATCCAGTTCCGGGCTTCGTCCCGCCGCTTCCAGTGCGACATCCAGGACTACCGCTGCACGGTGGGAGACACGCTCCCCAACGCCGGCCCCGCGTTTGTAGCTTCTCCGGATTCCACCCGGGAAGCGTTCGTTCACGAACACAACCTCTGGATCCGGACCCTGGGCGGTGGCGACTCCATCCAGCTCACCACCGACGGGGAGGAATTCTGGGCCTACGGCCTCATCGCCCCGCGAGCCTACATCCAGTTCCAGGGGCAGGCGGACGCCCGGCGGCCCCAACTCGAATGGTCTCCCGATGGCAACTCCATTGCGGTGATCCGGGTGGATGAGCGGGAGATTCCCCATGTACCCATGTATTCGTCCACCTCCCAGCGCCCCCAGGGGTGGACCTATCCCTACGCGCTCCCGGGCGACTCCATCGTTCCCATTCCTGCCCTCTATCTGGTGGATGTAGACGGGCGCTCCAGTCAAAAGGTGGAAATTGACCCGGAGCCGGCCTTCATGGGCTTCGCCACGGAAATGGACTCCACCTGGACGGACGACTCCCGCTTTGTCCGCATCTGGTCCAAGACCCGGGGGCACCAACACCAGCAGCTGGTGGAGGTGGAGGCGGTCTCGGCTACGGCCCGGGTCATGGCGGTGGAGTCGAGCCAGACCTACATCGACATGAATCACAACGGCCCCGACAACTGGTGGGCCGGCGGGGGCGGGAGCCCGGGGAGCGGTGCCGGAGGCGACGACGTCTTCCTCTTTTCCCAGCGGGATGGATGGGGACATCTCTGGCGCTTCGGGCGGGACGGCCGCCTGCGAAACCAGGTCACTTCGGGCCCCTGGACCGTGGGGACCATCCACCATGTGGATGCCGGCCGGCAGCGGGTCTACTTCACGGCTTGGGGGAGAGAGGAGGGCCACCATCCGTATCACGCCCATTTCTATCGGGTGAACTTCGATGGGTCGGGGCTTACCCTCCTCACGCCGGAACCTGCGGAGCACATCGTGGCCATGGCTCCCTCGGGGCAGTACTTCGTGGACACCCACTCCACGCTGGAGCGACCCCCGGTGACGGTGCTCCGGAGCGCCGACGACGGGCAGGTGGTCCGGACTCTGGAAGAAGCGGACATCTCCCGTCTCCTGGCCATGGGGTGGCAGGCGCCGGAGCCCTTCGTAGCCAAGGGGCGCGACGGTGTCACCGACATCTATGGGGTCATCTACAAGCCGTCCAACTTCGATCCGTCGAAGCGCTACCCTGTGCTGGACCACATCTACCCCGGCCCGCAGATCATCGTCTCGCCCCAGTCGTTCTTCCCCACGAACCAGCCGGGGCTCACCTACGCCACCTTCGGGCAGGTGCAGGCGGTGGCGGAGCTGGGCTTCGTCGTGGTCCACATCGACCACATGGGCACCATCATGCGATCCAAGGACTTCCATGACATCTACTACGGTGACATGGCGGACCACGGGCTGCCCGATCACATTGCCGTCCTCCGGTCGCTGGCGGCGGAGCGGCCGTATCTGGACCTGGATCGGGTGGGGATCTACGGGCATTCAGGCGGGGGCTTCGCCTCCACTGCAGCCATTCTCCAATATCCAGACTTCTTCGACGTGGCTGTCTCCACCTCAGGGAACCATGACAACCGCACGTACGGGATCCACTGGGGCGAGAAGTATCAGGGGCTCCTGGTGCCGGATACTGTCAACAACACCGACAACTATGCCAGCCAGGCAAACCAGGAGCGGGCAGATGACCTGAAGGGGAGGCTCTTCCTCATCACCGGAGATCTGGATGACAACGTCCATCCAGCCATGACCTACCAGGTGGCCAACGAGCTCATCCGGCACAACAAGGACTTCGATTTCCTGGTTCTTCCGGACCGGGCCCACGGGATCACCCAGGAGCCCTACGTGATCCGGCGGACGTGGGACCACTTCGTTCGCCACCTTCAGGGCCGGGTGCCGCCGTCGGAATACCTCCTCAAGGAACCGGGAGGATGACAGAAGTGACGGCGTTACGCGACCCACCTCGCTTTGTTTCAACGCATTGCCCGGTGCGGGTGTCTTGTAGGTAGAGGCGGAATCGCGCAGGGAAGCACGGGCAGTTTTCATCAACTCTTTCGAGGAACAGTATGACCCATATGAAACGTACATCGCGAATGCTGGGAGCCCTCCTCCTGAGCCTGTTTCTGGTTCAGGGCGGTGTGGCCCAGACCATCCAGGCACCGGAACGGGGAGCCAATGAAGGGGAAGGTCCCTTCGAGCGCCTCATCATCCGGGGTGCCATCGTCATCGACGGCGCCGGCGCACCCCCCAGTGGGCCCACGGACATCGTCATCGAGAACAACCGCATCGTGCAGGTGCAGAACGTGGGGTACCCCGGCGTTCCCATCGATGAGAGCGGTCGTCCCCAAGGAGCCACCCGGGAAATTGACGCCCACGGCCACTATGTGATGCCCGGGTTCATCGATCTGCATGTCCATGCTGGTGGGGCGCCCAAGAACCCTCCCATCGAGTACGCCTACAAGCTCTGGCTGGGTCACGGCATCACCACGGTACGTGGTGTCGGGCTCATGGGCTTCGAGGAAGCGCTGGTGGATCAGGCCCGTAGCGCCCGCAATGAAATCGTTGCCCCTCGCATCGTGAACTATCAGCGTCCCGGATCGGGTTGGGACCAGGGATCCATCGACACCCCGGAAAAGGGTCGCGCGTGGGTCCGGTGGGCTGCCCAGCAGGGCATCGATGGTCTGAAACTGGGTTCCATGGAGCCCAGTATCATGGACGCGATTCTGGACGAGGCCAACCAACTCGGTCTGGGGTCTACCGCCCATCTGGCACAGACGGGCGTACACTCCATGAACGCCCTGGATGCGGCGCGGCTGGGGCTGGGGTCCATGACCCACTTCTACGGCCTGTTCGAATCCATGTACAAGGCCAACGATATCCAGCCTTGGCCGGTGGAGATGAATTACATGAACGAGCAGGATCGGTTTGGTCAGGTGGCCCGGCAGTGGAACCTCATCCACGAGCGGGGCAGCGAGGTGTGGAACGACCGGATCGAGGAGTTCCTGGATCTGAACTTCATCCTGGATCCCACCATGACCATCTACCACGCCGGCACGAACGTCATGGCGGCGCGGAACGCAGACTGGCACGACACCTACACCCTGCCGTCCATGTGGGACTTCTACACGCCGAACCGCCGGGCCCACGGCTCGTACTGGTTCCACTGGACCACGCACGACGAGGTGGCGTGGACGAAGTTCTATCAGCGGTGGATGGAGTTCATCAACGACTACAAGAACGCCGGAGGGCGGGTGACCACGGGTTCCGACTCGGGGTTCATCTACAAGCTCTATGGCTTCGGCTACATCGAAGAGCTGGAACTGTTGCAGCATGCCGGGTTCCACCCCCTGGAGGTGCTCCGGGCGGCCACGTACCACGGCGCCCAGGCCATCTTCGAGCCCAAGGGTGAGCCCGTCCAGTACGGGGTGATCCGCCCGGGTCTGCTGGCAGACCTGGTCATTGTGGAAGAGAACCCGCTGGCGAACCTGAAGGTGCTGTACGGCACCGGTGCGGTGAAGTTGAACGACGACACAGGTGAGGTGGAGCGAGTGGGTGGTGTGAAGTACACCATCAAGGACGGCATCGTGTACGATGCCCGTCAGCTTCTGGCCGATGTGGCCGAGATGGTGCGGGACCAGAAGCGGGAGCGGGGTATGGCGCCCGACGCACCGCTGCCCAACTACTGAGCAATATCCGGTAGATCGGAAGCTGCCCCTCCGGGGCCCGAGAGATGGTTTTCCGGGCTCCCGGGGGGGTTCTTCCTATCCTCGAAGTCCCAGTTCCGGAATCCATGTTTTCATTGAGTTCTTTCCATGGTGTCTCGCTCCTGGACCGCTGTGCCCGGGGGCGCGTGGTTGCGGCAGTCGCTGCGGCCTGGTTGGTGCCCTTGGGTGTGCTCCCCAGTGCGTTGGGTGCCCAGAAGCGTCCCCAGACCGCGTCCGAATCCCGGACCGGTGCGGTGGTCATCGATGGCTTTCTGAACGACGAAGCATGGACGGTAGCCCAGCCCGCCACGGGATTCGTCCAGCGCGAGCCCCGTGAGGGACTGCCGGCCACGGAAGAGACAGAGTTCCGGGTGCTCCATGACCAACGGGGGATCTTCTTTGCAATCCGAGCCTTGGATTCCGAACCTGAGCGGTTGGTGCGTGACCTTTACGGCCGCGATGTGGCGGCCCTTCGTGGCCGGAACCAGTTCTGGGGCCAGGACGACGCGGTCACCCTCATCCTGGACACCTTCCAGGATGGCCGAAGCGCGTACTACTTCTCTGTGAACCCCAACGCCTCCATGACGGACGCCCTCATCCTGGACGAGGGGCAGATCCTGAACTTCGATTGGCAGGGGGTGTGGGAGGCGGCGGCCCAGGTGGATGAGCAGGGCTGGACCGCCGAGATCTTCATCCCCTGGACCACCCTTCGTTTCCCCAATCAGGCGGAGGTGGGATTCGGGCTGAACGTGCAGCGTTTCGTCCGCCGCAAGACCGAGGAGAGTTACTGGTCGCCCATCGGGCTGGACCAGGATCTGTGGCGCATCTCCATGGCGGGAGATCTCACCGGTCTCCAGCCGCCTGGAATGGCCCGGGCACTGGAGGCAAAACCTTTTGTTACGGTGAGCCACAAGGAAGGCCCGTCCTTCCCTGACCAGGGATTCGACTTCCAGCCCGGTCTGGATGTGAAGGTGGGGGTTACCGAGAGCCTGACGGCCGACTTCACCTGGAACACCGATTTCGCCCAGGTGGAGGTGGATGAACAGCAGGTAAACCTCACTCGATTCGCTCTCTTCTTTCCTGAGAAGCGGGAGTTCTTCCTGGAAAATGCCGGGCTCTTCGAGGTGGGCGTTGAGAACTTTGCCCAGCTCTTCTTTTCCCGGCGCATCGGCCTGGGCGCGGACGGTTCACCCGTGCCCATCCAGGGTGGCGGCCGCCTTTCCGGCCGAGTGCCAGGGGGCTTCGAGGTGGGGGCACTGGGGATTCGCACCTCTGGTCAGGACGACGTCCCGGGGGTGAACCACTCCGTACTCCGCCTGCGACGGAAGATCCTGGAGAGGTCCACTGCGGGGGTGATCCTCACCCATCTGCATCAGGGAGACGGGGGAGCTGACAACCGGGTGGTGGCCTTCGACATGGACTTGAACCCATGGCGACAGTTGGGGCTGAACGGCTACGTGGCCAACTCCTTCACCGAAGGCGACTCACCTGGGGAAAACTGGTCCACCGGCGGCATTCTTCACTGGAATCAGGACGCCTTCGGCATCCGCGTGGTGTTCATGGACCATCAGGAAAACTTCAGACCGGGCCTGGGTTTCCTTCCCCGACCTGGCGTGCGCCACTATCAGCCTGGGGCCCGGGTAGCCTTCCGTCCGGGTTCCGGTCCCATCCGACGGATCCTCTTCCGGAGCCTGAACGACCTCATCACAGACCGAAGTTGGAATCTGGAGTCCCGGAATGTCATGATGCACACCATCTGGACGCTGAACAGTGATGACCAGATCACACTGCAGTACAATGGGCGTTTCGAAGATCTGGAACAGTCCTTCGCCATCCATCCGTCCGTCACCATCCGTCCGGGACAGTACCACTTCAACAGCACCTTCCTGCGCTTCACGGCCAGCGAGCGGCGACGGGTATCAGGCACCGCCCGCTACGAACGGGGAAACTTCTGGTCGGGAGAGCGTCAGGCAGTGGAGGTGCGTGGAGCCTTCCGTTTCAACAACCACCTGGCGGTTGGGCCGCGGGTGGAATGGAACGATGTGCAGTTGGCGGAGGGTGACTTCACCACCACCCTTTCCGGAGTGCGGTTGGACTTCTCTCCCACGAACCGTATCACCTTCAATGCCTTCGTGCAGTACAACGACGCCATGGACCGGTTCACCACGAATCTGCGTCTGGACATCATCCACCGGCCTGGCAGCGATCTGTTCCTGGTGTACAATGACGGTCGGGATATCTCCCTGGATGGCTGGCCCGTGGACGATCGACAGCACATTCTGAAGGTTACCTATCTGATGCGCCGGTAGTCCGCGATTGAATTCCACTCTACAGGAGTAAACGCATGCGAATGACCAGAATCAGCACCCTGGGCCTGGGGCTGCTTTTTGCCACTCAGGCGCTGGGCGCCCAGACCATCCAGGCCCCGGAGCGGGGAGCCAACGAAGGGGAAGGTCCCTTCGAGCGCCTCATCATCCGGGGTGCCATCGTCATCGACGGCGCCGGCGCACCCCCCAGTGGGCCCACGGACATCGTCATCGAGAACAACCGCATCGTGCAGGTGCAGAACGTGGGGTACCCCGGCGTTCCCATCGATGAGAGCGGTCGTCCCCAGGGAGCCACCCGGGAAATCGACGCCCACGGCCACTATGTGATGCCCGGCTTCATCGATCTACATGTACATGCTGGTGGAGCACCTAAGAACCCTCCTATCGAGTACGCCTATAAGCTCTGGCTGGGTCACGGCATCACCACGGTACGGGGTGTCGGGCTCATGGGCTTCGAGGAATCGCTGGTGGATCAGGCCCGTAGCGCCCGCAATGAGATCGTGGCGCCCCGCATCGTGAACTACCAGGGACCCGGTGGAGGATGGGACCAGGGACCCATCCAGACTCCAGAGCAGGCCCGGGCGTGGGTGCGTTGGGCCGCAGGTCGGGGGATCGATGGCCTGAAGCTCGGGGCGCTGGAGCCCAGTATCATGGAGGCTCTCCTGGATGAGGCCAACCAGCTTGGTCTGGGATCCACGGCCCATCTGGCCCAGACGGGTGTGCACTCCATGAACGCCCTGGATGCGGCGCGGCTGGGGCTGGGGTCCATGACCCACTTCTACGGCCTGTTCGAATCCATGTACAAGGCCAACGATATCCAGCCTTGGCCGGTGGAGATGAATTACATGAACGAGCAGGATCGGTTTGGTCAGGTGGCCCGGCAGTGGAACCTCATCCACGAGCGGGGCAGCGAGGTGTGGAACGACCGGATCGAGGAGTTCCTGGATCTGAACTTCATCCTGGATCCCACCATGACCATCTACCACGCCGGCACGAACGTCATGGCGGCGCGGAACGCAGACTGGCACGACACCTACACCCTGCCGTCCATGTGGGACTTCTACACGCCGAACCGCCGGGCCCACGGCTCGTACTGGTTCCACTGGACCACGCACGACGAGGTGGCGTGGACGAAGTTCTATCAGCGGTGGATGGAGTTCATCAACGACTACAAGAACGCCGGAGGGCGGGTGACCACGGGTTCCGACTCGGGGTTCATCTACAAGCTCTATGGCTTCGGCTACATCGAAGAGCTGGAACTGTTGCAGCATGCCGGGTTCCACCCCCTGGAGGTGCTCCGGGCGGCCACGTACCACGGCGCCCAGGCCATCTTCGAGCCCAAGGGTGAGCCCGTCCAGTACGGGGTGATCCGCCCGGGTCTGCTGGCAGACCTGGTCATTGTGGAAGAGAACCCGCTGGCGAACCTGAAGGTGCTGTACGGCACCGGTGCGGTGAAGTTGAACGACGACACAGGTGAGGTGGAGCGAGTGGGTGGTGTGAAGTACACCATCAAGGACGGCATCGTGTACGATGCCCGTCAGCTTCTGGCCGATGTGGCCGAGATGGTGCGGGACCAGAAGCGGGAGCGGGGCATGGCGCCCGACGCACCGCTGCCCAGGTACTGAGGGGAATTCCATGCGTAGTCCCAGTCGGTTCCAGTCTCTGACCATGGCCGCAGTTGCAGGCCTCGCACTTGCCTTGGCGCCCACCCCTTCATGGGTGGAAACGTCGACGGCTCCAGGCCCCTTGAAGGGGGCGCAACCGCTTTCGGCACAGGACGCCGGCGGTGCCGCCCAGCTACAGGAAATGACCAACCGTTACTTCCAGATCTCCACGCCTACCCGTGCGGAGGCCGAGTACCAGGCGGCCCTGGCAGGGTACAAGGAGGTTCTGGCCGGGTTGGAGGGGGTTGACCGGGATGGACTGAGCCTGGACCACCAGGTGGACTACGACCTGCTCCTGGGCGAGGTGCGGACGAAGATTTTCGAGGTGGAAACGGTGCAGCTCTACAAGCTGAGCCCCGTTTCCTACTTTTCGCTGGGAGCCACGAACCGGCTCTTCCTTCGGCCGGGGGCCATTCCCGATTCAGGGGTGCGGCGGGCAGTGGCAGAGCTGGAGCGGCTTCCCACCCTCCTGGCCAACGCCAAGGAGAACCTCACGAACCCGGCTGCGGTCTGGACCGAGAACGCCATATATCAGGCGTACTATGCCCGGATGTTGCTTCGGGACTACGTCCCCACTGCTGTGGTGGACGACCCCGCCCTGAGGGTGGAGTTCGAAGCGGCTGCCCGGGTGGCGTACGAGGCGGTAGTGGACTACGAGACCTGGCTGGAGGAGGTCCTCCTGCCAAGATCCACCCGTTCTCCGGCATGGGATCCGGAGTGGATCGAATTCTACCAGTTCACGAAGGAGGAGCTTACGGATTGGCCCCTGGACCGGATGCTCCGCTTCGCTCAGGAAGATGTGTTGCAGACTCGCCGCGAAATGGAGGCATTGGCCGACTCGATCCATCCTTCGGGGGATCTCTGGACCGTCTGGCAGGTGATGCTGGAAGAAGCGCCCCCGTGGGAGCAGGTGCTTCCCATGGCCCAGAGCTTCGTGGACATGGCGTCGTCGTGGCTGAACAACGAGGGAAGCCATGTGGTGACCATTCCCGATTACATCGACTATGGTGCCCGGATCTCGCCGCCCATGGCCCGGCGCACCCTCTCGTTCGGGGGAGCCACAGGTGGTCCGGACGTGGCCGGCCGGCAGTCTGGCTACTACATCTTGACTCCTCTGGAAGATCGGCTCACCCCGGAGGAGGCAGCCAGTCGGATCCGGTCGTACAATCCCTACTGGACCCATGTGATCTCGTATCACGAGTGGCTGGGGCACAACGTCCAGACGGCTGCCGCCAGGGAGCATGTGGACAGTCGTATCCGCCGGGGCCTGTCTACCGGGTACTTCGGTCAGGCCTGGTCGTTCTATCTGGAGAAACTGTTGGAAGACGAAGGCTACTTCAACGACCGTTTCGATCATTTGTCTGCCCTGAAGCACCGCATGGGGCGCCTCCAGATGCGCCAGTGGCGGAACGTCCGAATCGTTACGAAGCTCCAGATGGCCTTTGGCCAGATGACCTTCGATGAAGCCGTACAGATGTACGTCGACGAGGTGGGGATGGAACCCACCAACTCGTTCATCGAGGTGCAGCGCGACTCCCAGAGCCCCAACCCCCCGGGACGGGAGATCATCGGCGAGCAGAAAGTGCTGGAACTCAGGGACGAGTACCAGCGCCGCATGGGGGAGCACTATCAACTGAGAGCCTTTAACGACGTGCTGCTGACGTATGGTGATCTGACGTTTCGTCAGATTCGCAGGCTCATGTTTCAGGATTGAAGGGTTTGCAGACTCACGAAGGGAGGAATCACACCATGAGCAAGATGAATCGACGCGGATTTCTGAAAGCGGGTGGAGCCGGACTGGCGGGTTCGGTGGTGATTGGACCCCGGTGCGCGTGGCCCGATGAGGGGGCCATGCTTCGGGCTTCGGAAGACACCGAAAGTTTCCGGATGCTCCGAGCCGAGCAGGCCGTTCGGAAGCCGGAGTTGTTTGAACCGGCGGACTACAACCGTTTGCCCATGGAGTGGTATAAGTCCAAGGCTCGGGAACTCAAGGAGAAGGCCCGGGAGCGAGGGGTGGATGGTGGGATCTTCCTCCAGAACCGGTGGAACGTCATTTACGCCACCGGGCTCTTCCACTCCACCACCGAGCGGCTCTTCACCTGCTTTCTGCCCATGGATGATGACGAGGGACTCATCTGGTTCTACCCGTATCTGGATGAGGAGCTGGTGAAGACCTGGTGGCATTCGGACGCCTACTCGTATTTCGACTGGCACCATGCAGAAGGGGGGAACCCCTACATGGGACAGACCACCCAGGGGCGCACCATCGACATCCCCACCTGGTGGGGCGAAACCCTGGCCCGCCTGGGCTATGCCGGCAAGACCATTGGCGTGGATTCGGGTTCCCAGGTGGAGATCGGAATCCTGCCAGGGCAGGAGGGTGCTGACCGCCTGAACATGTCGGGTGGCTATCGCACTCCCGGGTCTTCCCGGCCCACCGGAGGCAACGTGGGCCGGATGCTGGCGGCCATGCCTGGCTCTCAGGCAGTAGACGTTTCCGACATCTTCATCCAGAGCCGCATGGTGAAAGACGAGATGGAGAACCGCTTGGCGCAGCGAGCTGAAGACACCTGGTCCGAGGTCCACGCGTTCGCTCGAAACTACATTCAGGAACGAGGGCTGGGGACCCTGGATCTGGAGGTGACAAACGCCGCCCAGCTCTGGGGGATGGATCGGATCATGCAGGGCATTCAACAGCAAGGCGAGCTCCACAACGCTGTGGGAATCAACTTCGGCATCAGCTGCCGGTCCGGCCCGGTGACCGGATTTCCCCACCCGAACCAGCAGACGTTCAGTCCTATCGAAGAGGGTCACGCCCTCCAGGTCTCTACGTGGGGAGGGATCGGAGGGTACGGAGGTGAACAGTACCGCTCCTATCTCATCCACCCTTGGACGGAGTGGCAAGAACGAGTGTGGGAGGTCCATACCGAGACCTACCACATCCAGGCACGGGAATCCTACGAGGGGAATACCTGCTCCAATGTGGCCAAGGCGGTTCACGATCATCAGATCGCCAACGAGATGGAGCGCCTGGTTTACCATCGTCCAGGGCACGGATCGGGCTCTGAGGGACACCAGCCACCCTATCAGGCGTTGGGTGACTACACGGTGATGCGTAAGGGGATGCACTTCTCCAATGAGCCTGGGCTGTATGATCCGGAGAACTCCTTCGGTTTCAACCACTCCAACAACATTGTCGTTGCAGAGGAGAAAGGTCTTCAGTTGGGTACGGCTCCGGTGGACAAGGAGTGGTGCTTCCTCCGGCTTTGAGTCGCGAGCATGGAGGTGTACGTGGGCAGGGCGGTCCCTTCCAATGGTTGGCAGGGCCGCAAATGTAGCTATGCACTGTGAGGAATTACTGAAATGGGGAATACGAAGATGCGTGATACAGTCACCCTGGGTCTGGCCCTGCTTACGGCCGGCCTGATGCTGGCTGCTCCTGAGGGCGCCGACGGTCAGTTGGCCCGGGAGCGCACGGAGCGGGAGTGGGCTTCCAAGCTGGAAAAGCTGGAAACCATGATGCAGCCGGTGATGCAGAAGCATGGGGTGGATATGTGGATCATCTACACGCGGGAGCATGATCCCGACCCCCTCATGCAGCTCTTCGGCGACTACATCAACACCGCCTCGGGCCACCGGAACACCTACATCTTCTACGATCCCGGCAACGGGCAGCCGCTGGAGCGGACGGTACTGGGTACCCATGTCAGGGGTCATATTCTCCCGTTCTTCCCCGATGCTCCGGCCTCGGGACATGGGTATGGGGAAGAGGGTTTGGCGCCTCATCTCAGGGAGTACGTCCAGAGCCGGGATCCCCAGGTGATTGCCATCAACCGATCCCGGACCATAACCATGGTGGATGGGCTGTCATTGGAGGGGTACAACTACCTGGTGGAGGCGCTGGGACCGGAGTATGAGGCCCGCTTTGTATCGGCCGAACCCCTGGCCATCGACTACATCGCCCATCGCACCCCGGAAGAACTGGATATCAGCATCGAGGCCAGTTGGATCACCTGGCACCTGTTGCGGCGAGCCTTCTCCAATGAGGTCATCACCCCGGGGGTCACCACCAACGAAGACGTCATGTTCTGGCTGAACGATCAGGTGCAGAAGCAGCAGCTTACTTTGAACTTCGCCACTTCGGTGACCATCCGGAGGCAGGGCGTGGAGGGGAGCTTCGGCGTGCACCAGGCCGAGGTGATCCAGCCGGGGGATATGATTCACACGGATTTCGGCATCCAGCTCATGGGGATCGGCACGGATCAGCAGAAGCAGATCTACGTGCTGCGCCCCGGCGAGACCGAGCCGCCGGCGGGGATCCAGGCCCTTTTTGCCCAGTCCGTTGAGATGGCCGAGATCATCGCCGAGGAACTGATACCTGGTGTGGAGGGGCGGGAAGTGAAGGCCCGGGCCGAGGCTCGGGGTCGTGAGGCGGGGATCACAAACCTGGTCTACTCCCACTCCCAGGGAAGCTGGGTGCACGACGCCGGAGCCTGGGCCATCTACGATTGGCCCGAGCGGTACGGCAACCACCCCCGGGAGCCCGTGCGTCCCACGGAGTTCTGGTCTGTGGAGTTTTCCGTGACCGGGGATATCCCCGAGTGGGGCGGTCAGACCCTCAGCATGGGTCGCGAGGAAGATGGCTGGGCAGGTGAAGATGGGATCTTCCGCTGGATGTCCGGGCCTCAGACGGAGCTCTGGACGGTGCGTAGCTACTGACAATGAGGGGCGTCCGGGGCTTGAATGGAAGCTCCGGACGCCATTCGGCCTGACTATGCTGAGGCTGGTGGCACCACACCTACCCGCCTGCGATTTCCCTGAACAACTCATCTCGCGTCTGCCCGATGAGCGCCCGGATCTCCTCCTTCAACCGGGGCACATCCGCCTGGGTGAGATGAGCGGTTTCCACCGGTTCCAATACCCTCACTTCCGCTCGGGCGGGACGGAAAAGCAGCGAGCCCTTGGGCATGGCATCACGGGTGCCGGCCACAGCCATGGGGAGGATGGGAAGCCCCATCTCCACCGCCAGGCGGAACGCTCCGTCGTGGAATGGTAGAAGATCTTTGGTGGTGGACCGTGTGCCCTCGGGAAGGATCATCACCGAGACCTTCTTTTCCAGCCGATCTCGACATCCCTCCAGGGCTGCGGCTCGGCTCCTGCGATCCGCCCGCCGCACGGGGATGTCTCCGGCCATACGCATGAGCCACCCCATGAGGGGGATCTTGAAAATGGCTTCCTTGGAGAGCCATTTCATCTCCCACGGCAGATGGCTGATGAGAAAGATGTCGGCCAGTGACTCGTGGTTCGAGACGGCCACATAGGGCCGTCGGGGGTTGGAGATCATGACCCCCGAGGTGGTGAATTTCCAAAGAGGGTTCACCTTCACCGACATGACGGCGGCCCGCCGGAACCAGCGGCCCACCGTGTAGCGACCGGGATCTCGGGGCACCGTGACCACATAGACCAGGGCCATCCAGAAGAGCCATACGAAGACGATGAGGGCGATGAGGGCCCAGGTCCACAGGGAGTAGACCAGGCGAAGGGCATCGGGGGGAGATGAGGTGGAATGGTTCGTCACGGCCGCACGATAGACCCGGGCGGGGGGGTGGGGCAACAGCAGGCTCACCTCTTTCACGCGCCTGTCACGCCTTCCTCATATTATGGTGTGAACCGGTGGGGGCCGATCTCACCGGGGCCGATCTCAGTTCCGTCACACCCGCTTCTTCCACCAGGCGCCCATCGTGTCCACAATCCGTTTCATCCACACCGCCGATTGGCACATCGGGGCTCCCTTCCATCGGGTCACGGACCCCGACCACCGGGCCCGGGTCCGGCTGGAGCGCCAGAGTGCCATCGGGCGCATGCGGGAGGCCGTGAGAGAGTTCGAGGCTTCCTTTGTACTGGTGGCCGGCGACCTATTCCACTCCTCCTCGCCCTCCCCGTCGGAGGTCTCCCAGGCCCTGAGCCACATGGGTGCGTTGGGGGTTCCCGTCATGGTGATTCCCGGGAACCACGATCACGGGGGGGCCGGAGGCATCTGGAGCCGCAAGGAGTTGAAGGAGCAGTTGGCGAAGGCGGCTCCCAACGTTCGGGTCCTGCTGGAACGCGCCCCGATGGAGGTGGCAGGGGCCGTGGTTCTACCCTGCCCGCTCCTGGCCCGGGGCAGCAGCGCCGACCCTGCGGGGTGGATCCGCTCCCTGGACTTCGCATCCCTCCCGCCGGGTCCCCGCATCGTCCTGGCCCACGGTTCCGTGCAGGGCTTCGGCGGCGAGACCGCCGCAGAGGCGGATGACGAAAACCCCTCCGCCGGCTCCAGCCACATCAACCTGGCTTCCCTACCCATGGACGAGGTGGATTACGTGGCCCTGGGCGATTGGCACGGCGCGAAGGAGGTGGGTCCAAAAGCCTGGTATCCCGGCACGCCGGAAACCGACCGCTTTCCCCGGGGCGAAGGCTACCGGAGTGGGCAGGTGCTGTGTGTGGAGGCGTCCCGAGGTGGGGTGCCCACCACAGAGTTCCGCCGGACGGGGGCCCTACAGTGGCACGTAGTGGATCATCGCTTCAACACGGATGAAGATCTGCAGCTCCTGCAAGCCCGGGTGGATGGCCTTCTGGAGGGGCGAGCCGGAATGGATCTCCTGCTTCTGAAGTTGGACGGGAGCCTTAGTCTGGACGCTGCCGGTCGGCTGGAGTCGTGGCTCCAGGGTCTGGAGGCCCGTCTGCTTCGCCTGAAGCTTCGAGACCGCACGTCGGTGGCTCCCAATGAAGACGAACTCCGGGAACTCACCCAGCGGGCGGGAGATCCCTTGGTGGCCCGGGTGGCCGCTCGACTGGAGGAAAAGATGGATGCTTCTGGGCGTGACGGAGAGGTGGCCCGCATGGCCCTTCGGGAGCTCTACGCCACCTGCGTCCAGCGGGAGGGCTGACGAATGCGGATTCTTCGAGCGAGGGTGCGGAACTACCGGGTGCATGCCGATACAGAGGTGGCGTTCCACCGCCAGCTCACGGTGGTCCACGGCCCCAACGAATCGGGGAAGAGCACCCTGGTGGAGGCCATGCACCGGGCCCTCTTCCTTTCCCACAAGGTGGGAGGACAGGTGCGGGACGCCATGCTGCGCCAGCCGACGGGAGGCCATCCGGAGGTGGAAGTTGACTTCGAGCGAGAGGGGGCGGTCTGGAGCCTCTGGAAGCGTTTTGGCGGGCGTTCGGGGGGAGATGTTTCCCTGAAGACTCCGGAGGGGAAGGTTCTCACGGGGGCGGAGGCCGAAGATCGACTGGCCCAACTGGTGGGGATGAATCCCGTGACCAGTGGGGGCGGGGCCGCAAGGGCCCTGCAGGAGCGGTGGGGCCATCTCTGGGTGTGGCAGGGGACCGCAGGAGAGAATCTCCTGTCCCTCCCTGCCGGTCCTGACGTCTACGAGCATGGGAAGCTGGTGGCCCGCCTGCAGGAGGTGGGAGAGGTGTCCGTGCAGTCGGCGTTGGATCAGGAAGTGGTGACGGGCATCGAGGCCCGGTGGTCCAAGGTGTTCACCCCCGGGGGACAGGTGCGGGCGGGGTCCCCCCTGAAGAAGGCCCTGGCTGATCAGGCATCCGCCCAGGTGGAGCGAGACGGGATCCAGGCTCGACTGAAAGAGCAGGAGGAGGCGCAGCGCCTTCACTTGGAGGCCACCCGGCGACTGGATGAGACCGAAGCGGAACTGCCACACGAGGAAACCCGGTTGAGGGAGCTGAAAGCCCGGCTGGAGCAGGCCAGGGAGCTGAAGCGAAATCTGGATCAGGAGCTGACGCTACTTGAGCCCAAGCGGGGGGAGCTCAAGCGGCTCACCGACGATGCAGCGGCGATTCAGGCCGCCCAGGCCACGTTGACGCAGTTGGCAGGGGACCTGGGTCCGGGCCAGCAGAAGCTGGCAGGGCTTCAGGCCCGCCAACATGAGGTGCTGAGTCGGCGCACCGAGCTGCGAGAGGAGAAGCAAAAGCAGGATGAGACGCTGAGAGGGTTTCGGGAAAGGGTCCAGGCGGGCATGAACCGGTCCCACCAGGCGCGACTCACCCTCCAGGTGCATGAACTGGAACGAGCTGCTGAGGTTCAGGAGAAGCTGCGTCGTGCCCTGGCCACGTTGGATGAGCGACTGGCCAGCCTCCCCGTCATGGGCGAGACGGATATCCAGGGCCTTCGGGAGCGAGTCCAGGCCCGGGATCTGGCCCAGGCCGAGCTCCGAAGCCTGGCTGCCGGGGTGCGGGCCGTGCGGGCCGGAAGTCGGGTTGAGGTGGATGGGGCGGAGCTTCTGGAAGGAGAGCTTCGGCAGATCACCGACCAGGCCCGTCTTACCGTGGGTGACTCGGTGGAGCTGGAGCTCATTCCCGGTGGTGGCGGCTCCACTCAGGAGGTTCGGGATCGAGTAGAGGAAGCGGAGAACCGCCTGGCCCGGGAGCAGGAGCGCCTGGGGGTGGAGGGTGTGGATGAAGCGCTGGAGATCCTGGCGAAGCACCAGGCCATTGCCCGGGAGCGAACGGATCTGGTGGCCAGGAGCGCTCCGAACACCGGAAACACCGGAAGCGGAATGTGGGAAAGCTCTGGCGATCCCGCGCAGGAGCTGACCGAAGCCAGTGAGGCGCTTCGCCATCTGGAGGGGGATGCCCACCTTGAACCCCTGGCAGAGGTGGATCCGGCGCTGGTGGCCCGACTGGCCGGCGAAGAAATGGACCTCCAGGCTCAACTGAAGGAGACCCAGGCGGAACTCTCCCGGATCCAGGGCGCCCTGGATGCCGCGCAGACGGCCCTGGATGATCTGGGCAGTGAGATCCAGGAGGCCTCCGGCGCCCTGCAGGCCCAGGAGACCGAGAGGGCGAGTGCAGAGAACCGGGTGCAGATGATTCTGGAGAAGCACGGGTCTGGCGATGCGCTCCAAGCCGCAGTCAAGGCGGTGGGTGCGGAAGTGGAGGCCAGGGAGAAGGCCATCGCCCACAAGGGGCAAGAGCTGGCGGGGTTCGATGTGGATGCCCTGGAAGGGGAGAGAACCCGGACCCAGGCTCGCATCTCGCAGCTTACGGAAACCAGGGAGCAAGTTGCTGCCGAGCGGAATCGGCTGGAGGGGGCGCTGGCGACAGGGGCCGGCCTGGACCTGGATGGGGAACTGGAACAGCAGGAGGTGGAGCTGGAATCACTGTCGGCCGAGGTAGACCGGTTGGAGCGGGAGGCCGAGATGCTCCAACTCCTGAAGGACCTCCTGGAGGAGGAACAGAACCGGCTTGCCACTCAGTTTTCCGCCCCCCTGCAGCGGGGGATGGAGGCGTATCTCAGGTGCATCGTCCAAGAAGCGTCCACCTCTGCCATCAACTACGAGGCGGGCCAGGGCTTCCATGATCTGCGGTGGCGCCGGGGCGACGGTGTGGCGTGGGAATTCGACGCCTTGAGTGGGGGTGCCCGAGAGCAGCTTATGGCGGCTCTCCGGTTGGCCATGGCGGAAGTGCTGGCGGGGGTGGACGACGGAGGGGGGGCCAAGTCAGGTGAGGTGGGAGGTGGCGCGGACCGGCCGGGCCTCCCCGTCGTCTTCGACGACTCCTTCGTGAATGCCGACCCCCGGCGGATGGAGGGAGTGAACCGGATGCTTCAGCGGGCAGCGGATCGCGGACTTCAGGTGCTGGTGTTCACCTGTGACCCGGTGGGAGTGGAGGCACTGGGGAAGGAGCGGATGGTGGGGCTGGAGGGGAGAGTGGGGTAGGTGTGGGGGGTGGAGCTCGTGGGGTAGGCGCCGCCCTCAGCCCGCTCCAGGTGCGCCCACCCCTACCTTCAGGGATGCCTCCGTGGTCGGCTCCGTCCCGCCTCTGCGGTCCCAAGCCGCCATGGGTCGGCCCGCGCCCCATGGGTATTCTCAAAGGGACGGGAGCGGGTGCGCTCGACTTCCCACTCGATGGCATTCGCGGACCGGTTTGGGGGATTCGTGGGAATCGCTCCCACCGTGTCCCCACTCGGTCCCCTGGGCTGAGCTGGAGTGCGGAATTCGTGGCACCGGGTCACATCAATCCGGAACGATGGCATTCCGAAGGCATCGAGTGGGGACTTATCGGCCATGAAACGCCACCTGGAGGAAATGATCCGCGCCCTGGCCCATCGACAGCATGGGGTTGCCACCCGCGCCCAGATTCTCGAAGGGGGAATGACGCGGGACCAGCTGACCTATCGGCTCCGATCCGGGCGGTTCCGGCGACTTCACCGAGGGGTCTATCTCGTGGGCAATCTCCACCTCCCCAGATCATCGGAGATAGCGGCTGTGCTCGCTTGCGGTCCGGGTGCTGCGATAAGTCATCGAAGCGCGGCGAAGCTACTTGAGCTCCTGCCTCACCAGGGCCCTGCCGGACCGATTCATGTGACCTTGGTTGGCGGTGACCGGGGCCGAAGCCCTGGGCTCCGGCCACATCGGGTCCGGTTCCTACCTCTGGACGAGGTTACCGAGGTAGATGGAGTCCCGGTCACCTCGGCTGCCCGGACCCTGGCGGACATTGCGGGCGAGGCCGAAATGCGGGAGCTCGAGCGGGCCCTCGCCCAAGCCGAGCGAAGGGGACTCGCTGATCCAGCAGGGGTGGAGAGGGTGATGGCACGTCGGCCCCACATACGGGGCGTTCGCATCCTTCGGTCCCTCCTTGGGGACGTCGATCGCCGGGCCCTCACACGCTCTGAGGCGGAGGAGCGGCTCCTGGAACTGGTGCGGAAGGCGCGGCTTCCGTCTCCACATGTGAATGTCCTGCTCGCCGGGTACGAAGTCGACTTCCTGTGGCGGGGGGCACGACTCGTTCTGGAGGTGGACGGATTCGCCTACCATTCCTCCCGAGCGAGCTTCGAACAGGACCGACGAAGGGATGCCATTCTTTCGGCGCGAGGATTCCGGGTGATCCGGATTACCTGGCGACAGATTACCCGTGAACCGGAGGCAGTCCTGGCACGGCTGGCTCAGGCTCTCGTTGTCCCATCGTCCCCATGAGACCGGCCCCCAGGGCAGATCACCTCAGCCTTTCCCGCCATGCGGTGGGCAGCCGCGAAGACCGATCGAAGTCGGGGTCGGCAAGTGGCGGACCGCGAGCTAGAGCACCCGGGAAGGGGCGAGGGTACCGTTCGCGAGGGGCGATAGGTAGGTAGGCGTCGCCCTCAGCCCGCGCCCACCCCTTCCTTCTTCGCTGCCTTTCGCAGCCCGGCATCCAGCGTGGCCAGTGGGATACGCAAACGGAGGGCTAGCTCCAGATAGGCTGCGTCGTAGCTGCTCAGCCCGTGGGTGCGAGCCAGACGGTAGGTGGCACTGAAGTCTCGTGCTCGCTCCGGAGGATCCATGGCAATAGGTAGGGAAAGGAGGAAATCCATGGCTTCCATGGCCGGAACCGCCTCCATCCGACCGCGACGCTCGGCCACGAGGAGAGCGTTTGAGATCTCCAGGGTCCAGAGAGCCGGAACGAATGCCTCCTCAACCCGGAGGCGCTCCAACTGCTTCAGGGCGTATGCGCCGCCCTCGTCCCGGAAGCACCAGCTCAGGGCCACCGAGGCATCCAGGACGAAGCTCACCGCCTCCGGCCCTCCTCGATGAGATCCCGAACCGAGAGCTTCTTCCCCAGAGTGTGACCCTCACGGATCCGGAGCAGTCCATGGATGGCGTCAGACACCGGCCGGGCGGCGCCCGGGCTCACTGGGACCAGCCGGGCGACAGGCTGCCCGTGGCGGGTGATGACGATCTCCTCCCCTTCCTCTACCCGCTTCAGGAGGGCCGGGAGGTGAGTCTTCGCCTCGTAGGAGCCGATGGAAGTCATTCTGAAATATAGACTGGTCTAAGACCAGTCGAAAGGGATCATCGCTCCAACCGTGGCGCGAAGCCCAGGCTTACCGCCCCGAAATACGTCTCCCTGCCTCGATGGTCTCCCGGCTCGCTTCGTTCCAGCCCTGCATGACGAAGACGCTCCATCCCTCGTCCATGAGTCGGTCCACATCCTCAGGGCTGAACGCCGGGAAGCCGCAGGGCACATCGAATTCCCGGCACGCTGCCAGGATGGCGTCGGCCGCTGCCTGCCGCCCCTCAGGGTCATCCCGGTAGACCCCGCCCAGGCTTCCCCACCCCGCCCAGAGCACCCCCAGCCCGGGTTCGGCGGCGATCTCCCTGATGTTGGCGATGCCTTCCCTGCTCTCTACGATGGCCCAGAGAATGAGTTCACCTGCGGGATTCAGGGGCCAGACGTCGGCCTTTTCCCGATACTCGTCCGCAGTGACCCCCCACCAGGCTGCGGCCCGGGACACGTCGCCGTCGGGACGGAGGCCGCCGGCCGACTCGAAGCGCATGGCGGCCACGGCATCCCGGATCTCCTGGGCGCTCTCCACCTCCTCGGTCATGATCCCCACATGGCCGGCGTCCAACTGGCTGTGGATCCGGGCCAGAGCCTCGTCCCGCTGGCTGTGGAGGATGAGGGTCTTGGCGATGAAGGGGTGGGAGGTGGAAGAGGCCCCGGCTTCCCCCAGGGCGTCCATGAACTCCAGAACCCGCGGAGTCACGGCCCCACCATAGGTGAAGTCGGCCTGGGTGTAGGCCACCGTCTCGTCCACCACGGCGGAGAGCTCCGGGGCTTCGCCACCGTCACGTCCCGCTGTGAGGGGAGGATGACTGATCCCGAAGACGGGCAACCCCATTTCGTGGAGTTCGATCATGGGATTGATGCGGGGGGATGCCTGGATAGAGGCGTCCGAGCCCGACGTGCTGACGGTCGTGTCCGACGCGGCTTCGGTGCCGTTATCGGAAGGGCCGCAGGCCAGCCCGGCAGCCAGGAGGAGGGACGCGAGGGTGAGAGCCGGCATCCCCCGTCGGTTGGGGGATGCGGCAAGGCCTTGGTTCATGCGGGGGAATCTCATGGTTGGCGGACGTTTGCTCATGGTTGACGGATGCTGAATCATTTCCTCGAGGATGAGCGTAGGGAGATCCACGCGCCAGAGGGAGCGATCAATTCGAACCGGGAGGAGAGGGCGATGACGGATCTCGTGCGGGAGGTACGGCTGGCCATACGGGCGCTCCTCCGCCGACCCGGCTTCGCCCTGGCGGCCATGGTCACCCTGGGGTTGGGGCTGGGAGCCACGGGAGCCATCTATGCCCTCCTGGACGCGGTGGTGCTTCGCCCCCTCCCCTACAGCCAGTCGGAGCAGCTGGTGAAGCTGAGTTCCCGGGTGCCTGTCATCGATCCCGAGGCGAAGTGGGGGCTATCAGAGGCCGGGTACCATCATTTCCGGGAGGAAGCCTCCACCCTCACCGAGGTGGCGGCGGTAGGGAGCGTATTCAGCCCCACGAATGAGGTCACCGTCACCGGTGACTTCCAGGCAGAGCGGGTTCAACTTGCCCAGCTGTCTGCTGGGGCGTTCCAGGTGTTGGGGCTGGCTCCCATTCAGGGACGTCTCTTCGTGGAGGCCGAGGAAAGGCCAGGCGCGGCACCGGTGGTGCTCCTGGGATGGGACTACTGGCAGCGGCGCTTCGGGGGTGAGCCGGTGCTGGGCCGGATGCTGGAGATTCAAGCTGTCCCCCAGGAAATCATCGGGATCATGCCTCGGGGCGTGCATCTCCCCGAGGCGCAGGTGGATGTGTGGGCTCCCGCCGGCCTGGATCCCTCCCGTCCGCCGGTGAACTCCCACTGGATCGGTGCCGTCGCCCGGCTGGCACCCGGGGTTACCGTGGAGCAGGCCCAGGCGGAGGTGGACCGCATCACGGCGCGTTTTGAAGAGACCTTCCCCAACGCCTACGGTGGCGGGTTCGTGACGGACACCGAATTCAGAACCGAAGTCACCTCCCTCCACCGGGAGGTGGTGGGGGGGATGGCTCGGACCCTCTGGGTGCTTCTGGGGGCCGTGGGATTCGTTCTCCTCATCGCCGTGGCCAACGTGGCCAACCTCTTTCTGGTGAGGTTGGAGGCCCGGCGGGGTGAGGTGGCTATGCGGGCCACACTGGGAGCCCGGCGAGGGCATTTGGCGGTGCACTATCTGGCAGAGAGCCTGCTGGTGGCCGCCGGAGGTGCCGTGGTGGCTCTGGCCTTTGCGGCCGTGGCGGTGCGGACAATCACCGCTCTGGCTCCGGACGGATTTCCCCGGCTGGCGGAGGTGGCTCTCACGCCGGGTTCCATGGCGCTCACGGTGGGGGCGGCCCTCCTGGCTGGCCTTGTCTTCGGTTTGGCCCCTCTCATGGGGAGGGATCTGGAGCCAGGGCTGGTGCGGGAGACGAGAGGGGCCACCCTGGGCAAGGGGCGGCGAGCCATCCGTTCGGGACTCATCGTGTCTCAGACGGCCATGGCCCTTCTTCTCCTGGCGGGGGCGGGCCTCATGCTCCAGAGCTACCGGAACCTGCAGGCGGTGGAGTTGGGCTTCCAGCCCGCGGACGCCCTCACCTTCAACGTGGCGTTGCCCTTTGCGCGCTACGACTCGTGGGATGCCGTAGCGGCCTTCCATCGGACGATCCTGACCCGCATCGAGGCTTTGCCGGGGGTGGTGGCGGCCGGGGCGGGGACGCTGGCTCCCATGCCCGAGGTGGTGGGATGTGCCGGCCTGGCCACCGAGGACGACCCGCCTCCGGGGGAAGATCGCATGCCGTGTGTGGCCGCCTATCTGGCTTCACCAGGAGTCTTCGAGGCTCTGGGGGTGCGTCTGGAAGGTGAGGCGTCGGGCTGGGGAGCGGTGGAGGCCGGGGCCGGTGGGGTGGTAGTGACCCGGGCCCTGGCGGATCGCTTCTGGCCCGGGGAGGACCCGTTGGGGAAGGGGATCCGGGGGAACGGATCGGAGCCTCCCTTCTACAGGGTGACGGCCGTCACCGAGCCGGTGCGGCTCACGGCGGTGGATGGACCGCCTCTTCAGGCGGCCTTCTTCCCCTTCCTCCCCATCGCCGGAGCCCAACTTTGGTCGCCCCCCTTCTCCCCCACCTTCGTGGTGAGGACCGGTGGCCGCCCGCCCCTGGATCTCGTTCCGGCCATTCGCGCCCTTGTGGCCGAGATGGATGGGGACGTGCCCCTGGCAGATGTCCGGACCCTGGAAGATCGGGTGAGCCGATCGGCGTCCATGGCCCGGACCAGCTTCACTCTCATCCTGCTTCTGGTGGCGGGCACGGTGGCCCTCCTCCTGAGCACCGTGGGGATCTACGGTGTGATCTCGTATGTGGTGGCCCAGCGGAAGGGGGAAATGGGAATCCGTATGGCCCTGGGCGCACCTTCGGCCTCCGTGAGGACCATGGTGGTGAGGCAGTCTCTGGTGCTGGTGGTAGCGGGGTTGGTGGTGGGGGCGGTGGGGGCCCTGGCGGGGGGGCGAGCGTTGGAATCACTGCTCTTCGAGGTGAGTCCCACCAACCTCCGGGTGGTAATGACGATGGCTCTGGGCCTCCTGGGGGTTGGTTTTGCAGCCAGCTTCATCCCGGCCAACCGGGCGGTAGGGATGGATCCCATGGAGGTGCTTCGGGCCGAGTGAGGCCGCCCGGCGGAACCGATCTGGATGGAGAATCCCTCCCCCGAATCACTGGCGCCCGCCTCACACGAAGCCTTCCGGGCGGCTCCGGTGGAAGTCGGTGGCCTCCTGATACAGGCGTGCCACCCGCATGGCCTCTGCATCCTTCCACAGCCCCCCTACGAAGGAGATGCTCACCGGGGTGCCTTCGTCGGTGAAGCCGTTGGGGAGCACCACCGTGGGGTGCCCGGTGAGATTCGTCATGAGGAGCAGGTTGGGGGCGTACGAGGGGGTCACCAGCACGTCGATCTGGGATAGCGCATCGTCCAGTGCTTCCATGATCAGGGTCCGGACTCGATTTGCCTGGATGTACTCCACCGCAGGGATCATCCGGGACGAGCGGAAGGTATTGGGCCACGCGCCTGGACCCTGACGCACCAGGAGCGAGTCTCGCCCACTCCGGGTGAGGTCGTCGAAGGCGGCCCCAGCCTCGGCGCTGAGGATGATGCTCAGGGCTCCGGTGGGGAGCGCATCAGGCAACTCCACCGGGATGAGCTCCACGCCCTCCCGCCGGAGCACCTCCAGAACGGGGGTGTCGAAATCCGGACCCTCCCGTTCCCTTTCGAAGGCACTCTGCAGGTAGCCCACGCGAAGCCCCTGCACCCCCAGGCCCGTGGCTCCCGCCATGGCGCCAAATGCGCCGGTGCCGGTGGTACCGCCCCCGTCTCCTCGCCAGTCAAAGCCCACATCCCGGGCCGTGGAGTCCCGGCCGTCGGCGCCCTGGATGGCGTGGAGCACCAGGGCGCAATCTTCCACGCTTCGGCATAGCGGGCCCAGTTTGTCCATGCTCCACGACAGGGCCATGGCTCCCGCTCGGCTTACCCGACCGAAGGAGGGTCGGAGCCCTGTGGCACCGCAGCGGGTGGCCGGCGAGACGATGGAGCCCAGGGTCTCGCTTCCGATCCCGAAGCCCACCAGCCCCGCCACGGTGGCGGCCGCCGGACCGGCCGACGAGCCGCTGGAGCCCTGTTCCAGATTCCAGGGATTTCGGGTCATACCCCCGAACCAGACGTCGCCTTGTGCCAGGGAGCCCAGGGTGAGCTTGGCCACCAGGATGGCTCCGGCCTGTTCGAGCCGGGTCACCACGGTGGCGTCGTCATCGATGACCTGGTTCTGATAGGGAGGTGCCCCCCAGGTGGTAGGGTAGCCCTGGACGGCCAGAAGGTCCTTGGCTCCCCACGGAATCCCGTGGAGGGGCCCCCGATAATTGCCGGCGGCGATCTCGTCGTCGGCTCGCCGGGCCTGCCGCCACGCCAGTTCCTCGGTGAGGGTCACCACGCATTCCAGGGTGGGGCCGTGGCGCTTCAAACGCTCCAGATACATGCCGGTGAGCTCGGAAGGGGTCACCTGTCGGGTTCGAATGAGTTCCGCCAGGTGTGTCACCGGCCAGAACGCCACTTCCTCCAATCGTTCCGGCCGCCGGATGTCAGCTCGTCGGGAGGGAACGCAGCGGCTTTCTCCCACCGGAAGGGGGGTGCGGGGGAGCTGGGGCTCAAAGTGGATGGCCGGGGGAACGGAGTTGGAGATCTTCACTTCACGGAGCGCCAACATGGCGTCCCGGTGCCGATCCACGCTGGCTACCATCATCTCTCGTTCTTCCTCCGTGAACTCCAGACCCGCCACTTTGGCGGCCTCCGCCAGCATCTGGGAGGTGATGGCCTCCTGACCCTCCATCCGGGCCCAAAGCACGCCGGGGAAGAGGGTCCCGGCCAGCCCCAGTGATGAGGTCCAGGCCAGGAATGAGCGGCGATCCAGGGGGTCGGTGTCCTGCGCCCGGGGTGATAGGGGTGCGGAGGGGGAGGACGCGGCGGGCTGGTCTGGCATGGGGCAAGCTCCCGTTGGGTGTGCTCTTGGCAGGGTCAGGCCGGATGGTGGAAGCGTACGTCAGGGACTGGAGGTGGCGCCAGAGTGGGAGGGCATGAGGTGACTGCCTACAGGTCATGAGTGTACTATGACGATCTACGCCTCCTCCTATGGGAGGAGATCGGCCCACCGTCAGGTCGTGGGCTTCCTGCTCCCGTTCCGCTGAGATCGCAGACTTCTTGCATTCCAGGGAATCCCGTTCTACCTATTGAGACAGTTCGTGACCCCACTGTTACGTCCCATTGCAGGGAGGACCTTCCGGTGTCCGCTGAGCCCGAAACCCAAGGTGTTGAAGGGCCTGAAGCCGCCGGAAAGGGTTCGGCAGATGGGGACAACCTGAAACGCGCAATATCCGGTGATGTTGGTGGATTCAACCGGTTGGTGGCCCAGCACTGGGCGGCGGTGGCCAGCTACGCCTCGAAGGTTCTTGGGGTGGGACCACGCTCAGGTGAGGACATAGCGCAGGAGGTATTTCTCAAGCTCTGGGCGGGTGACATCCGCTGGTCTGGCGAGGGGAGTAGTCGTGCGTTTCTTCTGGGGGTGACCAGGAATCTCTGCTTGAATCGCAGGCGGAAGGAGTCGCTCCGGAAGCGGCTCTCCGACAAGGTCCGGACACAATTCCAACTCTGGCAGCGAATGCCAAACCCGGGGGAGGACCTGCAGGCTTCTGAACTGCAGAGAAGGCTCGATGTGGTTCTGGAGTCCATGCCTGCGCGGAGAAGGGAGGTCTTCCTTCTCATTCGGATGCAGGGTCTATCCTATGCAGAGGTGGCGGAGATCATGGGGATCTCAGCCCAGACCGTTGCCAATCAGATGACACTGGCCCTGAAGCAACTCCGTCAAGCTCTCTGACCCGGCCCGTCACCAGCCAAACTCCAGGCCGCAGCTTTCCCCCTCGATCCCATCCTGCCAGCACGAATAGTAGAAGTCTCTCTCTCATTACACCTCTGAGTAGAATGGGCTGCCTCGAGTGAGGTGAACGCCCGCCTCGATCCCGAGCCTGCTGAGGGGTATGAAAGAGAGATTACTCCGGTACATCCAGGGACACTCCGGACCCGACGAGATCCGCAGCATCGAACGCTGGATGGCAGATGACTCTTCCAACGAAGAATTCGTTCGAGAGCTGAGGGAAATATGGGAGGCAACGACCCACCTGGCGCACGAGACGCAGGAGGTTGCGGTTCCCATCGAGCGGCTCCTGCGACTCGCTGAGGCCCGTAGCTCGAAGGTGGGACTCCGTTCGGTGGCGGGAAGCCACTTGGCAATGCCATCCAATGGACGATTCGCCGCCTTCGACGGAGCTGTCAGGAAAACGATGCAGGTCGCCGCGGCAGTCATGCTCTTGCTGGGAGCGGGATTCACGGGCTCCTGGATGGACGATTGGGGCCCCTCGTCTCGGGGCTTTGGTTTGGAGGAGATCCGGACCGTTACCGGTGAGATGGCCACGGCAGAACTCGCCGATGGAACGGTGATCCGGTTGGCCCCAAACAGCGTGCTGCGCTTCGACCCCGAACGGCCGCATCGGGAGGTCTGGCTGGAAGGCCGGGCATTCTTCTCAGTTCACCACAACCCCGCTCAACCCTTCCGAGTTCGCACCCCCACGGGTGACGCCGTGGTCCTGGGCACCCGATTCGATATGCAGGTACGCCCGGAGGGCATCCAGGTGGCGGTGGTGGAGGGTGTGGTGGAAATGGATGCAGGGCCCGGCCCGGTGCGAGTGGAAGCCGGTCAGGTCGGTCGCCTCACGGAGGAGAACCAGGTGGTGGTCGAAGCGTCCGCGGACATTCTGGCTCGCTTGGACTGGGTGGGGCAGTTCATGGCATTCGAACGAACCCCCTTGACCCAGGTGGCACTGGAGGTGGAACGGCTGTATGGGCTACCTGTGGACATCATAGGTCACGAATTGGCGGCCCGAACCGTCACGGGGGCATACGAAGGACGGACCTTCGAGCAAACGCTCGAGGTGATCTGCCTGGTGGTGGGAGCACACTGCCAGATCGGCGAGTCGGGGGCCGTAATACAGCCCTGACCCCAACGGAGGGAGTACCATGAGTGGTTTTCGGAGGTTGAGCCTGTTGAGCCTGCTGGTCGCCATGATCTGGCCGGGACCGATGCCGGCGCAGCAAGAGGACCGACTGGCGACCATCCTGGATGTACAGCCTGCACAGGGAGCGAACGCGGGTCTGGATCTTCCCGCTCGGCTCAACGTGCGATCTGCACTTCTGGGAGAGGCCTTGGACCTACTCATTGAGAGTGCGGGAGTAACGCTTCTCTTCAGCCCCACCATGGTGCCCGCGAGGATGGTGACCTGCCGCTGTACCGACGTCACCGTACGGGAAGCCCTCCGGACGCTCACCGCAGGCACCTCGCTCCGCTTTCGTGAGTCCAGCGGACACATCCTCGTGTATCCGGAAGAGGATGGCATGGAGGCGTCGCTTCTTCCTTCCTCCCTCCCCGTCCGGAACGCGAGCCTATCCCGCCCTGCCGGGGCCGTCCCGGCAATGGCCCAGCCCCGTCTGAACGCCCGAGTGGAGTTGCGGACCGGCACGGTCACAGGCCGGGTGGAAGACCCATCCACCCTTCGGCCACTGCCTGCAGTCCAGGTCTCGGTACCGGAGTTGGGAATCGGGACGATCACGGACGGTGCAGGGAGGTTCGTGCTCAACGACGTACCCGCTGGAGACCGTGATATCGAGTTCCAGCTCATCGGCTACGGCACGATTGTGGAATCGGTGACCGTGCCGTCTGGCGGCACGGTAGAGCTGTCCGTGCAAATGCGGGCCAGGGCCATCGATCTGGATGAGATCGTGGTCACCGGGACGGGCGTGGTCACCGAGCGGCGGAGTCTGGGGGCCACGGTGAACTCCATCGGTTCCCAGGAGATCGAGGATGCGCCTGTCCAGAACGTCACGGACATCCTCCGGGGTCGCGTGCCCGGCTTGGTGGCGAGCGCTTCGGGAGAAGCGGGTGCCGCTTCACCCATCCGCATCCGAGGTACCGTGAGTATCTCGCAGCGGAACGACCCCCTCATCTATGTGGATGGGGTGCGAATGGACAACTCCATGACCCAGGTCGCCAGCGTTTCTACCCAGGTGTTGGATCAGTTGAACCCGGCTGACATCGAACGCGTGGAGGTCCTGAGCGGTGCGGCTGCGGCTACCCTATACGGCACGGAAGCGTCCAGCGGAGTCATCCAGATCTTTACCCGAAGGGGACGGGAAGGGCCGCCCCAATTCAGTCTCCTCATGGAACAGGGGCTCGCCAAGATCCCCCTTTCCCGAATTCCCCACAACGTCGTTTACGATGCGGCCACAAATTCCATCTTTCGGAATGCCCCGGCGGAGGATTTCGTCAGGGCCGGACACCGACAGAACTACAACCTCTCGGTGAGTGGAGGCGCGCCGAGCGTACAGTACTTTGCGTCTCTTCGCTTCTCCGATGAGCAGGGCAGTCTACCGGTGAGCGCCCAGGACAATGCGGCACTCCGAACCCGCTTGAACTTCTCTTTGAGCGACAAGTTGAGTGCTGAACTCGGCATCAACACGGTTCGGAACTCCCTTCAAGCACCCTTCCCCACATGGGGTATCGTAGGCGAGTTCGTCCTGGCCGACCCCCGGCGTGTCTCGGAGGCGGCGCCCTACGGCGAAATGTTCCACACCATCGCCGGAGCCATGGCCTTCAACCACACTCAGACGAGCAACCACAGCACCGTCAGTGGTCAGGTGGAATATCGCTGGACCCCATCCATCATCAGCTCTGCCACCGTGGGCTACAACTCCATTGACATCAAGACCGTAGGCTTTGCCCCATACGGCGAGAGCCCCAGGGCAGCCCCATTCGGTTCGCGAGATATCAGAAGAACTGATCGCACCCTTGTCACAGTTGATCTCAAGACATCCTGGGAGAAGGAATTCGGAGACTTCTCCTCCAGCTTCGTGGCCGGAGGCCAGTATTTCCTGGAGGAAACGGTCAGTGACCGGCTGGCAGCCAGGGACTTCGCCGGCCCTGGGCTGGGAACCATTCGGGGGGCGTCCACGGTCTTTGCCGTGGACGAGTTCATGGAAGAGGTGATCAATGCCGGCGTCTTTGCTCAGCAGCAGTTCGGATTCCGAAACCATCTCTTCCTGACGGGTGGGCTCCGGGTGGATGGGAACTCCGCGTTCGGTGATGACTTCGGACTGCAGAGTTATCCCAAGGTGGGGCTCTCCTACGTGGTATCGGACGCCCCCTACTGGAGGTGGAACGCCATCGACATGTTCCGGATCCGAGCTGCGTATGGCACCTCGGGCCTGCAGCCGAATGCCTTCGCGGCAAACCGTATGTGGGAGTCCATCGCGGTCATCGGCAATCAGTCTGCGGTGCTTCCCAGCAACCTGGGGAACGCAGATCTGAAGCCGGAGATGTCGGTGGAGCGGGAACTGGGTGCCGAGATAGGCCTCCTGGGAGGCCGATTGAGCGTGGGGCTGACGTACTTCAACCAGTACACCCAGGATGCCATCGTGGCACGGCAATTCCCGGCTTCCGCGGGGGTGCTCAACCCGCAGCTCGTGAACCTGGCACGCCTCACGTCCCAGGGGTTCGAAGCGTCGGTGGACTGGTCCATCATGGAGCGGGGATCGTTCATCTGGGACATCGCCGGCTCCATCGCCACTCTGGATCAAAAGGTGGACGATCTGGGTGGAGTGACCCCGTTCCGAGTGGCTGGGGGCAACCGCTTCAACACGGTGAAGGAGGGCTTCATGCCAGGGGCCGTGATCGGGCCTGCGCTGGACACGAGCAATCCATACAGGTTGTCCGTGCCCATCGAAGAATTCACCGACCTACATGCGCAACTCTTCCCCAATCTCTTGAAGAACGCAGCCGGCGGTGATTCCCTGGCCTTCCTGGGGAACCCCCTGCCAACGGTCACGGGGAATCTCTCCACCACCATTCGACCCCATCCCCGAGTTCGTCTTGCAGTGACTGCAGGGGGGGGAGCCGGCCTGCATATCTACAATGAGACGGGTGAGATCCGGGTTCAGAGCCATATCGAGGAGGAGGTATCCCTGGCTGAGCAGGAGCTGGCTAATCCTGCCACCAGCACCCAGCGTCGGCGGGAGATTGCAGATTGGTATGCCACCAAACACTGGGCAGTGAGCAGCAACTGGGTGGAGAAGGCCGATTTCATTCGACTTCAGGAGGTCTCACTCAGTTACGATGTACCTGAAGCACTCGCGGCGCGCCTGTCGTTGAATTCTCTCCGTCTCACCCTGGCGGGCAGCAACCTGGTGCTGTGGACCACATACGGGGGCATCATCGACCCGGGGACCACCGACAATCCGGCTCAGCGCCAAACACCGCTGGCTCAGAACATCGACTACTTCAATACTCCCATCCCTCGGCGAGTGCACTTCAGCCTGCGAGCCGGTTGGTGATGACAGCATGGACCACAGATCCCCGAATCGAGGAGAGGGCATCATGATAGCAAAAACCGCCCTGGGCCTGTTGGCAATCCTGGTGACCACTGCTTCGTGCAGTGATCTACTGACTGTCGACAACCCAACAGATATTCTGGACGAAGACCTGAACGACACGCGGTACGTCAGTGCGCTGGCGAACTCGGCTGAAGGCACACTCTCCCTCATCTACGACGACGCAGTTCGGTACTCCGAGTTGGCCGCCGACGGCATCATGCACGTCTCGAACCGCCGGGAGAACGTGCAATTGGACCAGGGTGACTTCGAGGGCTTCAATGCCCGTACGGAGGTCGTCTGGGACGAAGTGAGTCGATCCCGCTGGACGGCCACTGAAGTTACGAGGCGATTGGATGAGTTGCTGGAGAACCCGCAACAGGATCTGCGGGCGGCCAGAGTCCGATACTGGGACGCTGTGGCCCGGATCACCCTGGCGGATTTCTTCAAGGAGGTCCCCATGGACGCAGGTCCTCCCCAAACCCCTGCAACGGTCTACCAGCAAGCCATCGACCTCCTGACGGCAGCTGCAGGTATCGCCCAGGCGGCGCAAAGCACAGAGTATGAAGCCGCGTCACACGGTACTCTGGCCCGTACCTACCGGTCTCTCTACTACGAACAGGGTGGGACGGATATGGGTCTTCTGGCATCCGCTGCGCAGCACGCTCGGCAGGCATTGGAACTGGATTCGAGGTTTCGTCTGGACCTGGTCTATGCGCCTCCCGGGAGCCAGAACGGACTGGCCGATGGCCTCCGTGCCATAGGGCAGTACGATGTGATGCAGGCGACCTGGGCTCACACGGTGGACCCCGTGAGCGGTGAAGTAGAACCTCGGATTCCCCACGGCCCGGTGGAACTCACCAGCGCATTCGGCGATCCGGTCTATACTCAGATGAAGTACGCGAACTCAAGCTCCCCAATACCTGTGAGCCGCTGGCAGGAAGCTCGCCTCATTGAGGCAGAGTATTATTGGAAGTCCGGCGATCTGGGATCAGCCGTGGAAGCGATAAATGAAGTTCGGGCTGCGGTTGGGCTCCCGGAGTTCCAGAGTCAGGAGCCCGATGAGGTACGCCAGCAGCTCATCTATGAGCGCGCTGCCGAGTTCTGGCTGGAGGGGCGGCGTTGGACGGATATACGCTACTACGGCATAGTGCCTTCCCGGTGGTCAGAAGCGAGCAAGGCGGCTGGCACAAACCGCCGCTGGGCAGTATCCCTCAGGGAGCAGGGCACGAATCCCAATTACCAGTGAGGTCAGTGATGAAGGTCCCAGCGGGGGCGTTGCCCCTTGGAGCTTCCTGGATATGGTGGATACCGGCAGCGGTCATGCTGCTGGTACCCCCGGCGTCCACCACGGCCCAGACCCCCCAGGGGCCCCTCACGGTGGAGAACGTCTCGGCCATCCGGTATCCGGCCAGTCCCGCCTGGTCGCCTGACGGCAGTCGGGTGGCGTTCCTCTGGGATGCAGCCGGGAAGCAGGATCTCTATGTGACAGTGCCTGGCCAGGAGCCCATCCAGCTCACCGATTTCCCCGTGGACCCACACACCCTGGAATCCAACATCGGGCGGTTCGCCTGGGTGGATGACAGCCGGATTCTGTTTGGGAAGGACGGCCAGCTCTGGACCGTGGGGGTACCCTCCAGCTCGGCGGGTCCCGGGGGCGTGTCCATGGCCGCCCGAGCCGTCCTGGCTCCCAGTCGGGTGTCGGAGCTGGACAACGCCGGCGATTTCGTGCTTTCGGACGACGGGAGCATCATGGCGTTCACCCGGCAGGGAGACCTCTGGACGGCGTCGGTGGAAGCCCTTACCCAGCGGCGGGTCACCTACCTTCCGGAAGGACTCCAGCCTTCCGCCCAGTCCTTCTCCCGGGACGGGATGTGGGTAGCCATCTCCGCCGCCCGCCGGTGGATGGAAGAGGAGCCCCTCCCCTACAACGGAACCATTGTCCGGACTTTCCGGAGTCGGTCAGCGGACGAGCGGCTGGGAATCGTGTCGGTGCGGGGAGGCGACCCCATTTGGGTGCCGCTGCAGGGGTCGGCGGGGAGCGTACAGTGGACGGCCGATGGCTCGCTCCTCTTCCAGGAGACTTCTGCCGATCGGAAGACCCGGTGGATCCGGGTGTTCACCCCCGGAGAGGGCGTGCGCACCCTCTGGACCGACTACGATCCCGCCTGGTGGTCCGTTACCGGAAGAGATTCTCGCACGGTGGTGTCACCTGATGGAAGCCAGGTGGCCTTCGTGAGTGACCGTACCGGATGGCCCCATGTCTACGTCATGCCTGTTTCCGCCACCTCGGAGGGTGCAGCGGTCCAGCTGTCGTCGGGGAACTTTGGCGCCGGCTTGCCGGCATGGTCTCCCGATGGACGATCCATCGCCTTCCATCACAGTGCCGACGGCAACCAGATGGAGCGCTTCGTGAGTGTGGTGGAGGTCGGATCTCGTCGGGTGACACCGGTGGTGACAGCCCCGGGACTCAGCTTCGACCCCCTCTACTCTCCAACCGGAGAGCGGTTGGCTCTCCTCCGCACCGATCCGCAGAACTCCCAGGACGTCTATGTTGTGCAGGCACCGGGAGGCGGGGGTGCGGCAGGAGCCGGCTCGGGGGGCGCCCTCCCGGTGTCCACCGCCGCCGGCCTCACCCGTCTCTCCAACTCCATGCCTCCGGAGATCCGGGACCCCTCCATGTTCACCGTTCCCGAACCCGTCCACTTCCCCAGTCGGGTAGACGGCCAGATGGTGCCCTCCACCATCATGATTCCCGAGGGTTTGGACCGGAGCCAACGGCACCCGGCCATCGTCTGGATCCACGGGTCGGGGTCGGATCAGAACTTCCTGGGTTGGCATCCCGGCGCCTACCGCATGTACTACGCGGTTCACCAGTATCTGGCGCAGCAGGGCTACATCATTCTCACCCCCGATTACCGGGGAAGCTCAGGGTATGATCGGGACTGGGCCACCGGCCATTACATGGATCTGGGGGGTGACGACTACCTGGACGTGGCGTCGGGGGCCGACTACCTGAAGACCCTGGACTTCGTGGATCCAGACCGCATCGGGGTGTGGGGCTTGAGCTACGGCGGGTTCATGACCCTCCAGGCCCTCACCGTGACACCCACGCTGTTCGCTTGCGGAATCAACGTGGCGGGGGTGGGTGACTGGGCCACCTGGAGCACGTCCGGGTGGATTACCGGTCGCATGGGAACGCCGGCAGAGAATCCGGAGATCTTCCATCGCCTGGCCCCCACGAAGCACATGGAGCATCTGGTGCGCCCCCTTCTGGTGCTCCATGGGACCGCCGACGTGAATGTGGCGTTTCGGGAGTCTCTCACCCTGGTGGACCAGCTTCTGAAACTGGGGAAGGACTTCGACAACGTGGTCTATCCCGGTGAGGCCCACTTCTTCCGGCGTTACCACGTGCTCCGGGACGCATGGACCCGGGCGGAGCGGTTCTTCGATAGCTGTCTGAGGTAGCCCGCAGGCTTCCTAGATTTCCCCCGCCCGGGCGAAGCGGGCCATGTGCTCCGCGGCCCGGAAGGCCAGGGCCTGGATGGTCATGGTGGGCTGGCCCCGCCCCGAGGTGACCATGCTGCTGCCGTCGCAGATGAAGAGGTTGGGGACTTCGTGGCTGCGGTGATACCGGTCCACCACGGAAGACGCAGGGTCATCCCCCATGCGGCAAGTGCCCAGCAGGTGGGCCCCCAGGGTCTGGGGCCGAACCGGATCGGACCAGACCCGCCGGGCTCCTGCGGCGTGGAGAATCTCTTCCCCCCTTTCCACGAAGAACTGCATCATGGCCAGATCGTCAGGATGATCGTGATAGGTGGTGCGGATGGCCGGACGACCCCAGCGGTCCGTGAGTTCCGGATCCAGGGAGATGTTGTTGCTCTCCAGGGGAAGGGAGGTGGTGTGGCCGGCCACCTCCATGGTACGCACGAAGTAGTCGGGGAGGGCCCGACGGTACTCCTCCCCCCAGGAGGGGATCTCCGGAGGGAGGCCGTCCAGGGCAAAGAAAAGGGGACCCTTGAACATCCGACCGTCCATGCCCCCCCCGCCGTAGAAGCCCCTTGCGGGATCCGACTCGTAGAAGTCCATGAGGATGCGGGTCACTTGCACGCTCTTGAACTCGTTCAGGGGATGCTCGAAAACCCCGTAGCCGGCGGTTTGCCCGTTGAACATGAGATACTTCCCCACCAACCCGCTGTCGTTGGCCAGGCCGTGGGGGAACCGGGACGACTCCGACATGAAGAGGAGGCGGGGCGTCTCGGCCCCGTTGGCTGCCAGCACCACCGCCCGGGCCCTCTGGCGGTGCTCCTGCCCTTCCAGATCGAGATAGACCACCCCGGTGGCGCGACCGTCGGGGCCGGTCTCTACCCGCATGACGGTGGAATCCGGGCGAATCTCGCACCTACCGGTGGCCACCGCCTTGGGAATCATGGTGGCCAGGGTGGACGACTTGGCGTTGATCTCACAGCCAAAGCCCATGCAGTAGCCACAGTGCATGCAGGGGGGGCGGCCGTCGAACGCTTCCGAGGCAATGGCCATGGGGGCCGGTTGGGGATTCCAACCCATGGCCCGGGCTCCCCGCTCAAAGAGCACCCCTGATGACTTCACCGGCAGCGGGGGCATGGGGTAGGGCCGGGAGCGAGGCGGATCGAAGGGCCCCGGCGCACCGGAGACCCCCACCTCCCAGTCCACTCTGCTGTAGTACGGCTCCAGTTCGTCGTACGTCAAGGGCCAGTCGGAAAAGCCCGTCCCGGCCATGGGTCCCAGAAGCGAGCGCTCGCGGAAATCGGAGGGCCGGAGGCGCCAGTAGTTGGCCGTGAAGTGGACACTGCTCCCCCCCACCCCCTGGGCGTAGACAAGCGGGGGGCCTTCCTGGGACGGCTCTGCAGTCTCCGACTCATCGGCTCGAAAGGTCTGCGCAGTCACGCTGGGATCGCCGATGAGGGAGCCCAGAATCCAGTGCCCCACCTCGTCGTGATCGAAGTCCCGGGCCGTGCGCCAGGGGCCCTGTTCCAGCACAATCACGTCGAAGCCTTCCCGGGCCAGTTCGGCGGCCAGCACCCCCCCGGACGCTCCCGACCCCACGATGACGAAATCCACCTCTCCTTCCTCGCCGAAACTCCGCTGGGTGAGGGGCGACCCGCGCTTCATTCAGCCACCTGGGCGTCGTACCATCCGAAGGGCGGCTGGTGGCCGGGGGCGTGCTCCAGACCGTAGATGCGGTGCATGGCGTCGTCGCGGCCGCCCCCATGACGGGGATCGGAGAAGGTGCCGAAGATGGTGAGGGCTCGGGCGAAGCCGAAGAACGGACCGTCCTGGATTCCCTCCAGATAGGCGATCTGTTCTGCTTCGGAAAGCTCGGGGAAGCCCGCCTCCACCAGCTCGGCCAGACCGCTCCGAAAGAATTCGGCGCCGTCTTGGAACGGTCCGGCCAGAACCCGGTCGATGAAGTGCACGGCCCCCGCCTCGCGAGCGCCGATTCCGTCTATGGAAGGGATGAGGCGGGCGGTCATGGCCTCCAGGGCGGCACCTTCCTCGGGCGTGAGAAGCCCAAGGGGTTCGCCGTTCATCATGGCCTCCCGGGCGCAGGCCGAAAGGGAAGCCAGAAAGGGGAGCTGGAGGGCCAACCATCCACCCCCCAAGGCCCGACCAGAGAGCTGGAAGAAGCTGCGGCGGGAAGGGTGCGAATGGTGGGCCGGGTGCACCGGGTGGAGTTCCTTGGGGTCCCGCTGAGGGAGGTTCATGACCGTCACGATTGCCTTCCCCCACCCAGGAAGCAAGCGTCTTGTTACCGGAAGGGCCTCACCTCGAAGTGAAGTCCTACCCCAACCACGTGAAACGTCCGGTCGTAGTTCTTTCGGAAATTGGGCCGATAGATGTAGAACAGGTCCAGTCGCTTCCTCTGGGAGTACTCCCAGCGTAGCTCAACCTGATTCCGGATGTTGTCCAGGCGCTCCTCTCCCTCGAAGGTGAAGTAGGGTTCGGTGGAAAGAAGCAGGTCCACATTTCTGGAAAGGGGATGCCGTGCCCGGAAGCGGGTTCGCACCAGGGTGCGCTCGTCGGTGACGTACTCGTTATCTTCGAGTTCGCTTCGGCTGCGATGCTGTACCTTGGCCCGGGCGTAGAGCCGCAGATCTCCTACGTCGTAGGTGGCCTGGGCCCCCAATCCGAAGCGATGCCCCACGGCCTCCTCCTCCACCAATCCCAGGCGGTAGTCGCCCACTGCATCCAGCCAGGAGATCAGCTCGTACTGCATGGTCCCGTAGAAGTACGATCCACGGTACCGGGAAGCACCGTCCACCATGCGAAAACGATACTGGAGGCTGAGCTCCCACCGCCTAGTCAATTCCACTTCCACGTCCGTGCTGTACCATGCCTGGAGGTCAGTGGGATTGGAGCGGCTGGTCTGGGCCTCAAGGGGGGCGACGGTGGCGGAAAGCAACAGCCAAGCGGCCACGCTCCGGAGGGACACTGGCAGGCTCGGATCCGGGCTGGAACGCCTCCCCAGCGTGGACCCTGCGCCCCTCATTTCCCTTGCGGGAGTCACCTCTCTCCCTCGGCCGGATAGTAGTACGCCATGATTCTGGCCGAGTCGCGAACGTAATTCACGGCACGAACTTCCACCCGATGGATGGGAAGTCCGGTGCGCTCCCTGAGGTCCTGGAGGAGTTCATCTCGCCGGTGCGCCGCAGCCAACTCCACATTGTCGTAGAGAATCCTCTGGCGAAGCTCCCGGGGAGCCATGCGCTTTCCTTCCAGGAGTCTTGCGGTTCCCGGAAGTAGCAGCCCCACCAGCAGAAGTTCACCAGGGGAGGCGGGTGCCACGGCCATGAGGAGTCCCAGGGCGATGACCAGGAAGAGGTACGTCATGTCCCGGGTGGAAATCCCTTCCGTGCGGTAGCGGAGCATGGAAAACACCGCAAACAGACCGAACGCCGCCCCCAGGGAGATCTCCACCGCGTTCAACAGATAGGTGATGAGGAAGATCACCAGGTTGAACGAGAAGAAGGTGAGAAACAGGTTGGCCCGACGATACTTCCGGTAGTAGACCCCGCGGACGAGGAGGATGACGCAGACCACGTCGATGGCCAGTCGCGTGAGGAGCCCAGCTTGCTCCAGCATGAAGCTCAAGCTTCGGCCTCCACCTTCCCAAGCCGGCGCAGCCCCGACTTGAACACGTTCTGCTTCACATCCGGGTGGAGGCGGGCCACGGCCATGCAGTACTTGCTGAATGAGAGGCTTCGGTGGCCCAGGCTGCGCATGAGCTCCAGAACGGGCGAGGGCCCCCGCCGCTCCTGCTTCACTTCCATCACCGCAGTTCCGGGGAAAAAGACTCCGTCTGGCTTACCGGAAGCGGAGCCTTCCACCCCTGAACCACCTCCTCCGTTGCCCATGGGATGGAACGAGAGATCCAGATCCACGGTGACCTTCTCCACACCGGCGCGTCCCAGGAGGGTCAGTCGGCGATAGCCAACATCCACCATCTCCTGGAGCCGTAGCGGGAGCGTTGGATTGGAAAAAACTTCCAGGGGCCGTAGCCCGAAGGGCTCCCACGACGTTCGACGGTGATCCAGGAGGAGGGGCAGGACAGGCGGTCTCATGCCTGGAGCACACGGGCTGAAACGTCCGTTGCCAGGTCCAGGGCGCTTCAGCCTTCCGTCGTTCGCATGTTCCACCAATCCAACACCATGGCAAGGGTCCAACGGCCTGCGGGTCTTCAGCGTTCGGCCGTTGGGCGTCCGAGCCTTCACCTCCAGGAAGCGATGGCTGGTGGCTCCGTACTCCCTGATGCGCACCTTTTGTCGGCGGGCCCGGCCACCGTGATGCTGGAAGTAGAAGTGGAGGTCGGGCGTGTCCAGATAAGTGGTGAAGTACGGGTGGAGCCTCTGGCCTTCCACCTCCAGAACCTTGTATGCCCAGCGGCACTCCTCCAGGAGGAGGGGCACCTGGCAGGTGGGGATGAGGAACTTCCGGTCCAACCGGTCCATGAGGGAGTCTTCGCCCAGCGACTCCAGGGGCCGGGGGCGGAGATGTTCCAGCCCGGCCTGGATTTCGCTCACGAGATCCCTGTTCATCCTCCTGGACGGAACGCCGTTTGCCGGCCTCCCGCCGTCCCAACGCACCGGGGCGGGAAGAGGGGGAGTCGGGGTTCCACGTCCGTGGAGGAGGATGGCCATGGATGGGTGGGAAGGAGGAACGATGCCGCAGGGGCACGACGCTGAAGATGGCAGCGTCGTTACCGGCTCTTGTTGGAAAAGGTACGTTATCTGTTACGCTGATACGAGGGGTTTGATTCTGGGTTGGGCGCCATCAGGCCGGGTTGTGGCGGGCGCTACGAGGAGGGGTTGTCCCGGAGCAGGCGGTCCAGGGCCTCCACTCCACGGTCCAACTCCTCATCGGTGGTGAAGTAATGGGGGGAGAAGCGGAGCAGATCGTCCACACCCTTCCCGTCCAGATCCATCACCGCCGAAGTGCGGTCCATGGACGACGTGTTCACCCCCGCTTTCCGGAGGCGATTCACCACATCGGCCGCTTCCCATGCCTCCACGTGCACCGGCACGATGGCTCCCAGTTGGGACCCTCCGTCTGCCACCCGGCCGGCTTCGTCCAGGAGGCGGACTCCCTCCACGGTGGCCAACCGGTCTCGGAGGCCCTGGGACAGGGTTCGCACGCGGCTCTGGATGGCGTTCAGCCCCAGCTCCAGGGCCAGTTCCGCTGCGGCCCCCATGCCCAGGACCAGCCCGTAGGCGAACTCCCAGTTCTCAAAGCGCCGGGCGTCGGGTACGGGCTGATAGAGGTCGTCCTGAATCCAATCCGCCCCCCGCATGTCGGGGAAGAGGGGCTCCAGTCCCCCATCCAGGACCCGGTCCGAGACGGCCAGGAAGCCTGCCCCTCGGGGTCCCCGGAGAAACTTCCGGGCCGTACCGGTCAGGAAGTCGCACCCGATTTCCTCCAGGTGAACCGGCATCTGCCCTACAGACTGGCAGGCATCCACCAGGTAGAGGGTGTCCCTCTCCCGGCAGACTCTTCCCACGGCTTCCACGGGCTGGATCAATCCGGAACTGGTGGGGATGTGGGTCACGGCCACCAGGCGGGGACGGCGGCGATGAACCAACTCCTCCAGAGCCGCCACGTGTACCCCTCCTTCCGGGGCGTCGGGGGCCCGGACCACTTCCACGCCAAAGCGGGCCTCCAGGGAGAGGTACATGATCTGGTTGGAGGCGTAGTCGTTTCGGGTGGTGAGGAGAACATCGCCGGGCTTCCACGGGATACTGGAAAGGGCCTGCGCCACGGCCGCGGTGGCGTTCTCCACCAGGGCCACGTGGTGGCTCTCCACTCCCAGCAAACGGCCCATGGTCTGGTAGACGTGTGCGATCCGGTCTCGAGCCAGAGCGGCTGCCTCATATCCGCCCACCTCCGATTCCAGCTTCAGATGTTGCTGGATGGTGTGAAGCACCCCCGAGGGCATGAGCGATGCACCGGCGTTGTTCAGGTGGATCCGGTGGGTCGTGCCCGGGGTCTGGCTACGGAGGGTTGGAATATCCATGGATGCAAGTGTGGTTGGGGGTATCTTGGAAGACAAGGCGTGCTGGACAGGCTCCCGCCTTGCATGCTCTCTTTGCTCTACGTGCAGCCATCCCCCCCCAACCGACTCTTCCGTGGCAACTTCCCCCGTCGATCCCACTGTCCTGGCCCGCCTGGAGGAACTGCGCGCCGAGCTTCGCCGGCACGACCACCTCTACCACGTGGTGGGTGCGCCGGAGATCTCCGACGGCGCCTACGACGCCCTCTATCGGGAGCTCCAGGCGCTGGAGGCGAAGCACCCGGAGCTCATCACTCCCGATTCCCCCACCCAGCGGGTGGGAGCTCCCCCGGTGGATTCCCTCCCCACCATCGCCCATCTGGCCCCCATGCTGTCGCTGGATTCCTCCCAGGATCCGGCGGAGCTGGCCCGCTTCGACGAACGAATCCGGAAAGCAGTGGAGGGAGATGGAATGGAGTACCTTCTGGAGCCCAAGTTGGATGGACTCTCCGTGGAACTGGTGTACGAAGATGGGCTTCTAGTGAGGGCCGTGACCCGGGGCGATGGGCGCCGGGGGGAGGGAGTCACAGAGAACATCCGGACCATCCCTGCGGTGCCCCTGCGCCTTCGCACGGACGCCATTCCAGCACCACCGCTTCTGGCGGTTCGAGGGGAGGTGCTCATGTCACTCTCGGCTTTCGAGGGGTTGAACGAGGGGTTGCTGGAACGGGGTGATGAACCCTACGCAAACCCCCGGAACGCCGCAGCAGGAGCCGTGCGGCAGCTGGATTCCTCCATCACCGCCCAGCGCCCCCTGGACTGTCTGGTGTTCGACATCCTGGAGGTGGAGGGGGTGGCGTTCCGCACCGATCTGGAGGGCATGGAGGCTTTGCGCGAGTGGGGCTTCCGGCTCCCTGAGCGCCTGACCCTGGCTCGTACCGTGGACGAGATCCAGAGCTATCACGCGGCGTTTGACCACGACCGGGATGGGCTGGACTACGAGATCGACGGCATCGTCATCAAGCTGAACGATCTCGATGGCCGGGCCGATCTGGGGGCCACGTCCCGGCATCCCCGCTGGGCGTTCGCCTACAAGTTTGAACCCCGGAAGGAGGTGACCCGCATCGAGCGGATTGCCGTGCAGGTAGGGCGCACGGGAGTGCTTACTCCCGTGGCTCTGCTCCTCCCGGTGGAGGTGGGGGGGGTCACGGTGTCACGAGCGACTCTTCACAACCGGGAGGAACTCACCCGCAAGGACGTGCGGGAAGGTGATCTTGTGCGGGTGCAACGGGCGGGAGATGTGATTCCCCAGGTGGTGGAGGTGGTGGAAGAGCCGGGGCGAGAGCGAGAGCCCCCCTTTCAGATGCCTGCGGAGTGCCCCCAGTGCCACACGCCCCTGGAGGAGAGGGGCCCCTTCACCATCTGTCCCAACAGGTTCGGCTGCGTGGCCCAGCTCAAGGGGCGGGTGGAGCACTTCGCTTCCCGGCACGCCCTGGACATCGAGGGGTTGGGGGAGGAGACCGTGGCCCTCCTGGTGGACCGGGAGATGGTGACCCAACCGGCGGATCTCTTCCATCTCACCGCCGAGGAGCTGGAGCCCCTGCCAGGTTTCGCGGAGAAGTCTGCCTCCAACCTCGCTGCCGCCATCCAGCGCCGGCGGCGCACCGAACTGGCTCGTTTCCTACACGGGCTGGGGATCCCCGAAGTGGGGGTGGCCGTTGCGGCGGATCTGGCTCGGCACTTCCGGAGCCTGGAGGCGCTCATGGCGGCGGATGGGGAGGGCCTGGAGGCCGTCCACGGTATCGGACCGCGGATGTCGGAGCAGATCACGGCCTTCTTCGCCGACTCTTCCAACCGGAAGGCGGTGGAAGCTCTGGCGGCGGAGATGGAGGAGCTCAAGGTCCCGGACGATGCCGGCGGTGAGGGGCCGCTGGCGGGGAAGAAGCTCGTCTTCACCGGGACCCTCCCCACCCTTTCCCGCTCCCAGGCCAAGAAGCTGGCAGAGGCCGCCGGCGGGAAGGTGGTGGGCTCCGTGAGCAAGGAGACGGACTACGTGGTGGCGGGCGAGGCCGCCGGCTCGAAGCTGGAGAAGGCCAAAGAGCTGGGGGTGGCGATCCTGGACGAGGCGGGGTTCTTGAACTTGCTGGAGGAGGAAAATTGACCGACCTGATCACGGTTTTCGAGTCGCCGGACCTCGTGCTCTTTGCCATGGCGAAGTCAGCGTTGGACGAGGCTGGGATTCGATACGTCGCGGAAAACGAACTCATCCAGGACCTGTTCGGCCTGGGACGCGTGGGGAGTGGGTTCAACCTCGTGACCGGTGCGCCGAGAATTCGTGTCACCCCCGAGAACGCAGCCCGAGCCAATGAGATTCTGGAAGAGCTACGTTCCTGACGTTGGCTCTGACCGAACGCTCACACCGACGATCCTGCGGGAGCCAGCCGCAGAATGCGGTCAATTCCAGGTGGACGACGTCCGCGCCGCAGCCGGAGAGGTCAATCGGGCAATGCGGAGGGAGAGGTCGCCTGTTGCGATGGCGTGCGGTTCAGTTCGGTGAGCATCAATGGGAATACATCTCGAGCTGCATTCTTGCCCATGAACACATCCAGGTGGCCATAGTCGGGAAGTATGTGGAGGGAGTGGAAACCGGGGCGAAGCCGATGGAAATACTCATAGGTTCGCCGCTGGCTTTCCGCCAGAAAGCAACGGTTCTGCTCACCCGCAAAGAAGGAGAGGCGCGCCTCCGTACGGGGTGGCTGGGCAACGAAATTGCCAGGTAGCTCCGGCCGCCCTTCCACCGATATCAGATGCCCTGCCCGGACGCTTCGACCGATCTGATTGAAGAATGTCAACGGTACCGCGCCGAACTCATGGGTCAGCCACTCGTGCGTTTCATCGTTGAGGTTCTCGTGACGCCACAGGGTGGGAAAGCCGACGCCATAGGTAAACGAGGCATAGCGGCAGACGATGTTGTCACACTCTCGGTGGGTCAGCTTGACGAATGCGGTGAGTGCTTTGGACAAGAGCGTCGGTGACTCAACACCCCACTGACAGTCGATGTAGTCCGTCAGCGGTCGGAGCGTCGGCACGGCAACCCTGAGTTTGATCCCGGCCGCAAACGGAACCACCGGGTGCAACGAAACGGCGTTGCTGATGATGTGCGTGACTTCGGGGACCAGACCGGCAACGGCCGACATCATGAACGAAGTGGAGCCCTGGCAGTGTATGATTGCGCTCAACGTGGACGCGCCGGTCTCCCGCAAAACGGTTTGCACGGCTACCGGGTGATCGAAGAGAGCGGCCTGGTCGAGCGTCCATCGGTTGGGTGCCAGATCCACGCTGGCGCGCCAGTTTTCCAGCCAGACGTCCCACCCATCGTCCAGCAACTCGTCGACCAAGGTCCGCTCTACAGGTGCCCGGAAGATGTTGGCTCTTACCCCCGCACCATGAACGAGCAGAACCGGGCCTCGGGTCGGGGTACGTTCACCCTGTGCATGGATCAGATTGCACGGCAACCCGTCTCCCGCGACAAATGGGATCGTGCGTTCTCGATCCGTAGGGGCGGTAGTGGTCATGTCAACCTGGTTCTCGGAAGGAGATTCGCCAAGGATGAACTGGAAGGCGGACCGCCCAATTTCCACTGTCTCGGACAGGGTAGACAGGTTGGCGAGGAAGGTCAAGTGCGGTGAAATCACCTCAAACCGGGTTCTGCCGAACGGTTCAGTGGCTTTCGGGCCGCAACACCAGGATCGCGATGGATTCACCACGGGTCGCTGAGGGAGCGGTGGTGGGGTTGGGTGAGGAGGGGCTCAGAGAGGGAGACGAGGGTGTGGGGCGCACCCCTTCAATGGCTACGCCACCCGCGTGGCCCTCTCCTTGGTAAGGCCGCTCCAGGACCTCTTCGGCCTGGGACGCGTAGGGAGCGGATTCAACCTCGTCACCGGCGCACCCAGAATTCGTGCCACCCCCGAGAACGCAGACCGAGCCAACGAGATACTGGAAGAGCTGTGCTCCTGACTCTGGATCCGTGCTCATCCAGGCGGTTGAACGTCGATCCCCTCCACCGCCAGGAATCCCCCATCGAAGGTGGCTACCTGCCCCCCGGCGGACCGGCGTGCCACAGTGACGATTGCGGCGTCCGCGAAGCTCAGCCTTCCTCCCCCCTCCGCTCGGAAGGTCTCCAGCGTCGGAAGAAAGATGTCGGAGGCGGGCACGAAGACGAGCTCCCGCGCTCGGAGGAGGGTATCTCCCGCCGCCACTGCAGCGGCGTGGTCGAGGCGCGCTTGGAGAACCGTGACAAACTCCAGAAAGACGTATTCGAGTAGGAGACCTTCCTCCCACTCTCCGTCCAGAAAGCGCTCCATCAGAGCCCGCGCCGCCACATGGTGCGTGTCCCTTTCGTTGTGGAAGGCGACGAGAAAGCTGGTGTCGAGAACGATCACGCAGTCGGTCCGCTACACGCCGTACACAACCGAATCAACCTCTGCGCTCAGCCGCTCCGTGCCGGGGGGGAAGGGCCGAGGGCGTAACTCCGCGAGGCTCCCGTCCCGGAGGTGCTGCCCAGGCCGGGCCAGGTAGATCTGGATGGCTTCGTTCACGGCCTCTCCCATCGTTCGGCCGGTGAGGGCGGCCCGGGCCTTCAGGGAGCGATAGGCCCGCTCGTCCAGGTTCCGGATGGTGGTGTCCATAACTGAATCTAGCAGGGTGGTGCATTGTGTTACAAGTGTGCGTCCCGGGTCACCGACGGGTCACCTGCCGTTCCCGGGTGTAGCTTGCTTTGCCGGCACCCCAGGTGACGAGCGTGGGGACACACTTTTAGATGACCTGGAACCCGAACGGAGGAAAATCCCCATGCACCGCATCCTCATCAGAAAGCCCGGTGGCTACGACGCCCTGGAATGGGTGGAGGCCCCGGACCCCACCCCGGGTCCGGGGGAAGTGGTCATCGCGTCGGAGGCGTGCGGGGTGAACTACGCCGACGGGGTCATCCGCATGGGGCTCTATGCTTCGGCGAAGGAACTCCACGGCTATCCCATCACCCCGGGATTCGAGGTGGCAGGGCGGGTGGCGGCGGTGGGGCCGGGCGTGGAAGGGCTCAGGGAGGGAGATGAGGTGGTGGGGCTCACCCTGTTCAATGGCTATGCCACCCGGGTGTGCCTCCCGGCGGTGGGGGTTTTTCCCAAGCCCTCGCGGCTCTCCATGATCGCGGCGGCCACCCTCCCCACCGTATTCCTCACCGCCTGGTGGATGGTTCACCGGCAGGTCCACCCCCGCCCGGGGGAGCGCTGGCTCGTGCACTCGGCGGCCGGTGGGGTGGGGTCCGCTCTCCTACAGCTCGGCCGACTGGCGGGGGTGGAGACGGTGGGAGTGGTGGGGGGCTCCCACAAGGTGGAGCACGCCCTGGCCATGGGTGCCGGGGCCGTGGTGGACAAGTCCACCGAACCTCTCTGGCCCACAGTAGAACGCCTCGTCCCCGACGGGTTTCAGGCCGTGTTCGACGCCAACGGGGTGGAGACGTTGCAGGAGAGCTACCGGCACCTGGCCCCCACCGGAAAGCTGGTGGTGTACGGCTTCCACACCATGCTCCCCAGAAACGGCCGGCTCAACTGGCTTACCCTGACGTGGAACTGGCTCCGCACTCCCCGCTTCAACCCCATCACCATGACAGGAGCCAACAAGAGCATCATGGCGGCCAACCTGAGCTTCCTCCAATCCCAGGCTTCCCAGCTCCGAGAGGGGATGCTCTGGATTCTGGAGCGCTTTGATTCGGGCGAGCTTGCCCCCCTCCCGGTGGAGACCTTCCCCCTGCAGAGGGCCGCCGACGCCCAGCGGCGAATCGAGTCGGGCGAGACGGTGGGGAAGCTGGCGCTGGTGGTGGGCGCGTCGGCCGATCCAGCTGCTACCCCATGAGTTCCGGACTCGGAGGCCAGGCCGATCGATCTACCGATCCTTCACTGACGCCGCGATAAAGCCGGCAAAATCCCGGTACTCGCCGGCGACCTGAGCCCGCCGAAGCGCAGCGAAGTAAGGTGTGCGTTGATCCACACGGATGGTGAGCCACCGGATACCGCCACCCAGGAGTGCCGTGTTCATTAGAAAGCGGGCCACCCGTCCGTTCCCGTCCGGGAAGGGATGGATCCAGGCGAACCAGAGATGGACCAGGATCCCTCGAAGGAGGCCCTCCGACTCATCGATCTCGCTGAGTTCCTGGAACAGCAGATCCATCATGGGTTCAATTTTCCGGTGACTCGGTGGGATGAACAGCGTGTCTCGGATGAACACCGGGTTCGTCCTCCACCCCCTGAGATCTTCCGCCTCCACCACCCCTCCTTCCACGGAGGGCGTGAACAGATCCAGGTATAGATCCAGGGCCAACGAGCCGCTGAGGGGCACTGCCCCGCCGGCATCCCGCAGGCGCTGGATCAGCTTCTCGAAGGCGATGCCGTAACCGACGATGGCGAGCCTGGACTGGATGTCTTCGATGGCGGCCTCCCCGGTGCTGCGCCCACCGAATAAGAGGGAGACCTCCTGGAGACTGACCCGATAGCCTTCCATGGTTGAGGAATGATACGCGTCATAGGCCTTTGCCTCTCGGGCATTTCGGAGCAGGTCTCCCAAGCTCTGTGACGGGACCGAACGGTCTACCTCTCCCAGCACGTCCGCCACTTCATCGCGGGAACGTCGGACGGCCACGCGGAGGCCATCCAGCCACGGTTGCCTCGTGGTCTCCATTCGGGCGACCAGGGGAGGTACGATCAGCTCTCGGCCGACCCCGGTGCGATCGCGTCCGATCCGGACCGACTGCTCCTCGGCCACCACCTGTCCGATGAGGTCAGCCAGTCTCGCGTTGCCCACGTCGCGGGCGAGGTGCTCCATCCGCTTCAACACCACTGGGCGGGGCCTCTCGCGATAGGCCCGGGCCAGAACGGGGCGAGCCACAACCAGGGACTTGAGCCAGATAGCCACATCGTCAAGTCGATCCTTCAAGAAGCCCATGGGGAGCATCAGGAGCACGGTCTCAGGTGCGTCCAGCGGAATCGCCGCCTCGCCCACCTCTACGCTTCGGCTGTCCGTCACCTCACCTCGCTCAACTCGGACCACCACGCCGGGAGCGATCTCCTCTCGCCACCGCGTCCCCCCTGTCTGGCGGATCCGGATCTCGGGTCCGGGATCAGACCTCCCCAGATAAAGCCGCACGGCGGAGTCGCGCTCCACCACGGCCGGGGCGTAGAGACGGGTCAGGGCCTCCACGATGGGCCACACCAAGGCGCCGAGAACCTCGTCCGGCTCATGGCCGGGCGAACGGAGAACGATCAGCCCGCCGGGAACGCTGATGGCCAGGTCCAGCCGCCGTAGGGTCTGGAGCACCTCGCCGGGAATCTCTCCCGGGAGGAAGACCGGAGCTCCCTGGAGCGCGTGCCCCTCAAGCCAGGCCATGGCTTGCTCGCGGTCAGACACCGACTCTCCTCCACGCATACGAGAATGGGACGAGCCCGCATACGTGGACGCGACCGCTCCGCATACTTTAGTGCGACAACGGTGCGTACGCAAGTGCGACCGTGATGCCTACCCCCGAGCGTACCTCAGGAACGCTTCCAGATCTTCAAACGGCGTCTGAAGGTTGGGCGAGATCCGGGCGGCATCCACGTCCGGGGTCTGGAACGCCCGGAACACGATGCCATGCTCCCCGTATAGCCGCTGGAACATGGCACCGCTGGAGATCCCGTCGGTCTCCACCAGGTAGAGGGCTCCTGAAACGTCCCACCGGGTGGGCGAGCGCCAGGTGAAGCCGGGGGTGGTCTCCACGGCGTCGCGGAAACGCTGCCACACCTGCCGGTGGTGGGCCTCCCGCTCTGCAGGGCCCACCCTCTCCTGAAACGCCAGGGCATCCCCCAGGGCCAGCACCTCCGGGAGGTTCCGGGTGCCGTAGTCCTCGAACTGGCGCACGGTGCCCACTGCGGCGGCCCGACCGCTACTCACCCACATGGGATGCAGATGGGCCTGCAGCTCCCGGCGGGCGTAGAAGAGGCCCAGCCCCTTGGGCGACTGAACCCACTTGTGGGGGCTGGCGGCGTAGAAGTCCAACCCGGCGGCCTTCACATCCACCGGGAGCATGCATACGGTCTGGGCGCCGTCTGCCGCCACCCACTCCACTCCCCGAGCCTTGGCTTCCCGCACCAGGGCGGCCAGGGGGTGCCGCAGGCCCACCAGGTTGTCCAGATGGGGGAGAACCAGCACCCGGGTGCGGTCGGTGATCTCCCTCAGGTGGAGCTCCACCACATCGGACTCCGTGAGCCCCGGGACTTCCCCCAGGGGGATGTGGAAGCGCCGCACCGTGTAGCCCCGAGCCGGAGCGTGGTGGAGCCAGGGGGTGGAGGCTCCCGGATGGTTCAGATTGCTGAAGAGGACCTCGTCTCCCGGCTCCAGGGGCAGCCCCTGGGCCAGGAGGTTGAAGCCCTCGGTGGTGTTATGGGTAATGGCCACCTCGTCTGTATCGCATCCCAGCACCCGGGCAGCCCGCCCCCGCACGTCCTCTCGAGGCTCCCGCCACGGCTCGTCCCACATGTAGAGCCAGGGGTTCGTCTCGCAGAGCCCCAGGTAGCGGACGTGGGCCTCATGGACGATGCGGGGAATGGTTCCAATGGAACCGTGGTTCAGGTAACGGACGCCCGGCGCCAGGAGGTAGTCGTCGGAGGAAGGGAGCCCCTGGGGACGTTGGGCCCAGGGAAGTTGGGAAAGGGACTCCGCAAAGAGGGCGCGGGTGTCCCCCAGTGCCGCCAGGGCAGTGCTCAGGGTGGCTCCCTTCAGGAAGGTGCGGCGGCTGGCCATGGGTGTCATTTACCTCAACGCTCCTTGGATGCGCACCAGGGCATCCTCCAGGTGGATGCGGGTCATGCGATCGGTCACCCCCCGCTCCAGCGCTTCACGGATCTCCCCCTCCAGCAGGCGAAGCTGATCCCGGATGAGGGGGCGGATGTCGGACTGGCCGATGTGCAGATCGGCGTTCAGGGGAGGGTCGTTGTTGTTCCCCACCCGGAGGTTGCCCGAACCCGGGGGGTTCCAGTGGTTGGACGTGGCTTCATGGAGGAGGTGGTGGGCCTGATCCAGGTAGGCCCGCTGCTGGTTCCGGCGGTACGTATCGATGGCGGGCTGGCCGGCACTCGCACCCCCCACTCCGATCTCCCTCCAGATGATCTCCCGGGCGTCGTCCAGCATGTCCGCCGGACGGTAGGTGGCGTCTCCCAGGAATGCTTCGTGCTCGATCATGCGGGCCAGGCGGGCGTGATTCAGGAGGCGCTGCACCGCCAACTCCTGGTACGCCCGGATCCGCTCCACCGCGCCGGCATGTTCCAGCCGCCGGAGCTGCTCCGGGTTCAGGGCCCACCCTGGGGTGGAGAGTACATGCTCGTCCAGGAAGCGCATGGCCTTGAGCTGATACTCCCTTTCGATGGGAGTATAGATCCAACCCTCCTCCCCCACCCGCTTGAAGTGGGTCCACGAACCCCCAACGGCGGCGGCGGCGTGCTCTGCGTAACGGTTCCACTGGGTGAGGAGCTGGAGATGATGGGTTTCCAATTCGTAGTAGTTGTCTCCCTCCTCCAACACCCAATCCATGAGGTTTTCAGCGGCATACCGGAGGTTCCGCATGCCGAAGTCGGCCGCCTCCACCGGGTCGTCGGAAATCCCCTCCGTCATCCGTTTGGGGTCCCACTCCACGTCCATCCCGAAGAGAGCTTCCGCCGACCGGAACCAGGGGAGGTGGGCCCTTTCCCGGATCCACTCGCTCAGGGTCTCCACTTCTTCGTGGGGAGTGGCGGCCTCCGGGATGGGGGTGTATCCCCACTGCACCGCGAACTTGTCCCAGAGCCCGATGCGCCGTTCCGGGGGCACGTTGTCGCCGGGCTGAGCCACGTAGTTGTAGCGGGTGCGGCCCACGGAGGAGGCGGAGTGGCCCATGCGCTCCACGAAGTCCCGGTTCCGGAGGGAGTCGATGGGGAAGACGAAGTTGGCCATCTGGTTGTGGGGAAGACCCACCGAGTGGGCCGTCTCGTGGGAAACCACATACCGGATGGCCTCGCCCATGTCTTCCTCCGAGAGGCGCTGCGTGCGGAGCACCGGGTTCGCCGTGGCCACCTGAGACACCAGCCACCATCGCAGCCGCTCATCCAGGCCGTGGTACATGTTGGTATGGGCCCGGATGACCTCCCCGGAGCGGGGGTCCACCACATCGCCCCCGGAGTTGGCGGAACGCACCATGGTGGGGACGTAGCGGATCACCGAGTAGCGGGCGTCCAGGAGGGAGAAGTCGGGGTCTTCCTCCGGCGTCGGTGCCGGCCGGGCCTGGATGGCGTTCTTGAAGCCCGCCAGCTCGAAGGCTTCGTTCCACTCCTCCACGCCGGCGATGTAGTAGGGAATCCAGCGCTCCGGGGTGGCGGGGTCGATGTACCAGACCCACGGCCTCACCGGCTCCACCAGCTCACCCCGGGCCCACGCCTCCGGGTCCGACGGCTCCATGCGGTAGCGGCGGATGTAGCGCTCGGGGCGCACCCCCTGGAACTCCGACGAGAAGTCCGTGCGTTCCACACTGATGTAGGTCATCCTCTCGTCCGCCAGGCGGGGCATCATGGGTTCCTCCGGCAGGAGGATCATGGAGTGGTTCACCTCGAACGACACGGCCCCGCCCCGGGGGGCCGAGGGGGCCTGGCCGGCGGCGTACGTCCGCACCACCCTCACGTCCACGTTGATGGGAAACGAGAGGGCATGTTCCAGCCAACTCCGGTCGCGGTCGTGGCTTCGCACTCCCATCCGGGTCCGTTGCTGCTGGGGAAGGGAGAAGGCCGGGTGATCTCCCAGGTAGAGCTCCGTCACATCCACCACCGAGGTGCCGCTTCCCCGGGCCTGGATGTCCATGGCGTGGACCACACTGGGGAAGAGGGAGTTCTCCACCGCCAGGCTCACCCGGTCCGACGGATCCGCCGTCATGGACTGTGACACGCCCCGGAGGAGGATCCGATCGTCCCGCCGCTCCCAGCGGGCCAGGAGGTTGGGCGCCATCATGGCCCCCACGTCGGCGAAGCCGTCCTGGGTCTTGTCGTAGCGGCTCATGATGAGCATATCCCGCCCCAGGATGGAGTCGGGGATCTCGAAGAGCAGCTTCCCATCCACCTGATGAAGCTGGAAGAGCCCGGCATCAGACTGGGCGGAGGCAGGGACCACGCTCCGGTAGTCCTGAATCTGCCCCTGAACCGGCAGGGGGGTGGTCACCGCAAAGGCTCCGGCCACCAGGAAAAGTGCAAGGAAACCCGGGCGGAAACTGCCCACGGTGGATGGCCGGGGGTAGACGGGAGGGCCAGGAAGACGGAACATGGTGGGTCTCCAGACACGGATTGGGGGGATACGCCTGCGGGTGCGCTCGCAAACCGGAAGGACTGAAGCGAGGTTGGGGACTTGGCTGTCCCAGGGCAAGGGAACAGGAAGAGGAGAGGTCTTCGTTGGACAATACCGAAGTGGCCCGGAGGTTGGACGAATTGGCCGATCTCCTGGAGATCCAGGGGAGCAACCCGTTTCGCATCCGGGCGTATCGCAACGCCATTCGCACCATCCAGGGACTCACCCAAAGCCTCCAGGAAATGGTGGCTCGGGAGGAGGATCTCACGGCCCTTCAGGGCATCGGGAAGGATATCTCCGCCCACATCCATGAGCTTCTGGAGACGGGCGGTCTGGCCCTTCTGGACGAAGTAGTCCAGGAGGTGCCCCGGGAATTGACCATTCTTACCCAACTGGAAGGCGTGGGGCCCAAGAAAGTGGCCAGGCTCTGGCGAGAGTTGGGAGTCGTCACCGTGGATGACCTGGAGGCCGCCGTGGAGAGCGGAAGGGTGGAGGCTCTGGATGGATTTGGCGCCAAGAGCGCTTCCAGCATCCATCGTGCCATCCAGGATTTCCGAAAGCACCAGGGCCGTTTCCTCCGCATGGAGGCCGCCGCGCTCCTGGAGGGGCTCCTGGACCATCTTCGGGACTCCCCGGAGCTCCAGCGGCTGGAGGTGGCCGGAAGTTTCCGGCGGGGCATGGACACGGTGGGGGATATCGACCTCCTGGCCCTGGTGGAGAACGCTCCTGTGGAGGGGCCCGGCGAGAGTCCTTCGCCTGGTGAACCCCTCCCCCCCCTCATGGAGCGCTTCATCACCTTCCCGGGAGTGGAGCGGGTAGATCGGTCGGGTCCCACCCGGGGGAGGGTCGTCCTTTCCTCCGGGCTTTCGGTCGACCTGCGGATCCTGCCCCAGGAGGTCTACGGTGCCGCCCTCCACTACTTCACCGGCTCCAAGGAACACAACGTGGAGCTGCGATCCCTGGCTCGCGACCGCGGACTCAAGATCTCCGAATACGGGGTGTTCAAGGAAGAGAAGCGGGTGGGGGGTGCCACGGAGGAGGAGATCTTCCAGGCGGTGGATCTTCCCTGGATTCCTCCGGTGCTGCGGGAGGGGCGCGGGGAGTTGGCCGCCGCCACTGAGGGTGGTTTGCCCCAGCTGGTGGAGATGGCTGATATCCGAGGGGACCTCCACATGCACTCCACCTGGTCTGACGGGAAGAACACCCTGGAGGAGATGGTGGAGGCATGTGTGGCCAGGAAGTACGCGTACATGGCCATCACCGACCATTCCCGTTCTCTGGGCGTGGCCAACGGCCTCTCCATAGAGCGCCTGCGACAGCAGAGTGCTGAGGTGGAGCGTCTCCAAGAAGCGTTTCCGGGCATTCGGATTCTCAAGGGAAGCGAGGTGGACATCTTGAAGGATGGTTCCCTGGACTTCCCCGACGAGGTCCTGGAGGAGTTGGATATCGTAGTGGCGGCCGTGCACACCCATTTCCAGTTGAGGCAGTCCGAGATGACGGAACGGATCATCCGAGCCCTTTCCCACCCCCAGGTGGACATCCTGGCCCACCCCACCGGCCGGCTCCTGAACCGCAGAGAGCCCTACGCCGTGGATGTGGAGGCGGTGCTGGAGGCGGCAGGCGAGTACGACGTGGCTGTGGAGATGAACGCCAACCCACATCGGTTGGACCTCCACGACCGACACCTGTTCCGGGCACGGGAACTGGGACTCAAGGTGGCGGTAGACACGGACGCCCACCGGGTAACCCAGTTGGATTTCATGGAGAGTGGATTGGAACAGGCAAAGCGAGGATGGCTGGAGTCACAGGATGTGGTGAACACTCTGGACCTGGTGGGACTGGAAGGATGGCTGGGGCGGTGTTGATTCCAGCTCTGGCACTGCTAGGAGGAAGTCTATGCCTCTGGCTGGGGGCGGAAGCGCTGGTGCGAGGTGCTGCCACCCTGGGTTACCGCTGGGGCATTTCGTCCATCGTCATCGGCCTCACCGTGGTGTCCGTCGGGACGTCGGCTCCGGAGTTGGTGGTCTGCATCCTGGCCGCTCTGGACGGAAATCCAGATCTGGCCATGGGGAACGTGATGGGGTCGAATCTGGCCAACGTGGGCCTGATTCTCGGGCTGGCGGCCATCATTCGACCGGTGGATGTCACGGGTCAGGTGGTGCGACGGGAGATCCCTTGGATGCTGGGGGTCACCTTCCTGGTTCTACCGCTCATCTGGAATCTGGAACTGGGGCGGGTGGAGGGGACCATTTTGGCTCTGGTCCTGATTCTCTATGTGGGTCTGCTCTTCCGGGCCTCTCGGCGTCAGCCCGCCCCCGAACTCGGAGACATCGTGGTGCGCCCGGAGGGCGGAGTTGTTCTCCCCCTGGCGGGAGTCCTGGGTGGAGCACTCCTCCTGGTGGCAGGGGGGCAGGGGATCGTCTTTGGAGCCACGCAGATGGCTGATTCCCTGGGCGTGTCACACATGATCATCGGACTCTCGGTGGTGGCGGTGGGCACGTCTCTTCCGGAGCTGGCGACAACTCTGGTGGCGGCCATGCGAGCCGAGGCCGATCTGGCGGTGGGTAACATCGTGGGTTCCAACATCTTCAACCTCACTTTCGTACTGGGGGGGACGGCGTTGGTAAGCCCCATCGCGGTCTCCCCTGGGGTGCTCATCAGGGAATACCCTGCCGTGGTCTTTATCTCGCTGGCCCTTCTCCCTGTGGCTCTGGGGAGGCGCATACGGAGGGTGGAAGGATTGCTGCTTCTGGCGTTCTACACTGGGGCCTGGGCTTGGCTCCTCCGGGGCTGACAGGACTCAGGCTTCCAGGTCGTAGAGGCGAATTTTCCGGGTCAGAGTCGGACGGGAGACGGCAAGAATCCGGGAGGCTCGGCTGCGATTCCCCTTGGTAATCCGAAGGGCGGCGGCCACGGCTTCGGCCTCCACCTCGGCCAGGGTGAGACCCTCCGGCGGAATGCGGATGATCTGTTCCCCCGGAGAGCCAGGGTCGGGCTTGGGTGCCAGGGGCTGGAGTCGGCGCCCCTCCTGGACTCTCAACTGTTCCGCGCTGAGCAGAGGGGTGTCGGCCCGGTGGGCCGCCATTTCCACGGTTCGGCGGAGCTCCCGGACGTTTCCGGGCCAGAGGTGCCTTCGAAGGGCCTCCAGGGCCGAGGGGGTGAGGGTAGCGCGGGGCCCCTCACCCCTCACTGGGAGAACCCGGAGGAAATGGCGGGCCAGAAGGGGAAGGTCGCCTTCCCGGTTCCGGAGTGGGGGGACCTCCAAACTTCCCTGCGAAAGCACTTTTCTCAGGCTGGGAAGAAGCAGATCCTCTCCGCCCATATCCCCCCCTGGCAGAGCCGTGGCCATGACCCTGCAGGGGAGGTTGCGGGGGCCCCCAGCCTCAGACTCAAGAGACCTGGCCAAGCGGAGCTGGAGGGGTAGGGGAAGATGGGGTAGACCGTGGAGGAAGACGGTGCCTCCCTCCGCCAGGGCCAGGATATGTGGGGTCTCCACCCCATTTCCGTCCGCCCCTCCGTTCCGGGTACCGAAGATTTCCAACTCCAGCCGGTCGGGTGCTATGGAGCCCAGCGGGAGGTGAAGGAATGGGCGCGTGCGTCGGGGTCCTCCTGAGTGGAGGGCGCGAGCCAGATGGCTCTTCCCGGTTCCAGGCTCTCCCACAATCAGAAGGGGACCGTGACCCTTGATCCCACGGGCGTCGGCCCTTTTCAGGAGCGAGCGGAAGGCGGGAGAGGTTCCCACCAAACCCGTGCCTGCCAGGTATCGTCCATCCCCCTCCAGGCTCTCAGCATGGGGGACACTATTGGAAGGAGTCATGGTAGATCCATTTTCTGAAACAGGTTCCGAACTGCGAGACAGCTCGTTTGATGACGCTAGGAGCGTGTCCGGGTAATGGGGCGAGCTGCGTTACGAGCACCACGGGTGCCAGATCCGAGGCGGCGCTCCGACACCATAGCGA
>JBBDRI010000043.1:0-24147 GCA_040905545.1 Gemmatimonadota bacterium | reverse complement strand
GTAGCCACGGCTATGTCTTCGACGAGCCGCCTGCGATCAGGGCCCCTGGGGCTCCCAACGGCGGCGCCCTGTACTTCTTCAACGGCCTTCTAGGCTTTCACCCGTCCATCAGGAGCAACTTAGATGTTGAACATCCGGAGTTCCTCGGCAGATGCCCCCAGCCTGGGCTTCACGGAAGCGAAACGCCGAAAGTCCGAGCGAAATCTCACCTGGATACGGCGTCATTTGAAAGAAGGAGGCCAGGGAGCACTCCACCTCCTCCTGGTGGGCGGCACCGGGGTTGGAGATCTGCGGCTTCGAGTGGCGCAGTCTCACCTTCGGCACGACATGACCCCCAGTCACTGGTCGCACGTGGCCATTCTGGGAAAGCCGGATCTGGAGAATGTGGAGAGCACCCGGACCTTTGAGATCGCTCTGGAGCCGCCCGGCGGATTCGGTTTTCCGGCGCCTACCAATGGCGTCCAGAGGGGTCGCTTGGAGGCATATGCAGACCGGAAGCGCTTTCCGAATCTGGCCTTGATTGGCCTGCCCCTGAAGCGGAGCCTGGTGGAGGAAGCCATCCAGCGGTTCCAGCGCCAGCGCTCCGTGCTGGACGCCAACGAGCTTCTGCTCTCATGGCTGGCCTTCCTCTGGGGCGTGGGACGGGCGGGCAACCCTCTCCTCTCCGGCAGCGGGACGCCATCCGCAGCCTTCGTGGAGGTAGTGCTGGGTGCGGTGGGATACGAACTCACCCCCGGCTTGGAGAGCCGCGCCAGCTGCCCCGAGGCCATCTGGCAGGCCGCCCGCTGGTGGCACGAGTTCTACACAGAACGGGAGACCCGGCCCCTCACCGGCATCTACACCACGGAGCACTACCTGGTGGGATGATCCGGGAGTCTGCAGACCCTGGGCTCACAGCTTTCGGAAACCCTGACCGAACATTTTACGTAGGGATCTCCGAAAACCGCACTCCCACTTCAGGAGAATCCCATGCTGGAACTCATCGCGTTCGGGCTGGCCGGTGCCGGCGCCATCTTCGGCCACATCCAGGCTCGCAACTTCACCTATACTCGTCTCCGATGGACCCGGGTGTCCGAGCACCCGGGAGTCAGTGGAATGGTAGCCGCCGCAGGCACCGTGATCCTCGCCGCTCCGGTGTTGGGATTGCTTCCCATCGTGGGAGCGGGGACGGCGCTGGCCCTGGGGGCCGGCGTGGGTACGGGCGTCACCCGGGGCGCCCGGGGTGTATACGCCCCTTGACACGCACCGGGCCTTGCCTTAAACCTCCGGCCACGCAGGATGTAGCATAGAACACCATTCGGTCACGCAAAGCGGAGTATGATGCTCTTGTTCGGTACCGGCGTATTGGGGCTGCTTATTAGCCTTCCCGGCCTCCTCCTTGTAGGAGAGCTGGGAAGACGGGGCCCGCCCATGCGTCCAACCGGAGCGAACTGAAGCCGGACACACGCGAAAGAGAGATCGAAGGGGCGGCGGGCCCTCTCCAGATGAGGAGGGGGCCCGCCTTCGTTTAATCCACCCAGGGTTGTGCAATCCAACGAAGGAAGGATCAGAACATGGCAAGGATCATCGTATTCGACACCACGCTGAGGGATGGAGAACAGTCTCCAGGTGCCACCATGACCCCTGCCGAGAAGCTCCGTCTTGCCCACGCCCTTGATGAACTGGGCGTGGATGTCATGGAGGCGGGCTTTCCCATCTCGTCGCCGGACGACTTCATGGCGGTACAGAAGATCGCCCGGGAGGTGCGAAGGCCCATCATCGCCGCCTTGGCCCGGGCCACCCCCGGAGACATCGACCGGGCCGCCGAAGCGGTGGAAGGCGCCCAGCAGGGTCGGATCCACACGTTCATTGCCACTTCCGCCATCCACCTGGAGCGCAAGTTCGGGATTTCCCAGGACGAGTGCCTGGAGCGAGCCGTGGTTGCGGTGGAGCGAGCCTGCCGCTACGCCCACGACGTGGAGTTCTCGGCCGAAGACGCCACCCGCACGAACCTGGACTTCCTGTGCAAGGTGGTGGATGCGGTGATTCAGGCGGGGGCCACCACGGTGAATCTCCCGGATACCGTAGGATATGCCTGCCCCCACGAGATCCACCGGATGGTAGCTACCGTCCTGGAGCGGGTTCCGGCTGCCCGGGAAACTGTCATTTCCATCCACTGCCACAACGATCTGGGACTGGCCACCGCCAATAGCCTGGCTGCGGTGGAGGCAGGGGCTCGCCAGGTGGAGTGCACGGTGAATGGCATCGGCGAGCGAGCCGGGAATGCGGCCCTGGAAGAGGTGGTCATGGCGCTGGCGGTCCGGAAGGACGTCCTGGAGCACGAAACCCGAATCCAGACGAATCGGATATACCCCGCCAGCCGTCTGCTTTCCCGCATTACCGGAATGCACCCCCAGCCGAACAAAGCCATCGTGGGAAAGAACGCCTTCGCCCACGAGGCAGGTATCCATCAGGACGGCATGTTGAAGGATACCACCACCTACGAAATCATGAGCCCCCGAATGGTGGGAGTACCGGGCAGCCGGCTGGTGCTGGGGAAGCACTCCGGCCGACACGCCCTGAAGGCCCGGTACCGCGACTTGGGCCACGAGCTCCCCGACGACGAGTTGGACAGAGCCTATCGCCTCTTCAAACTCCTGGCCGACCAGAAGAAGGATGTGCTGGACGAGGACCTCCTGACCATCCTCCATCACGGTGCCCTGCAGGACGTCCCCCGCACCTTCGAGTTGCAGGAGCTGGAAGTCACCTGCGGTGGACGCTGGTCGTCCGCTCGGGTCGTCCTCACCGAGGGCGAGGATCTGCCCAGGGAGGCCCGTGGTGAGGGAGATGGACCCATCGCCGCGGCCTTCGACGCCATCAGCCAGCTGGTGGATTGGCCGGTGGTTCTGGAAGACTTCCAGATCCGGGCCAACACGCCGGGCCGGGACGCCGTGGGTGAAGTGAACCTCCAGGCCCGCATCGCCGATCGGACCTTCACAGGTCGGGGAGCCTCCACCGACGTGGTGGATGCCTCCGTTCGGGCCTATCTCCACGCCTTGAACAAGGCCGCTCAAGCCCGAGTCATGGAATCCCGGGCTCTCCAGGCTGCCGGCGAGCTCTGGGGGGTGTGAGGTGAACGCAGATCCCGGCACTTCTCCGGCACCCATGCCTGAACCCCGACGGACCCGGAACGGGCCGCGCAAGATCGCCGTTCTACCTGGAGACGGCGTGGGGCCCGAAGTCACGGCCGCCGCCATCCAGGCCCTGGAAGCACTGGGCGAGCGTTACAACCTGAATGTCCAGTGCACCCAGTACCCGGTGGGTTGGGTCGGCGTTCAGGAGGCGGGAGCCCCCCTTCCTGCCGAGACCCTGACGGCATGCCTGAACGCCCATGCGGTTTTCCTGGGCGCGGTGGGGCACCCCGACGCGGACCATCTGCCTCCGGCGGAGCGGCCGGAGGCGGGGCTGCTGGCCCTCCGCCGGGAACTGGATTGTTACGCAAATCTCCGGCCGGCCAGAGCGTGGTCGGGCCTGGAGGAGGCGTCGCCCCTGCGCTCCCGTCATTTCCGGGGAACCGACCTCATGCTGGTGCGGGAACTGTCGTCGGGGCTCTACTACGGCGAGCCCCGGTGGCTCCGGCCACCCTCCTCGGAGCAGGACGGAGAGGCGTTGAACACCATGCGCTACACTGCGCAGGAGGTTCGGCGGGTCACGGAAGTGGCCTTCCAGTTGGCCCGCACCCGGAGAGGGAAGGTTACTTCCGTGGACAAGGCCAATGTGCTGGAGACGTCGCGCCTCTGGAGAGATGAGGTCACCCGCGTGGCCCAGCGATTCCCCGAGGTGGAGTTGGAGCACATGCTGGTGGACCGAGCGGCCATGGAACTGGTGATTCGGCCCGGACACTTCGACGTCCTTCTCACGGAAAACCTCTTCGGAGATGTCCTGAGTGACGAGGCCGCAGGCGTCGTGGGATCGTTGGGGCTCCTTCCCTCCGCCAGCCTGGGAAGCCGGGCTCATCTGTACGAACCAGTCCACGGCTCCGCCCCGGACATTGCCGGTCAGGATCGGGCAAACCCAGTGGCCGCCCTCCTCTCCCTGGCCATGCTCCTGGAGTTCAGCCTCCGGGAGATGGACGCCGCCCGGGCCCTGGAGCATGCCGTGGCCGATACCCTGGCCACGGGCATCCGGACCGCCGATCTCACGGCCGCCGGCGGGCCTCCTCCTGTGGGGACCCAGGAGTTCACCCGAGCCGTGTTGTCTCGAATCCATGCCGGCCAGCCGCTCACAGAGGAAGACGCACCATGAAGGCGATGAACGCGTCTGGACGAAGCGCCCCCCCTCGGGGAAGCGACGCCGCCGCTCCGCCCCCATCGGAGGTAGCAGGGGCATCGGGTCCTGAGTCCATGATGGGCGCCGAGGTCATGTGCAGGGTGTTGGAACAGCTGGGGGTGGAGGTCTTCTTCGGACACCCCGGGGGAGCCATCCTTCCCTTTTACGACGCAATCCACGAATCCCCTCTGTTGCGGCACGTCCTGGTCCGTCACGAGCAGTGGGCGGCGCACGCCGCCGACGGCTTCGCCAGGGCCACTGGACGGGTGGGCGTCTGCCTGGCCACCAGCGGGCCCGGGGCCACCAACCTGGTTACAGGACTGGCCACTGCCCTCATGGATTCCGTGCCCGTGGTGGCTATCACCGGTCAGGTTCCTCAGGAGGTCCTGGGGACGGAAGCGTTCCAGGAGACAGATATCGTGGGCATCACCATGCCCGTGACGAAGCGCAGCTTCATGGTGCGAAGGGCGGAAGACCTTCCCCGAATCCTCATGGAGGCGTTCGAACTGGCCAGGAGCGGTCGGCCCGGGCCCGTGCTGGTGGACGTTCCCAAAGACGTGCAGACGGCCCGGGTCCCGGTCTGGAGCCCAGATCCGGCCAACGAATCCGGCCTTGCGACTTCCCGAAGTGCGCCCTTCCCGCCCGCATCCCCGGCGGCCCTGGATGCCGTGAAGCAGGCCGCACGGGTGCTGAACGCCGCGAAAAAACCCCTTATCATGGCCGGGCGGGGCGTGTCTGTGACTGGGATGGAGGAGGCCCTCCTGGCACTTGCCGAGGCGGGGGATTTCCCGGTGGTAACTACCCTGCTGGCCATCGACACCTTCCCCCGAAGCCACAGACTGTCTCTGGGTTGGCCCGGGATGCATGGCACGTCGCGGGCCAACCGGGCCATCCAGGAGGCCGATGTCATCGTGGGTCTGGGACTCCGATTCGATGACCGTGTGACCGGTCCTTCGGCCACCTTTGCACCCCAGGCCCGCATTCTCCACTTCGATGTGGACCCTGCTGTGGTGGGACGGACGGTGAAGGTCCACCTGGGTGTCATCGGGGATCTCCGTGCCACCCTCCCTCCCTTCCTGGAACGGGTGGAGGCCACCGCCTCTTCGGAGTGGTGGGAGCGGCTCCGGGGCTGGTCCCGGATCGCAACATCCGAACGTGGCGAAGGCTTCCCCGAGCCTCAGGCAGGGCCGGGCGGGGTTCTCACAGGCCGCGCGGCCACCCGCATGCTTGCACGCCACATCGGACGGACCGGAGCCATGGTGGCCACCGATGTGGGGCAGCATCAGATGTGGATGGCCCAGGAACTGGGCGACCTGGCGCCCTGCACCCATCTCACATCCGGAGGCCTGGGTACCATGGGCTTCTCCCTTCCCGCAGCCATTGGCGCCGCCATGGGACGCCCCGATCGGCCCATCTGGGCTGTGGCCGGCGACGGCGGATTCCAGATGTGCCTGCCGGAGTTGGCCACTGTGGTCCAGGAAGGCATCCCCCTGAAGATGGTGGTGGTGAACAACGGGCACCTGGGGATGGTGCGGCAGTGGCAGGAGTTGTTCTTTCAGCGCCGCTACTCTTCAAGTCCCATCTCCGGACCCGACCTCGTCAAGCTGGGCCAGGCCTACGGCATCCCCTCCCGAACCGTGAGCCGGTGGGATGAATTGGAGGAGTCCATCGCCTGGGCGGAGGGGCAGGCCGGCCCAACGCTCCTTGAGTTTCAGGTGCCTCATGAGGAGAATGTCTATCCCATGGTGCCTCCGGGAGCGGCCCTCCATCAGATGGTGGAGACCGCCCCTTCGAGGGAGGGGTGATTGGTAGCCATGCCTGAATACCTACTGACCCGTCCCGGCGAGGACGACAATGAGTCCGCTGAAGGCATGCCTGACCCTACCGGCCTCCTGATCGGGGTCCGAAACGACTCCGGCGCCCTGGAACGGGTGCTGGGGCTCCTGCGCCGGAAAGACGTCTCCATTCTTCGTCTTTCGTTCTCCCTGGGCGAAGACGGCGCATGGCGGATGACCCTGCGCACGGGGCAGCCGGTAGAAAAGGTGGCCCGATTGGCGGCTGAGGTGGCCAATCTGAGTGACGTGACCTCCGTTCGGAGCCTACCCCTGGCCGGCGGGGCCGGGAGCAGGGAGTTGGCGCTGGTCCGGGTGGAAGGTCCGCCCCCCCTGCCGGCCGGAACCATCGGTCGTCTACTGCGAACCGATCCCTGGGGCTCCGTCCTGGAATTCGTGGGATCCCCAGGGGAGGTGTCAGCCCAGGTGGCCAGACTCCGAGAGGCGGGGCTGCGGCCCCGGATGATCCGATCGGGCGAGGTGCCCGACCCCGGCCCTTCCTCGCCCCGCGATCCCGAGGTACCCCCCACGAAATGAATGGCAGCGAGGGTGGCTGGTCATCCAGGACCTTCTCCTTGCTTGAAGCAGTCCCACTTTCCCATCGACTCCCACCGTTTGAGGTTTGTTTTCATGAGTGACGCCACGATCTACACCGAATCCGATGCCCCTTCCTCCATACCTGGAGTCAGCCGAATCGCCGTGGTGGGCTATGGCAGCCAGGGCGAGGCCCACGCCCGGAACCTGGATGATGCCGGGTTCGATGTGGTGGTGGGCCTCCGGGAGGGGAGCCCATCCCGGGCCAAGGCCGCTTCACACGGACTGGCCGTGGCCACCGTGGCCGAGGCGGTAAAGGGAGCGGAGCTCGTCTCCATGCTCATCCCCGATCCAGCCCAGCCCCGGGTCTTCGAGGCGGAGGTGAAACCGAACCTGGCCCCGGACGCAGCCCTCCTCTTCGCCCACGGCTTCAACGTCCACTTCGGTGCCATCGAAGCCCCGGAGGGTGTGGATGTAATCCTGGTAGCCCCCAAATCGCCTGGCCCCATGCTTAGGAGGGAGTTCGAGAACGGAAACGGCGTTCCTGCTCTCTTCGCCGTTCACCGGGATGTAACAGGGGAGGCCAGAGAGCGGGCTCTAGCCTATGGCCGGGGCCTGGGTTCCGCCCGAGCCGGCATGTTGGAGACCACCTTCGCGGAAGAGACGGAAACCGACCTGTTCGGCGAGCAGGCAGTCCTGTGCGGAGGCGTGAGTGAATTGGTCCAGGCCGGCTTCGATACCCTGGTGGACGCGGGCTATCAGCCGGAAGTGGCGTACTTCGAGTGCCTCCACGAGCTCAAACTCATTGTGGATCTCATGTACCAGTTCGGCGTCACCGGCATGCGGGAGCGGGTGAGCGATACGGCCGAGTTTGGCGATTACGTCAGCGGCCCCCGCGTGGTGGGCCAGGCCAGCCGTCAGGCCATGAAAGACATCCTGGCCGAGATCCAGGGGGGCGACTTCGCCCGGCGTTGGATGGAGGTGGCCAACGGGGGCAGCACGGAGTTCCAGGAGTTGCGGGATTCGGCCCAGGCCCATCTCATCGAGGAGGTGGGACCTCGTCTCCGAGGCCGGATGGCGTGGATGCACGGGAGTCAAAAATGAGTTCAGGAGAAAATCGGGCGGAATGGGTCTGGAAGAACGGGGAGTTCATCCGCTGGGAGGATGCCACGCTTCACGTGATGACCCACGCCCTTCACTACGGCTCGTCCATCTTCGAGGGGATCCGCTGTTACGAAACACCGGCTGGGTCGGCCATTCTGCGCCTGGACTCTCATATGCGGCGGTTCCAGGACTCCTGTCGCATCTACCGCATGGACACGGGTTACTCCATGGACCAGCTGGCCCAGGCGTCGTGTGAACTCATCCGGCGCAACGGTTTCCGGGAGTGCTACATCCGGCCCCTGGCCCTCCGGGGCGTGGGGGCGCTGGGCTTGAACCCGGCTTCCAGCCCCGTGGAGACCTACCTGATCTGCTGGCCATGGGGAGCGTATCTGGGTGCAGGAGCCCTGGAGCATGGTGTAGACGCCTGTGTTTCGTCCTGGAACCGACCGGCCCCCAACACCTTCCCCACCCTGGCGAAGGCGGGCGGTCACTACGTGAACGCACAGCTCATGAAGATGGAGGCCCTGGGCAACGGCTTTGCCGAGGCCATCGCCCTCACTCCCGGCGGCATGGTGAGTGAGGGGAGCGGCCAAAACATTTTTCTGGTGAGGGACGGACGGCTGGAGACCCCCCCGTTGGATGGCTCCATGCTTTCCGGGATCACCCGGGACTGCCTCTTGACCCTGGCGGAGGAGGAGGGAATCCCCATCCGGCAGGGTCCCGTTCCCCGGGAGGCCCTCTACACGGCCGACGAGATCTTCTTCAGCGGAACCGCCGCCGAAGTGACCCCCGTGCGGAGCGTGGATCGGATTCAGGTGGGCTCCGGGAAGCCAGGCCCCGTCACCCTCCAGTTGCAGGCCGCCATCATGGACGTGGCCCATGGGCGTCGTCCAGACCGGTACGGCTGGCTGACGCCCGTCTCTCCGCCGGTTGCCTCTCCTGCTCAGGAAGCTGCCGGGAGTGGATCGGTGCAGGCGCCCCAGGAGGTGCGGGCGTGAGCATACCACTCCCAAGCCGGGCCCTCCTGGACGGGATGGGACGGGCCCCGGCTCGAGCCATGCTCCGAGCGGTGGGCTTCACCGACAAGGATTTCCAGAAGCCCCTCATTGGCCTGGCCAACACCTGGACCGATGCCACTCCCTGCAACGCCCACCTCCGAGAAGTGGGGGAGTGGGTCCGGGAGGGGATCCGGGCTGCGGGGGGCGCGGTGGTGGAATTCAACACCATCGTGATCTCCGATGGAATCACCATGGGAACGGAGGGAATGAAGGCCTCCCTGGTGAGCCGGGAGGTAGTGGCCGACTCCATCGAGTTGGTGGCCCGGGGATATCTCCTGGATGGGGTGGTGGCTCTTTCGGGCTGTGACAAGACCATTCCGGGGACGGTGATGGCGCTGGCCCGCCTGGATCTTCCATCTCTCATGCTCTACGGCGGCTCCATCCATCCCGGGAAGTTCCAGGGGAAGGATGTGACCATCCAGGACGTCTTCGAGGGGGTAGGGGCCAGGGCCGCCGGAAAGATCACCGAGGAAGAGCTGTACGAGCTTGAGTGCGCGGCGTGCCCCGGGGCCGGCGCCTGTGGCGGCCAGTTCACGGCGAACACCATGGCCACCGTCTTCGAGGCCATGGGCATTTCCCCGTTGGGAAGCGGTTCCGTGCCGGCCCTGGCCGACGAGAAGCGCCAGGTGGCCATTCAGGTCGGCCGCCAGGTGGTGGAGCTGGTGAAGGAAGGTCGGGGTGCCCGGACCTTCCTTACCCGAGACTCCCTGGAGAACGGAGTCCGGGCCGCAGTAGCCACAGGAGGCTCCACCAACTCCGTCCTCCACCTGCTGGCCCTGGCCCGGGAGGCGGAGGTCCCCCTTTCCATCGATGACTTCGACAAATTGAGCCGGGAAACACCGCTCTACGCCGACCTGAAGCCTGGCGGCAAGTTCGTGGCAGAGGACCTCCACAATGCCGGCGGCGTGGGGCTGGTGCTCCGCCGACTGCAGGAACGTGGACTCCTGAAGGGAGACCTTCCCACTGTCACCGGTAGGACGCTTTCGGAGGAGGTGGCCGACGTTCATGAGACGCCCGGCCAGGGAGTGGTGGCCCCCACGGACCAACCCCTGAAGCCCTCCGGCGGCCTGGTGATCCTGAAGGGCAACCTGGCTCCCGAAGGATGTGTGGTGAAGGTGGCCGGACACAAGCGCACCCGTCACAGCGGCCCGGCCCGGGTGTTCGAGCGGGAGGAAGACGCATTCCAGGCGGTGCAGGAGGGTCGAATCCAACCGGGAGACGTCATGGTGATCCGCTACGAAGGACCCAGGGGCGGGCCTGGAATGCGGGAGATGCTGGGTGTGACGGCAGCGGTGGTAGGGGCTGGGCTGGGAAGTGACGTTGCACTCCTGACGGATGGTCGCTTCTCCGGGGCCACCCATGGCCTCATGGCAGGACATGTTGCGCCCGAAGCAGCGGTGGGCGGGCCCATCGCTGCCCTTCGCGAGGGCGACACCGTAGTCATGGACGTGGAAGCCCGGACCCTCAGTGTGGAACTGAGCGAGGAGGAGTTGGCCCAGAGGCTGGCCGGCTGGACCCCTCCCCCACCCCGCTACCCCACGGGTGTATTCGGGAAGTACGCGCGTCTCGTTTCGTCAGCCTCGGAAGGAGCGGTGACGGGATGACGGTTGGAATCAAGCCGGAGCCAAGGGAGAGAAGGAACGTGGGAGCGAACGTGAGTCCTCGAACCCTCCTGGAGAAGATCTGGGACAGGAATCTCGTCCACGCCGAACCCGGCCGGCCGGACCTTCTCTACGTGGACCTCCACCTGGTCCATGAGGTGACCTCACCCCAGGCCTTCGATGGCCTTCGGCTTGCGGGGCGAAAAGTACGCCGCCCGGATCTCACCGTGGCCACCGTGGATCACAACGTGCCTACCTGGTCCCGGTCGCTGCCCGTGAAGGACGACGTCGCCCGGCAACAGATGGATGCCCTGCGCCGCAACGTGGCAGAGTTCCAGGTGCCCTTTTTCGATGTACATGACCCCAACCAAGGTATTGTGCACGTCATCGGACCTGAGTTGGGCTACACCCAGCCGGGGATGATCATCGTCTGTGGCGACAGTCATACCTCCACTCATGGGGCCTTCGGAGCCCTGGCCTTCGGCATCGGGACGTCCCAGGTGGAGCACGTCCTGGCCACCCAGTGCATTCGGATGGACCGCCCACCCACGCTGGAGGTGAGGGTGGAGGGAGACCTCCCCACGGGAGTCACGGCGAAAGATCTCATCCTGGCCATCATCCGGAAAATCGGGGTGGCCGGGGGTCAGGGCCACGCCATCGAGTACACCGGCCAGGCCATCCGTGCCCTCACCATGGAGGAGCGGATGACGGTATGCAACATGTCCATTGAGGGAGGAGCCCGGGCGGGGATGATTTCTCCCGACGCCACCACCGTCGACTTTCTCAGAGGGCGTGAGAAGGTGCCCCAGGGTGCGGCGTTCGAAGCCGTGGCAAAGGAATGGCTGTCTCTAGCCACCGATCCGGGAGCTGAGTTCCAGCGCCAGGTCACCCTGAATGCCGGCGCCCTGGAGCCGGTGGTGACGTGGGGCACCACTCCCGCCATGTCCGAACTGGTCTCAGGGCGGGTTCCGGATCCCGAGGACTTTCCCGACACGGCCCAGCAGGAGGCCGTGGCCCGTGCTCTGAAATACATGGCGCTGACGCCGGGAACCCCCATCCAGGAAATCTCCGTGGACCGGGTTTTCATCGGCTCGTGCACGAATGCCCGCCTGGCAGATTTGCAAGCGGCGGCCCGGGTGATAGCGGGGAAGAAGGTAAACCCCGCGGTACGAGCCATGGTGGTGCCGGGCTCCACCCGGGTGAAGCAGGAGGCTGAGGCCCTGGGATTGGATCGGACCTTTACGGAAGCCGGATTCGAGTGGCGGGAGGCCGGATGCTCCATGTGTCTGGGCATGAACCCCGACATCCTGGAGCCGGGAGAGCGTTGCGCCTCCACTTCCAATCGGAACTTCGAGGGACGCCAGGGGCGCGGAGGTCGCACCCATCTGGTGAGCCCAGCCATGGCTGCGGCAGCCGCTGTGGCGGGACACTTCGTGGATGTTCGCAGCTGGAGCGGATCATGAGGCCGTTTCGGACCATTACGGGCAGCGTAGCACCCCTGAATCGGGCAGATGTGGACACCGACCAGATCATCCCGAAGCAGTTCCTGAAACGAGTGGAACGGACGGGTTATGGGGACTTCCTCTTCTTCGACTGGCGGGTGCGCCCCGACGGCGCCCCGAATCCGGACTTCGTCCTGAACCAGGCGGGGTACTCCGCCGCTCCCATCCTGGTAGCCGGCGCGAACTTCGGGTGCGGCTCCTCCAGGGAGCATGCCGCCTGGGCATTGGGGGACTTCGGCATCCGAAGCGTAATCGCCCCCACCTTTGCCGACATCTTCCTCACCAACTGCTACCAGAACGGTCTCCTGCCGGTGCAACTGGCAGACCATGAGGTGAGCCACCTCATGTCCCAGGCGCAGGCGAGCCCGGGATACACCGCCACAGTGGACCTGGAGAACTGTACTGTTACGGACAACGCTGGCTTTCTGGCCCGATTCCAGATAGATCCCTTCCGTCGAAAGTGCCTTCTGGAGGGATTGGACGACATCGGGCTCACCATGAAGCTCCAGGACCGGATCGAGGCCTTCGAGGCCCTGCGCAAGGTCCCCGCCGGAGCCGCGGCCCGGTAGCAGCCCCCCTCGCGCGGCAAGGGATGGGAAAGAGAAAGAGATGGGCATGAGACAGCGATGAGCAGCTACTGCGAAATGGCCCCGGGACACCCATTCCACGGCCCCTACCACGACAACGAGTATGGTTTCCCCCTGGAAGGGGATGACGCCCTTTTCCAGCGGCTGATGCTGGAGATCAACCAGGCGGGGCTATCCTGGCTCACGATCCTGAAGAAGCGGGACGGCTTCCGAAAGGCGTATCGCGACTTCAGCGTGGAGGCTGTGGCGGGCTTTGGTGAGGACGACCGGGCCCGCCTCCTGGCAGATGCCGGAATCATCCGAAACCGCCTGAAGGTGGAGGCCGCCATCCACAACGCACAGCGAATCCTGGAGCTCCGAGACGCCCACGGTTCCTTCCAGGCCTGGCTGGATCACCATCACCCCCTCCCCAAGGAGGATTGGGTGAAGCTCTTCAGGAAGACGTTCCGCTTCACAGGAGGCGAGATCACCGGGGAGTTTCTCATGAGCACGGGGTATCTGCCAGGAGCGCACCATCCGGGCTGCCCGGTCTACTCCCGGATCCTGGACGCCAAGCCGGCCTGGTTCCAGGCCCTGGAATGACCGCCTCGCCTCCGAGAGGCTGACTCTTCTTCCCCACGAGCCATGGAAACAAAGACTCTCACCGCAGCGGTCTTCCTGGTGGTCCTCTGGACCGTGGAAGGCCTCCTTCCCTTCTACGAAGAGTTCGACGGGCGCTTCCGGGATCGGATCCGGCACGACGCTCGGAATCTGCTTCTGGGAGCCTGCAACGCCCTCCTTACCGCCCTGGTGTTCGGGGGGGCATTCGTGATGGTGGAGAGGTGGGGCGACGCTGGAAACTTTGGTCTTTTTCGGGTCCTGGAGTGGCCGGGTTGGCTGGAACTGGCCCTGGTCTTCCTCCTTTTCGATTTCTGGATGTACCTCTGGCATCGGGTTAATCATCGGATCCCCTTCCTCTGGCGCTTTCATCGGATGCATCACTCGGACCCCGACATGGATGTGTCCACCGGGGTTCGATTCCATCCTGGCGAACTCATCCTCTCGTCGCTGGCCCGACTGGCCATCATTCCGCTCCTGGGCATGGAGCTCTGGCAGCTGGCCATCTACGAAGCCGTGCTTCTGCCCGTGATCCTGTTCCATCATTCCAACGTCCGGATTCCCCGATGGATGGATCATGGGCTTCTGGCCCTGGTGGTGACTCCGGCAATGCATCGGGTGCACCATAGCCGATGGCAACCGGAGACGGACTCGAACTACGGGTCCGTGTTCCCGTGGTGGGATATGGCACTCCGAACCTTCCGCCTCAGGGAGGACGCCGGAACCATCCAACTGGGCCTGGAGGAATTTGATGAACAGGAGTGGCAGAGTCTCACAGGTCTCTTGAAGACACCCCTTGCCGCCAACCCTTGGGAAAGGAAGGCGTTTACGCCCTCAGACCACCCTCCAGGCCCTCCCCCGCCAGGGCCTTGACACCGCCTGAGGGGACCCCGACCATCGGGGGTCTCATCCACGCCGCAACCCTCCATCCCTGGCGCATGCACAGGGACCGCCTTCGGGAAGTGCCTTTCGAATGTCGTATTCAACACCCTTTCCGGCGGTGACGGTCTTCGCGCCTGGATCCATAGGAAACCTGGCGTGCGGATTCGATGCCCTGGGCATGGCGCTCCATGGTCCTGGCGACGAGGTGGAGGCCCGGCTGGCCCCTGAACCAGGCCTCCGGATCGTAGAGATCACCGGCGCCACATCGCCCCTGCCTGCAGATCCCAGCCGCAACTCCGCCGGTGCTGCCGCACGCGCGGTCCTGGAGCGGAGCGGGGGGTGGCGGCCCACGGAGGGACCCGGCGTGGAACTGCGGCTGAGAAAGGGACTGCCCCTTTCCGGCGGGATGGGTGGCAGTGCATCCAGCGCAGCAGCGGCCGCCTTTGCTGTAGACCAGGTGATGGAAACGCATCTTCCCCCGGAAGACCTCCTGGAGGCGACGCTGGAGGGGGAATGGGCCACATCCCGCAGTCGGCACGGTGACAATGCTGCGGCTTCGCTCTTCGGGGGAATCGTACTGGTGAGGAGTTCCGGCCGCCGCTCACTGGTGCGCCTCCCGTCGCCGGTAGAGCTGTGCGTGGCCCTCCTCCACCCCCCGTTGGAGATGCCCACACGAGACTCCCGGACCGTGATTCCGCCGGCCCTTACCCTGCCGGACGCGGTGGTCCAGTGGCAGAACACAGCCGCCCTTGTAGCGGCCCTCTACGAGAGAGACTGGGAACTCCTGGGCGAGGCCATGGAAGATCGGGTCTCGGAGCCGGCGCGAGGCCTTTTGATAAGAGGCTTCCCTGAGGTGAAGGAGGCCGCCATCCGGAAGGGGGCGCTGGGATGCAGCGTGTCTGGAGGTGGACCCTCCATGTTCGCCCTGGCCGTGGGTCTGGAGCGGGCTCGGGAGGTGGGGGCGGCCATGGCCGAGACCTACCGCGGCGTCACGGGTGCCCAGGCTACCCTGTATCTGTCGCAGGGAGCGGCGCCGGGAGCCAGGGTGATAGCCGGCACGGGTGGCGACGCGTGAGGTTTGTCTCCACCCGGGGAGGGGTGCCTCCCACCGATCTGAGAACGGCGGTCCTGGCCGGGCCCGCACCCGACGGGGGCCTATACGTTCCGGAGACCGTCCCTCGCCTCACGGCCCGGGAGTTGGACGGGTTGAGGAACCTTCCCTTCCCAGCCCTCTCGGTCCGGGTGCTCCATCACCTCCTGGGTGACCATGCGCCAGACTTTCTGGAAGAGGTGGTCCACGCCGCCCTGGATTTCCCTCTCCCCCTTATTCCCCGGGAGACGGGGTCAGGGGTACCCGAGGCCTGGATCGGGGAGCTCTTTCACGGTCCCACCGGCGCGTTCAAGGATGTGGGCGCCCGGTTCCTGGCTCATTTGACCGCGGCGCTTCGACACTCTCCCGACGAGGGCCTCCTGGTCCTGGTGGCCACCTCCGGCGATACGGGAAGTGCGGTGGCCAGGGCCTTCGGGCACATTCCCGGCTGCCGGGCAGTGGTGGCGTTCCCCAAGGGTCGGATCAGCGGAGTACAGGAGAACCAGATCTGCGGAGCCGGCCCGGGGGTGAGACCTCTGGCCGTAGAGGGTTCATTCGACGACTGCCAGCGGTTGGTCCGGGAGGTGCTTGCAGCCGCTCCTCATGGGCCACCCCCTGGTTCGCCGGCCCACGGCCTACATGAACGGGTGGCCCTGGTGTCGGGGAATTCCATCAACGTGGGTCGTCTGCTCCCCCAAGCCCTCTACTACTTCCACTTTGCGTTCCAGCTTCCGCCTCGGTGGGCGCCACCGGTTTTCGCCGTACCATCGGGGAATCTGGGGAACCTCACGGCAGGGCTCCTGGCCCGGGCAGCGGGCCTGCCCACGGGAGGCTTCGTGGCCGCCACGAACCGCAACGACACGGTGGTGGGATTCCTGGAATCGGGCACCCTGGACGAGACGCGATCATCCGTCCCCACACTCTCGTCTGCTATGGACGTGGCCCTTCCCAGCAACCTGGAGCGGGCCCTCCATCTCTTCGGTGGGGCGTCGTCGTCCAGGGCCCGGGCCTCCATGGCCCATCTGGTACTGGCAACCACCCATTCGGATGAGGACACCCTTGCCCTCATGCGGTCCGTGCATGAACGCACTGGATACCTCCTGGACCCCCACACGGCCGTGGGTCTCCTGGGGCTACTGGAGGCGAGGACCCGGCCACTGCCATGGGAAGGGCCAGGGATCGTGCTGGCCACGGCACATCCGGCGAAGTTCGCTCCCGCCGTCAGGGAGGCCACAGGGATCTCCCCCACCGCCCCCGCTTCCTGGGATCAGACCTCCAGGATGGTGTCCCCCCTGGCCATTCCAGCGGAAAGCCTCTCTTTTCAGGAGGCAGTGGCCCAGGTGGCTCGGGAGGTGGGCGGATAGTGGGCGCCCAGCTCTCCGTCGGGAGGCAGGACCTGGCTCCCCCATTCGGGCCTGAAACGGCCAACCACTCCACTCTCTTCCCCTGCGAGCATCCCTCATGATCCCTGTTCCCTCTGCGGTTTCCCTGGCTCTGGCCATTTGCCTCCCCGGTACAACACCTTCCCCGGTAGCCCTGGCGGCAGACACACTGCAGGCCACGTATCATCGGGGGATCCCCTATGCTGAGTTCATTTCCCAGGCTGAGGGACGAAGGGAACTCTGGCTTTCCAACACGGAGGGAGCCCGTTTGGCCCCCGACATGTTGGAACGCACTCGAGCTCTGGGAAGTCAGTGGTACATCCTTGCGGTCACCGTGGATGCTTGCAGCGATTCGGTAAGCACCCTTCCCTACCTGGCTCGCTTGGCTCAAGAGGCGGAGAATGTGGAGATCAGGATGGTAGCACCCACATGGGGCCAGTTCCTCATGGATGCCCACACGTCTCCCGACGGCCGTGCCACAACCCCTACGGTGATCCTTCTGGACGCCGGATTCCGGAAGGTGGGGTGCTGGGTGGAGCAGCCGACCGCGCTTCAAAGCTGGTGGCTGGATCCCGACCCCCAGGGAACCAGCGACGAGCGCTTCGCTCGAAAGATGGCCTGGTACGAAAATGACGGTGGAAGGGAGACCGTACGCGAGGTAGTGGAGATTCTGGAAGCTGCGGCCCGGGGCCAACACATCTGTCCCCAGTGGTGAACTGCGCCGGGATGAACCGCGCCGGAAGGAACCGCGCCGGAATGGACCGTAGGAAGCCGTGACCTGGTAGGCTCACATGATGACCCCTTACCTTGCCCTCCGTCCGCCCCGGCCTTTAGCTTTCGGGGTTCGAACGATCGTCCGCTCGACGAGTCCCTCCTTCCACCCCAAGGTCCACGCCAGGAGCCACCGCGCCACTTGGAGACTTCCCGTTACGACGACAGGTTGTCGGAAATCCTCCGGAAATCGTCCGCCGTCATGGCGGAAAAGGGGTACCACCGGGCCAGCATGCGGGACATCTCTGCCGCCACGGGAATCTCCCTCTCAGGCCTGTACTACTACTTCAAGAGCAAGGAAGAACTCCTCTTCCTCATCCAGGAGCACTGCTTTGGAATGCTTCTGGACCAGCTTCAGGCGGAGCTCAAGGAGGTTTCGGACCCCCGAACGCGGCTGGAGCGTTTCATCCAGCTACACATCGGTTTCTTCGCGCAATCCATGCCGGAGATGAAGGTCCTCTCCCATGAAGCGGATTCCCTGAGCGGGGAGTACCGGCACCGGGTCACGGAGCTGAAGCGGGCCTACACGGAGGAACTCTCCAGCATCCTGGACGATCTTCTTTCGGAGACAGATACCCCAGGAGGCTCAGTCCCGGCTCCTGGAGACCCTGGGGCTTCATCCCGGGCCACCACCTTCGCCCTCTTCGGAATGCTGAACTGGCTCTACACCTGGTACCGACCGGACCGGGACCCTCCGGCACCGGAGTTGGCGGAGCAGTTCGCACAACTCTTCCTCCATGGGTTCCTGTCTGGCGCACCGCCCCATCCCCCGGAGGAGCCCACCGGGCAGTTGAGCACATCTTCCCAGGCAGCTCAACCCAGGACGTTCTTCTAGACGGTTTTTCTCATGCGGCCTGTGATTCCACACAGCCCAATTTCCATCACGAAAAGGAGCCAACCACATGGCAGAGCAGACTCAGCAGACTCGGGTCCACTACGAAGTGCGCGACGGAGTGGCCATTCTCACGCTGGATGACCCCCCGGCCAACACCTACACCTACGAGCTCATGCAGGACCTGGACCGGGCCATTCTCCGGGCGCGCATGGATGACGATGCCTGGGTCATCCTCCTCACCGGAAAGGGAGAGAAATTCTTCTGTGCCGGTGCCAACATCCAGATGCTGGCCAGCGTCACCACCGGCTTCAAGTACTGCTTCTGTCTCCACGCCAACGAAACCCTCAGCCGGCTGGAGCAGACCCCCAAGCTCACCATCGCAGCGCTTAACGGTCATACGGTGGGCGGTGGTCTGGAAATCGCCATGGCGTGTGATCTGCGACTGGCCCGCAAGGGAGCGGGGAAAACCGGACTTCCCGAAGTTAGCCTTGGGGTCCTTCCGGGCACTGGCGGAACCCAGCGCCTGCTTCGGATGGTGGGGAAATCCAAGGCCATTGAGCTCATGGCCACAGGAGAAACCTTCGACTTCGACAGGGCGCTGGAGTTGGGCCTGGTGAACCAGGTGGTGGACAGTGACTCCCATGACGATTTCATGGCCAAGGTCCTGGCCTACGCCGGACAGTTCGTGCCCCCGGCCAAGGCCGCCAAGGCTGTAGGCCACATCAAGCGGGCGGTGCAGAGTGGAGCGGAAATGCCCTTCGAATCGGCTCTCACCCTGGAACGGGAACTCCAGCAGCAGCTTTTCGCCAGCAGTGACGCCCGGGAGGGGTTGACCGCGTATCTGGACAAGCGGAAGGCGGAGTTCACCGGCCGCTGAGGGGAGTTCATCCATGAGAGAAGCGTGGATCGTAGATGCCGTCCGCACCCCCATCGGAAGACACGGGGGAGGCCTTGCTCCGGTGCGCCCCGATGACCTGGCGGCCCGAGTGCTGTCGGCGCTCATGGAACGGACGGGGGTGGATCCCGCCCTGGTGGATGACGTGATTCTGGGGTGCACCAACCAGGCGGGGGAAGACAATCGGAACGTGGCCCGCATGGCTCTCCTCCGAGCCGGACTACCGGTGACGGTTCCCGGGCAGACCGTGAACCGTCTGTGCGGATCAGGCATGCAGGCCGTCATCACCGCATTCCACGCCATCCAGGCGGGGGAAGGACAGCTGTTCGTGGCCGGTGGAGTGGAGAGCATGAGCCGGGCTCCCTGGGTGCTCCTGAAACCGGAAGCGGGCTACCCCCGAGGCGAACCGGAGATGGCCGACACGGTTCTGGGATGGAGATTCCCCAATCCATCGTTCCCCTCGGAGTGGACCATGGGACTGGGGAGCACCGCCGAGTTGGTGGCTCGGGAGCAGGAGGTGTCACGCCAGGAGCAGGACGCATTCGCGCTGGAGAGCCAGCGGCGCTGTGGCGAGGCCATGGAGAGTGGTCGCTTCCAGGACGAAGTGGTGCCGGTGGAGGTGCCCCGGCGCAGGGGAGCCCCCGTGGTCATCCACCGCGACGAACACCCCCGTCCAGACACTTCCCTGGAGGCCCTGGCTCGCCTTCGACCCGTCTTCGAAACCGGCGGAACGGTGACGGCAGGCAATGCATCGGGCCTGAATGATGGAGCCGCAGCCCTTCTCGTGGTGGAGGCCGAGACCGGCCGGGAGCTGGGCCTGCGCCCCATGGCCCGCATCCGCTCGTCGGGTGTGGCAGGCCTGGATCCACAGCGCATGGGGATGGGACCCGTGCCCGCCACGGCCCTAGCACTCCGTCGAAGCGGTCTCACGGCGCGCGAGGTCACCCTGGCGGAGGTAAACGAGGCCTTCGCTGCCCAGGCCATTCCCTGCATCCGGGAGTTGGAGTTGGACCCCACCCGGGTGAATGTGAATGGGGGAGCCATCGCCCTGGGGCACCCCGTGGGCTGCTCAGGTGCCCGCATCCTCACCACCCTGGTACACGAGTTGATGAAGCGAGGCGGTGGGATGGGACTTGCCACCATGTGCGTGGGAGTGGGTCAGGGGGTGGCACTGGTGGTGGAGAGCAACGCATGAAACTCCCAGCCGGTGGCCATGCAGGTCACGATCTACCCGCTTTCGAGGGCGTGCCCGACGGTGGCCGTGTGGCGGTCCTGGGGGCCGGCACCATGGGACGTGGGATCGCTCAGGTGGCTGCCGCCGCCGGGTTCCATGTGATCCTCCATGACCGCGATCCGGCGGCGCTGGCGCGTGGCCTGGATCACGTGGAGGTCACGCTGGCCAGGGGGGTGGAGCTGGGAAAAGTCTCGGCTCCCGCCCGGGACGCCACGCGAGCCCGGCTCCACGCTGCATCTGGACTGGCCATGGCCCTGGAAGACGTGGACCTGGTGGTAGAAGCCATTCCCGAGGTGTTGGAGTGGAAGTCGGATCTCTTCCGGGAAGTGGAGGCCCTGGTGAGCCCCTCCGCCCTGATTGCCACCAACACCTCCTCCCTGTCCATCTCGGCGCTGGGCGAAGGGATGGCGTCTCCCCAACGCTTCCTGGGCCTCCACTTCTTCAATCCGGTCCATATCATGGCCCTGGTGGAGGTGGTCTACGGCTCCTCCACCCACCCGTCTGCGGTGGAAGCGGCCCTGGATGTGGTGCATCGCATGGGGAAGGAACCCATTGTCGTGAAGGACTCCCCAGGCTTCGCCTCATCCCGCCTGGGTGTTCTGTTGGGCCTGGAGGCCATCCGGATGGTGGAGGAAGGGGTGGCCTCTGCCGAGCACATCGATGGCGCCATGGAGCTGGGATATCGACATCCCATGGGCCCCCTCCGCCTCACAGATCTGGTGGGGCTGGACGTACGCCTGGGGATCGCCGAGTATCTCCATACGACTCTGGGCTCTGAGGCCTTTCGCCCTCCGGAGCTGCTTCGGCGCATGGTGGAGGAAGGTCATCTGGGGAAGAAGGCGGGCAGGGGCTTCTATCCATGGAACTCTGAAGAAGAGGGGACGAAGTGACGGACGCCAATGCTCAAGACGGCCAAGCTGCCTCGGAGGTGGTGCTCCTGCGGAAGGAGGGAGCGCTGGCGTTCCTCACCCTGAACCGTCCGGAGAAGCTGAATGCCCTCAATGAGGCTGTGCGCCAGCGTCTCATGGCTCTCCTGGCGCAGATTGCCACGGATCCGGAAGTGAAGGTAGCCATCCTGCACGGAGCCGGGGAGCGGGCTTTCGCCGCCGGCGCCGATGTTTCGGAGTTCGCCTCCCGCACCCCCCACCAGCAGCGGGAAGTCTACCGTCGACGCAGAGTCTACGATGCCCTGGGCGACTTCCCGAAACCCATCCTGGCAGCCGTTCATGGTCATTGTCTGGGGGGGGGCTCGGAACTGGCCCTGGCTTGCGATCTGCGCATCGCGGATTCGTCGGCCCGATTTGGACAGGCTGAGATCCGCCTGGGACTCATTCCCGGAGCCGGGGGGACCCAGCGCCTGGCTCGGCTGGTGGGGCCCGGTCAAGCCGCCCGCCTGGCGTTCACCGGTGACACCATCGACGCCCATGAGGCGCACCGCATCGGTCTGGTGGAAATTCTGGCAGACCCGGGTATGCACCTGGAGAAAGCCAGGGAGGTGGCCGAACGCATGGCACGCTGGAGTGGCGATGCGTTGCAGTTGGCGAAGCGCGCAGTGAAGGCCTCCCAGGAGACATCCCTGAGCGTTGGGCTGGAGTTGGAGAAGGAGCTCTTCCTGGCGGCGTTCGCCAGCCCCGGAGGGCGAAAGGGAGTGGCCAACTTCCTGGCGTCCAGGGAGAAATGACCTTTGTACGATTCCCAGCCCCAGTCCCGGACTTCCCCTGCCCATGGGTCTCCTGACCCAGAGCCCCCCGCCCATCGTCGCTCTCCCCGCCTCCGCTGGGCAGCCGCACTCTATCTTGTGGCCTTCGCCCTTGCAGTAACCTGGCCCGGGGCCCTCCTCATCAATCGGGTGCACCCCCTCATCCTGGGGCTCCCCTTCAACATGGTCTGGATCCTCCTGTGGGTGATGGGGGGAGGGGTGGTCCTGTATCTGGTGGACCGGGTGGAGCACCCGTGATGGAACGATGGGAGTGGGTGGCCTTGATTCTGGGGGCCTATCTGGCACTCACCCTGGCCATCGGTCTTCTGGCAGGACGGCGAGCCTCTTCCAGCGTCACGGGGTTTGTGGCCGGAGACCGGGACTTTGGGCTCCTGGTGATGTATTTCATAACCGGGGCCACGGCCTTCTCCGCCTTCGCCTTCCTGGGGGGGCCCGGATGGGCATACTCCCGAGGCGCCGCGGCCTTCTACATCCTCTCCTATGGGGTTCTGGGCATCATCCCGTGGTACTTCCTGGGGCCCCAGGCCGCCCGGGTGGGACGAAACAACGGTTACGTGACGCAGGCGCAGCTCCTGTCCGGTCGGTTTCCCTCCCGCTTCCTCTCCCTCCTGGTGGTGGTCCTCACCCTCCTGGCCTTCCTGCCATACATCACCCTCCAGATGCGTGGGGCCGGGATCGTCATCGAAGCGGTGACGGAAGGTCACATCCCCCTGGCCCTGGGGGCGGCGCTGGCCTATGGAATCGTGATTCTCTACGTGCTCACCAGTGGGGTGTCGGCCGTGGGGTGGACGAACGCGTTCCAGGGCGCCTTCATGCTCATCATAGCGTGGGCTCTCGGGCTGTATCTGCCCTGGAAGCTATACGGCGGTATCGAACCCATGTTCACCCGGATCCTGGCGGAGCGCCCCGAACTCCTCACGCTCCCGGGTCTGGACGCCGCAGGGGAGCCCTGGAGCTGGGGCGCCTACTCCACCGCCATTCTGGTGAGCGCCATCGGCTTCACCATGTGGCCCCACCTCTTCATGAAGGCGTTCACGGCTCGGAATGATCAGGTGCTGCGAAGGTCTGTGATCCTCTTCCCCACCTTCCAGCTCTTTCTGGTGCCGGTCTTCCTCATCGGCTTCGCCGGCGTGTTGTTCCCTGAGTCCCCCCATGCGCCAGACTTCATACTTCCCTTCATGATTCTGCGCACGGAGTTGCCGGTACTGGTGGTGGGGCTCTTCTGCGCAGGTGCACTGGCCGCATCCATGTCCACTGGCGACGCCCTGTTGCACGCCTCTGCGTCCATTACCGTGGAAGACGGAGTGGCGCCCTTCCGGCCCGACCTCTCCGATGGGGCACGCAGGATCCTCATGCGGACTTTGGTGTTGGGCATGGGTGCCATCGCCTACGTCTTCGCCCTGGACGACTCCCAGTCGCTGGTTGTGCTCCTCCTCACTTCATACGGAATCGTGGCTCAACTGGCGCCTCCGGTGGTGGCTGCCCTGTACTGGCGCCGGGCTACCACGGCCGGAGCCGTGTGGGGCCTGCTGGCGGGAACCGCCACGGCGGTCTACTTCTTCCTGAACGGACATCTCCGGCCGGCAGACCTTCACGAGGGAATATTGGGCCTGTTGGTCCATATCCCGGTGTTGGTGCTGGTGAGTCTTCTCACGGCGCCCCAGGATGACCGTCACACCCAGGCATTCGTAGACCCTCAGGAAGAATGGGTACCTGGAAAAACCCGTCATGAATGAGCCTTCGTGAGGACATCTCCGCCATGCCCCCTATCGAGCCCACCCCTGATCCTCCCGTCCCGAAGGATCACGAGACCACCGCCGACTCCAGGCTCCAGGAGCTGCGGATCCGGATCTCGGAAGTAGACGGCCACCTCATCCGGCTCATGGGCGAGCGACGCACCCTCGCCCTGGAAGTAGGCCGTATCAAGGAGGAGCGGGGCTTGCCCGTGATGGACCCGGCCCGGGAGGCACGGGTGGTCCGTCAGGTCGCGGAAAGAGCTCGAGAAGCCGGGGTAGACGAGGAGATGGCCCGGGACGTCATCTGGCGGATCATCGCGTCGGCGCGAGAGGTCCAGGAAGGCAGGAAAGCCGGGTGGCCCGATAAGGGTCCCGGTGGGCCTGGATCCAGTCCCGGGTAGCTAGGAGCGTGTCCGGGTAATGGGGTGCGGCCGCGCGCGGGGGTCTTGCACCTGTGCAGAGTAGGAAAGACAACGAAG
>JBBDRI010000042.1:0-24261 GCA_040905545.1 Gemmatimonadota bacterium | reverse complement strand
CTAGGGTGCCAGGGAGAGGAGGAGGAGGGTCATGAGTTGGGATGTGATTCTGGTGCTGGGAATCCTGTTGGTCACGGTAGGGCTCTTCGTGTCCGATCTCCTTCGTCTGGACGTGGTGGCTCTTCTGGCGTTGTTGGCCCTCTCCCTCACCGGACTCCTCACTCCTGGCGAAGCCCTGGCCGGCTTCAGCGATCCGGTTGTGATCATGATCGCCGGACTCTTTGTGGTGGGAGATGGGCTCTTCCAGACGGGGGTTGCACGGGCCATGGGCCGCCTCCCCGCTCGACTTGCAGGAGACAGTGATCTCCGGCTCCTGGTGGTCATTATGCTTCTGGTGGCCATCCTCTCGGGGTTCATGAGTTCCACCGGGACCGTGGCGGTCATGCTTCCGGTGGTCATGGGACTGGCTGTAGATCGAGGGATTTCCCCGTCCCGTCTCCTCATCCCCCTCTCTGTGGCCTCGCTCCTGGGGGGGATGCTCACCCTCATCGGCACGGCTCCCAACATCGTGGTGGCCAACCACCTGGAGAGTCTGGGCAGGGAGCCCTTCCGGATGTTCACCTTCACCCCGGTGGGCATGGTCATGGTGGTGGTGGGGGTCGCCTTCATGGCTGTCGTGGGTCGGTTTCTCCTCCCGGATCGGAAGTCTCCCAGCTTGGGTGGGAACCAGTGGGATACCACTGTATCGGAGTTGGCGGAGAGCTATGACATCGCCGGCGAACTGGCAGTGCTGGAGGTGCCTGCGGAGGCCTCCATCGTGGGCCGGACGCTCCGGGAGCTGGATCTCCCGGGTCGCTTTGGCGTCACCGTGGTTTCCGTGGGTGTCCGCCATGAGGGGGGGGGGCGCCGGCTACGGCGTCCCCGTGGGGCGGAAGGGTTGCAGCAGGGAGATGCGGGTCGCCGGGCCCACCGACGGGAGGAGAGATCCGCCGGTCCGGAGACGGTTCTGGCGGCAGGTGACGTACTCCACGTCACCGGGCCACCGGAGGGAATGGAAGCCCTGGTGCGGGGGGAGAAGCTGACCTTCTCCCGAGCGCCGGGGCAGGGTGCGGAACTTCCGGAAGAAGTGGGCCTGGTGGAAGTGGTTCTCACCCCCCGATCCCGCCTCATCGGCACCTCCCTCCGGGCTGCGGCCTTCCGTCAGAAGTTTGGAGTCATCGTCCTTTCCGTGCGTCGACTAGGGCAACCCCTGGAGGGTGACTACCGAGCTCGTACCCTTCGGTTTGGTGACACGCTACTGGTGAAGGGTCCCTGGGATCGCATTCGACTTCTCCAGGGAGAGTTCCGGGATTTTGTGGTAGCGGGAAGGCCCCATGAGCTGGAGGAGGCGTTCCGACCCTATGGCAGGGCTCCACTGGCCGTGGTGGTGATGGTGGGAATGATGATCCTTCTGGCCACCGGGTTGGTGCCTGCCGTACACGCGGTGCTCCTGGCCGCAGTGGCCATGGTGCTGGGTGGAGCGGTGGGGGTGGAAGACGCGTATCGCTCCATCAACTGGGAGAGCGTGATCCTCATCGCAGCCATCCTTCCCATGGCCACGGCCCTGGAGAAGACCGGTGCCATGGCCCTGCTGGTGGATGCCATGACCCGAAGCACGGCGGGGGCGGGACCGCTCCTGCTTCTGGGGATCCTGTTCGTGGTGACCTCGGGAATGAGCCAGGTCATCTCCAACACGGCCACCGCCGTTCTCCTGGCACCCCTGGCCGTGGGGGTAGCCGCAGGCATGGAACTGGCGCCTGAACCTTTCCTCATGGGGATCGCCATGGCAGCGTCCACTGCATTCGCCACCCCCATCGCCTCTCCGGTGAATACGTTGGTGCTGGGTCCCGGCGGCTACCGTTTCGGCGACTTTTTCAAGGTGGGTGTGGCCCTGCAACTGGTCATGTTGGTGGTGGCTCTCCTGGTGATTCCCATCTTCTTCCCCTTCGAGTCCCTCTGAGAGCGGGTGGAAAGCTACTGTACCAGAACGAATTCCAGACCGAAGGAGCTCTCCCGGGTGAGGAAGAACTGGCCCATGGGAGAGCGCCCCAGGGCTCCCCGGGCCAGAACTGTTACCGAACGGTCTCCCGTGGGGAGGGTGAGGCCGGCGGCACCCGTCCACTGGTTGGCCCACCGAGTGCGCCCGTGGGCCTGCCAGTCCAGGGAGAATACGTAATCAGGACCCGGGTTTTCGGGAGTCGGACGCAACTCGAATCCCAGCTGGACTTCTCCCTTATCCGATATGGGATGTCCCTGTCGGCGCATCCAGTTGTCCGTCTCGGAGCGAGCCACCCACGTTCCTCCGCCGTAGAGCCGCACGGGGGCGAGACCCTCCCATGCAGCCAGGAATTGCACGGACTCATGTGCAAAGCCCACCCGCAGCGCCTGGGTGGCTCGAAGGAATTCGTCGCCCAGGTGGGCACTCCGGTGGAGGAAGCGCATTCGTCCCGACCACTCTCCCCAGCGGGCTTCCACAGGCAGGGCGGCCACCCAGTCGGTGGCCACCAGATCGTTGGTGGGAACGGACATGCGGAAACGAGCGGTGACGCCGGCCTGGATGCCCACCTGGATGGCCCCTGATGCCGCCATGCCCCACTGCCAAAGGGGCAAGCCCCCGCCCAGGTTCACCAGCGCCTGCGCCTCGCGTTTCATACTGGCGAAAGCATCCAGGAAGTCGGCGGGACGCTCCTGGCCGAAGTTCTCCGGTTCCAGAAGGTCGGAGTAGACGAGTGCGCCCCGAAGACCCGGTTCCAGAGGGTCGGCCAGAGGGCCCTGAAAGAGGGGTTGAGAGGGGAGCCAGCCGTTGGTGGAACCAGCGGTCTGGGCCTCGGTTTCCCCGGCGGTCAGGGCCAGGACGGTGAAGACCGGGATGGCCAGGAGGGGGAGGGCAAGGCGCTTCATGTGACACCAGCGCGGCGGGGAGTGATGGGTCAGCAGCACGGGAATGGCGCTGCCTTCTTCTTGGATGCTCATCTAACCCACAACGTTGCCAGCGGGTTCCTGGACCACCGCCGATGTGGCTGCGTTGCTTGCCGTGGCCCGCTTCCCACATATTCACCGCCCGGACCAGACCCGCCGCCCTTTCCTCACCCGTGCAGGGAGTTCCCGCATGACCCGTAGCCTTCCACTCCACCTGACCCTTCTCGTGGGACTCCTGGCTGCGCTGACAGCCTGCGGTGGCGCCGATTCAGATGCAGACGGCGCCAGCAGCGCCATTCCCACCCATGACGCGTTCATGGCCAATCTGTCAGCGCAGTGCGGATCGGCCTTCGCTGGAGCCGCGGTTCAGGTGCCCGAGGGCGACCAACTCTTCACGGACAACCCGCCCCTGGCGGCCCATTTCTGGGAGTGCAGCCCCGATCAGGTGAAGATCCCCTTTCACGTGGGGGAGAACAGGTCGCGCACATGGATTCTCACCCGCTCTTCGGAGGGGATCGACCTGCGCCACGATCATCGCCATGAAGATGGGACTCCCGAGGCGAACACCATGTACGGAGCCCACACCATGGGTCAGGGGACCGCCACCCGTCAGGACTTCCTCATCCTGGGAGAGGACGGCTCGACGCAGGGCGGTTGGGCCATCGAGATCGTCCCAGGTGAAAGCTACATCTACGGCACGGTCCGAGGCGGTGAATGGAGGTACCGCCTGGACTTCGATCTGAGTTCGCAGGTGCCGGTACCCCCTCTTCCCTGGGGGCAGGGGTAGGGTCAGCGCCCCCCAGGGCCTCCCTGAAGCTGCGTCTGGAGCTGCATGAGCTCGTCAGTCAGCTCCTGGAGGCGGGTCACGATGGCTTCCACCTCCGGTTCCACTGCCTTCATGCCGTCCAGCATGGCTTCCTGGAAGTCGTTGATGGCCTCGGCCACGTCTTCCCTTTCCAGCGCCTGAGCCTGAGCCCCCTGTAGCCGCTCCTGGATGGTAGAGGCCTCGGCCATGAGCTCCTGCATCCGGGCCCCATCCTGGGAGGCCTGAGCCTCCTGGGCCTCCGCCTGGAGGGTTTCCAGGCGGGCGATTCCCTCCTCTGCCTGTGGGTCGATTTCCGCCATGGCTGTGACCACCAGCTCCTGGAGGGAGCCCTGCTTGTCCAGGAGTTCCGGATGTGCTTCCAACGTCTGCTCCTGGACCTCCTGGAGGCGTGTCTGTGCCGACTCGTACTCCACCATGAGGAGTTGGAACCGAGCCTCATCTCCCCCCTCCTGCTGTCCGGAGAGGGGGCTCACGGGCACCGTCAGGGCCAGCAGCAAGGATGGGAAAAGATATGCCATGCGGGTCATGGAAACGGTCCTTGATAGAGGATTCGCCGGTGTTGAGCGTGGTACGGGTTTCCCAGCAAGGGAGTTCCATGCGGCAACCCACCCCGAATGGAGCTTCGGTGCGTCAGTCCGACTCGCTCAGCTTGCCTTTATCGTGGTCGGATACGGTATCGGGGTGGGGGTTCCTGACCCATGAGATGGCGCACGAAATAATCCCAGCTCCTCCTGAGGTTGTACGGCTCGGAAGCGTAACCGTGGTCCCGATTGGGGAACACCAGGAGGTCGAAGTCCTGGTTGTGTCGGATGAGTTCGTCCACCACCAGAAGGGTCATATTGGGGTGCACGTTGGAGTCCAAAGTGCCGTATGTGATGAGGAGTTTCCCTCGGAGTTCACCGGCGAAGAGGTGATTGGCCTGACTGGTGTACGAGTCCGTCCCGTCATCGAAGTCCTCCAGGAGGCCCTGGTAACGCTCGCCCCAGTAGTAGGTGTACCCTCGGTTGTCGTGATTCCCGGCCCCCGAAACCGCCACCTTGAAGAAGTCAGGGTACCGGAACAGGGCTCCGGTGGAGGCGAAGCCACCTCCGGAATGTCCGTATATTCCCACCCGGGTGAGGTCCATGGAGGGGTGGCGCTGGGCCAGCTGCTTCATTCCCGCCACCTGGTCTGCCTGCCCGTTGTCTCCCATGTCGGCGTACCACGCCGTGTGAAAGGCCTTGGACCGCAATGGCGCGCCCAATCCATCGATCTGCACCACGATAAAGCCCAACTCCGCCAGGGCCTGGGCTTCCCCCCGGGGGCCGGCGCTGAAGCTCCGGGAGGTCACACTCCCGCTCTGGGGCCCGGGATAGATGTAGTTGATCACCGGGTAGCTGGCGTCGGGATCGAAGGTGGAAGGCCGGTACATGAGGCCGTGGATATCCGTGGCCCCATCCCGAGCCTTGGCCACGAAGGGATCGGGAAACGGATAACCTGTGGCCAGCAGATCTGAGATGTCCGCCGCCTCCACCGTCTGGAGCACCCGACCGTCGGGAGCTCTCAACACGGTGACGGGTGCCGTGCTCACCGTGGAGTAGCTGTCCAGGAAATACCGTCCCGATGGGCTGGCCTGGATCTGGTGGTCGGCGTCTTCCGGAGTGAGCAGGGTGAGTTGGCTTCCGTCCAGGCGCACCCGGTAAAGGTGACGGTAATAGGGGTCCCGGTTCGCCTCCCGACCCACTCCGGTGAAGTAGAGCCAGCCTCCGGCCTCGTCCACGTGGAGAAGATCCAGGACGTTCCACGCTCCTGAGGTGACACGGTTCAGGAGGGCTCCGGTCTGGGCATCATATCGGTAGAGGTGCCCCCATCCGTCCCGCTGGGAGAACCAGAGGAACTCACCTCCATCCTGGATGATCCGCCAGTTCGGCACACCACCGGAGCCGATGTTCGTCTCGAAGAAGGTGGGGCTTACCTCTTCGTGCAGGGTTCGAACGGCGCCGCTCCGGGGATCGGCCAGGCGGAGCTTCACTTCCTTGTAGTCCCGGGAGGTGGAGACAAAGGCCAATCGGGACGCGCCGGCACTCCACTCCACATCGGCCCAGTCCTGTCCCCGGGTGAGGCCGCAGCAGCTGGAGGTGCGCTGGTGATCCCGCTCCACTTCCAGGCGTACGGGGCCAGAGCCCGCATCGTCCAGATGGAACACCACTCGCTCCAGCATGGGCACGATGGAATCGCCGGGAAGTGCGTACTTCCACTGATGGAGGATGGGGCGAGGAACGGCGGTCTCCCAGAGCACCATCTCCTGCACGCCGCGCTCGTCCAACCGGTAGGTGGCGATGCTCCGGGAATCGGGGGACCAGAGGAGGACCGGACGATCGGTGCTGCGCCACCCCTGGGAGTCGGTGGCATAGCCGTACTCCTCCTCCCCATCGAAGCTCAGACGGATTTCCTCACCGGATTCCAGATCCTGAACCCAGAGGTCATGCTCCCGGATGAACGCCACTTTGCTGGCATCAGGGGACGCGATGCCCGTGGTGTTGGGCCGGACGGATGGTGTGGACGGCCGGCAGTCATAGGTGGATATGGTGCAACGCCATTCCTGGCCGGAGAAGCTGAATCGAAGGGTCTGGCCGGCACCTTCCCAGGCGATGGTCTGGAAGGGGAGCTGCCAGGGGGTGAGGGCCGTATCGGCGGCAACGGACAGGCTGGCCGCCATGCGCTCATGGTCGAATGCTCGGCTCCGCGTGCCTGCCGCAGCGTCTACCAGGACGAACTCATGACCAGGGCGGATCCGATTCCGGTACCAGAAGCGGTCGCCCTCCATCCAGTTGGGCGACACCGTGGCCCCGTAGACCAGATTCTGTGCATTCCAGCTCAGAAACTGTTCGGCTCGGGCGTACTCCCGTTCCGAGATCTGGGCCTCCATGGCCGGGGGCAGGGCAAGAAGTGCCAGGAGCCCCACGAGGCAGGGCAGCAGGTTCAGCCGGAGGGGTGCGATAGCAGGGGTGGAAGGCATGGGACAAACCGCTGTGAAGGGGTTGGGTGCGGGGCCATGGAGCTTCACGAAGGCGGGCCCCGGTGCAACACGATATGTGGGTCACGATATGACACAGGTTCCCGGCCTGCGGCAAGGAGGAGGGTTGGACCTGTAACATTATGTGCCATAGATTTCCGGGCCGCGACATTCCTTTCCCTTCCGTGAAGGTCCTTCGCGTGATGTCCCAACCTGGAAAGCATGACCCTGACCTGAACTCAGGCCCCGAAGGCCTGGCTCAGGAGGTGGTTCGAGCTGCAGCCCACGATTTCAACAACGCGCTCACTACCATCCGGGGACGGGTACAACTCCTCCTGGAGGAGGGGCCGGAGAACCCTTCCTGGCGTTCGGATGTGGAAGAGATCGGGAAGGCCGCCCGGCGGGCCGAGTTGGTGGTGCATCGATTGGTGGAATGGGCTCGAGTGCAGGATGGGGAGGTCGCGGGTCAGGATCCCACGGACTAGAAGGCTGTTGAAGAAGTACAGGGACCAGCTGTTCATCCTCCAGAGCTACTCCAGCTCCTGTGGCGGGCAGCCTGCATCGTACCATTCCAGGAAATCGTCGGCCGCGGCATCGGAGAAGAGGACAGGCTCGCCACCTCGCTCCTTCACCCATTCGGCATCCTCCACATTGAATACCCGGGCCACGATGGGAATCTGGCGCCCCTTGTCCAGCAGAGGCCCTATGTCTTCCGGTCGTGGCACGGTGGATACCACCAGATGCGCCTCTTCCACTCCGGCCTTCCGGAGGACCTCGAAATCGGTAGCATCGCCCCGCACCGTTCGAAATCCCGATTCCTCCAGGAAGTCGATGATGGCCGGGTCGTCTTCCACCACCACCACCTCCCTGCCCCCGAGAGCCAATTCCTCCAGCAGCGCCTGGCCGTTGGATCCTGCTCCAATGAGAACCACATGGTCTCGAGGGGGCGGATCCAGGTCGGGAGGGCGACGGCCAGGGTGGTAGTCCAGTAGGCGCCAGGTGAGCCGATCTGACGCGAGGAAAGGCGTGAGGGTCATGGTAATGAGGGTCACCAGTACAATCACGGTGAACACGTCCGGGGTGATATGCCCCGCCACCATGCCCTGGAGACCGACCACCAGGGAGAATTCGCTGGTCTGGGCCAGGAGAAAGCCCGAGAAGATTCCGGGCCGGGCGGAAAAGCCCGCCCGTTCCGCCATGAATGCCACCACCGGGGGGGTGATGAGCACAACCAGGAGCGAAAGTCCCGCACCCTGGGCCAGGACCTGAACGGAGGGAAGTACCAACGAGGCTCCCAGTGCCGTGAAGAACAGCGCACTGAAGAAATCCGAAACGGGCGCCAACTGACCTCGCACCAATCCGTTCACTGGAAAGCCCGACACGGATACGCCGGCGAAGAAAGCGCCTACCACCAAGGGGAGGCCTGCCAATTGGGCGATACCCAGGAAACCGAACAGGAGAGCCAGGACGGCCAGAAGCAGGGTCTCGCCGTCTTCCCGGACGCTTCTGATGAGGAAGGGAGCGACCCAGCGAAGGACTACTCCGGTGAGCAGCCCCATCCCCAGGGTACCCAGAAGTCCGATGCCGACGGCTCTGGCTCCCTGGGGGAAGAGTACCGCCACTGGAATAAGGCACACGATGAGGAGATCCTGGAGCAGCAGGACTCCCAGTACCATCCGCCCGAACGGCTCAAAGAGCTGCCTCCGTCGCTGGAGGGTTCTCACCACTACCAGGGTAGAGGAAGCGGAGAGGGCCAGAGCCAGGTACAGTGAGGTCTGGATCTGGAACCCCAGAGTGATCCCCGCAGCGAAGCCCGCCCCTCCCAGCACGAGGAACTGCACCAGGCCTACCTGGAGAGCTGCTCGCCGCTGCCGGCCAACCCGCTGGGGATTCAGCTCCAGCCCCGCCAGGAAGACCAGGAAGGTGAGACCCACAATCAGGGCATCCTCCAGAAACTGTGGAGGGACGACCCCCACGAAGGAGAGAGCCAGGCCTGAGAGCACCAGCATAGGAATTGCAGGAATCCTGAACAGGTGGGAAATCCCGTGCCCTGCGGCCGCAGCCACCAGGAGGGCTGCCAGTGCCATCATGGCTGAAGCGCTCCGTGCTCCTGCACCGCCGACAGCAGGCGCTCTGCTCCCAGGTCCCTGGCCACCATGAGGTGAGTGGCTCCCAGGGCCTCCAGCTCTCTCACCACCCCCGTATCGAAGGCATGGATGCTCACCGGGATTCCCCGGATTCGAGCCCGATAAGTGAGCAGGTTGTTGGTTTCCTCGATATGCAGGGCCGAAACCAGCATGCGGGCGCGATCCAAGCCGGCTTCGTCCATGACGGAAAGGTGCTCTGCATTCCCCAGAAGAGTGCGGCAGGGAAGGCCTGCCAGCTTACGGGAATCCGAGTCCAGCGCCATCACTTCCTCCCCCCGCTGGGTCAGCTCTTTGGCCAGCCGTCTCCCCAACGAGTTCATTCCCACCACGATGATGTGTCCAGAAAGGTCTTGGGGGTGGGAGCCATCAGTTCCGGACGACTCCGGCCCCTCGTCGCCCTTGGTGCGTTTCGGGAGGTAGCCCGGGACCCGGCGCAGGAGCCCTATCCATCGTGGGCCCAGCTTTTCGCTGAACAGGATGAAGTATGAGGAGATGCCCATGGTGATGAGGCCCACCAGGCTGATGAGGGCCACCAACTCGTCCTGGATCAGCCCCGTGGAAAGAGCAAGGGCAGCCAGGATGAAGGAGAACTCACTGGACTGGGCCAGGGTGAGACCCGTTCGTACGCCGGCAAGGGGAGATAGACCCAATCTGGGAAGTAGCCATGCGAAGAGAAGCGGCTTGCCCACCAGGGTCAGCGTTGCGAAGGCCAGAGCCGGCACCCAGACGGCTCCCACGGCCGCCAGGTCGATCTGGACACCCAGGACAACGAAGAAGACGGCCACGAAGAAGTTCATGAGGGGCTCCACGCGCCGCCTCATATCATGACTGTAGGGGAGTTGGGCCAGGGTCATGCCTGCCAGAAAGGCTCCCATCTCCAGAGAGAGTGAGAGCCATTCGGCACCTTCGATGAGGATGAAGCACCAGGCCAGCGCCCAGATGAAGAGCGCCTCCGCCGATCCGCGAGAGATCCAGTGGAAGAGGTTTGGCAGCAGCCAGCGTGACGCAGCGGCAGCCACCCCCACCAGCAGGGCCATGCCGGCGAATGCCGTGCCCAGACCCCTGAGGACGGTGGCGAGCTCCAGTTCCCCCCCGCGGCCCAGGCCGGCCACGAAGGTGAGGACCACGATCACCACCAGATCCTGAACCAGGAGGATCCCTACGGATGCCCGACCATGGGCTGCATCCAGCTCTCCTTTCTGCGCCAGGAGCTTTACCACCACCACCGTACTGCTGAAGCTCAGGGCGATTCCCAGAAAAACGGCATCACCCAGGCTGAAGCCCATGAGCAGGGACAACCCCAGGACGGTGGCCGCAGTGAGGCCCACCTGAGCGCCCCCGGCGGAGAACGCCAGTCTTCCGAGATCCTTGACCTTGGCCACCGACAGCTCCAGCCCCACCAGGAACAGAAGCAGGGCGATTCCCACTTCCGAGGCCAGGTGGACCGCATCGGACACTGTGAGGATTCCCCCCACCGGCCCCAGGGCCAGGCCGGCCAGGATGAAGGCCACAATGGAGGGGATCCGGGCAGGGCGGGCCAGGGCGCTGAAGAGCGCCGCAGCCAGCAAAATGATGCCCAGGTCCTGGAGAAAGGTAGCGTCCTGCAAGGAAGCTCCGGTGGAGGAGACGGAATGGCTCAATGTGGAGCATGGGAGGGGGGAAGGGTACCCCGGAGGAGCACCGTGGGTCGAGATCCCCTCCGGCTACCCGTCCAGGAAGCGTTCCTGCACTCCGGGTTCCGGAATCATACACTCCTCCTTGCGCCCGAAAATCCGGTATCGATGTCGGGCCACCAGATCGTAGACCCAGTCACGAATTGGTCGGGGCACCAGGATGAAGGCGTACAGGAGAGGCCAGGGAGCCTTGAGCTTCCGGGCCACCCGAAGGGCTGCGGTGGAGCGCTCCCAGAGCCGCCCGCCTTCCAGGAGCACCACGGAATCCAGCTCCTCCGGATTCCCGCCGGCGTCCAGAAGGAGTTTCCGCCCCACCTCCGACTGGAGTGAAGCGAATCGGAAATTCCCGTCAGGATCCCGGGGAAGCACCCACCGGACGCTGGCCGTGCAGAGATTGCAGACGCCGTCGAAGAGGAGAATGGGTGCGCCGGGGCTTCGGTCTCCCTGCATCAGATGCCTGCCCCCAGGAGCCAGAGGGTGGAGGCCGCAGTCACGGGGATGGTGAGGTTGTCGTCCAGTCTCCAGGGAATCACTTCCACCCCGGCGGCCACCAAAGCAGCCATGAGCGCCGGGCCCGGGGGGACGAAGGGGAGGAGAACCGCCACGGCTACCAGCACGAACACAGCCATGCCTTCCAGGCTTCCGGTGCCCACCCGGACACGCCCGAAGCGGCGCCCCAGGTAGGAGGCCGCCGGGTCTGCCAGGGCCAGTACCAGAACTGCCGGTACCGCCAGGGAGATGGGAAAGAGGGTCACCACCACCAGGATTCCCGCCACGTACCAGGTGGAGGAGGCGATTCCGCCGGCCTCCCGCGGAGAGGCCAGGATCCGGAAGAATCTGAAGAAGAGGAGGTTCAGCGAGGGGAAAGCAAGGCGGGCCACATCCACAAGCAGAAGGAGCACCACCACTCCAGCCAGGAGCCCCAGAAGCAGTTCCCGTGGAGGTGCCAGAAGCCAGAGCCCCATCCCCGCCAGCACCCCATTCACGGCATGGAAGACCCTCCGCCAGGGCTGTGAACCCCGTGTGGTCTCCACCAGATGCTGGAACCCAACCCGTTCTGAATCGCTCATGGTACGGCGCTGATACCTTCTGCCTGCAGATATGTGCCAGAAGGGCCGGGCTGAACGGGAACCTTGCTCCGGGTTGTTGCAGGTATCTATCGTTCTCCGTCGCTTCCCTTTCCCGGAGTTCGGTATGACCGCTTCCCCATGCTGCAGGGATCTCGGGTTTCATCGACCCGTTCCTCCCATGCTCATTCCCCTGTTCCTGGTGGTTTTCTCCTTGGCGCTTCCCACCATGCTCCATGCCCAGGCATCCGAGGCCTCCCATGGGGAGCTCAGAAGCCTGGCTGGAGCCTTCGTGGGCGACCCCTTTCCTTCCACGTATCGACCCTTCTCGTCCCAGACGGTGCTCATCCGCAACGGGGTGGTGCTCACCGGCACGGGAGAGCGCATCGATGGGGGGGACGTACTCCTGGAGGATGGGCGAATCAGTGCGGTGGGATCGGGGCTCCAGGCCCCGGCGGGAGCGCGGGTGGTGGAGGCGGAGAGACGATGGATCACCCCGGGGGTCATTGACACCCACTCCCATCTGGGGGTCTACCCGTCTCCCGGGATCGCCGCCGTCTCCGACGGGAACGAGATGATCAACCCCAACACCGCCGAGGTATGGGCTGAGCACGCCATCTGGCCCCATGATCCGGGGTTCGGCCATGCCCTGGCGGGCGGGGTCACCTCGCTCCACATCCTCCCGGGATCCGCCAACCTCTTTGGCGGCCGGGGTGTCACGGTCAAGAACGTCCCAGCCCGCACCTACCAGGGAATGAAGTTCCCCGGGGCTCCCCATGGGCTGAAGATGGCGTGTGGCGAGAACCCCAAACGGGTCTATGGGGGAATGAACCGGGCTCCCTTCACCCGCATGGGGAATGTGGCGGGATATAGGGCGGGATGGATCGCGGCCCAGCGGTACCTGGATGACTGGAACCGATGGGAGTCCGAAGGCTCCCAACCGGAAGACCGGCCCGAGCGCAACCTCCAGTTGGAAACCCTTGCAGGGGTTCTCAGGGGCGAGATCCTCATCCAGAACCACTGCTACCGCGCCGATGAGATGGCCATCATGATGGATGTGGCCCAGGAGTTCGGCTATCAGATCTCGTCGTTCCACCATGCCGTGGAAGCCTACAAGATCAGGGACTTGCTGCGGGATGGTGAGATCTGTGCCTCGGTCTGGGCCGACTGGTGGGGCTTCAAGCTGGAGGCGTATGACGGGATCCTGGAGAATGCGGCCCTCCTCCATGAAGCGGGGGCCTGTACGGTGGTCCACTCCGATGATGGCCATGGGATCCAGCGGCTGAACCAGGAGTCCGCCAAGGTGATGGGGGCGGCTGCCGGGCATGGCATCCATATCCCCGAGGAGGAGGCCATCAGCTGGATCACCTCCAACGCCGCCCGGGCCATCGGGATCCAGGAGGTCACGGGCTCGCTGGAACCGGGAAAGAATGCCGATGTGGTGGTCTGGTCCGGCAATCCATTCTCCGTGTACAGCAAGGCGGAACTGGTGTTTGTGGACGGGGCGCTCCTCTATGACCGGGAGAATCCCGACCCCTTGATCTTTGGTGACTTCATGCTGGGCATCCTGCCCGGGGAGGTGCGCTGATGCGAAACTCCATCTGGGTTTCACTGGGCGTTTTCGCGGGACTCCTCTTGGTGGGCCCCGAATCCGCCGTCGCTCAGAGTGTGGCCATCGTGGGGGGAGATGTCCATCCGGTCTCCGGGCCTCCCATCCCCGGAGGCACCGTGCTCATTCAGGATGGCCTCATCCGAGCGGTGGGTGCCAACGTGTCGGTTCCGTCGGGAGCCCGCATCATAGACGCCACGGGGAAGGTGGTCACCCCGGGCTTCCTGGAGTCCATGACCCAGTTGGGAGTGGTGGAGCTGGGTGGCGAGGCCGGCCCTCGTGACGTCACCAGTGAAGACGACCGCATCACCGCCTCCTTCAATGTTCTGGAGGGGATCAACCCCTTTGCCACAGCCATTCCGGTGACCCGGGTGGCGGGGGTGACCCGCGTGGTGGTGGCCCCGGCTCCTGGAGGCTCGATCCTGGCCGGGGAGGGCGTGTTCATGGCCCTGGAGGGCAGTCGGGTGGATGAGATGGTAGATGTGAATCCTGTGGCCGTGTTCGGAGTTCTGGGTGAGGGTGGATCCGCCCGAGCCGGTGGGGCCCGTGGCGCGGCTGTTCAGCGGCTGCGGGAGGCGCTGGAGGATGCCCGGCACTACAGTTCCAGCCGGGAGGCGTATGAGGCGGGGGAAGGCCGGGAGTACACGTTGAGCCGAAGCGACCTGGAGGCGCTGGTTCCGGTGGTGGAGGGCACGGTCCCGCTGGTTCTCACCGTTCATCGGGCCAGCGATATCCTGGGTGCGCTGCGGCTCCAGGACGCGGTGGGATTTCGCCTGGTGCTGGCCGGGGTTCGGGAAGGTTGGATGGTGGCTCAGGAGATCGCCGCGGCCGGGGTTCCCGTTCTGGTGGATGGACTCACCAACCTCCCGGCCTTCGAGTCTCTGGGAAACCGCTATGAGAACGCGGCCCTCCTCAGCGCCGCCGGGGTGGAGTTGGTGCTCTCCAGCTTCGACACGAACAACGCCCGGAATCTGCGACAGGGGGCAGGCAACGCCGTGTCGTATGGACTGTCATGGGACGACGCCCTCCGGGCTGTGACCCTCACACCTGCCCAGGTCTGGGGGGTTCATGAGCGTGTGGGCAGCCTGGAGGCCGGGAAGGAAGCGGATGTTGTGATCTGGTCTGCCGATCCCCTGGAGCTCACCAGTCGAGCGGAGATGGTTTTCATCAGGGGAGTGGAAGTCTCCTCCCAGACCCGTCAGAGGGAACTCTTCCTCCGCTACAGGGATCTGAATCGCCTACCGCCGGGGTAACGCTCCTGGGAAGCTGCGGCTTCGCACCGTCCTCTGCCCTCTCCCGGAAGCGGAGGGAGTGGGTCTGACCCCCTGACAAGGTCTCTTCATGCTGGGATCCCTCCTCCCGGATCGGCCGTTCAGCGACCCGGTGCTGGTCTTCGCGCTGGTGACCCTCATCATCTTTGTGGGTCCCATCGTATTCCAGCGGCTTCGGATTCCGGGGCTCGTGGGGCTCATCGTCTTCGGGGCTCTCCTGGGCCCGTCGGCTGCCGGCTTCCTGGAGCGGGACGCCACCATGATCCTCCTGGGCACGGTGGGTCTCCTCTACCTCATGTTCTACGCGGGTCTCTCCCTGAACCTCGCCGAGTTCAACCGGGTGAGGGGCCGGAGCATCACCTTCGGCTTCCTATCGTTCATCATTCCCCAGCTGCTGGCCGTCTGGGTGGGAACCCAGTACCTGGAGTACACCCTCACCACCTCGTTCCTCCTGGGCTCCATCGTGGGATCCCATACCCTGCTTGCGTTTCCGGTGGCCCGGCGCCTGGGCATCACCGACAACCCGTCCATCACCATGGCCATCGGCGGGACCATGGTGACGGATATCCTCTCCCTCACCGTGTTGGCACTGGTGGTGGCGTCCCTGGGGGGAGATTTCGGACCCGTCTTCCTCCTGGTGTTCGCCGGCGGAGTGGGAGTGTTCGTGGCGGCTCTCTTTCTGGGGGTTCCACCCCTGGGAACGATGTTCTTTCGGGCCGTGCGAAAGCAGCCCACTGCGGAGTACAGCTTCCTCCTGGTGGTGCTCTTTGTGAGTGCCTACACGGCTCAGGTGGTGGGTCTGGCGCCTATCATCGGCGCCTTCCTGGCGGGGTTGGTCTTGAACCGGCTGGTGCCCGAGAGCGGGGCGCTCATGAACCGCGTCCAGTTCGTGGGCGATGCCCTTCTCATTCCGTTCTTTCTCATCTCCGTGGGGCTGCTGGTAGACTTCCGGGTGCTGGTGGAAAGCCTGGACGTGTGGATGGCGGCAGGGGTCTTCACGGGACTCGTCCTTACGGGCAAGTTCCTGGCCGCCATGCTGGTGAAGCTGGTGTTCCGGCAGAGCTGGAGTGAGGGGTGGTCCAACTTCGGACTTACGGTGCCTCAGGCGGCGGCCACCCTGGCCGTGACCCTGGTGGGTTTCGAAATGGAGTTGTTCAACGACGCCATGGTAAACGGCGTCATCATCATGATTCTCGTCACCTGCTTCCTGGGTCCCTGGCTGGTGGAGCACTTCGGCCGAAAGGTGGCCCTGGCCGATGAGGCGAAGCCCTTCGATGGATCCAGAATGCCCGAGCGGATTCTCATCCCCCTGGCCAACCCCGCCACGGCCGACGCGCTGGTGGGGATCGCGTTGATGATCCGGGCGCCCAGGGGAGAACAACCCCTTCTGCCTCTCTGGGTGGCGGTGGAGGATGGACCGGAGGTGGAGGCCAGGGTGGTGGAGGGCGAGAAGATGCTGACCCATGCCGTGCTGGCCGCCGCAGCTGCGGATGTCCCCGTGCGGCCCATCACCCGGGTGGATCGGAACATCGCTTCGGGAATCCGGAGAGCCATGGTGGAGGAGCTGGCTTCCACGGTGGTTATCGGGTGGACCGGGAAGGCGGGCCCTCAGGCCAGGATCTTCGGCACCGTGCTGGACCAGCTCCTGGAGGTGGTCCATCAGGCCATCTGGGTCTGTCGCCTGGAGCAGCCCATGAATGTGACGGAGCGGGTGGTCCTCATGGTGCCGCCTTTTGCGGAGCGGGAATTCGGATTCCTCCCGGCCCTGACGGATATCAAGGCGCTGGCGACTCAGGTGGGCGCCGAGTTGGTGGTGCTCTGCCGGAGGGCATCCCGGGACTCCCTGGAGGCCAGGATGCAGGAGGCGGAGCGTGAACTTCCCACCAGCTTCGTGGAACTGGACCGATGGGGCGACGTGGTTTCCACCGTAGGCGAGCTCCGGCAGGAGCACGACCTGCTGCTACTGCTCAGCGCCCGCCGGGGCACGGTGGCCTGGCAGTCGGGGTTGAATGCCCTCCCCAAGGCCCTGGCGGCAGCGTTCCCCGATCCGAACCTCATCATCGTATTCCCCTTCCGCCGTGAAGTCGAGCAGATCCTTGCTGCCGGTGCGTCCGGTGCCGCGGGGCCTGCCGTCAGCGTTCTCCCGGATTCCCGGGAACGCACCCTGGGGCGTCAGGAGCAGGAGGGCGGGCGTCCGGCGGAAGTTCGCCTGGAGCTTCCGGAGGGCGATTTCCCCGCTGCGTTGGACCCCCTTCTGGAGCCGCTCATCCCCGATTCGGAGGAGATCCGGCTTCGGGTCCGAGAGGTCATGGAGGAGAACAACCAGGACTACTCCCACCAGGTCTGGCCAGGAGCCATGCTCCTGGATGCCCACTGCGCAGGATTGACCTCCACCCAGGTGGCCGTGGGCATCTCGCGAGATGGAGTGCGCTTTCCTGACGTGGCTCACCCGGTTCATCTTCTGGTGCTCCTGTTGAATCCAGCAGAAGTTGAGCCGGCGGAGCACGTCCGAAAGTTGGCTCGGCTGGCGAATCTCATCCGAAGGGAGAGGGATCTGGACCGCTATCACTCCATACGCCTCCTGGACTGATCCATGGATCGTTTCCATATACCCGTTCTTCTGGAAGGAGACCTGTTATCCGTGACCCGGCGGGTTCGGGGCGTGGGTCCCAGGGCATTCCTCACCTGTGGCGAAGGTCAGGCCAGGGGATTCTGGGCCCGGGGCCGCAGGTGGGTGGCCCACATCGGGGTGCTCCAGGAGACCGCAGTGCTCCCGGGCGACGCGGCGGGTGACCGATTCCACGCGGTCTGGGAGGCGTTGGAGGGGGTTCGGGCCCGCCTATCCGGGGAGAAGGCTCGCCTCTACGGAGGGTTCAGCTTCCGGGTGGATGACCAGTTGGATCCCGTCTGGAACGCGTTTCCCCCGGCCCGGTTCATTCTCCCGGAGGCGGAACTGGAGGGCGGGCGCAGTGACGCCACGGCCGAGGAGCTGCTTCTGAGGGTCTGGGTAGCTCCCCGGGAGGGGGAGGGGCCAGATGCGGCACGGGCCCGGGCGGAAACTCGGTTGGATGAATTGGCTCAGGCGGTGGAGAGTGGGGGAGGGGGAGAATCCGGTGGCCCCAGGGCCCCCGAGGGGCTCTCCCTGCGTACCGAAACCGACCGAGCTGCCTGGGAAGCTGGAGTGGAGGGGGTATTGGAGGCCATCGCCCAAGGGGCGGTGGAGAAGGTGGTGCTGGCCCGGACGCTGGATGTGACGCCCCCGTTCCGGGTGGATCCCCTGGAGATCCTGGACCAGCTCCGCTGGGCGAACCCCATGAGCCACGTGTTCCTCTTTGAGCCCGATCCTGGGGCGTGCCTCCTGGGGGCGGCCCCGGAAACCATCTCCACCCTCCGGAAGGGTCGGTTCGAGGCCACGGCGGTGGCGGGGTCGGTTCCCAGAGGGGAGACGCCGGAGGAGCAGTCGTTCCTGGCTCGTCAGCTCCTTGGGAGCCGAAAGGATCGGGCCGAGCACCGGTACACGGTGGAGGAGATGGTTCGCCGCCTGGCCGGCCGAGCCCATGACGTGGAGGCCGAGGAGGAGCCCCACGTGCTCACCCTCTCTCGCATCCAGCATCTGGAAACCCGTGTCACGGCCCGTCCCCGGTCTGGCGAGACGGTGCTCTCCCTGCTGGAGGAGCTTCACCCCACACCTGCGGTTTGTGGTCTCCCCAGGGATGCGGCGTTGGTCTTCCTCCGGGAAGTGGAGCCCTTCCAACGGGGGTGGTATGCAGGGCCCGTGGGGTGGGCCGACACGGAGGGCGACGGAGTCTTCGTACCGGCCCTGCGCACGGCGGTGTCCCGGGAGGGGGTGTGGAGGCTCTTCGCCGGGGCGGGGATTGTGGACGGCTCCGATCCTGGACTGGAATGGGAGGAGACCCGCATCAAGTTCCAGCCCGTGCTCCAGGCACTGGCCGCGTCCGGAGCGCCATGATGATCCCGGGGAATCCATGATGCCACGGCGGTGTCCATGATGGCCCGAAACCGCAATGAGCTGTGGGCCCGCGCCCTCATGGAGGAGGTGGTGCGCAGCGGGGTGAAGTGGGTGGTGGTGGCTCCCGGTTCCCGCTCCACTCCCCTGGTGCTGGAGGCGGCATCCCGGCGGGAGCTCTCCATGGTGGTTCAGGTGGACGAGCGCTCCGCCGCCTTCTTCGCCCTGGGGGTGGGGAAGGCCACCGGGCATCCGGCGGCGGTCATCACCACCTCCGGGACCGCGGTGGCCAACCTCCTGCCTGCGGTGGTGGAGGCCTGTCAGGCGGAGGTTCCCCTCCTGCTTTTCACCGCCGATCGTCCCCCTCATCTCCGGGGAGCCGACGCCAATCAGGCCATCGACCAAAACCATCTCTTCGGACGATATGTACGGGAGTTCCACGAACTGGCTCCTGCCCGGATCTCGGATCCTACCCTCCGAAACCTCCGCCAGGTGGTTTCGCGCTCCGTGGCGGCGGCCGTGGGGGATCCGGCGGGACCGGTGCATCTGAACCTGCCCTTCACCAAGCCTCTGGAGCCGGTGCAGGTGGCCGGGGACATTCCTCCCGGCCTGGAGGAGGAGGCGCCCCTGGCCACCCAGGGAAGGGTGAAGGGAGCCCGGCCCTTCACCGCTATCCACCCCCGGCGTCTGGCTCCAGGGGATCCTGCGGTGGAGCAGCTTCGGGTGGCACTGGCAGGCTCCCGTCGTCCCCTCCTGGTGGCAGGTCCAGTACCGCGCCAATGGGAGACGGGGCCCACCATCCAGGCATTCTCCCGGGATTGGGGAATCCCGCTCCTGGCCGATCCTTTGAGCGGAGCGCGCTACGGGAGCTCGGGGTGGAAAGCAGGTGAGTCCCTGGTGCTGGGGGGGTACGATCTCTTCCTCCGGGATCCTGTCTTCCGAACCCGCCGGCGACCCGACTTCATCCTCCGTCTGGGAGCTACTCCCACTTCGGTCAGCCTCTCCACCTTTCTGGAGGAAGCGGTGGGGGTTCCGCAGGTGGTGGTGGACGGAGGGGGGCGATGGAAAGATCATCTGGCCGTGGCCACGGAATATTTCCCAGCCCATCCCGGGGCGCTCCTGGAGGCGCTGGGCTCTCCCCCTGAGGGGTGGAAGGTGGCAGACGACTGGCGAGAGGCCTGGCTCGCCGCCGAAACAGCAGTGGCCCGAACGGTGGCAGCGGTGGAGGCGGAGAACCGCCACGAGGTGAGACACGAGGGGGCAGTGCTGGCCGCGGTGGCCCGTGCCACACCCCCTGAGGAGCTCCTGTTCGTCTCCAACTCCATGCCGGTGAGAGATCTGGACGGCCTCGTGCTTCCCAGGCGTGAGGGGCTCATGGTGTTGGGGAACCGGGGGGCCAGTGGCATCGACGGAATCCTGTCCACTGCCCTGGGAGCCGGCGCGGGTGCAGCCCGACGGGTCACCGTGGTGGTGGGTGACCTGGCCCTCATCCACGACATGAACGGGCTGTTGGCACTCCCCGGATTGCCGTCCGACAGTCCGGCCCGAAGGGTTATCTTGGTGGTGGTAAACAATCAGGGCGGGGGCATCTTCCAGATGCTGCCCGTGAGGGAGTACGAGCCGGCGTTCACCCGGTACTTTGCCACGCCGCAGGCAGTGGAACCGGCCCGCATCGCAGCGCTGCATGGGCTGGAGTACATGTGCGTGGGGGCGGAGCCTGACGGGCACGGCAATCTGGAGACCGTGCTCCAGGCGGCTCGCCTCCATGAGGGGCCCGTACTGGTGGAAGTGCGTACCCACCGGGAAGAGAATCGGGTGGCTCACGGCGAAATGGTCCGAACCGTCATCCAGGCTCTGGCTTTGCCGGACCACCCGCAAACTTGAGACCCGCGAGAATCAGGGAGGGGTTGGAAAAAATGAGTCAGGAACTGAATGAACAGGGGGACCACGAGGGGCCCCAGTGGGAGGAAGTGAAGGCCTACGTGGATATCACCTATCACAAGAGCAGGGGGGTGGCCCGCATCGCGTTCAACCGCCCGGAGGTGCGAAATGCGTTCCGGCCGGAGACTCTCCTGGAACTCCAGGAGGCCTTCCGGAACGCCGGAGAGGATCCTTCCATCGGCGTGGTCCTCCTCACCGGTAACGGCCCTGCAAAGGATGGGAAGTACGCCTTCTGCTCCGGCGGTGATCAGCGGGTGCGAGGCGACGAAGGGTACGTGGGAGGCGATGGGCTTCCCCGGCTGAATGTGCTGGAGTTGCAGCGCTACATCCGCAGCATGCCCAAGCCCGTCATTGCGCTGGTGGCGGGATATGCCATCGGGGGCGGACACGTTCTCCACGTCATCTGCGATCTTACCATCGCGGCAGACAACGCCGTGTTCGGTCAAACGGGTCCCAAGGTGGGAAGTTTCGACGGTGGCTTCGGGGCTTCCTATCTCGCGTCCATCGTGGGGCAGAAGAAGGCCCGGGAAATCTGGTATCTCTGTCGCCAGTATGGGGCCCAGGAGGCCTTGGAGATGGGCCTGGTGAACGCGGTGGTTCCGGTGGATCGTCTGGAGGCCGAGGGGTGGCAGTGGGCCCAGGACATCATGGACAAGTCTCCTCTCTCCATCCGCCTTCTGAAGAGCGCATTCAACGCTGCTGTGGACGGGCAGGCCGGTATCCAGGAGCTGGCCGGCAACGCCACCCTCCTCTTCTACATGACGGAGCAGGCCCAGGAAGCCAAGAACGCATACCTGAGGAAGGAGAAGCCGGACTTCCGCAAGTATCCATGGCTTCCTTGGTAGGGCGGAAGCGGACCCCCGGGTTCCTTTCCTCCGGAAGGGGATGAAGTGACCCAGGCGCTGGGTGGCGTGCGGGTTTGGGTCGTGGCCATCCGTCCCCGCACCCTCACGGCGGCCATGGCGCCCGTTCTGGTGGGGACCGGGCTGGCTGCGGGGGACGGGGTGGTGGCCCTCCTTCCCGCTCTGGCGGCTCTGGCTGGGGCGGTCCTCATCCAGGTGGCCACCAATCTGGCCAACGACTACTTCGACTTCGTGAAGGGGAGCGATACCCCTGACCGAATCGGTCCCACCCGGGTGACCCAGGCCGGCCTCCTCACCCCTCCCCAGGTCTGGAGAGGCACCGTTGTCACTCTGCTCCTGGCCACTGTGGTGGGAGCGTATCTGGTCTGGGTGGGAGGCTGGCCCATCCTTGTGGTGGGAATCCTCTCGCTGACTCTGGCCCTGGCCTACACCGGGGGACCCTTTCCCCTGGCCTACCACGGTCTGGGCGACCTGTTCGTCTTCCTCTTCTTCGGCCCTGTGGCGGTGGGGGGGACCTACTGGGTCCAGGGTTTCGCTCTACCGCCCGATGTTCTGCTGGCCGGGATCGCCATGGGTGCCCTGAACACCGCCATCCTGGTGGCCAACAACCTGCGAGACCGGGAGACGGACGCCCGGGTGGGGAAGCGGACCCTGGCCGTGCGCATGGGTGATGGTCCCACTCAGTGGGAATACGCAGGGCTGCTGGGGGTGGGGCTGCTGGTGCCCCCCGCCGGGGTCCTTTTTCTGGGCTGGCATCTTCTGGTGCTGGCATCCTGGGCTGCTCTCCTGAGGGCCCTGCCGCTGGTACGCCGGGTGTTCCATTTCCAGAAGCGGGAGGAGTTGGGGCCGGTGCTGGGCGGAACCGCTCGGGTGGTGGGCATCTATGGCGCCCTACTGGCCCTGGGACTGGCCGCCGGCGCCGTGGGGGGATGATGGATCCGGTGGCCCTCCAGGCCCGCCGTCGCCCCCATGCTCCGGCGGTGGTTGGGGCGGGGGCCACCGCTGTCACCTATGAAGAATTGGATCGTCTGGTGGAGGAAGCGGCAGGAGCCCTGATGGAGGTCTGCCGGGCGGAAGGCCTGCGGCCCCCAATCCGCCCTGGGGAAGCCGCATGGCGGAATGAAACCGGGGAGCGGGTTGGTGCCCCCGCCGTGAGTGTCCGGTTCCGTCCATCCCTTGAGGGGGTGGTGGCCATCCACGCCGTCTGGCGGGCGGGAGCCATCCTCCTACCCTTGAATCCGGGTTGGTCGGATGCACAGTTGGAGCGGATCCTCCCACCGGAATGGACCCCTGGGTTCACCCTTGCCCAGGGAGAGGATGGCGGGCCCGGGGTGCTGAAGCGAGGGGAGACAGCGCTCCCAAGCCGGACGACCCTTCCCCGGCGGACCTCCCTTCCCCGCCGGACCACGCATGCACGCCGAACCGGGGTTCAGGGGGCGAAAGGACCTGATCCCGTGGCGGTCATGCTGACTTCGGGGACCGATGGCCTTCCCACCGCAGTGCCCGTCTCCCGTGAGAATCTGGAGTTCTCCGCCCGGGGAAGCGCGGATCGGCTCTCCCTCACGGAAGATGATGTTTGGCTCTGGACGCTCTCGCCGGCTCACATCGGCGGGCTGGCCCTGGTGCATCGGGCCGCCTTCCTGGGGTGTGCCGTCCAGCCCCTCCCGCGATTCACAGGGGAAGGCGCCGCGGCCCTGCTGTCGCACCCTGGCTTCTCCCATGCGTCGCTGGTTCCGGTGATGCTCCGGGATCTTCTGGAGGTGTGGGGCCGGCGGGCTCCGCCGCCCCGGCTTCGCTGTCTCCTCCTGGGGGGAGCGGCCACCCCTCGAGGCCTGGTGGAGCAGGCGGTCAGAGCCGGATTTTCCGTGGCGCTCACCTATGGGCTCACCCAGGCCACCTCTCAGGTCGCCACCAATCCACCGGAGGCAGTGGCCCGGGAGCTGTCGTCGGGAGGAGAGCTCACGGTGGGCATGCCCCTCCCGGGCGTGTCGGTGGAGATCGTGGAGCCCGACGCTCGGGGGGTGGGGGGGATCCGGGTTCGAGGGGGCACGGTGGCCCTGCCTTCCTCCGGGGGTGGCGAAGGGGTGAGCCCTCATGGGGTCATGGAAGCTTATCTGGATACCGGTGATCTGGGGGCGCTGAATGACAGCGGGCGGTTGCGGGTGTTGGGCCGGCAGTCCCGGCGCATCATCAGCGGTGGCGTGAACGTGGAACCGGGGGAGGTGGAGGAGGTGCTCCTTCGGCATCCAGGTATAAGGGAGGTGGTGGTGCTGGGGCGTCCCCATCCCCGCTGGGGGGAGGAAGTGGTGGCGGTGGTGGTGGAGGATCGACCCGAGGCAGGGGTGCGACTGCCGGACATTCTGGAGTACACCCGCCCTCTTCTGCCGGCGGCCGCTCGCCCCCGGGCGCTTCGGGTGGTGGAGGCTCTCCCGCGGAATCCCAACGGCAAGGTGGACCTGGCAGCGGTGCGGGCGATGCTCCAGGAGAGGTAGGGACGAGGCCGCGCAGAGTTGAAACGTCCTGACCATTCCTTCGTAGTGAATGGGGTGGTACTCTCATCCCTCCGGGAGCGGCACCCAGTCTGGTGGCGCCGCCCGGGAGTCCTCCCACCTACTGGGTTCCCATGTCCGAAGCCGAAGCCGTTGTTTCCATCGTGATACCGGTGGTCTTCATGCTCACCGTTGCGGGGGTGGTGCTACTGCGCCCGTTGGTCCGGCCTCTGGCTCGCTACCTTGAGGCTCTTACCACCGCCCAGGAAAAGGGGAAGGAAGGCTCCCAGGTGGGAATGCTCCACGATCGGTTCGAAGGGCTGGAGTCCCGGTTGGTGCTTCTGGAAGAGCGGCAGAATTTCACCGATGCCCTTCTGGCCAACGCCAACCCGAAACCCCTTGGGGCCGGATCCGGGAAGGGTGGGGAGGTGCGGCACGAACCGCCCCACGTTGGTGACCTCTAGAAGGCCGTTGAAGAAGTACAGGGCGCCGCCGTTGGGAGCCCCAGGGGCTCC
>JBBDRI010000041.1:0-101920 GCA_040905545.1 Gemmatimonadota bacterium | reverse complement strand
CGCCCGAGCGGGGGGCCCTGCGGCCCCAACCCGAAGGGGGACGGGGTCTTGCGGTACCGGATCTTCGTTGGCACGCTTCACCGATGCTACGGCATGGCCTTCAGCGCGCCGCCTCACCCGATACGGCAAGACCCCGTCCCGGTGGTCCCTGTACTTCTTCAACAGCCTTCTAGGAGCGTGTCCGGATAATGGGGTGCGGCCGCGGGCGGTTGGAACCTCCCCTGGGGAATCCGCGCATCAGAGCCCCGTGGGTCTGTGGACGAAGTCCCAGGGAAGCTGGAATTCCTCCTCCAGGCGATGGGCCAGTGCCTTCACGCCAAATGTCTCCGTGGCGTAGTGACCGGCCAGGAGCAGGTTCAGACCAGCCTCCCGGGCCGCAATGGCGGCATGGTGGGGTGCCTCGCCGGTGATGAGCGTGTCGGCCCCTGCGGCCACCGCCTCATCCAGAAATGAACTGCCGGAGCCAGTGACCACACACACCCGCGCCACCGTAGCGGGCCCAGCACCGACGTTCATCACCGGACCGTCGACTTCCCTGGCCAGATCTTTCTGCAGATCACCGAGGGTCCCGGGCCGGACCCCAGCCCAGCCCACATACTTCTCTCCATGTCTGCCGAAGGGAGTGAGGTCAGAAAGATCCAAGTGACGTGCCAGCACTGCGGAGTTTCCCACTTCGGCGTGGGCGTCCAGGGGAAGGTGAGAACCGTACAGGGCCAGCCGGCCGTTCACCAGCGCAGCGACTTTTTGGAAGCGGGTGCCCGTGAGGGGAGCGGCGCCCCCCCAGAACAGACCGTGGTGAACCAGGAGAAGACCCGCTCCAAGTCGAACGCTTTCCTGAATGACCTCCAGAGAAGCGTCCACCGCAACGGCCAGCCGCTCAAGGTGGGTGGGACCCTCCACCTGGAGACCATTGTGCGCCCCCGGATAGTCTGGAAAGCCGTCCGTCTCCAGAAGGTCATCCAAAAATGCGAACACTTGTTCTGATTCAATGGCCATGGCATCCCACGGGTTTGTGGAAAGGGCTGGAGAGTCTTCCACAATCAGCGGTGGACAACCGTGCTACACGGATAGATAAAGCGCTGTGGGGCAACATGTTATGGAGTTATCCACATATTCGATGGAGTGCGGGTGTCATGGAGTTTCCCTCACTCCTGCACCCTTTTCTCCACGGCTCCTGGCTGCGTCGTTGAGTGGACCGGCGGACGGTTCACCTGCGGGGAGGTTCCCCCTTTCGGTGACTGTGGGGTGGCTGCACCGTCGCCCGTATCGGGGGAATCGCGGGCCGGACCATTGCCGCGGGCAGTGGACCCCGGCGGGAGCTGGGGCTGGTGGGGAACGGCCACGGCTACGGCCGGAACGTTCTCCACAACTTCGCCGCTGGCCACGGCGTCAGGGTGAGAATGAATCTTCTGGGCAGCGGCCTCTCCCATAAGGACTGTCCCGTTGAGGAGTGCACCTTCCTCGAGACGCATGCGGCGGGCACGAACATCCCCATCGATTCTGGACGTGCTCTGGAGTTCCAATCGCGAGCCCGCGACCAGCGTCCCCGTGACATGGCCGGCCACCACGGCGTCCTCGGTGAGCACGTCACCATCCACGACTCCTTCCTTCCCCACCACCACGGCTTTTCCAGCGGTGATGCTACCACGCACGGTGCCCTCCACCCTCAGAGTGCCGTCCGTTTCGCAATCGCCTACCACTACCATCCCCGGCCCAATAATGGAGATGATACCTTCCGGAGGGGCGCCGGTGCGCGTTCGTTCCTTGGACATGGATGGAGCTTCTCCCGCATTGGTTTCGCGACGGAACCAGGTCATTTGGGGCCTCCTGCCCTGGGTTCAGGGGCGCTGTACGAATTCAAGGGGATCCACCGCCACACCTTCAGCGAGGATCTCAAAGTGGAGATGGGGGGCGGTTGACCTTCCGGTGGAGCCGGAAAGTGCCACCACTTCGTTCTGAACCACAGAGTCGCCTGCAGCTACGAAAAGCTGTGACGCATGGGCATAGCGACTGGCGTATCCCCCATCGTGGGCCAATACCAGGAAGAGGCCGTAGACGGGATCGTTCGCCGCCTCCACCACCACCCCACCCGCAGTGGCACGGATATATGAACCGGTGGGGACGGCAATGTCCACCCCGGGATGACCACCGCCTGCCCCTTCCAGGAGAGGTTGTGTTACGAAGCCGGGTTCCGTGAGGGGCCAACTACCGGGGATGGTGTACGACATGGGCGTCCCAGCGGGCGCAGGGTTGCGGCCCCCGGGGGGAGGGAGCCAGACGGGTGAGCTGGGAGATGCGGCATCACCTACGAACAACTCTCGAATCTGAGCATACGCCTCCTCCAGCTCGTCCAGGGAGTTGGCCAGCTCACCCACTCTTGCGTTCTCGGCCTCCAGTTGGGATGCCCGGGCTCGAAGATCCCGGGACTCCAGAGCGTGGAGGGCAAGGAACCACCAACTCACGGCCATGAGCATGACCAGAAGCAGCAAAACAATGCCTGCCAGGGCCGCCAGCCGGAGGCGTGCATAGGAGATGCGGAGCGTGCGCGACTCCCGTCCTCCATCCGGAAGCACAACCAGGGTCACGCTGCGGGGAGAGACCTCAGGCATACCAGTTCAGCTCAGCTCAAGAGGGATTCTGGATCCCGACCGGTAATGAGCGCGAACAATCTCTCCAGCTCCCCATCACCCTGAAAGGGAATTACCAGGCGACCAGCGCCCTTCCCATCCCTCTTGAGACGGACGCGGGTGCCCAGGTGCTCCTGAAAGGCCTCTTCCAGGGCAGCCCGGGCCGAACCGCCAGGCTCTAGCCGGGGATGGGGGGGGGGAGAAGAGGAGGGAGGACCAACCGGGCCCGCATCCCCAGCCTTCCGGACTCGCTCCTCCATCTGGCGAACCGACCATCCTTCCTTCACGGCCCGGCGCGCATACTCCGTAGCCATGGCTTCACTCTCGACAGAGAGAAGCGCACGTGCGTGCCCCATGCTCAGGGCCCCCTCCTGGAGGTGTCTGCGGATGGCGGCAGGCAAGCGAAGGAGCCGGAGCAGGTTCGCCACGGTGGAGCGACTCTTTCCCACCGCGCGGGCGATCTCCTCCTGGGTGAGACCGAAGTCATCAGCCAGGACACGATACCCCTCGGCTTCGTCCAGCGCTCCCAGGTCTTCCCTCTGGATATTCTCCACCAATGCCAGGACCAGGAGGGTCTGATCGTCCACATCCCTGACCACAACAGGGATATCCTTCCATCCCAGCCGGGAAGCAGAGCGGAAGCGCCGTTCGCCTGCCACCAGCTGATATGACCCTTTCTGTCCCGGTATGGGCCGAACCAGCGGGGGCTGGAGGAGCCCGTTGGCCTCTATGGAGGCCATTAGTTCATTGAGCTCATCGTCCCCGAAGTCCCTTCGGGGTTGGAAGGGGTTGGGGGCAATGGAGTCCATAGGCAAGGTACGGTGCTCGCCCTTGGGAGCAGCCTCCTCCTGCATGTATTCCCCAAGCAATGCCCCAAGACCTCGCCCCAGACGATCCTTCTTCGGGCGGCTCAACGCAGTTCCCCCAAGCCTGAGGGGGGATTGCCGGCACCGGATGCCCCTCGGGCTGCCGTGCGCTCCATGAGTTCCCGTGCCAGCGCCAGGTAGGAGCGGGCGCCCACAGACAGGACATCGTACTGGATGATGGGCTGTCCAAAGCTTGGCGCTTCGGCCAGGCGGACGTTTCGCGGGATGGTCGTCCGATAGACCTTCTCCCCAAAGTACTCCCTGGCCTCCGCCACCACCTGGCGAGACAGGTTCAGGCGGCGGTCGAACATGGTGAGAAGCACCCCTTCGATGTCCAGGGTAGGGTTGAGGCCCCGTTGTACCAGGCGCACGGTGTTCAGAAGTTGGCTGAGCCCTTCCAGAGCATAGAACTCGCATTGGATGGGAATCAGGACGGAGTCCGATGCGGTCAGAGTATTCAGCGTGAGCAGACCCAGCGAGGGTGGGCAGTCCACCAGAATGAAGTCGTACTCGTTTCGAATGGGCTCCAGCGCCTTGCGCAGGACACCCTCCCGTCCCCCCCGGCCCACCAGTTCAATCTCGGCTCCAACCAGATCCCGGTTGGAAGGAATGAGCCCCAGGCTTGGGAAATGGAGTGCGGAACAGATGGCCTCCGCTGCCGGGAGCCCTTCTACCAGGACGTCGTAGATGGTGGGTAGATCCGGGGCCTTCTGCACCCCCAATCCGCTGGTGGCGTTGCCCTGCGGATCGATGTCGATGATGAGGGTCCGTTGCTCGGCCACAGCCAGCGAGGCGCCCAGGTTGATGGCGGTAGTGGTTTTCCCCACCCCACCTTTCTGGTTGGCGATGGCAATGACCCTGGACATGGCTCCCTACACGACGGGTGAGTGGGATGGTTGCGAGGGAGGGGAATATAGGGGGGGGAGGACAGGGCAGGTACCCCCTGCCGGTTCCCTTCTGGGGATCATTGACCGGGCAACTGTTCCACGTGGAACACTTTCTCGCAGTACACCAGGAGAAATTCACTCCATGTTTCACGTGGAACACCTCCGATCCTTCAACTCCTAGGAGCGTGTCCGGGTAACGCGGCTCGCCCCATTACCCGGACACGCTCCTAGCGGCCAGCCACCCCCTGAGAGCCGCCAGACTTGGAAGGTAGACCGCGCCCATGGCCTCTACCCGCTCCCGCAGACTCCTCGCCGCCTCCCCTCCCACCAACACGAAACCGTCGGGGCCGACACCCTCTACCACCACCCCGATCTCATCCACCAACGACTCCTCCTGCCCGCCCATGAGGACGGCCGACAGAGCCACTCCGGCCGCACCGGTGCGTCGGACTGCCCGGGCAATCTCATTCCCTGGCAGATCCGGGCCCAAGGACACCGCTCTCCACCCCACCGATGCCGCCGAGGCACCCGCCAGCAGCGCACCCAACTCGTGCACCTGCCCTGTGGGCGTCCCCACCAGCAACAGGGGACCTCCTGTCCCGGACCTGGCATTGATAAACCACTCCAGGAAACGCCTCACCCCCCCCGTGGCCAGATGCTCACTGGCCGGCCCCAACGTTCCCTCCCGCCACCGCTCCCCTACCTTCCGGAGTAATGGTACCAGGACCTCGTCCAACAGAAAGGCCGGCGTGAGATGAAGGGCGGCTCGGTACAGGGTACTCTCCAGCGATCCCACATCCAGATCCTCGATGGCTCGCTCAGTCGCGTTCAAGTACGTGGCAATCTCGTCGCTGCCTCCGGCTGTCCCATCCCTGACGGCAACGCCACCGTCTTGCCACACCCCCAGGTCGGCTCGAGCCCTCCGATCTTCCCCTACCAACTCTTCCAGTTCCGTCGCCGGCAAGTTGGCTACGTGACTGATGCTCCGGCCTGCGTCCACCACCTGGCGCAAGAGAAGGAGTCGTTTTACGTCCAGGTCCGAGTACAACCTCTGACCTCCCTTCGAACGCCCGGGCTCCACGGCCCCGTAGCGCCGTTCCCAGGCCCGCAGGAGTGCCGCGGTGAGCCCCGTCCGCTGGGTCACCACCCGGATGGGATGTCGCCCCCGGGCTGCGTCCTTACCGCCACCGATGGAAGTCATGCCAAATCGTAGGAGACGATGCGACTCCCGTCAAGCGTCTGCCGAGCCTTTTGTTTGCCTTTCCTGGACACCCCTTGTACATTCCGAAAAGCCATGCGGCGGTCACTCCCTCACCCAGCTCGAGTCGGCTCCACATCTCCTCCTCCTCTTCCTCCATGGGAGCGCCAAGGGCCATGTCCGACAACAACGCCCACGAGAACTCCGACGCCAACGCCGGGTCCAGTTCGGCCAGCCCAGCTCCCACAACCGTGAATCTCGTCGGGGGTTTGTCCAATTTCCTCGACCTCACTCCGGCTTCAGAGTGGTGCGCGGAGCCCAAGCATGCCTCCCCGTCGAGTCGCATCGTTCCCCTCTCGGCTACCGTGCACCGCCAGATCGAACTCCGTCTTGGGAACCAGCGTTCCGTCACTGCGTCCCTTTACGTCTGGGGGCACCGTGGTTCAGATGGCCTTCCTGCTCACGCTCTCCTTGCCTTCATCCTCCCCAACTGATTGGCGGCGCCTCCCCGGTTGGCCCCGATGCTTACGGACCTCTCTCATCAGGTTCTGTAGATCCGCCGGAGAAACCCCGGGAATGCGGCCTGCCTGCCCCAGGGTGTCGGGACGCACTCGAACCAGCTTCTCCCGAGCCTCCCACGACAGGGTCACCAGCCCTTCGTAGTCAATTTCCGCCGGGAGGACGAACTCCTCCTGACTTCTCAACCGCCTTGCGCGCTGCCGCTCTTTGGCCACATAGCCGCGGTACTTCACCTCCACCTCCACCTCCCCCAGAAGCTCCTCCAAGGGGAGCGCGGGATTGCCGTCCTTGGGCACGGCATCACTCGCCCCACGCTCTTTTGCAAGAGCCCACAGCGCCGGAGCCGTCACCCCCTGACGCCCCAGCAACTCCACCCCCGGCATGGTCTCCGCCACCGTGGGGGAACCCACAGACGCCAGGAGCGGGTTCACCTCCGCGGCGGTGAACCGGCTGCCCTCCAACCACTTTCGCACCTCCCCCACGGCCCCCTCCCGAGCCCTCAAGGCCTCTTCTTGCCATCCCTCCAACAGACCCAGGTCCCGTGCCAGGGGCCCCAGCCGGGAATACGCATTGTCCTGTCTCAGGAGGAGTCGAAACTCCGCACGAGATGTGAACAACCGGTAGGGCTCATCCACTCCCCGGGTAACCAGATCGTCCACCATGACTCCGATATATGCCTGGTCACGACCCAGAATCCATGACCCCCGTCCCTGGACCTTCAGCGCGGCATTTACCCCAGCCACCAACCCCTGACCCGCAGCCTCCTCATAGCCCGTGGTGCCATTGATCTGTCCTGCGAAGAACAAACCGTCCACCCCTTTTACCTCCAGGCTGTGGCGCAACTGATGCGGCGGGAAGTAGTCGTACTCGATGGCATATCCCGGGCGGGTAATCTCCACCTCCTCCAACCCCGGCACCGTGCGCAGAAACGCCAACTGTACCTCCGGCGGGAGCGATGTGGACAGACCGTTCACATACAACTCGGTGGTCTCCAGGCCCTCCGGCTCCAGGAAAACCTGATGCCGACGGGCGTGGGGGAATCGCACCACCTTGTCCTCGATGGACGGGCAATACCGGGGGCCTCGACCGGAGATCTCCCCCCCGTAGAGGGCACTCCTGGGAAGATTCTCCTCAACCACCCTCTTCAGGGCATCCCCCGTCCAGGTGATCCAGCACGGGCGCTGTTCCAGGAATGGAACGGTCTCGTACCCGGAGAAGCGGTAATCCCAATCCTCCCCCGGCTGCAACTCCAGTGCCGCCAGATCCACTGTCCGCCCATCCACACGAGGCGGAGTCCCCGTCTTGAACCGCCCCACAGTCAACCCCAAGCCCTCCAAAGCCTCCGCCAGCTCCAGGGATGCCGCCTCGCCCGCCCTGCCCCCCTCGAGTGCGTCCTCGCGCCCCACATGGATCCGACCCCTCAAGAATGTCCCAGCCGTCACCACGACCGACGCTGCGCTGAATGACAGCCCGGCTCGGGTCACCACACCTCCCACCCTCTCCCCCGCCATTCGCAGCGCGGTAACGGAATCCTGGAATAGCCGTAGCCCCGGGATCTCCTCCAGCCGCCGCCTCACCGCCAAGGGATAGAGGGCTCGATCACACTGCGCCCGGGGTCCCCACACCGCAGGCCCCCGGGACCGGTTCAACATCCGGAAATGGATACGGGTGGCATCGGTGGCGCGCCCCATGATGCCCCCCAAGGCATCCACTTCCCGAGCTACCACTCCCTTCGCCAAGCCGCCCACCGCAGGGTTACAGCTCATCTGGCCGATCCGTCCCAGGTCGGGTGTCACCAGCAGGGTGCGAGCCCCCAGCCTGGCGGCAGCTGACGCCGCCTCCACCCCGGCGTGCCCCCCACCCACCACAATGACATCCCATTCCAGCTTCATCTCTACTTCCCGATGCAGAAGTCCCGAAACACACGATCCAGTACCGAATCCAGAGGCACCACACCCACCACCTCGTCCAGTGCCGCAGCCGCCTCCCGGAGGTGGGTATCGGCCACGTCGGCAGGCACATCCCACTCCAGACACTGGCAAAAAAGCGCCACTTCGTCCCTTGCCTGCCTCACGCCCTCAGCCTGACGCTCCCGGGTGAGGACGGGGACGCCCGCCCCCCCCCGCCCCCTCCCATGGAACGCCAACCTGGGCAACAGCTCCTGGAGCTCTTCCATACCCTCCCCACTCACCACCGATGTCCGAATGCTGGGCACCTCGCTGAGAGCACCAGTTGCGTCAACAGTGCCCTCTCTGGAGCGAGCCAGATCGGAGAACGTCCTGAGGAACACTACCTTCACCGAGTCCGGGAGCCCAGCCACGTAGGACTCTGACTCCGCATCGCACTCGGCATTCGCCGGAAGGCAGAACAGAACGATCTCCGCCCTCCGCTGGAGGCCGTGGGCCACTTCGATCCCAATGCGTTCCACCTCATCGTCGGAAGGCCTGAGCCCTGCTGTATCCACCAGCCGGAACGGGAAGCCGCCCACCGAAACCACGGCATCCACAGCGTCCCGGGTGGTCCCGGGTATCGCTGTCACGATGGCTCGCTCCTCACCCAGGAGGGCATTGAAAAGACTGGACTTTCCACTGTTCGGACGACCCGCCAGCACTGTCAGGGCCCCCTCCCTGAGAAGGCGCCCCTGCGGTGCCGTAGCCAGAAGTTCCGCCAGGCGTCCCTCCAATGCCCGCGCGGCCTCCAGCACTTCATCCACACCCACCGGCGGCTCGTCCTCATCGGGGAAGTCAACGTGATACATGAGGAGCGCCTCCACCTGCACCAGGGCGTCCCGGAGCTCGCCCAGCCTTCGCGACAAGCCCCTCTCCAGCTGGAACAGGGCCGTCTCCTGGAGTGCCCGACTGCGCCCTTCCACCAGGTCCGCCACCGCCTCGGCCTGGATCAGATCCAGCTTCCCGTTCAGGTAGGCCCGTCGGGTGAACTCGCCACCCTCCGCCTGTCGGGCTCCCAGGCTTCGACATACCTCCAGTACCCGGGCAGGCACCACCCGGCCCCCATGGGTGGAGACCTCCACCACATCCTCCCCTGTGTAGCTGGCAGGTCCAGGGAACACCGTTACGAGGGCTCGGTCCAGCAGCGCCCCGTCCCCGGGATCCCTCAGGCCAAAGAGGCTCGCCACCCGGGGTGCGCCCAGTTCTCTCGTGCCTACCAGGGCCCTTCCTATCGCCAGGGCATGGGGACCCGACAAGCGTACTACGGCCAGCCCGCCGGGACCTGGCGGAGTGGCCACCGCCACGATGGTGTCTTCCAGCCCTTCTTCCAAGGCTTCCATGGCTTCCCCGCTGGCTAGGAGCGCGTCCGGGCAATGGGGCGAGTCGCGTTACCTGGACGCGCTCCTGGGACCGGACGGATCAGGGCCTGGCCCGGCGCCTATTCCGCTGTACTCAGCTTCAGTGGCGCCTTGGCCTGCTGCTTCTTCCGTTCATTGGCAATCCACCAGGACTGGGGCAGAGTGGCAACATTGGCCGTGAAATAATACAGATTCAGCCCAGAGGGGAGATTCGCGAAGATCACCACCATGAAGATGGGTAGAAGCCACATCATCATCTTCATCTGCGGGTTGATCTCATCCAGGGTCCGGAAACTCACCCACTGGAGGAAGAACATCGAGAGGCCCAGGAGAACGGGAAGGGCGTAGAAGGGGTCCTTCGCCGAGAGATCGGGCAACCACAGGAACTCCACACCCCGCAACTCGATGGTGTTCTGGAAGACGAAAAAGAGCGCAATCAGCACCGGCCATGGCAGGAGCATGGGCCAACAACCCGCCAAGGGGTTGAAGCCATGCTCCTTGTAGAGGCGCATGAGCTCCTTCTGCATCTTCTCCGGGTTGTCCTTGTGTCGGGTCTGGATGTCCTTCAGCAGCGGTTGCACGGCCATGTTCTTCAGCTGCGCCCTCATGGCCTTGTGATTCAACGGGAAGAGGAGCACCCGCATCAGCACCCCGAACAGGATGAGCACCCAACCGTATCCCCAGCCCAGGGTGTCGTGGAGGAACACCAGCACCGTAATGGTGATGGCCACGAACGGTCGGACGATGGGCCGGAAGAAGCGCCATCCGTAAGGATTCACTTCCTTGAAGTCGTTCTCCAGTTCGGACAGCGCCGCGTAGTCCTGAGGCCCCAGGAAGAGCCGGAAGTCGAAGCTGCCATCCGTGGACAGCGGCTGCGTTACCACCAGATCGGCCCGATGCTCTCCTTCCATCTCCTGGACGATGAGGCCCCCAAGGTGCTCATCTGACCCGGACGTGCCCTGGCCCGCCAACAGCCCAGCCACGAAGTACTTGCTCTTCATGGCAACCCAGAAGAATGGCCCCTCCTCCACCACCTGCCCTTCCACCTTATCCAACGCCCTGGACCGAATGCCCTGCTGCCGATGGTTGGCCACATAGGCCATGGATCGGGCTTCTTCAGTCACGTCTGTTTCGTTGAAGGCCAACCCATCACTCAAGTCAGTGAAGAGCACGCCTCCCCGGTCCAGTCCCTGAGCACGCCCCGAAACCCGCACCAGATAGCTGTCGGGATGGAAGTCGTACTGGATCTGAAAGTTGAATGGGTGGCTGGGGTGTTGATAGGTGAAGGTGAGGCTCTGCATCTGGCCCCCTTCTTCCAGCTGGAGGCCCTGGGCGGGTTCCGCCTGGAACACCATCTGCCTGAGATCCACCGTGTCGGTTCCCACCAGGATCCGCGAGGTGAGCCCGCCTGGGGCATCCTCCGGGAGGAGGTTCACGGGACCATCCGAGGTGAACGAGTCGAAGCGGAGGAGCTGCGAGCCCACCAGGCGGGCTCCCACAGGGGAGAATGCGTGCCTGTAAAGGGGTCCTTCCACCACGATTTCAGGAAGCGTGGGCCCTGGCAACGCAGCCTCCCCTTGAGGGGTCGCCGTCTCATCGTCCTGCACCAACTCCCCCCCTGCCTCCATCTCCGGGCTCCCCTGGCCCATGGAGGATGATTGGGTGTCGCCGGGAATCACGGGAGCCTCGGCTCCTGCGCCGTCGGGGCCTACCGCCCCATCCGGGAGCGATCCACCGGGGGTGGCAGGAACCTCAACTTCCTGGGTCATTTCCGGAGGAGGCACCGGCGGAAAGAGGAGGTTGGTGCCCACCAGAACCCCCAACATGAGGAGCATGGCCAAAAGGAAACGGACTTCTGTTCTCATGGAGTTCCTGATTCGGAAAACGGATCCCTGGAAGAACGCTCTCCCGCCACTTCATCTGGCGGAACATCTCCTTCAGAGGGAAGGGCCGGTTGGGAATGTGCAGGGGGAACGAGATCTACGCCGTGCCCACCCCAGGGGTGGCAACGGAGGAATCTTCGGAAAGCCAGCCAGCCCCCTCGCCCGAGACCATGCAATTCAATGGCCTCCATAGCAAACCGGGAGCAGGTAGGGATGTACCGGCACGACGAGGGTGTCAGAGGAGAGATTGCCGTCCGGTAAAACCGGATCATGGCCAGGACCATCGTCCGGAGCATAGGGCCTCCGCAACCTCCCTCATCTCTGCTTGCAACACCCCGAAGGGTGCCTGGTACGCTTCGGTGCGGGCGCGGATGAGAACGTCCATCAGCACACCCTGCGCCTCCAGGGAGGGAAGAAGCTCAACCCGTCCCAACTCTCTGAGGCGACGACGAAGGCGGTTTCGCTCCACCACCCGACGGCGGTGCTTCGGCACCACCAGACCGAAGCGAGGGCCAAGCGTGGGGTTGGATGCAAAGAAGACATCCAGATGGGATGTCCTCTTCCTCCGTCCCTCCCGCAGTATGGAGCGGATCTCAGAGCCACTGCGAACCCTGCGATTTCGGGGGAAGCGGAAGGAAGATGATCCCTCGGACGCTCCACTTGAAGGAGGCGTCCGGGCATCCATGGCTACTTGGAGCCCACCTTCACAACCAGGGCAGCTCTGCCTCGACTCCGGCGCCGGGCCAGGGTCTTCCGACCGGCCTTGGTGCTCATGCGCTTCCGAAAACCATGCTTGTTCACGCGCTTCCGGTTTCGCGGTCTGTATGTGGGCTTCATTGTTAAGACACCCTCGGGTCCCAGCCCGGGCCATGGGGCCCGGGTACGATGACTATTATCCCCAGCTAAAATGGAGCTTAGAAAGGTATCTCTCACTTGGGGTAGGGGTCAAGTCATCCCTGTCGCAACGCTCCTGGGGCCAATTGACTTTTCCACATCCCTCGGGTACGCTGAACAGGCTCTTTGGCTGGCGTCCATGGCACTGCCATGGGTCGTTCCGCTTGGGTCCTCAACCCCCTTTTCAAACCTCATCCCCCGGTGTCCATGGAGTATACGGCCCACGACCTCTGGCAGAGGGTACTGGAGCTGGCCCGGGAACGCCTGCCGGAGCCGGGGTTCCGGACCTGGCTGGGCGGGAGTGAGGCCTCGGCCATCACTGCCGACTCCCTGGTGGTGGATGTTCCCAGCCCCTTCCATGTGGAGTGGGTGGAGGACAAGTACGGGACCGTGCTCCATCTTCTGTTGGAAGAAGTCCTGGGTAGACCTCTCCCCATCACGCTTCGCTGCACGGGGGGCGATGGGCCGCGGGTGCCCGTGGTAGAGCTTTCTCCAGGCCCCGGCGCGCCCTCGGCAGCTCCCGGCTCTGCCAGGGAGGGGGGAGGCGTGCCCGGTGGCCTCCGTTCCGGAGCATTCCTGAACGAACGGTACACCTTCGACCGCTTTGTGGTGGGGAACTCCAATCAACTGGCTGCTGCTGCTTGCCAGGCTGTGGCCGAGCAGCCTGGGCGACTCTACAACCCTCTCTTTCTCTACGGCGGCGTGGGATTGGGAAAGACCCACCTCATGCACGCCGTTGGGAATCACATCCTCGCCAAGGATCCAACCAAGCGCATCGGCTACGTTCCCTCCGAGCAGTTCATGAACGAGTTGGTGAACGCCATCCAGTCGGGTACCACAGGAGAATTTCGCAGGAGGTACCGGGAAACGGATCTGCTGCTGGTGGATGACGTCCACTTCCTGGAAGGGAAGGAGCGTACCCAGGAGGAGTTCTTCCACACCTTCAACGCTCTCCATGACGGGCGGAAGCAGATCGTCCTCACCAGTGATCGCCCGCCCAAGGAAATCCCGGGGCTGGAAGAACGCCTCATCTCGCGCTTCGAGTGGGGCCTGGTGGCGGATCTCAAATTGCCGGACTACGAGACGCGTGTAGCCATCCTCCGGAAGAAGGCCCACGACGACGGCATCACTTTGGACGACGAGGTGATGGACTACATTGCCCGGCACTGCACCTCATCGGTAAGGGAGCTCGAGGGCGCCGTCATCAAGCTGCTTGCGTTCTCCTCCCTGAAGCATCTGGAGATCTCGGTGCCCCTGGCCCGGGCGGCCCTGGATGGCGTCCTGCGCTCCAGGGAAGAATCCTCAACCAACCTTTCCCCGAGAGCAATCCGAGAGGTGGTAGCCCGGGAATGGGAGGTGCGCTCGGAGGCCCTCTCGTCCAAGCGAAGAACCAGGGATCTGGCGGTGCCACGCCAGGTGGCGATGTATCTCATCAAGGAGCTACTGGGGCTACCCCTGGTGGAGATCGGCGATCTCTTCGGAGGTCGGGACCATTCCACCGTCATCCATTCCATTCGCAAGGTGGAAGAGACCATGGGTGCCGACCCCCACTACGCCAACCGGATCACAGCCGTCCGAACCCGTCTGGAGGGTCGTTGAGGATGTGTGGATGGGTGTGGAAAAGCCTGTGGATTGACCGGAACTTCTCCCGGTTCCCACACCCATCCCCAATCTTGGGATTTTTTCCCACAGGGATGTCCCCACTGGAATACCGCCCATTTCATGGCAGATTCAGGGAGCTTCTGACCCCCCACACCCTTCCTCTCCACGTTTCCACACTTTCTTCTACTACTACTATCTCTGCATCATATATAAAGAAGAGGAAACCTACGTGGGGAAAACCGATCTTTGCACCCCACTCCTTCCCTCCCAACGGAGCCGTTGCATGAACCTCCAGATCACCAGGCAGAATCTCCACCAGGGATTGGCCGCTGTCTCTGCCAGCATACCCACGAAGACGACGCTCCCCGTTCTCTCCAACATCCTGGTGGACGCGGAAGACGACGCAGTCTGGATGAGCGGAACCGATCTGGATGTGGCTGTCCGCGTCCGAGTGCCCGCTGAGATCACAGCGGGAGGGAGTTTCACCGTCCCCGGCAAGAAGCTTCAGGAAATAACCCGTGAACTTCCGGATCGCCCTGTCAAGATTTCCACTACAGGACAGCAAATCGAGTTGGAGAGCGGTCCAGCTCGATTCCGTCTCAACGGATTGCCCGTGGAAGATTTTCCGGCTCTTCCGGTGGTGAACTTCGATGAAGGATGGCGAGCGTCAGGAAAGGACCTGCGGGATCTCATCCAGCATACCTCCTTCGCCGTTTCCAGCGAGGAAAGTCGACCCATTCTGAACGGGGTACTCTGGGAGTTGCGTGATGGTCAAATGCGCATGGTGGCTACCAATGGTCATCGTCTCGCACGGATGGGTGTGCCGGCGGGCCCGGCAACCACCACTAGTACGGATCTCATTGTGCCTCCGGCGGCACTCAATCAGGTCATGAGACTGTTTCAACCCCAGGACGAAATCCAGGTGGCTCGAAGCGGGAACCATCTGGGATTCCGCTCCGAGAACACCGAGGTCTTCACTCGCCTCATCGATGGGAATTATCCCAACTACGAGCAGGTAATCCCCCGGGACAATGACCGCTTGGCTGTGGTGGAGAAGAAGGCCCTGGAGGGAGCGGTGCGCCGGATGGCTGTGGTAGCCAGTGACCAGACCCATCGGATTCGCCTTCACTTCCAGAGCGGAAAAGTACAACTGAACGTGCAAACGCCCGATCTGGGAGAAGGGCACGATGAGCTGGATATTCAGTTTGAGGGACCGGATCTGGAGATCGGCTTCAACGCCAACTACCTCCTGGAGGTGCTCCGGTACATGCCTACAGATGAGGTTCGAATTTCACTGAAGGCTCCGGAACGCGCGGCTATCCTGGAACCCTATGCAGGCGAAGGTGAGTCGGTGCCTGACTACCTGTGCCTGGTGATGCCCCTACGCCTCCTGGATTGAGGCTCTCGCCTTGGCCAACTCCCGGGCGGTGAATACGGCTTGGACGGTGAGTCCTTCCTTTTCCAGGGCTTGCCGTCCGCCCTCCTCCCTGTCTACCAGGGTGAGAATACCCAGTATCGTGGCGCCCACCTCCCGCAGGGCTCCCACCGCTTTCAGAGCGCTTCCTCCAGTGGTGAGGGTATCCTCCACGATGACCACGACAGTGCCTGCCTGTACCTCGCCTTCCACCTTGCCACCCGCACCGTGGTCCTTGGCCTCCTTCCGAACCGTGAAGGCGTGGATGGGACGCCCCGCATCCCAGCTCCGGAGAGCGGTGGCGTAGGCGATGGGATCGGCACCCATGGTGAGCCCTCCCACAGCCTCCGGCTCCCAGCCGGCCTCCTCCAGGGTCTCCAACACCACACTGCCGGTGAGTGCCATTCCTTCCGGGAGAAGGGTCGTGCGCCGTACGTCCACGTAGTACGGGGAACTCCGACCACTGGCCAACACGAACTCTCCCACGCGAAATGATCGGGTGGCCAACAGCTTCCGGAGTCGGTCCTTCGGGGTATCACTCATGACCCCATGGAAACCCTCGGGCCGAAGGGTTGTCAAGACGACAGATGAATTCTACCTTCCAGGTAATGCGAATGAGAACACGATATCATATACGGACCGTGGATTTCCATGAGACGGCACAGCCTCTGCGTCAGCAAGTGCGGGGGCTGATGTTAGCTGAAGGGAGGGCGATGATCCGTACCTGGCTCTCCATCTCAATTCTCTGGACTCTGTCCATTGCACCGGCCGGTGCAATGGCGCAGACCGGAGAGTCGGGACTCATTCGGGGAACCGTCCTGGACGCCAGCACCGGCTCGCCGGTGGTGGCGGCCCACGTACATCTCCGGAATCTGGCCCGCCACGATTTCTCCCACGGTGATGGGGCTTTCCACTTTTCCGACCTCCGAAGTGGCAGCTACACGGTGGTGGTGGAACGATTGGGTTACGCCACCACCGAAGTTCAGGTGGAAGTGGCTGCAGGTGAAGTCAGCAACGTGGAGATCCCGTTGCGTCCCTCTGCCCTGGCGGTGGCGGGTGTGGTGGTCACGGGCGTTGGTCGGGAGCGCTCGGTGAACCAGACCTATCGGCCTACCTCCGTGCTCTCGGGCGAGGAACTGGGCCGTGCCCTTGCCTCGTCCGTGGCAGCCACCATCCAGGGCGAGCCTGGAATCGCCATGCTTTCATTCGGCCCGGCCCCCGCCCAACCCGTGATCCGTGGGATGAGCGGCGACAGGGTACTGGTGCTGGAAGACGGCCATCGCACGGGAGATCTGTCGTCCACGGCCCCGGATCATGCCGTGGGAATCGACCCCGTGACGGCTCGGCGCATCGAGGTGGTCCGGGGCCCTGCCGGAGTCCTCTACGGAAGCAACGCGCTGGGAGGCGTCATCAATGTCATCCGGGAGGAGGTTCCCCGGACCCAGCCGGAAGGGATAGGAGGCACAGTCAGCTTCCAGGCGGAGTCCATGAACCGCGGCGCCACGGGAGCTGCAATCGTAAGAGTACCTCTGGGAAATGCCCTGGCCATCCGGGGGGAAGTGACCGGTCGACGCTCCGGCGATCTCCGGACCCCCCTGGGCGAGATCTCTTCCACCCAGGCCGAGGGTCACAATCTGGCCCTGGGGCTCTCCGTCATCCGCCCGTGGGGATATGCGGGTGTGGCCGTGCGCAGATACGGGCTGGACCATGGCCTGCCGGGTGAATTCCAGGGAGAGGAGATTCCCGGAGCCCACGAGGGAGGAGTGGACGCCGAGACGGAGCGTAGCCTGGTGCGAGTCGAGGGCGCCCATCTTGCAGGACTCGGTCCCTTCGAGGCGGTGGAGTTCGATGCCAGCCTGGTGCGCTACCTCCACGATGAAGTGGAAGACCGTCGCGAGACGGCTGAGGGGACGGTGCGGGTGCTGGGCACCTCCTTCGATCAACTCTACGGCACCGCGAATCTGGTGGCTCGCCATGAGCACTCGGAAGGAAGCTTCCTGGCCGAGGGGGCCGTGGGGCTCTTCGCCTTGGGGCGCGATCTCATCACCGGGGGGAGCTTTCCGGGCAGCAGGGACGCCCAGGAAGCCGCCCTGGCCGCCTATATCTTCGAAGAAGTGCAATGGGACCGCATCCGGGTCCAGGTGGGGGCGCGTTACGATTGGACCCGGGTGGAGCCGAAAGACACCCGACCCATTCGCCTGGGTGGGGAAACGCCCAGGCCGGTCCGCACCCGGACCTTCGGAGACCTCTCCGGAGCCTTCTCTCTCCTGTTCGAGGCCCGGCCCGGGTGGATCGTCGGTAGCGGGGTCTCGCGCTCCTTCCGCACGCCATCCATTTCCGAGCTTTTCTCCGATGGCCCGCACCTGGCGGACTTCAGCTACGACGTGGGGAACCCTGAGCTCGAGTCGGAGGTGGGTGTCGGGTTGGATGTGTTCGTCCGGGTCTCCCGAAACAATGTGGAAGCAGAGGCCACGCTCTTCCGCAACCAGGTGGAGAACTTCATCTACTATGCTCCCACCGGTGAAGCCGACCCCCGCTTTCGGCGGTTCCCCGTCTTTCGGGCCAGGGGCGACGACGCCGTCTTCCAGGGAGCCGATGGACGGATTCAGTGGGAGGCGGCCCAGGGCTTCGTCTTCGATGGGACCCTGAGTTACGTGCAGGCCTTCCGCACGGCCGACGACGATCCCCTTCCCCGGATCCCACCCCTGAACGGGCGCCTCGGTGTGAGATATGACGTGCCCCGCTACTTCGTGGGGGGAGAGTGGGAGGGGGCTCAGCAACAGGATCGGGTTCCCACTCCCGTGCCGGACCCGGTGAACCCGGGGGAGCTGGTGATCCTGGAGCGCCCCACTGCCGGATATCAACTCTTCAACGTTTCGGCGGGAATCCGGATTCTGCAGGGGGAGTCCCTCCACTCCCTGATCCTGAAGATGGACAACCTCACCGACCGGGTTCGGTGGAACCATCTCTCAAGGGCAAAGGACGTAGCCCCTGAACCTGGTAGAAATCTGCAACTGCTGTATCGGGTGGAGTTCTGATGAGCTGCATCCCACCGTGGGGACGGGCCGCCCTCTTCAACGAAACATCCCTCGGGGGTGGGCCCCGTAGAGATCGGACATCAACGCAGGAGTCATGAACAATGAGAAATCCAAGTGCGACAAGATGGAAGAGATGGGTGTGGCTGGCCTCACTCCCTACCCTGGCCCTGGTATCCGCATGTGACCGCAACAGCCCCACGGACCCAGTGGATGAGCACGGTGAGCCGGTGGGCATGGAGCTTCTGGATCAGGCCACCGGCGAGCGCCTGGCGTGGACTCACGGGACGGGAGCGTCCATCCATTGGGATGGCGGCCTCCCCCACCTCGACGAAGGCGATGAAATGGCTGTGGCCGCTCGCTTCCTGGACGCCGAGGGGAGAGAAATTCCCCTGGGTGGGGAGTTCGAGTTGAGGGCCACGTTGGCTCCCGGTGCGACATCCGGAGTGGTTGCGTTGACCAACCACGGGGACCATGTGGATATCGAGGCACTGGAAGAGGGTGAGGCCCAACTGGTCTTCCAACTCTTTCACGGTGGTCACTCCGACTGGGACTCTCCCCCCATCGCCGTGGAGGTGGAGGGGCATAATGACGGCGTAGGGCAGGTCGTAGGCGCCGAGCTCATCGACAGGGCCAGCGGCGAGCGTCTGGCCTGGACCGATGGGACCGGGGCTGACATCCATTGGGACGGTGGGCTGCCCCACCTCCATGTAGGCGATGAACTGGCTGTGAACGTCCGGTTCCTGGATGCCGAGGGGAATGCGGTCACCCTGGGGGGTGATTCCGATTTCTCCGTGAGGGCCGGGCTAGCCGAAGGTGCCGCCGAAGGGATCGTGGAGCTGGCCGACCATGGCGACCACGTGGACATCGAGGCCATGGGTGCAGGGGAGACCGAGGTCGTGTTTTCCCTCTGGCATGACGGGCACTCCGACTTCGACGCCCCTGCCATTGAGGTGGAGGTGGAGCCTGAGACTGGCGATGCCGGAGACATCTCCCGGGTGGAGATCATCAACCGGGACACCGGTGAGGAGATTCTCCACACCGATGGAACCGGGGACGACATGGTGTGGGACGGGACCTTCCCCCATCTCCATCCCGGCGAAGAGATCGAGGTGAATGTCGTGTTCAAGGACTCCCAGGGCCGGGTGGTGGAGCTGGGTGGGGAATTCACTGTGGAGGCAAATCTCACGGAGGATTCCGCTGAAGGCGTCATTGCTCTGGCCAGCCATGGCGACCACGTGGACATCGAGGCGGAGGCAGTGGGGGAGGTGAAGGTCATTTTCTCCTTGATGCACGGGGACCATGCGGACTTCGACGCACCACCGCTGGACATCGAGGTGGACGAAGACTGATCCCCATCCCGTGGTGTTGAGCGGCGTCGAGGCCGCCCACCACATCCCAAGAGACCCCTCGGCCGTCGTCAGACGGTCGGGGGGTTCTCATTTCCGGAGCTGCTCCCCAAGATGGCGAGATGCTGGACCTGTGAGGTGCCCACGCCCGTTCCCCGGGAAGTCCCGTTTCCTACTCCACCGCCAGGAGGCTCTCCACCCGCTCCAGCAGCGCCTGGGCCTCCACCGGTTTCGCAAGAAAAGACACGGTGGGGGGTAGCATGGCGGGGTCTCCCAGAACTTCCCGGTCGGTCAAGCCGGAGATGTAGAGGACCCGGAGATCGGTCTGGAGGCTGGAGAGCCGGTGGGCCAGCACCAGCCCCGAAAAGGAGGGCAGCACCACGTCACTCACCAGCAGCCGAACCCCATCTGCATGACCTGCTGCCATCTCCAGGGCCGCTTCCGGCGACTCAGCCTGAAGCACCTCGTATCCAACTGTCTCCAAAATCCGGGCGAGAGAAGCCAGCACCTGCGGGGAGTCATCCACCAATAGAATGGTGGAGTTGGCAGGCGCAGCAGCGATGCCTTTCCCCGCGGCATCCACTTCCAGACGCTTGGCATCCTCCCTCGCCTCAGGCGAGAAACCCGTTTCACTTGATCCAGTCCCATCCAGGACTCTCCGGAGGGCCCTGGCCAGGTTTTCGGGTGTGAAGGGCTTGGACAGGAGTTCCAGCCCCTCGAGAGATCGGGAACCCAGTTCACCTTCCAACTCGGCCCCCGAGTATCCCGACATGTAGACCAACTTGATCCTGGGCCGCACCGCAGACATGGTGTGCGCCAGCGCCAGTCCGTTCAACTGCGGGAGGATCACATCCATGAGCACCGCATCCACCCGCGCCTGGAGAACGATACGGAGCGCATGCTCAGGGTCCTGGGCCTGCAGCACCCGGTATCCCAGATGAGAGAGGATCCGGGAGGTCACCCGGCGCACCCCGGGATCATCGTCCACCACCAGGACCGTTTCACTTCCGCTTGGAAGCCGGTCCAATGATGAGAGGGTGGGGGTTTCCATGATTGGAAGTTAGGGACCCCCAATTGGGCAGAGCAAGCTTGCCCACAGCGCGCGCGTTCACAATTATTAGGTGCTGTCCTCAATCATTGAACATGGGGAGCCGACCGGACGCTCCCCTCCCAAGGCAATCCGTGCAACCCATTCAGCCTGCAGGAGGCATCATGGCGGAGGGCGCTCTTTCGCCCGCCCCAACCCCGTCTGGGGACGAGACCGTACTCCTGGTGGAAGACGACGATGCGGTTCGAGCCGTGGCCGGACGCACCATCAAGCGACTGGGATACAGCGTCCTGTCGGCTTCCGGAGGGCACGAGGCCCTGGAGTTGGCGCAGAACCACGGGGAGACGATCCACCTGCTTCTCACCGACATCATGATGCCGGGGATGAACGGAGTGGAACTGTCCCGGAAACTGGCCGTACTCCTTCCCCGCACCCGAGTCCTGTTCATGTCGGGATATGCCGACCAGGATCTGATTCGGGAGGGGCTTCTGGAGCCGGGAACCAGCTTCCTGGCCAAACCCTTCACACCTCAGGAACTGGGTCAGAAGATCCGGGACGTGTTGAGGGACGGCAAGCTGGACGGTTCATGAAACTGTATCTGGATACGGCCAATCTGGCCGAGATCCGCGAGGCCGCGTCGTGGGGGATCCTTTCCGGCGTGACCACCAATCCTTCCCTCCTTGCAAGGGAAAGCGGAGCGGACTTCGAGGCCACCATCCGGGAGATCGCGTCGCTGGTGGATGGGCCCATCTCGGCAGAGGCGGTCTCTGAAGACGCGGAAGGCATGATCCGTGAGGGGCTGGAGTTCGCGGCCTGGCATCCCAACGTGGTGGTGAAGGTGCCCTGCACGGCGGAGGGCTTGAAGGCGGTGCACCGGCTGGCCCGGGAAGGGATCCGTACCAACGTCACCCTGGTGTTCAACACGAATCAGGCCCTCTTCGCCGCCCGGGCCGGGGCTTACCTCGTATCTCCGTTCGTGGGGCGGCTGGATGACATCTCCCAGCCGGGGATGGAGGTGATCGGAGAAATCGCTCAGGTATTCCAGAATGCCGGTGATATCGACACCCTCATCCTGGCCGCCTCCATTCGGCACCCACGACATATCGTGGAGGCTGCCCTCTCGGGTGCCGACGTGGCAACCTGCCCCCTCTCGGTTCTCAAACAGAGCTTGAAGCACCCCCTCACCGACGATGGGATCCGCCGATTCCTGGCGGATTGGGAGAAGCGGTCGGAGTAGAGATTTCCCGCCGTTGCCTGGCCCCGTAGTTTCCCTGCCGACCCGAGCCTCCCGCTGGATTCCTGGAGGCGTCACCGTCTACGGAGCCTGAGCATGTTTCAGCGACCCTCTTTTCGTTTTTACACCTCCCTGGCGATTACCCTCCTCACTCCGGTGGCCATGAGTGCCCAGGAGTTTGCTCTTGAGCACCGCCTCCACAGATCCGGGGAGGCGGAGGTGACCCAGAGCGACTACGCCCGTGCGGAGGCCCTCCTGGGGTGGAATGCACGGGGCCTCGTGACGGGCAACCAGGTGACTCCCCGCTGGCTCCCCGAAGATGGGCGGGGGCGCTTCTGGTACAGGAACCGCAGGGTGGGGGGCTTCGAATTCATCCTGGTGGATCCCACCACCGGAACGCGAGAACATGCATTCCATCACCCCAGGCTGGCCGCAGCCCTCTCCGAAGCAACCGGCGAGGCGTTCGAACCGTGGCATCTCCCCTTCGAGACCCTTGCCTTCAACCGGGGGCTGGATGCCGTGAGGGTCCAGACCGATGACTCCACCACCTGGAGCTGTGAGATCTCCACCTATGCCTGTGAGCGGTGGGCAGGAGACGTGGAGAGTCCGGTGGATGCGGCGGTGGCCCCCAACGGTGGGTGGTGGGCCCTGGAACGGGATGACAACCTCTGGCTCCGGGATCTTGTCACTGGAGAGTCCCGGGCCCTCACCACCGACGGGAACGGGGATGTGGGTTGGGCCAACCATCCGGAGTACCGGGACCTGGTGACCCATGAGCGACAGGGCATCCCAAGGCCTCCTGTGGTGGCGTGGTCACCGGATTCCCGATGGATCCTGACCCATCGGCTGGATGAACGGGGAGTGGAACCATTTCATCTTCTGGAGACCCGCACCGGGCGACCCCTGCTCCACTCCTACCGCTATCCTATCCCTGGAGACTCCGTTCTTCCCCGTTTCGCACTGTTCGCCTTCAATGTGGACAGCGCAGAGAGAGTCCGGCTGGACACGGATCCCATGCACATGGTGGACGTCACCTGTTGTGGGCCCCTCCAGGATTCCGTGTGGAAGACGGTCCAGTGGAGTTCTGACAGCCAGGAGGTCTTCTTCACCCGGATGGACCGGGGATATCAGGAGGTGGAGCTCCTGGTGGCTGAGCCTTCCACCGGCGAGGTGCGGAGGGTCCTGCACGAGCGGAGCTCCACCTGGCTGGAACTGAATGTGGGGAGCTCCACCATCCCCAACTGGCGGCCGGTGGCCCAGGGAGCCCAGGTCATCTGGTTCTCCCAACGGGACGGTTGGGGGCATCTGTACCGCTACGAGGTCTCGTCGGGCAGGTTGTTGAATCGAATCACAGAGGGGCCCTGGACGGTGAACGACGTCCTCCACCTGGATGAGTCAGGGCCCGGAGGTGGATGGGTGTACTTCACGGCCACGGGCCGGGAGGAGGGTGAAGATCCGTACCACCGCCATCTCTATCGGGTGAGGCTGGACGGCAGCGGGCTGGAACACCTGACTCCGGAGTCTGCCGACCACGATGTGAAGATCTCTCCCTCAGGACAGTGGATCGTGGATACCTACTCCACCCCCACCAGCGAGCCGGTAACCATACTTCGTGGTGCGGACGGGAGAGAGATCCGGACGCTGGAAGAGGCCGATTTCTCCGAACTGCTGGCCACGGGTTGGCGCTGGCCCTGGCCCTTCACCGTGAAGGCGCGAGACGGGGTCACGGATATCCATGGCTACCTGTATCTCCCCTCCGACTTCGACTCCACCCGCAGCTATCCGGTAGTGGACTACATCTACCCGGGCCCCCAATCCGGGGCCATTGGCTTCCGCCAGGCAGCCGTCGACCCGGGGGGACACCCCCATGCCCTGGCGGAGCTGGGCTTCGTGGTGTTCACCGTGGATGCCTTGGGCCTTCCCTACCGATCTCGAGCGTTCCACCAGGCGGGGTACGGAGATCTGGCGGACAACGGGTTGGCAGATCATATCACGGCGCTGAGGCAGCTGGCCCTCCAATATTCCTGGATGGACCTGAGCCGGGTGGGGATCTTCGGCCACTCCGGTGGAGGATTCTCCAGTACCCGCGCCATTCTGGAATATCCGGAATTCTACCGGGTGGCGGTGTCCAGGGCGGGAAATCACGATAATCGGAGCTTTGGACACTACTGGGGGGAAAAATATCATGGACCCCTGGCATCCCTCGCCGAGGGCGGTGACAGCTATGACCGACAGGCCAATCAGGAGTTGGCACACAAACTGAAGGGGAAGCTCCTACTTATGTATGGGACCCTTGATGACCGGGTGCACCCGAACGCCAACCTCCTTCTCATCGATGCCCTGGTGGATGCCAACCTGGATTTCGATCTCGTCGTACTTCCCAACCGGAACCACGGATTCGGGAGCGAGCCCTATGTGATCCGACGTACCTGGGACCATCTGGTGCGACACCTTCTGGGTGTGGAGCCGCCCCCATACCGGATCCGGGCGCCTACACCGTAGCTTTGATTCAACAACCTTCTAAGAAGAAGGGGGGAAGCCAGTCTGGCCTCCCCCCTCGTCTTCATCCCTGGGCCCCGGCTTTCACAGGCCAGTTCGGCCAGGGCCACTGCCTGTCTTCAGTTCATGAACGGACTGGCACCGTTGCGAGCCAGGATCCGATTCAGATCATGGAGCATGGTGATCTGCGTGTCCACCAGCACCTCACCGTCGTAGGGACGGGCGGGCGTGAACAGGTCCATTTCGTTGGAGGGAGGAATGTAGGCGGGCACCTGGGCCCTGGTGTAGACCGGATCCTCCAGAGGAATGGAGGCGTTGGCGTCCACCTCCCGCAACATGAGGGGAAGCCGGATCCCCAGATCCGCCATGCGACGGGCTTCCAGGAAGAGGATCTCCTGTCGGGCAAGAAAGAGGGCGTGCCAGAGCCCCTCCGTGTCCGAGGCCGGGAGGGCGGCGATGCTGTCAGGGTTGAGGGAAGTGCCGGACACCAGGGGGGTGGTGAGCAAACCCGGTCGGGTCAGCACGAGACCGGCACGGTAAGGGCTATCGGCATCTGCCCGAATCATGATCTCTCCGTCCCGGGGCCGGGTGGTGAGGTCGCCGTTCTGTCGGGCGTCATTGTCGTTGAACTCCTCAGTGGGCCGAGATAGGGCCAGGCGGAGTGCCGCCACCAGGTGGGCTCGCCCCTCGGCGTAATTCCCCTGAGCCATGTCCGCCTCAGCCAGAATGAGGTGCATCTCTTCGGCCTTGGCTACGGCGATTCCCTGTTCCCGGTTGGTGTACTTGGGATCCAGGAAGTCCAGGCGGGGCAGGGGCTGCATCTCCTTCAGGGCTCGGGTCACGATGAAAATCCAGGGCCCGTTGTCGAAGGCCGACTGGTCGAATTCCCGGAGCACGAGGAACTCAGGATCATCGCCCAGAGCAGCGGCGGCGAACTGTCGGGCGTTGCCGGCATTCCCCAGCCACCGGGCGGTCCGGGCCAGAGCGGCTCGGGATGCCGTGGCGAAGTTCCCGCTCCCTGCCGTTTGCAGGGAAGCCTGGAAATCGGTGTTGGCTCGATCCAGGAGTTCAGCCGCACCCACCGGAGCGGCATCGCGTTCCAGGGGAGCACCCACGAAGTTCTCGGCCAACATGAGGTAGGCCATGCCCCGGTAGTATCGGGCCTCGGCCTGCTGAGCCGGTGTGGCCGTGTCATCGGTGGCGCCGATCTCGTCCAGTACGAAGTCGGCCAACGCCCGAAGCTCCTGGAGATTCCAGTACGCCCCGGTGGCCGACGAAGTGGAGTTCACGATTGCGGATACGATGAAACGCGGATCGTCCAGGGACCCATCCAGGCCGGTACCGTGGACGGAATAGTCGTCACTCACCACGGCGGTGAGGACGGCGTTGGAACTCATGACCCGGGCGAACTGTGCCCGGAGGCCAGGGAGCAGCGCCTCCGTGGGGCGCTCGGCCTGAGCCAGGTCAGCTGCGGTGGTCTGGGGGTTCTCCACACTGGTGGGGTCCAGGAAGTCACAGCCCGTGAGGGCGGCGGCCATCAGGAGTCCGGCCACCAGCCCGGACCGGAGTCGAAGGTTGTGCGTGGGATATCTCATATGAAGGCGTTCCTCTTGGAAGTTCCGTGAAAGTCCGCAGTGGATTGCAGTTCCATCAGAATGTGAACTCCACCCCGAACCGGAAGGACCTGGGGGGCGAGATGGTGATGCTACTCTCTCCGCCCAGGGCCAACCCGCCGCCGCTCAACCCATTCAGCTCCGGGTCGATGAGGGGGTTCTTCGACCAGATGTGGACATTCCGGGCGCTTCCGAAGAGGGAGCCGCGCTCTGCACCCATCCGGGCCGCCCATTCGTCCGGGAGCGTGTAGCGCACCGCTATTTCCCGGAGCTTCCACCAGTCTCCCTCGTAGATGAACTCAGACCGGGCCGCACCCTGGCTGTAGCGCCTCCCGGCAACACCGGCTGCATTGTGGCGGATGGGGAAGGTGTAGCCTTCGTCCACGATCTCTCTCCGGTAGATTCCGTTGAAGGTGGACCATACCGAGCCGAAGTCCATGACCTCATGTCCGCCGGCCCAGTCTGCCAGGGCACTCACATGGAGCCGATCGAACAGGGTCACGCGGGTATTCAGACTTCCGCTCTTGGTGGGGGTTGGGGACTTCCCGGTGAAGCGCTGCTCCGAGCCATTCAGAAGCCCGTCTCCATTGGAATCGAAGGGCGTGGTGACGAACCAGGCACCCACAGGACGCCCCTCCTCCACCCGCTTCTGCGATTCCACGAAGAAGGGAGCCGCCCCCCCCATGCTCACCACCTCGTTGGTGTTGGTCTGGTAGGTGGCACCCACCGACCAGGCCAATGAGCGCCGGTTCAGGACCTGGGCGTTCACTTCCAGCTCGATCCCGCTGTTGGAAATCTCTCCCACGTTGCGGATCTGGGTTCCCTGGCCGCTGAGCGGTGGTTCGGGAACAAAGAAGAGGGCGTCTTCCGTCTGGGCGTCGTAGTAGGTGAGGTCCAGGCCGATGCGATTGTTCAGGAGCGCCGCGTCAAAGCCGGCCTCGAAGGTCTTGGTGACCTCAGGCTTGAGGTCCTCATTTCCCGGGTTGGAAAACCGCGGAGCGGCCTCACCCCGGAAGGGGATGGCGCTGAAGCTTTGATCCCGAAGGAAGGGCGGGGGAAATTTTCCCGTCTCGCCGTACGCCGCCCGGAAGCGGAACTCGTCCACCCAGTTTCCCAGGACGTTCTGGAAGAACTCCTCATCGGAGACAGCGTAAGAGAGGCCGGCCTTGGGATAGAGAGCCGTTTCCACCTCATCCCCGAAGGTGCTCCCGGCATCCAGCCGGAAACCCGCGTTCACGAAGAGGCGTCCACCGATGCCCAGCGTCTCATCCACATAGAGTCCACCGTTGAAGAGCTGGCTGTTGTTCTCCGTAGCGGACACGTCAGCCGCCTCACCGAAGTCCTTCGTGCCTGGAAGGGCAAAGCCCGTTCCACTGGCCGCCACCCGGGTCACATCATCCCGGAAGCCCTGGGCTCCGATGGTGAGGTTGGATGTGACGGTGCCTTCGTTGGGATAGGAGAAGGTTCCCGCTGCATCCAGGGTCACCGAGGTGAACTGGCGCTGCCAGTGGGTGAGCTGTCCGGTGATTTCACCGGGCACGAAGCCGATGGGCTGGAACTGGCGCTGCCGGTTGTTGCGATGGTCGATACCTCCGTTCACCCGGGCACTGAAGATGTCCGAGGCCTGGTACTGGATTCCCGTGCCGAAAATGAAGCGATTCACCTCTTCTGCGATGTCGGGACGGAGGAACATCTCCAGGGCATCGGGCACATTGTTCTGACCCGAAAAGAACATGGCGTCTCCCACCTCCATGGCGGTGATGGGGTCGGCGATGGCTGCGCCGTTGTAGATGCGGTCGAAGTTGGAGCGGGTGTAGGCGCCCGAGAAATTCACCCGCAAGCGGTCGGAGAGGCTGGCCTCCATGCCGCCCCTCAAGTTGTAAACGGCGTTCTCGTTCTTGGGCTGCACTCCGTCGGACTGGCTGACCCGACCAGACATGTTGTACGTCACGCTCTCCGAGCCGCCGTTTACCCCCAGCGAGTAGGACTGGGCGTGACCGGTGCGGAAGAATTCCTGGGCCAGGAAGTCAGCAGCCAGTTCTCCGGCGGCTACATCGTCCGGGTAGATGACCCCGGCGTCCAGGATGTATTTGAGCTCGGCCTGATCGATTCCCTGTTCCATGCGGGCCGTGAAGCGGGGTGCTCCCGGGGTTCCCTGCTTGGTGAAGATCTGGATGACGCCGGTGGCGGCGTCGGAGCCGTAGAGGGTGGATGCAGCGCCACCCTTCGTGATCTCGATGCGCTCGATGTCCGAGGTGAGGAGTTCAGCCAGGGCTGACGACTGTTCCCCCCCCGTGCCGGCGGCCGTTGCCTGGGAGTTGTCCACCCGCACGCCGTCGATGTAGATGACAGGGGTCTGGGCCCCAAACACCGAGGAGACCCCCCGGAAATTGATAAGGCTGCCAGTGCCCGGCTGCGATGACACCGCGTTCACCGTGGCGCCTGCCACCCGACCCTGGAGAAGTTGATCCAGGGTGGCTACCGGCGCTTCGGCAATGGCCTGGGCATTGATGACATTCACGGAGGTGGAGAGCTGGCGTCGCTGTGTGGCCTGACCCACTCCGGTGACCACCAGCTCGTCCATGGCCAGAGCCGTAGTGGACAGTTGGAAATCCACCGTGGAAGTTCCTCCGGAGCTCACCGTAACTGCTTCTTCCGCCGTCTCGTACCCGATGAGCTGGACTCGAACCGTGGTCTGCCCCACCGGCACGTTCAGAAGCAGAAACCGGCCCTGGGAGCTGGTGAGCATACCGCGCCCGGTCCCAGGGATGGAGATCTGCGCGTCGGTGAGGGGCCGGAGGGACGCTGCGTCTATCACCTGCCCCTGTACCGTTCCCGTGGCTTGGGCCTCCACCTGCTGGACAGTGCCCAGTAAGAGGAGGGCGGCCCCTGTCAGAACGGCCAGAACCCCCTTCAGACGATGTCTGGGATCCATGTGAACCTCGCTTCGATCGGGTAGACGATGAGGCGGAGAGTGACACTCTCCCCCCTGGACGGAGTGGCTGTGGAGCAGCCAGGCATTGCCCTGGCCGGTGTCCCCCACCACTTGCCCGTATCTTCACAATGTCACCATTTATGTCAAAAATATGCAAGCTTGTGATGTCTATGCAGTGGAGTTGAATATTTCTGAATCAGGTCGTACTACTGCTCCGATCTGTAGTACACATTCGCGTATCCAGTCCATCCAACCCGCCAGGTGGGCTCCCCAGCAAGACCCTGACCACCCGGAAACGCACCTATCGGAAAGGGGATCCGGGAGGTACCAGGACCACCTTGAGCGCACCGCTCTTTCGCCGGTTCGCTGCCTGGGCAAGGGCCCCTCGCACACCCTCCAGGGGAACGACGTGGGTGACCAGGTCGCCCACTGGGGCCTGGCTCTCCAGGAGCAGGTCGTGGGTCACCTGGAAGGTGTGCCTCCTGTGCCCCCTCCACTCCTCCCTCCCGTAACCGACGAACCCCTTCACGTCCAGCTCCCGGGCCCAGAGGAAGGTGAGGTCCAGCTTGCGGAGTTCTCCGGCGCATCCCAGGAGGACGATTCTTCCCCTTGGAGCAGCGTATCGCAGTGCCTGGCTCAGAGATCCCTGATTGCCCACGCAGTCGAAGATGAGAGGGAAGCCACCGCCTGAGTAGACTTCGGGGCCCACCAGCGGTTGATATGCCATAGCTCCCGTATCCACCATGGCCTGCCGGGCCTCGTCGCCAGGGGAGATGAGGCTGGAGGCCCCCAGGGCGTCGGCCAGAGCCCGCTCCCGGGCCCGCTTCGTCTGAGCCACCACCTCCCCCTGGAAGCCCACGGCTCGGAGAGCCCAGACGGTGGCCAGGGCAATGGGCCCGCTCCCCACCACCAGCACCGGATCGCTTCGAGAGGGTAGCGGAGTTCTCAGGACGGCGTGCATGGCTATGGCCAGGGGCTCCAGAAGCACACCCGCTGGATCTTCCAGAGCGTCGGCCAGAGGGAACAGCTGCGACTCGTGGGCCACCATCTCCTCACTCCACCCACCCGGGAGCTGCCGGTGGTATCCCACCGTGAGGCCCCGCTCCAGCACGGGCCCGTCTTCGCCCGCATTACCGCAGGTGGCGTGAAGCCCCTGGCGGCACGAAGTGCAGTGCTCGTTCGAGGGGAATCCCCTTACTGGGCACGAGAGCATGGGGTCCACGCCAACCCGCTGCCCTACCTCCACCCCGCGTACCTCCGGGCCCACTCCCGTCACCCGAGCCAGGATCTCGTGACCCGGCACGGCCGGAAAGGAGCCGAAGGGCTCCATGGCGGGACTGGAGGTGTAGGTGAAGTTTCCCACGTCGGATCCACAGATTCCACACGCCAGCACCTGGAGGCGCACCCACCGGGGCCCCGGCAACTCCGGGGAGGGCACGTCCCCGAATCGCAATCCAGACGGGCGTCCAAAGAGGAAGATGTCATGGAAGCGGCCCAGGGTTCGAGCCAGGAGGAACCCCGGGATGGAGATACGGAAAGACGCGGCCTTCATGGTGGCCCGGCCATCACAGGGGTCCAGTCTTCATGGCTGCATGGCCTTCAAGACGACGCCATCCAATTCGCGATTCAACCCTCATAGCCGAGTCGTCCAAGGAACGAGTGGGGAGTGATGGGGGGTAAAGTAGAAAACCCCACACTCAGGGAAAGGCCATCCCCACTCGGGGGAGTCCCGTCTCCAAGCTGGGGAAGCTCCGGGAGATGACATGAAGACCGTAGTGGTGAACGGCTGCCGAACCCCCTTCCTTCGCTCCGGATCTGCCTTCCAGGGTCTCTCTGCCATCCAGTTGGGTCGGTTTGCGGTGAAAGACCTGCTGCTTCGGGCAGAACTTCCAGGCGATGCGGTGGACCATCTTGTGTTTGGCACAGTGGTGCATGATCCCAGGGCGCCCAACATCGCTCGGGAAGTGGGCCTGTCGGTGCTTCCTCCCACCGTGCCGGCGGTTACGGTGTCACGGGCCTGCGCCTCGTCCAACCAGGCCATCACCGACGGGGCGAACCTCATCGAGACGGGGCAAGCGGACGTGGTGGTGGCCGGCGGCGCGGAGTCGCTGTCGCACATCCCCATCACCGTTTCCCAGCCCCTTTCTGCAGCGCTGGTGAAGGCCTCCCGGGCCCGTAGCCTGAAAGCCCGGGCCCAGGCCTTTTCAGGTCTGCGCCCGGGAGACCTGATTCCCCAGGCCCCTGCCATCGCCGAGTACTCCACTGGGGAGACCATGGGCGAGTCCGCCGAGCGGATGGCGAAGGAAAACGGGATCTCCAGGGAGGCCCAGGATGAGTGGGCCCTCCGCTCCCACCGACTGGCACAGGCTGGCGTGGAAGACGGCCGCCTGGGTGGGGAGCTGCTGCCGGTCTATGTGCCCCCGGACTACGAAACGGTGGTGGAGGAGGACAACGGCATCCGGTCGGATACCAGCCTGGAAGCGCTGGCGGGACTTCGGCCGGCTTTCGATCGGGTCCATGGATCCGTGACCGCCGGCAATGCTTCTCCCCTCACGGATGGGGCGTCGGCAGTTCTCCTCATGTCGGAAGATCGGGCGCGGGCGGATGGACGGGAGCCACTGGGGAGAATTCGGGGGTACGCCTACACCGGGGTGGACCCTGCGGGACAGCTCCTTCAGGGCCCCGCCTACGCCGCTCCCAGGGCCCTGAGGCGTGCCGGGGTCACCATGAAGGACATCGAACTCATGGAGATGCACGAAGCCTTCGCCTCCCAGATACTCTCCAATCTCCAGGCGCTGAGCTCGGACAAATTTGCCAGAGAGGAGCTGGGGTTGGACAAAGCGGTGGGCCACCCCGATGTTGACCGCATCAACGTGATGGGGGGATCCATCGCCATCGGGCATCCATTCGGCGCCACCGGAGGGCGTCTCACCATGACCCTGATCCATGAAATGCGTCGAAGGGATCTGGAGCTGGGCCTCATCACTGTCTGTGCCGCTGGTGGACTGGGCTTTGCCATGGTGGTGGAACGGCTGTGACACGGCCTTCTTGGATGCTGGGGCTCCAGACCGAAGCCGGACTGCACCTCCGGTTCGGACTCGTGTTGTGTACCCTGGCGTGGGTGACGGCCTGCGACTCCCCTGGAGCCGATAGTGCGCTGGCGCTTCCTGAGATCGAGGCCGTGCTCACGCCGGCGGTGGCAGGCAGCGGGATGCCCTTCGTGGCGGGAGATGGCCGCCGCATCTGGATGAGCTGGACCGAACCCACCGGTGCCGAGGGAGAGTACGCAGTGAGGGTGGCCACCTTTGACGGCCAGACCTGGTATGGTCCTCACACCGTGGCCCAGGGAAGCGATTTCTTCGTGAACTGGGCAGACTTTCCTGTGGTGGCTCCCCTACCGGATGGTGGCATCGCTGCCAACTGGCTGGTGCGTCACGGTGACGGGCGGGTGGATTACGATATCCACATGTCGGTCTCTGCAGATGAGGGCCGCACCTGGTCTGCGCCGGTGATTCCCCACCGGGACGGGGTTCCGGCGGAGCATGGCTTTGTTTCCATGCTTCCTTGGGGGGATGGAGGGGTGGGAGCCGTCTGGTTGGATGGCCGGAAATTCCACGAACACCAGGTGGCGCTGGAAACCGGGGGGCCCCCGGTGGAGCGGGAGATGACGCTGCGTCACGCGGTGCTTCATCCCGATGGCACCCTGGGCCCCGAAGCACTCCTGGATGATCGGATCTGTGACTGTTGCCAGACCTCTGCGGCCCAGACCAACGACGGGGTGGTGGTGGTGTATCGAGACCGGTCGCCCGACGAGCTCCGGGACATCTCGTCTGTGCGCTTCGTTCGAGGGGAGTGGACCGAGCCGGCACCTGTCCATACTGACGGTTGGGTGATTCCGGCGTGTCCGGTGAACGGTCCTGCGGTGGCCGCCCAGGGAAACCAGGTTGTCACGGCCTGGTTCACCGCTGCAGATGAGGTGCCCCGGGTTCGCCTGGCCTGGTCCACCGACGGTGGCGTCAGCTGGGGAGAACCGGTGCAGGTGGACCAGGGCAATCCCGTGGGACGGGTGGACGTGGTGGTCCTCCCGGATGGGACCGCCTGGGTGGTGTGGCTGGAAGCCGCGGGAGAAGGAGCCGACCTTCTGGGGCGTCGTGTGGACCTTTCCGGTCAGATGGGCCCTGTGGCATCCCTGGCAGGCACCAGCTCGGCCCGGGCCAGCGGCTTTCCCAGGATGGCAGCATTCGACGAAGGGGTCTTCCTGGCATGGACCGACCCCGATGAGGGTCGTGGGGTGCAGGGTGCGTTGCTTCGCTTCCCGGTCATGGAGGACCCATCGTGAATCGGGTGCCGGCTCCACGAAGTCTGCTGGTGCTGCTGGCCTTTCTGGCAGCCGGCTGTCTACCTGATGGGCAGTCCCGGGGAGGGGTACAGGTGGGACAGGAGGCGCCTGGGTTTCAGGCCCAGACCCTGGAGGGGGAGGAAGTGACCCTGGCGGACTATCGAGGAGCTCCCGTCCTCCTGAACATCTGGGCCACCTGGTGTCCTCCCTGCAGGGTAGAGATTCCCGAACTGCAGAAGCTCCACGAGAGCCACGGGCCGTTGGGCCTCCGGGTGGTGGGTGTGTCCATCGACGCAGCGGGTGCCCAGGGGGATGTGGTGGAGTTTGCAGCATCCCTGGGCGTTGGGTACGAGATCCTGCTGGATGTGCCGGGGAGGTCCCTTCCCACCTTTGCATTCCACGGCGTTCCGGGAACCCTCCTGGTGGATGCCGATGGGATCATCCGATGGAAACACCTGGGGCCGGTGACGGCCCAGGACCCGGCTCTGGTAGCCGCGCTGGAGGAGATATTTCCCGGGGCTTGAGATCCCTTCAGCGGCAGGCCTTCACCGCTTCCCGAATGGCCGGAAAATCGGGAAGGACAGAGGCATCCTCCGACATCCAGCTGTAGACCACGATCCCTTCCCGATCCACCACGAAGGCGGCTCGGTTCGACACGCCTTCCATCCCGAAGAAATCGTCGTTCCTCACGCCGTATGCTGTCACCGCTGTCCGGTTGAAGTCGGATACGATGGGGAAGGGCGCTTCACATTCTTCAGCAAATTTCTGGTTCACAAAGGGGGAGTCCACGCTGATCCCGATGATCTCGGTACCCAACTCCTTCCAGGATGCGTAATCCTGGGCAGCTTGCCGAAGCTCGGTGGTGCAGACGGATGAGAACGCCAGGGGGAAAAAGATAAGCACCACCGGCTTCTCTCCCCGGTAGTCCGCCAGCCGCAACGGCGCTTCGCCGGGCTTGAGAGTGAGTGCGAAGGGGGGGGCGGGATTGCCCACGGCTAGGGGACGCATCCGGAATCACTCCTGGCAGGGTTGAGTCGAAAGGGGCGATCGGAGTACGCCCGACTGCTTGCCGGGTTCCCTGGGAGCGTGTTGGGGTCATGGGATGTGGCCGCGTACAGGGGTCTTGCACCTTTCCCTTGGACCCCGACAGAATGGGGGCTTCCTGAAGCCAATAGAAGGGGGTTGAGCATGGGGAACGAAACCTTGGAAGGTGGAGATGGGCCCGTAGAGGGAGGGAAAGGGCCATCTCGGCCTCCGGGGTCGCTGGCCGGGACCCAGCCCAGCTATTCCTCCCGCAACCGATGGGGACTCCTGGGAGGTGGGGGGCTCTTCCTGCTTCTTCTGGTGGTACCCCCCCCTCCGGGCCTCTCACCTGAGGGATGGCGCACCGCAGCCGTAGCCATTCTCATGGCCGTCTGGTGGATGTCAGAGGCCCTGCCCATCCCCGCCACCGCTCTTCTTCCCCTGGTGCTCTTCCCTGTTCTGGGGATCCTGGACATGGGAGGGGCCGCCACACCGTACGCCAACGAACTGATCTTCCTCTTCATGGGAGGGTTCTTTCTGGCCTTCGCCATGGAGCGGTGGAACCTACACCGCCGCATCGCCCTGACGATTCTGGGGTGGGTGGGGGAAGGCCCCCGGGCGTTGGTACTGGGATTCATGGTGGCCAGCGGGTTCCTCTCCATGTGGATTTCCAATACGGCCACGGCTGCCATGATGCTCCCCATCGCCATGGCGGTGGGGGAGCTCTTTCGGCCTCCCCATCAGGAGAAGGACACCGGCTATTCCTTCGGAATCGCACTCATGTTGGGAATCGCCTATGGAGCGTCCATCGGAGGCGTGGCCACGCTTATCGGGACGCCCCCCAATGCCATCATGGCCGGGGCTGCGCAGGAACTGCTGGGTGTGGAGGTGGGCTTTCTGAAGTGGATGATAGTGGGGCTTCCCGTGGCGGTAATCCTCATTCCCGTGGCATGGGCACTGTTGGTCTTCGTGCTCTATCCCCCGGGAGAACTGAAGGGTGACGGTACCGCCATACTGGCCCGGGAGCGTCGGGAGATGGGGGCTCCCAGCCGGGGCGAGTGGACGGTGGGGGCCGTCTTTCTCCTCACTGCCTTGGCCTGGGTGTTTCGAGAGCCCAAGGATCTGGGAGCCTTTGCTATTCCCGGGCTGCAGAGCCTGGCGCCGGCCATCCGGGATTCCACCATCGCCATGGGCGCTGCCCTGCTGCTCTTTCTCATACCTGTGAATTGGAGGCGGGGAATCTTCGCCCTGGACTGGGCTACTGCCCGACGCATTCCATGGGGAGTGTTGGTGCTCTTTGGCGGAGGTCTCTCCCTGGCTCGAGCCATGGAGCAGTCCGGTCTGGCGGCCTGGATCGGTGCCGGGGTGGGAGCGGTGGGAGTGGTTCCATCCGATCTCCTGGCGGCTCTGGTGGCCACCCTCTTCATCTTCCTCACCGAGATCACCTCCAACACCGCCACCGCCACCATGGCCATGCCGGTGATGGCCGGAGTGGCCGTGGGACTGGGAGCGGATCCCCTCACTCTCATGGCCACGGCGGCCATGGCGGCCTCCATGGCCTTCATGCTTCCGGTTGCCACGCCTCCCAATGCCATTGTCTTCGCCTCGGATTACCTCAGCATCCCCGTCATGGTGAAGGCCGGGATCTGGATGAACCTCATCGCCATCGCAGTGATCACTGCGGCGGTGACCCTCCTCATCCCCCACCTGGTGGCTCGCGTATGAACCCCCTGCGAGGGTGGCCAGGCTACGACCACTATCTTCAACGTCCTCCCGAACTCACCCTTGAGTGGAATGATGCCCCCACGGGTGCCCGGGGTTGGCTGGTCTTGAACTCACTCCGGGGCGGTGCCGCTGGGGGGGGAACGCGAATGCGGGTGGGGGTGACGCTGGATGAGGTGGTCCATCTGGCGAAGACCATGGAGCTGAAGTTCGCCTTCTCCGGCCCTCCCATCGGTGGTGCCAAGTCCGGAATCGATTTCGACCCTGCGGATCCCCGAAAAGGGGAAGTCCTCGCGCGGTGGTTCCGTGCCATACGACCCTTCCTCTCCGACTGTTACGGTACAGCCGGGGACGTGGGGGTGGATGAGCAGCGCGAGGTGGTGCCCCTCTGTCGGAGCCTGGGTTTGGAGCACCCACAGCAGGGCATCGTCACGGGGTATCTCCGCCCGGGCGTTGCAGGATTGCCGCAAGTCCATGCTCGGCTCCGGGACGGTCTGGCCCTTCCCGTCACCACCCCTGAGCTGGCGTTGCCTGGGGGGGATTTCCGGGTGTCCGATCTCATCACGGGATATGGTGCTGCCCGTGCCACCGTGCGGCTTCTGAAAGGTATCCACGGTACGGCCCGAGGCGCGCGAGCCATCGTTGAGGGGTTCGGAAATGTAGGTGGATCTGCCGCTTTCTACCTGGCCCGCCTGGGAGTGAGGATCGTAGGCATCACCGACGCCCACGCCGGGCTCCTGGCCCCGGAGGGCTTGGCCGCACAGGAAGTGGAAGATCTGCTTCGACGACGCCAGGGCCGAACCCTGCCGGATCACCCCCGGCGGATGGTGGGTGAAGCCCGCAACGAAATATACAGGACCCCTGCAGAGGTCTTTCTTCCGGCTGCGGTGTCGGGTTCAGTGACTCTTGAGAGGCTGGATGATCTCACCCAGGCCGGGGTGAGGGCCATTGTCTGCGGGGCCAATCAGCCATTCAGGGAGTCTGCTCCGGGAAGATCCGACCTGCTCCGGGCGGCAGATGATCGGTTTTCCGTGGTGATGGATGCCGTGGCCAGCATGGGGATGGCTCGTTGCTTCCACCATCTCATGCGGGACGAACGCCAGCCCCAGGATGGGGAACTCTTCCAGGACGTGGCCCAGGCGGTGGAGGAAGCGGTGGACATGATCCTGGAACGAGCGCGAGGGAAAGGAGACTCACACTCCCCAAGTGGTCCCACAGGCCTGGTGGCGGCGGCTCTGGACGAGGCCTTGACCCGACTGGGCTGACCTCAACAGGTCACCTTACCGGGTCCATAAGAGAACCACTGCCCCCTGACCGCCGTACTCCGGGGGGACCGAGTTTCCCCGGTAGACCTCCACCGCCTCCAGAACTTCGACGGAGAGCTCCACGAGGTCGGTCTGGATGGCTCGCTGGCCATTGACGTAGATGTCTACCAAACCCCGGTTGCCACCGGCACCCCGCACCCTCCGGCTCCGGATCTCCACAGCCCCGAAACCCAGGGGGATGACCTCGATGCCAGGTGCCTCGTAGAGAAGGTCGGCCACAACCTGGGGTTCCCGCTCCTCGATGCCGGCTCGGTCCAGACGGAAGCCTGAGACCCGGCCCTCCTCCCGCCGATAGAAGCCCGCCCGCTCCAGGTTCCGAGATCGAACGGTCACGGTGATGGGGTCCAGCTCTATGGCGTCACCTGCCAGAGGCACCCACACCTGGGTGGACTGACCCCCCTCGATGCGAAACGGCTCCTCCCGTCGAGCGTAGCCCACCATCTCCACCACCATGGTGTAGGCGCCGTTGTCCAACTGGTCCACCACGAAGTTTCCGTTGCCATCGGTGATGCTGCTCTTCTCTGCCTGGGGAACCCGGACCAGCGCGCCACCGATGGGGTTGCCCGTAACCTGGTCCACAACGGCTCCGCGCAGTACCCCGCGCTCGGGTACGGCCTGGGCTTCCCCGGACCAAGGGGCGACCAGATGAGCGAGGGCCAGGAGGAGTGTCCCGGCGGACAGGAGTGGCTGACGGTTTGGGTTGGCCATGGTAGCTACCGAAGGGGAAGTGGAACGGTGAAGACATTCAGCGGTGATACAACGACATTCAGACGCTTTCAACGGCGGTTTTGTTCCCACGGGATGGGGGCCACCGGTGAGGGTTGACGGGGGCTACCTGTAGGGGTTGATGGGCGCCACCGGCGAGGGTTTACGTCACCCGGGCGGCTTGCGCCAGGGCCCGACGCACCTCCACACCCACCATCGCCCTGCGCCACTCCGGGTCTACCGGAAGGTTTTCCAGAGGGTGACACTGAGCCACCGCTCTCTCCGAGAGGGCCTCCACCACCTGAGCGTCATCCAACCTCTTTCCCCGTGCCAGCTCCTCCCACTGGGTGAGCACGCGAGGACGCGAGCCCAGGCCAGAGACCACGCCCCTGAGACCGGTGACGTGGTGCCGGGGGTCCACCCAACCCGTCACCGCAACCGATAGGAGCGGGAAGTCGATGGACTGCCGGAGGCGCAGCTTCCGGTAGCCGCCCACCAAACGCCCCGGGCGGGCTCCGGACTGAGCTTGTTCGCCCCTGGCTGGACCCTCCGGTCTCTGAGAGGGGGCTTCCTGGAAGCCGGCTAAAATTGGAATTAGAATTCTGGTTATGATTTCATCCCGCTCTCGCCGGCTGTTCCAGATGCCGTCAGGCACGAAGTATTCGGAGAGGGGAACGAACCGGGTTCCCCTGGGTCCAGCCAACTCCACCCGGGCATCCAGGGTGAGGAGCACCGGGGGCGTGTCGGCGGAGTGCGCCGCAACACACTTCTGACCCACCCGGGTCACATGGCACACCGTACCGTCCTTCTTCAGACAGAAGCCCAGGGCCTCACGCCAGAACTCCGTCTGGTTGTAGTAGGTGCACCGGGTGTCCAGACAGAGATTTCCTCCTACGGTTCCCCGATTCCGGAGCTGGGGGCCCGCCACCTGTCCTGCGGCGGCGGCCAACCACGGAAATCGTTGTCGGACCAGAGGATGCGCTGATAACTCGGCGAGGGTCACCATGGCTCCGATGGAGATCCACCCCGCCTCTTGGTCGTCGTCCTGAACCCGCTGCACTCCCCGGAGTGCCGGGATGTGTCCCAGGGAGACCAGGTGCTCCGGGGAGAACAGGCGGTGCTTCAGATTGGGGATGAGATCCGTCCCACCGGCGATGGGCAGGGCAGCCTCCCCGTGCCGTTCCAGAAGCTCCAGCGCCTCTTCCAGCTCCCGGGGCCGGTGGTAGCGGAAGGGGGGGAGTCGAAGCATGAGGAGTCAGTCCAGGACGGACTCAGCGCCGGCCCCGGCGGGGGAATCGTCCCGAGGATCCATCGCTCGAGCCACGAAAATCCCGTCCTGGGCACGGATACCCTGGAGACGCTGGGCCAGGGGGAGCTTGCTCACCTCGACGCTGCTGCCCACCAGGGGAGCGTGGAGGAGGTGAAGCTCCCCCTCCACCCAGAGGGCGAGCCCGGTGTGAGCGATATCCAGGCCGTCCAATGTGCTGCGGGTGGCGATGATATCTCCATTTCGGATTCCGGATGCCACCCGGGCCACATGGTCTTCGGGGATGTAGATCCGATCTTGCCGGGAGAGGCGGGCTTCCACCTGGCGGATGACCTCTAGAACCCGGGAATCGGCCAACTGCCTGTACGCCTCGGGGTGGGAGGTCATGAAGTGGAGGGGAGCGGAATCCACCACCCCACCCAGCTGGGCCGTGACCACTTCCAACAGGCCCTTCTTCTCCCCGTCGGAAAGCCATTCACTGAAGTAGTGGAGCCGACTTGGGTAGCCGTCCAGGGTTCCATCCCGATACCGCACCCGGGTGAGGAGGGAACGGTACTGCCGTCGAAGCTCTTCCCGATTGTCCAGGAGGTTTTCCCGGGAGCCGCTCACCACCAACTGCGAGAGCACCAGGATGTTCTCCACGAAGGTGACACAGTCCAGGGCCCGCAGGTTGATGACCAGTCGCTCCGGTCCGGGGATCTCCAGGGTCTGCGGGAGATAGGTGGCGCCCACAAATGTGGTGCCCAGCCGTGCCATGACGTCTCCCATGGGGAGGGTGTCGAGCCCCTCTGCCCAAGCCCACCGGAGACGCTCTTCTGCGATAACCCAGTCTTCCTCCCTCTCCGCATCATCGGTGGCGGGGATTCCCTGAGGGTCCGTCACATGAGCGGGGGGCTGGGTGCTGGATGCGGCGACCTGCTCCACAGGTGTGGTTCCAGGCTCCCCGCCGTCCAGGTCGGCCGTATTGCCCTGTGCCGATCCGCAGGCCGTGAGCACCGTCGCAGCCAGGAGCATGAAGACCGATGCCACCGGCGCCGCCGGCTTCCCCAGCTCTCCCCGTTCCCGGGCGGCCCGCAGCTCCCGCCACACCCGGGGTGGCGTGAAGGGGAGGGCGTCCATGCGGATTCCCACCGCATCGTGAATGGCGTTGGCGATGGCGGGAATGGATGGGTGCAGAGGACCCTCGCCGGCCTCTTTGGCACCGTACGGACCCTCGGGATCCAGCGATTCCACGATGAATGACTCCAGCTCCGGGGTGTCCAGGGTTGTGGGGATCCGATAGTCCAGAAGCGACGGCCCGTGATGCAGTCCTGCCCGGCCCTCCTCCGAACTCTTGAAGGCCTGCTCTTCCATCATGGCCTCCCCGAACCCCATGTAAGCCGACCCCTCCATCTGCCCCTCTACCAGTACCGGATTCAGGGCACGCCCGCAGTCGTGGGCTACCCAGAGCTTCTCCACCTTTACGTACCCTGTGTCCAGATCCACGTCCACTTCCGCCACATGTGCGGTGAACGAGTATGCAGGAGAGGCTCCGATGGTCCCCCCCCGGTAGTCGCCATGGACATCCTTGGGTGTGTTGTACCACCCTACCTCGCCCAACGTCCCGAACCGGGATTCCGCCAGTACGAATGCCTCTCGAATGGGCATCTGTCGGCTGGTGTCCTGCAGCCAATGGGCCCGACCTCCCGCCAGAAGTACCTCCTCCGGGGGGCACTCCCACGCCTCTCCAACTGCCACCTGCACCTTCCGCCGAAGTTTGCCGGCGGCATCCAGACATGCATTGCCCAACATGAAGGTGACCCGGGAAGAGTAGGCTCCCAGATCTACCGGGGTGAAATCCGTGTCACCGGCGTACACCCTTACGAATTCCAGCGGCACGCCCAACTCCTCGGCGGCCACATAGGCCACCATGGAGTCCACCCCCTGCCCGATCTCGGAGCCTCCAGAGAACACCGCCACCCGGCCCGACCGATCCACCTGGATCTGGATGGCGGATTGGGGCATCTCATTGGGGTAGATGGGATAGTTGGTGCCTGAAATGTAACAGGAACCCGCCACGCCCAACCCCCTTCCCTGGGGCAGCTTCCGCCAGCGCTCCTTCCATCCGCTGGCCTTCTCCACCGCCGCAAGGCACTCCAAAAATCCGTTGGACGTGACCCTGAGCTCGTTCACCGTGCGGGTGTCGGAGCCCATGGCATTCTGCCTCCGGAGCTCCATGGGATCCATCTCCAGCTGTTGGGCCAACTTGTCCAGCTGTACCTCAAGGGCGAAGCGGGGCTGCACGGAGCCATGTCCCCGTTTCGGACCGCACGCCGGCTTGTTCGTGTAGGCCCGGGCGGATCGGAACCGATAGGCCGGCATGACGTAGGGGGCGGCAAGGAGCTGGCCCGAGTAGTAGGTGGTTACCAGGCCGAAGGAGGCGTAGGCCCCGCCGTCCAACACGGTGCGGGCATCCACCGCCGTGAGCTTGCCATCCCTGGTGGCGCCGGTTCGGTAGCTCATGTGGAAGGGGTGGCGGCCTCGGTGGCTGTAGAAGAGTTCCTCACGGGTGTACAGGATCTTTACCGGGCGACCCGTCTGGATGGCCAGGGCCGCTACGGCGAATTCCAGGTCGAAGGGCTCGGACTTCCCTCCAAAGCCTCCTCCCACCGGTGGCTGCACCACCCGCACCCGGGCGGGATCCAGCCCCAACACCCGGGCCAGCTCCCGGTGGAGATAGTGGGGAACCTGCGTCGAAGACCAGACGGTGAGCTTACCCGCAGGCAAAGGCTGGCCCGGATCCGGCTCCCAGAGACCGATGGCGCAGTGGGGCTCCATGGGGGCGTGGGTACTTCCATGGAAGAAGTACTCCCCCTCCACCACCACTTCCGCCTGGCGGAACCCGTCTTCCACGCCCCCGAACTCCAGCCCCACCTCCTTGGTGAGATTTCCATTTCCTCCAGCCCTCCGGGGCTCATGGATGTAGGGATCGCAAAGGGTCTCCGGAGCAGGCCCCCCCCCGTCCTCCAGGTGGTCCGGGTGCTGGGGGGTATGGGCCAGGGCCTCATGGGGGTCCAGAAAAACCCGGAGTGGCTCATACTCCACCTGGATGCGCTTCAGCGCCGCCAGCGCCGTGTCTTCATCCTCCGCCGCCACGGCCGCCACTCCGTCTCCCACGTATCGAACCCGGTCCAGGGCCAGGGGATACTCGTCCGGGGTCCAGGGGATGATGCCGAAGGTCACCGGCATGTCCTTCCCGGTGACCACGCCGTGAACTCCTGGGAGGGCCAGCGCCTCGCCCACCTCCACCGAGACAATCCGGGCATGGGGATGTGGGCTCCGCAGGATTTTTCCGTGGAGCATTCCTGGCAGCGAGATGTCATCCGTGAAGCGGGTCCTGCCGGATACACGGCCCTGACCGTCTACCTTCCGCTGGGGCTTCCCTATGATATGGAAGGCTCGATCCGCGGGCTTCTCTCCGGTGGGTTCTCTCCCCACGGGCTCTCCTCCCGCGGGGTTTTCTCCCATGGAGACCGCGGCATCATCCATGGGAGTCTCCTGGCGATGGAAGGTCATCCCCGGCTGTGAGGTCTTCTGCCAGGAGGAGCCGCGCGGCGTCCTCCACCGCTTCATAGATCTTGGTATAGCCGGTGCAGCGACAGAGGTTTCCTGAAAGGGCGTGCTGAACTTCGTTGCGCGACGGTTCGGTGCCCCGGTTCCTGCACGCATCCAGCAGGGCCGCTGCCGACATGAGAATCCCCGGTGTGCAGAAGCCGCACTGGGCCGCTCCGAAGCGATCAAAGGCGTCCTGGAGGGGATGGGGCCCGCCCCGATCCAGCCCCTCAACCGTGGTGATCTCCTTGCCCTCCCCCTCCCAGACCGGGGTGATGCAGCTCAGCGTGGGCACCCCATCCAACAGCACCGTGCACGCCCCACAGTCCCCTTTGTCGCACCCCTGCTTCGATCCCGTGAGCCCCAGGACATAGCGCAGGGTCTCCAGAAGGGTGTAGTGGTCCGGCACGGCAACGGGGCGAAGCTGCCCGTTCACCATGAGGCGGGCCAGGGCTGAGAAGGCGTCCAAGGGTGGAGACCTCCGGGCGATCCAGGAGTGGGGGCCAACGGCCAGGCCGGATTCTGCCCTCCGGGGCCGGAGTCCGGCCTGGCTCCAACTTTGAACCTGCGTAGGGAAGGTACTGTACGGCAACTGCCGGCGGGGAACAGGCCCCCGGGAAGAGGGGTTCCTACGACAAGAGTCCCACACACTTTTTGGAGGAAGTATGCCATACCCGGAAATGATGGTTCGTCCCATGCGGGAGGATCTTGCTCGAATCGGATTCCAGGAGTTGAAATCGGCTCAGGAGGTGGAAGCTATCCTGGGCGGAGAAAAGCGAGCCACCCTGGTGGTGGTGAACTCCGTGTGCGGATGCGCCGCCGGATCCATGCGACCTGCGGTGGCCATGTCGTTGGAGGGTGACACGCGCCCAGAACTCCTCACCACCGTCTTCGCAGGGCAGGATCTGGACGCTACCGCCGAGGCCCGGAAGTACTTCACCGGTTATCCACCGTCCTCACCGGCCGTTGGGCTGCTGAAGGATGGGGAACTGGTCTACTTCATGGAACGCCACCAGATCGAGGGTCGGACGCCCCAGCAGATCGCCGGCGACCTGAAGGCTGCATACCAGGAGCACTGCGCCGCAAACTGAGACGAATCCCGGGAAGCCGGATTCCAGGGAACTCGACATCTTGATTCAGGCGGGCTGGGAGGTCGGTCAGAGAATCGTCTTGCCCAGCCCGCTGGCTATCAGTTCAACGGCCAGTTGGGCCGTCCGGTTCCCCAGGTCCAGCACCGGATTCAACTCCACCACCTCCAGGCTCCGCAGGCCGCCCGAGCGGGCTGCCTTTTCACAGATGAGGTGGCCCTCCCGGTAGGATAGGCCACCCGGAACCGGGGTACCCACGCCCGGAGCTACCATGGGGTCTACCACGTCCAGATCGAATGAGAGGTGGAAGCCGGCGGTGCCCTTCATGGCCCGGTCCACGGCTTCGTCCATGCAGGCGGCAATCCCCCTTTCATCCACCTCTGACATGGTGAAGACCCGGATTCCCGAGGCTTTCACCAGCTCCTGCTCGCTGGGATCTATTTCCCGGGCGCCCAGCACGCTGACGTGCTCAGCGGAAATAGCGGGGGTGCGGGTGGTCAGCCCGGTGAGCTCCGGAGGGCCGTGGCCCGTGAGTACAGCCAGGGACATGCCGTGGATGTTACCGCTGGGGGAGATTTCCGGCGTGTTCATATCCGTGTGGGCGTCCACCCAGATGAGGCCCACCTGCTCTCCCCTGTTGTGGTGGTAGTCGGATAACGCTGCCACGGTGCCCATGGAAATGGAGTGGTCGCCCCCCAGGATCAAGGGCATGGCTCCCTGCTCCAACCCCTCCAGGAGCAGCTCCCGAGCGTCCTGACAAACCTGTCGGATCTCCTGGAGGTATCGCGCCGAGGTGCCGCCACTGCTTACGGTCTCCGGGGCGGCGGCGTTCACCGTGCCCAGCTCCACGACCTTCCGGTCCAGGGCGTGGATAGCCTCCGCCAGACCTGCCAACCGCACGGCCGAGGGACCCATGTCCACCCCCCGCCTCCCGGCGCCCAGATCGATGGAGACGGAGAGGAGCGCAACCGGCCCCATCGGCGCCGGAGGTGATGACGCCATTGAGCCGGCCATCATGGGTTCCTCCGGTTCGCGGTGCTCTCGGCCCGCTTCCTGCGCTTGGCATCCCTGGCGCTTTCCCCGGGCAAACGCACCTGGATATCCACGGCTCCCATGAACGCCACTCCGCTGATCCGGAGCACGGGGGTCTCCTCGGGAGGTCCCCACCCCCCTTGAGGCGGATCGCCACCCGCTTGATCCCACCCCCCCATGAGGCCTACTCCACGCCCTTCCACCCGGACCCCCGGGGGAACCAGGATGTCGATCCCGCCCATGACCGCGACTGCCACGACTTTCGTCTCCCCCGGTGGGAGAATCGCCTCCCGGAAATCCAACTCGGCACCGGCCTGGAAGACCACCGTGGTGGTGGACCGGGCCGGGCGCCAGGTGCCTTTTCGTATGGCGTTTCCCCAGACAGAGAAGACCACGTCCTGATTTCGCTCGTGTCCGGAGGCGGCCAGTGCCCGGGATCGCCCCCCTTTCTGAGAGGTGGCAAGGGCTCCGGAGGGCGCGCCGCCGGGGCCGGATCCGGCTCCGTCCTGGGTTCCCTGGGACACGGCCACCGCTGTGACTTCCAGTGAGGGGAGGTCTGCCAGAAGCACCTGCAGTTCGTGGGGGCTCCCTGCGGCGTGAGCCTGATCCACGCGCGCCTCGAACTCCTCCACCCGGAGGTGGTCCCGGGCGAAGTGTTCGATGAGGGCTTCCACCACCGCGTCCCGGTTCCGGGCTGCACTGTGGTCTTCAGACATGGATCTCTTCTCCCTCCAGGGGCGCGCTAACCTGCTCTTACGCATCAGCGGCCATAGGGCTTCACCCGGTCTCTCAGGCCAGCAGCCGCCGAGCCAGCCGCTCCAGGATCTTGGCGCATGCTTCCAATTCCTCCACCTCCACCCACTCCACGGCCCCGTGGGCCCGGGCCAGCGAGCCCGGCCCGAAGCAGATGGACGGCGTTCCCGCCTGATTGAGGAGTGCTGCATCTGCCCATGCCGACATTCCCTCCACACTGGGTTCCAGTCCCACGTCCCCACAACAGGCCAGGAGGGCCGTGATGCCCTCGTGCTCCAGGTCCACCTCCGTGCCGGGTCGAAAGAGCCCCGGATGCATACTCACATCGAGCTCCGGGTTTCCCTCCAGCAGTTGGCGGAGGAATGCCTGGAACTCCCCCACCACGCCGTCCATCTCCTTCCCGGGGAGGGTGCGCCGTTCCACCTGGAGCTTGCATTGGGCGGGATAGACGGAGAGAGCGCTTCCTCCCTGGATGATACCTGCGTGGAGGGAAGGTCGTCCCAGGAGGGGGTGGGGGTTGAGTGATCCGAAGCCCCGGTCCATGTCCTCCAGCCCCTTCAATACCCGCCCCATGTGCATGATGGCGTCCACACCCTGGTCGGGCCTGGAACCGTGGGCGGCTTTCCCGTGGGTGAGGAAGTCCAGCCAGAGGAAGCCCTTGTGGGCCGGCATGACGGCCAGGGAGGTGGGTTCGCAGACCACAGCGAAGTCGGCCTGGAGGCCCGAGTCCACCAGAGACTGCATCCCCACGGAAGCGTATTCCTCATCGGCGGTGAGGGCCACGATGACCTCGCCGTCCAGAGCTCCGTCCTCCCAGCTTCGGGCCAGATGGGCCACAGCCGAGAGGAGGGAGGCGACCCCACCCTTCATGTCGCAGGCCCCTCGGCCGTAAATGCGACCTTCCCGGGTCTCCGGGAGGAAGGAAGGGATGGTCATCCCTTCTACTCCCACGGTGTCCAGGTGGCCATTGAGGAGGAGACGTGGACTGCCCGATCCCAATCGCGCCAGTACATTCCAGCGTCCCGGGGCGACCTCAGACACAGCGGTGTCCAATCCCCAGCTCTCCAGCCATCCGGCGGCGAGGCGAGCCGCATCCTCCTCACCCGAGCCGTCGGACTCCAGTTCGGGATTCACGGAAGGGGTGGCCACCAGCAACTGGGTGAGGGCAACGGGATCACCCAGAAGTGCGGCTTCCCGGACGGCTCCGGGCGACAGCCCCGCTTCCTGAAGATGAGAATTGATCACTGGGGGGGCGTCAGAGTTTGTGTCCTACTCGAAGTGGGCCCGGTTCTTCTCGATGTAGCTGGTCCACTCGGGGGGAACGTCGGTGTCCGGAAAGATGGCCTGCACCGGGCACTCCGGCTCACACGCACCACAGTCGATGCACTCGTCGGGATGAATGTAGAACTGATCGTCTCCTTCATAGATGCAGTCCACCGGGCAGACCTCGACGCAACTGGCGTCCTTGGTCTCAAGGCAGGGATCGGTGATGATGTATGTCATGACCACTCGCTGGAAGAAGCCTGAAAAGTCGGGGGCCCGAGCCGGTCTCGCCAAGCGGATGGGTCGGACCTGCTAACAATGATGGAAGGAAGGGGGGCGAACAAGGCCCCCGTCAGCCCACCTCCGGGGTTCCCTGGCGCACCAGGCTGGGAGCTACTCGGCGACACCACCAGGAAAGCCTTCGCGCCAAGCCAGGGTGCAGCTGCCGGGATGCAGGCAACTCCAATTCCATGGCTCTGGATGCCATGCGAGCACGCATGCCGGCATCAGAAAGGAGATGGCAGTGGCGCAGATGATCCAGCCGTTCACTCAGCCAGATAAGGGCCACTTCGTCGGACGCCTTCCGGAGCTCCTCCCTCAGGTCAAGCAGGGGCGCCGCCTCCAGATCCTCGAGCCTCCGAAGTTGTTTCAGCGTCGGTAGCGCCTCCTCCCACTCCTCTCCAGGCACCCTCAACTCCGGAATCCGGGACTCTCCCAGGGCACCCATGGCCAGGAGGCCCGGATCCACGATCCCCACATCCTGGAGCAGGATCAGGACCGTTCGCCCAGGGTGCAGGAGGTGGGGGTCGTGGGAGTCCGAGAGCACTTCCAGGCGGAGAGAGTGGGCCTCCGAAAGGGCTCGGCGACACAAATCCCATTCAGCGCCGGCGCTCCCCGAGAGGTGGAATGCCGTCTGGAGCACCCGGTGCTCCATGGCGTCGGTTCGGTTCCGGGACGCAGCCGGGCTCCTCTCGGCTGGAGGGAGACCTCCCCCAACCGGCCGATTCAATCTTCCGGTCCGAGATGCCTGCGGAAGTGGTCTCGACTCACCTCCACCGCCGCCGCCAGTTCGGGAGGGACCTCCTCCAGTGGGTGGCCGGCGTTGAAGGTGTGGCCAGCCTCCTCTATCAGGGCCGGACGGGCAAGGGAGGACGCCTGGATGAGGCGATGGGCGTCCTGTACCAGGACGGTGGGGTCGGCCTGGCCGTGCACCACCAACCAGGGCACAGCCACCTGGGCAGCGGCAGCCTGGATGTCCAAGGCGTCCCGGTTTTCCTCCAGATCGTGAAGAAGGGTCAGGTCAAGGGGCAGCTGCTGGCCTGTCCGGGAATTGAGGACCCAGCTTCGACCGCTCTCTCGCCATGCCTCCAGGGTCTCGGGGGGCCAGCGGTGGAAGGTGGCCACGGCGGCCCAGGTCACCAGAGCATCTACCGGCGTGGATTGGGAACCCGCCACCAGAACTGCTACGCCTCCTCCCCGGGAGTGGCCCAACAGGCCGACCCGACGAGCCGTGGCGCGAGGCGGGAGGCCCGGGACTTCGCCTGCATGGGTGCGGCGGATCATCCACTCCAACTCAGCCACCTCCTGGGAGAACGTGTTCGCCGCAAAGCGGTCCAGCTCGGTGAAGGTCTCACCATCCTCTCCCACACCGCTCCCGGAGAAGTTGAATGAGATCACGGCGTGCCCGTCCCGTGCCAGTTCGCTACAGAGACGGGGAAAGAAGCCCCAGTTCTGGAAACCCTTGAAGCCATGGGCTACCACCACCGCCGTGCGAGGCGGGAGGCCCTGGGGGTAGCGCACCGTTCCCCGCAACGGGCCGTGGGGTCCCTGCAACCGGAAGTCCTGGCGAATCACACTGCACCTCCGCCCGCGCCCTGATTCTGGTCGTCGCTATCGGACTTCCAGGGGGTATCCGGAATCCCACTGTGGAAATTCTCCACGCGGGCCAGCATGAACAGCAGATCCGACAGACGGTTGAGATAGGTCCCCAGGAAGGGGTCCACCGCCTCCGTCCGGGCCAGAACCACAACGGTCCTCTCCGCCCTTCGACAGACCGTGCGCCCCAGGTGCAGGGCAGCTGCCCCCTGGCTCCCCCCAGGTAAAATGAACTGTTTCAGGGGGGGAAGGGCTTCCTCCGCTTCGTCCATCCAGGCTTCCATGGCCGCGATCCTGGGTCCGGGAAGCGCGGGGAGGTTGGGGCTCCCGCGCCCTGTTTCTGGGGCGGGGGTGGCCAGATGGGAACCCAGTACGAAGAGGTCGTGCTGGATCCGCTCCAGGCGCTTCCTGGACGCCGGAGCCTGGATATGGGGCAGCGCCACCCCCAGCACCGAGTTGAGTTCGTCCACGGTACCGTATGCTTCCACCCGGAGGTGATCCTTGGACACGCGTCCACCGCCGAAAAGGGCAGTCTGCCCCTTGTCGCCGGTGCGGGTATAGATCTTCATGGTCATCTCAGGCGGGTGATCCGTCGAAGGGCTTCCGCCTTCTCCAGAAGGGACGAGGCTGCGCTCCCCGCCTCGCTTGCCCCGGCCGCCTCCGCCGAGGCAGGAGCCACAGTCAGCAGCTCCCGGATGTCCAGAAGTGCTTCCAGGAAAAGTTGATCCCGCTGGTACTCCAGGTCCAGCCGCTCCTTACCCCCGTCATCCCCACGACGGTCTGCGGCCTGGAAGGCCTCGGTGTACACCCGCTCCAGGCTGCCCAGAACCCGCGTCCGATCTCTCACGACGCCTCCGACTCTGCCGGCCGGGGCGAATCATCTGCCAGGAGGAGGTGGGCCGCCGGACCATGGGGTAGAAAGAAGCTGGACACGGCCTCCTGAAGGGCAGGGAAGCGGTCGTGGAAAAAGTGGTCTGACTTGGGGATCCGTACCAGCGAAATGTGTGGTCCCAGCTCTTTCAGGAATTCCGCCACAGCCGCCCCGCTTCCGAACTGATCCTCCTCCCCCTGAACGATCCGGACCGGCCGGTTCAACTCGGCCAGAAACGAGAAGTCGTAGCTGGCCAGGGGGAGGCCCAGCCCCAGGCACGCGCGAACCCGAGGATCTTCCTGCGCCACCCGGAGGCCCACGATGGAGCCGAAGGAGAAACCGGCCAGGAAGAGGGGAACGCCGGGAGTTTGGGTTTCCAGGAAATCCAGGGCGGCCTTCACATCCTCCTGCTCTCCCATGCCGTCGTCGTACGACCCGGTGCTGTGCCCCACTCCGCGAAAGTTGAACCGAAGGGCTCTGATTCCCACTGAGTTCAACGCCTGAGCCGTCCGGAAGACGGCCTTCGTGTGCATGGTGCCCCCGTGAAGGGGATGGGGATGGCAAACCACGGCAGCCCCCCGAAGAGGGCCATCCTCCGGTCGGAGCTGGGCCTCCAGGTGGCCATGGGAAACGGAGATCTGCACAGAATTCTCCCTGCGAGGAGTAGGATCGCTATCTTGGATAAAGGACTCGACCAGGTCAAGGTAGCCGTGGAGGTGTAGAATGACCCCGAACCAGGACTCCGAGACCCGCCTCGCCGAGCGGGCCCAGCGACTCTACTGGGATTCGGAACGGAGCGTAAATGCCATCGCCGATGACTTGGATATCTCCAAGGGTCGGCTCTACGATATCATCCGCCCACTTCCCGTGGACGTGGCGTGTCCCCGGTGCGGAGAACCCCTGGCGTGGCCCAACCGCACAGGGCGAGACCGAGGGCTCCTGGTCTGTCCGTCCTGCGGGCTGGAGGTGGAGGAGGCAGACGACGAAACGCACCTCCCCAAGGCTTCGCCCCTCCCCCGGACAACAGGGACCCTGGGCAGCGGGGACTATGGCTTCCTCATGGGAGCCCTGGCGGCGGCTGTAGGTACGGGATGGGTGGTGTACCGGCTGCTTCGACGGCGCTGATCCACGATGGAGTCTCCTCCTTTCGTGCCTGATTCCGATCCCCTTCCGGATCCCAAGGAATCGGGTCACACCATCCCCGAGCGGTTTGCCCACCGCATCGCCATGAGCGTGCCGGATCGGCACAACCCCAAACTCCGCAACGTCATGGAGCGGGTGAATGCCGATGACGATCTCTACGGGATGTGGATCGCAGCGAATGTCACCGCCATCGAACGACTGGGGATGACGGACCACGGCCCCGTGCATGTGAAGATCGTCACGAACATCGCGGTGCGGTTGCTGCGCCTTCTTCTGGACCATGGCGTGGTACCCGATGTCCAGAAGGCCTACGGGCTTTCCCATGACGATGCCGAGGTGGTGGTGGCTCTGGCAGCCCTCCTCCACGATGTGGGGATGTCTATCCATCGTCAGGACCATGAGGCCTTCTCCCTTTTCCTGGCTCGGGAAAAGCTGGCGCAGATTCTCCCCGAGATCTACGACGTTCCCACGGCGTCCATCATCCGCTCCGAGGTACTCCATGCCATTATCGGTCATCGCTCCGGTGGAAAGCCCCTCACCGTGGAGGCCGGGGTGGTGCGCATTGCCGATGCCCTGGATATGGCCCGGGGGCGGTCGCGGATTCCCTTCGAGGCAGGCTCCATGTCCATCCATTCCATCTCGGCAGCCGCCATCGACAAGGTGGATATTCAGCCGGGAGATAAGCTTCCGGTGCGTCTCATCATCCACATGACCAACTCCGCCGGGGTCTTTCAGGTGGACCAACTCCTTCGGGACAAGCTCCAGGGAAGCGGGCTGGAGCCGTATATCGAGGTGGAGGCCCGCCGAGACAGCGAAACGGAGCGGAGTCTGGTGAAGACGTTCCAGTTCTGAATGCCAACCACCCGACGGTCTGAATGCGAGCCACCGGTCGGTCTGAGTGCCGGTGACCCGGCGGTTGTTTTCCAAGTGAAACCTTTCCAGGATGTGTTTTATGCCACGCTACTTCAGTAAAGCATCCCTTGCGCGAGTCCCGGCGGTCGCCCTTGTGTTGTCCCTGGCCATGGCTGGCTGCGGCGAGACGAGTGAGGCGGCGCCAGGCGGTGGATCGTCCGACGCGGTAGCCTCCGCCAATGTCTCCGCCGGGAGTCAGGCCGGAGTTCCCGGCCAGCCTGGCCCCCAGGCGGTGGATCTCTCGACCCTGGGTTACGACATGGGGACCGTCATGGCCCCCATCCGGGTCATCGAGTTCTCGGACTTCGGATGCATCTACTGCAAACTCTTCCAGGAAGAGAGCTTCCCGGCTCTGAGGGAGGAGTTTGTAGATGCCGGACACGTGGCGTGGAAGTTCATCCCGTTCAATCTGGGGACCTTCACCAACTCGGGTCAGGTGGCTCTGGCTGCCGAATGTGCCCTGGAGCAGGATGCTCTGGAGGATCTGAAGGGCTCCCTCTTCCGGACCCAGGATCAGTGGAAGTCGAGTACGCCCGAAGAGGCGCGGGCCCTGGTGGATGGGCTGGCCCGAGATGCGGGTCTGGACACCGGACGGTTTCAACGCTGCCTGGAGCAAGGCCTCAGGGATGATCGACATGAGGCGAGCAACCAGGCTGCTCGCGCCATCGGAGTGCGGGGCACGCCCACTTTCATCGTGGATGGACAGTTGGTACAGGGAGCGCCACCGCTGGAGATGTTTCAGGAATACTTCCGGGAGCGGGTGGCGGAGTTGGGCACGGAGGGGGAGGGGTAGGGTAGGTCATCGCAAGATGAGCGGCTCCATAGCTCGAAGACCGGGGCGGTTCAGTCGGTTGGCGCTTCGGGTCATGGCGCCGGGGCACCGGGTTTGTGCCACTGGCTTCATTGCCATGGCTCTCCTGTCCGGATGCACCTTCCAGGACGCCATCTCGGCGGGGTCCCGTCCGGTTTCCTGCCATCCCGTGTCATCGCTCCTGCCCCTCTCTCCAGAGATTCCCGAGAGCAGTGGTCTGGTGTTCGGGGTGGAGCACCCGCAGCTGCTGTGGAGCATGAATGACTCCGGCGGCGCCCCTGAGCTGTTCGCCCTGGACCGGAATGGCCGACTGGTGGGGAGGGTGCGGGTGGCGGGAGCCCGGAATGTGGATTGGGAGGATATGGCCCAGGGTACTTGTCCAGCTGGCGCCCCCCTGGGGCCACCCAGCCCGGCGGGCCGCAGGCGATCCGAAGACCGCTCCTGTCTCTATCTGGCCGACGTGGGGGACAACCTGGAAGTGCGGAGCGTGCTCACCATCTACCGGGTGCCGGAGCCCCATCCCCGGGACCTCAGTACCGAGGTGGCCACCGCATTCCCCATTCGATTTCCCCACGGTCCTCGCGATGTAGAGGCCATGTTCCTGCTTCCCGGGGAACAGCTCTATCTCGTGACCAAGGGGAGGAATCACCCGGTGGATGTGTACCGCTATCCGGGGACCCTCCGGGCCCATGAGCTGGTGACCCTGGAGTGGATTCGGGATCTCACGGAGGGCGCCCCCCGAGGTCCGGGGCTGGTTACGGGCGGGTCAGTCACCCGGGCCGGCGACGTAGTGGCGCTGCGAAGCTACGCCTCGCTTCTCCTCTACGGAGTGGCGGATGACTTCCGGCCTCTGCTGGAGGTGAACCTGCTCCCCCTCCGGGAGCCCCAGGGGGAAGCGGTGGCCTTCGGTCCAGGGGATACCATCGCCGTGAGCAGTGAGCGGGGCCCCGGGGCGGTCCAGCTCGGGTCGCTGCTCTTCCTGAGTTGCCCCGGGCTGTAGCCACACGCTCCTAGGAGCATGTCCGGGTAATGGGACGAGCCGCGTTACGAGCACCACGGGACCATCTCCTTCGTTGGCGCCCCTCAGCGTCGGGCGTTTCGCACCAGGCCTTCCTGAGCCACGGAGGCCACCAACTGGCCTTCCCGGGTATAGATGGCGCCCCGGGCGAATCCCCGTGCTCCGCCGGCCACCGGGCTGTCCATGGCGTATAGAAGCCAATCGTCCACCTTCACTCTTCGATGGAACCAGAGGGAGTGGTCCAACGAAGCTACTTGAAGGGAAGGATCCCGAACGGTCTTCCCATGGGGCTGGAGTACCGTGGAGAGGAGACCATAGTCGGAGACGTAGGCCAGAACCGCTTGGTGGATGAGTGGGTCCTCCGGCATGGCGCTGGGCACCCGGAACCAGGCGTGACGCACGGGCTCCCTGGGCTCCGGCTGGAAGAGGTCGTCCACTTCCACGGGCCGGAAGTCGATGAATCGATCCTGGGTGAGGGCTCCCCGTACTTCCGGTGGGATCCGATGGGACACCGCCCGGATCCGCTCCAGCTCAGGTTCCAGGGTCTCGGGCTCCGGAGCCGAAGGGGTGGGGAGCTGGTGTTCCGGGCCTTCCTGTGGGACATGGAACGATGCCGACAGGTTGAAGATGGCCTGTCCATGCTGGATGGCGGTAACCCGTCGGGTGGTGAAACTCCCGCCGTCTCGCAGCCGATCCACGAAGTATACGATGGGTACGCTCAGGTCGCCGGCCAGGATGAAGTACCCGTGCAGGGAGTGCACCGGGCGGCCCTCTTCCACGGTGCGTTGGGCCGCCACCAGAGCCTGGGAAAGGACCTGCCCCCCGAAGACCCGACCGGTTCCGATGTTCCTGTTCTGCCCCCGGTAGATGTTGTGCTCGATGGGCTCCAGGTTGAGGAGATCCAGGAGATCTTTCATGTCGGCTGCCTCACAGGAGCTCCGGAGGAATTCCCTGGTCGTCCCGGATGAGGGTGAGGATGGCGGCCTGCGGCACCACCAGGTAGCGTTCACCTTCGAAGGTGATCTCCACTGCAGCCTTCCGGAAGAAGAGGGCGTAGTCCCCGGCGGTGGCCTGAATGGGCATGTAGCGGGGCTCCCCAGCCTCAATGCGCCACGGTTCCTCGCTGAGGTCGTTGGGTGCCGAAATGGGGATTCCCGGTCCCGTGGCCCGCACGGTACCGCCCTGCACGGCCTGGGAATCCAAGGCGGTGGCCGGAAGGTAGAGTCCCACCCGGGTCCGCTCCTCTCCTTCTTCCGGCGAGATGAGAACACGATCGCCAACCACGATAAGGCGCTTCACAGGTCGCTCCGATGCTGAAACGTTCCAATGTCCAAGGGTGTTGAATCAGGATAGAATCCTCGGCCTCCACCTCGTTCCCGGCAATGCCTCGTGAGATTCCCCTCCCCGGATCGCGGCTCATCCCACTTTGCCCCATGGCGGCGCACCGGCTGGGCCACCGCTGTGTGGCTCACCATCTGGAGTGTGTCATGCGGCGATGGCAGTGAAAGCCCCGGTCCCACAGATCCTCCCGCTCCACCCGCAGCGAACCAACCGCCCCAGGCGCAATTCACCATGCTGGATGCTCAGGGGCCGGCGCCCCTCCGGGTGAGCTTCGATGCATCGGCCTCCCAGGATCCTGACGGCGAACTGGTGGAATATAGCTGGGACTTCGGCGATGGGGAGGCAGGCACCGGTGTTCGGGTGGAGCATGTGTATGCCACCCCTGGGGAATATCTTCCCTCCCTGGAAGTAAGGGATGATCGGGGCAGTACGGACTCCGACGTTGTGGGGCCGGTACGAGTGCGCTCACCTCCCGGAAATGGCCAGGGGGTCATCTCGGGAGAGGTGTGGCACGATGTGGAAGGCGACGGCGTGCGCTCCCCCGACGCGGAGGGTCTGGCAGGATTCGTGGTATATCTGGATCTGGACGCCAGCGGCAGCCTGGGTGCCGGCGAGCCTGTGGCCTTCACCCGTGAGGACGGTGGCTTCGACTTCATGGGGGTGGAAACCGACGCTCCCACCCGGGTCCGGCTGGCGCTCCCCTTCGGATGGACGCCCACGGTGGCACGGAGGAGGGCGGAGGGGGTTGGCCAGGGGCGTGAACAGGGCTTCGCCCTCGCGGTACCTCCCCCTTCGTTCATCATCGGGGGGCAGGTGGTGGAAGACGATGCCTATCCCTTCATGGTGACCCTGGTGGCCCGAGGAGTCTCCGAGAACCGCAACGCCTTCTTCTGTGGCGGCACGTTGGTGGCCGCCAGATGGGTGCTCACGGCTGCCCACTGCGTGGACGGGCTCGGGCCCCAGGAATTCCAGGTCCTGGTGGGCACCCGGAACCTGGAGGAGGAAGGGCGCCGGGTGGGCGTGGCCGACGTGCGCATCTTCCCGGCGTATGGAGATCGAAGCTTTGTGGGCAACGATGTGGCTGTAGTGCGATTGGAGGAAGCTCTCATGGTGCGACGGATGCCGTTGCAGACTCCCGGGCGCCCCGGTCTTTCGGAACCCAGCACCCCGGCGAGGGCCCTGGGCTGGGGCCGGACCTCTCTGGGTGGGGCGATTTCCCCCCTTCTTCGCCAGGTGGATCTCCCTCTCATATCCAACGCGGACTGTCGCACCATGCTGGGGGAGAGTGTGGTGGAGACCACCATCTGTGCAGGTACCCAGGGGACAACCCAGAGCATCTGCAACGGAGATAGTGGGGGACCCCTCATGGTGCGAGACGGAGAAGGCTGGGCCCAGGTGGGACTCACCAGTTTCGGGGTGAACTGCCAACCACCCATGGCGTTCGCCCGGGTGGCTCCCTTCATGGACTGGCTGAAGCTGCGGATTCCCCCTGAACCCTCTCTGGAGGTGCTGGTGGACTGGGGCGGGGCCACCTCGGCTCAGGTTGAATTCGGGAACTTTCGATAGGAGAACCGACCCCACCCCGGGGGGGGGGGGGGGCTCGGCTGGATACTGCGATCGGGTCGGGGAGAGGACAGGGAGGCTCCCTGGGCTCATCATCACTGCCCCGGTTTGGAGCTACCGGCGGACCTGTGCCAGCATCCGTCTCCCCGACCCTGAATTCATGGATTGATCAGCGGCAAGCCGGTACGGGGGTGGCTTGCCGACTTCTGGCCAGGCAGGCCCGCGCCTGGCCATAGTCACGTCCCTGGGCTACCAGGACTGTCATGGCGTCCGCAGCTACCACTTCGCCCTCAAGCTGGAGGGAGGCGGTGAGGATATGGCTCCCTTCCGACAGGTTGTCTACTACCAACTGTAGGCCCACCCCCAACTCGCCATCCAGATTGCTGCTCCAAACCAGCGAGGTGCTGTTCTCCTGGGTGCTGTCGGCGTCGTCATTCTCCACATCCACACCAGCGGCTAGATACAGGCTCTGGTTCAGACGGAACAGGGAGCCCTCCCCTGGGGAGAGGATGGTGACACTCCAGGTGGGCTCGCTTCCGGTGCTGGTGTCGTCGCCCTCGTCCCCGCCTTCGTCGTCACCCTCATCTTCACCTTCGTCCTCGCCCTCATCTTCGCCTTCGCCCTCACCTTCATCTTCACCTTCGTCCTCGCCTTCGCCTTCGTCCTCGCCCTCACCCTCACCTTCGTCCTCGCCTTCGTCCTCGCCCTCACCCTCACCTTCGCCTTCGTCCTCGCCCTCACCTTCGTCCTCGTTTTCTTCCTCACCTTCTTCCTCGCCTTCGTCCTCACTTTCGTCCTCGCCTTCGTTCTCACCTTCGTCCTCGCCTTCGTCCTCACCTTCTTCCTCACTTTCGCCTTCGTCCTCACCCGCGGCCTGGATGAGAGCCTCCACCTGGGACTGAAGCTCGACTGCTAGTTCAAGGAGGGCATCCGCAGCTTCAGCGGAAATGTGTTTCCCAGGTTGACTGTCGCCGCCTCCGTTACCCCCGGCGTTCCCGTTTCCGCCAGCGTTTCCATTTTCGCCGGCGTTTCCGTTGCCCCCGGCGTTCCCGCTACCGTTCCCGCCGGCATTGCCCTTCCCTGCTGCGCCGGCAACCGGATCTGCAGCCTGGGCCCGGACGAGGTTCTGAAAGGCGCCCAACTGACCGCGGGTAGCCTCCAGATTCCCTCGCTCCGCCGATGCCTCTGCGGCTCGGAGCTCGGCCAGGAGGCTGTTGGCGACCCCTGCGTTACTGATGGAGCCGTCTTCAACGAAGTCGTTCACCATGTCCTGAAGGGTTCGGATGCCGGTCAGTACGGACTCGGCAGACGGGCTCAAGGCCAGGGTGACCGGAACGTTAGCTCCCAACTCCATGCCGGCATCTCTCACCTGCTGGAGCGAGGAGACGTGCTGATCCATGGTGGGAGCCATGGGGTCCTCGCACGCCGCCAGGAGCAGGAAGGCGGGGAGAAGGATCGAGGCGAAGAGAGAGGTCTTGGGGGACATGGGTCGCTTCCTTCCAGATGAAATGATTGGGATCGCCGGAAAATGATCTGGAGTCTCCGTGAGCGATGCTCATCGTGGGGATATGGGTTGCACGGCCCGTGCCAGGATCCCCCAGTGTGCAGAAACGTATGCTATAAAACTCTGCAAACAATAGACTTACGTACTCTGGAGGGGTGGTATTCCCATCTCCTCCCCAGCCTCGTGTAGGCCCGACGTGCGGCCACAATGGAACATTCTGTTCCGGTGGGTAGGAATTCTGTTCCGGTGGGGAGCAACCTCCGATCCTGGGTCGGGAGTCGCCCAGATACCCATCCAACACCAGGCGGGGAGTTACGTACGGCGTGAAACGCTCTCCCTCCCCCTCCGCCATCCCACGCCACCTGGGCCTGGAGTGCTGTGATGGGGCTCAGGGGTGGGCGTTCCCCTCGAGAAGAAGGGCGCGGTGGATCTGATCCAGTTGGGGGAATTCCTCATCCAGATAGGCGTTCCCCCCCTCGATGATGGGACCCTGGAGGCCGTGCCGCACGCCACTTCCCGATTCCTCTCCGTATCCGGCGAAGAGCCGATCCACCACTTCCATTCCCTCCACCACGCTTCCGAACACGGAGAAGGGCTCGGCGTCGTTCCGGGTGTTGTCAGCCAGATTGATGTAGATCTGGGTGTTCCGGGTGTTGGGTTCCAGACTCATGGCGAAGGCCAGGGTGCCTCGCACGTTCGTGCCGCCCGGGGGATCATCTGGGAGCTGCCGGTCCAGCCATGCCCGGTTCACTTCAGGGTTCCCATGGAGACCGAATTGGGCGATGTACTCTTCCCGCACCCGATGGAAGCGAGTGTCGTTGTAATACCCCAGGCGGACGAGGTTGTAGAATCGGTCGGAACCCAGGGGGGCCGCTTCCCGCCGGACCTCCACATCGAAGTCCCCTTTCGACGTCTCGAACCGAGCCCGCCAGAGGGGAGGTGACTGCCGGCTCCACTCCGTATGGCCGGGATCCAGGAGAATCGCCAGGGTGTCCAGAGTCACCGGGGACTCTGCTCCCGCCGGGGTGGGAGCCTCCGTGCTGCCGGCCTCGCTGTTGCCGCCTCCTTCGCTGCATCCCACGACGGCGAAGAGCATGCTCAGGGACAGGGCGATGGTGAGATGAAAGGACATGGCGGGATGGGGGAGAATGAGGGGGGGATGGAAGGATCGTACATTTGGGGGCTGGCCGTTCAAGGCGAGCCAACGACCGCATATTGAACAGGAACGTAGTGACCCAGCAAGCAGACCGACACGCGCTTACCCGTTTCGACGCTCGTCCGCTCTCCATAGGTTACGCTTTTCAACTGTTCTCCTGGCACCTGCCCTTCATCTGGATCTTCCATCATGAGCCCGCTCGCACCCTTCCTGCTCGCCACCCTGGCGCTGGGGACTCTCCAGGCCGATACCACCGACGCCTCCAACGGGCTTCCCCTGGAGGAGGCTCGCACCATCTCATTTGCCACCGTTGAAGGCACATGGATGTCGGTGGATGTGAGCCCGGACGGCCGGACACTGGTATTCGACTTGCTGGGAGATCTCTACCTCATGCCCGTGACGGGGGGAGCCGCCCGACCCCTGACCCGGGGCATTGCCTACGATGCCCAGCCCCGTTTCAGCCCCGATGGCAGCCGGGTGCTGTTCGTTTCCGACCGGAGCGGGGGAGAGAACCTGTGGACCATCTCGCTGGATGCCGCCGATACCACCCAGATCACCACCGGGGAGGACTACATCTACACCTCTCCCACCTGGACACCCGAGGGGGAGTATGTGGTGGCCTCCCGAACGTACGGCCTGGGTGGCTCGGCCAAGCTCTGGCTCTTCCACAGGGACGGAGGAAGTGGAGCCCAACTCATCTCAGAGCCCGACAACCTCAAGACCATCGGCGCCACCTTCGGACCGGACCCGCGCTACATCTGGTATGCCGAGGCCACGGGGGACTGGCAGTACAACGCCTCCTTGCCACGTTACCAGTTGGCCGTCTACGACCGGGAGGCGGGCACCCGTACCCGGATGACGGCCGGATACGGTTCGGCATTCAGACCGGAGATTTCCCCGGATGGCCGTTGGCTTGTCTACGGGAGCCGGTATGAAGCGGAAACGGGCCTTCGGATTCGGGATCTCAGCACGGGAGATGAACGATGGTTGGCCTACCCGGTGCAGCGGGATGACCAGGAGGCCCGGGGGACGCTGGATGTGCTCCCTGGATTCGCCTTCACACCCGATTCCCGGGCTCTGGTGGCTTCGTACGGTGGCAAGTTCTGGCGGGTGCCGGTGGACGAGGAGGAGGGCAGTGCCACCCCCATCCCCTTCACGGCCCAGGTGGACGCGCGTCTGGGACCCTCCCTCTTCTTCGAATACCCCGTGGACGACGCACCCATGCACCGGGCCAGGGAGATCCGGCACGCCGTACCGTCGCCCGATGGGAGTCGTCTGGCCTACACGGCCTTCGACCGCCTCTATGTGACATCCCTTCCAGTGGATGCAGGAGAAGGGGGGGCCGCCGGGCCGTCGGAGCTATCCGGTTCTCAGCGCCTTACCGACCAGAATGTGTTGGAATTCCATCCCGCCTGGTCACCTGACGGACGCTGGATCGCCTACGGGGTCTGGGACGCCTCCGCCGGCGCAGGCCACCTGTACCGCGTCCGTTCCGACGGCTCCGCCGCTCCGGAGCGCCTGACTTCACTTCCGGGATTGTACCAGGAGCCGGTCTGGTCGCCTGACGGGAGCCGCATCGTGTCGCTGCGAGGCGATGCGCGAGACATGCAGGATGAGGTATCCATTCCGTCGGGGGGGCTGGGAGCCCGGTTCGTCTGGATCCCGTCCTCCGGGGGGGAAGTGCGGACCATCGCTCCCGCCGGGGGTCGGGGCAGCCCGCACTTCGCGGCTCTCCGTCGGGGTGACCCGCCGGCTTCAGACCGGATCTTCGCGTCGGGAAATGATGGGGAACTGGTGTCACTTCGCTTCGACGGAACGGACCTGCGCCGCCATCTGAAGGTGACGGGTCCCACCCAGGCGGGCGGCAGCTCTCCCCGGAACGCATCGCGTATCCACATGTCTCCGGTGGGAGGCGAAGCGCTGGCGGAGCTGGATGGCTACCTCTACCGGGTCACGGTGCCGCAGGTGGGTGTCGAAGCTCCCACCATCTCCGTGGCCAACCCCCAGCGGGCCAGCATGCCGGTGGACCTCCTTACCGACATCGGCGGGCACTTCCCGGCCTGGAGCTCTGATGGGAGCCGCGTGCACTGGTCCATCGGAAATGCGCATGCCGTCTACCATCTCCCGTCGGCCCGGGAGGCGGAGGGCCGGAAGGCGGATGCCAACGGGCAGGGATCTGATGCCGAAGGATACGAGCCGCGCGAGTTCCGGGTGGTGGTGGAGCGCCCTCGGGACCGACCGGAGGGAGCGGTGGTTCTCCGGGGCGGGAGAGCTCTTACCATGGTGGGGCACGAGATCATCCCCAACGCGGACGTGGTAGTGGTGAACCACCGCATCGCCGCCGTTGGGCCCCGGGGATCGGTGGAGATCCCGGCGGGGGCCGAGATTGTGGATGTGACGGGGTCTACGGTGATGCCGGGCTTCGTGGATGTCCATGCCCATATCCGACCACCCTTCCAGGTTCATGCGCCCCAGCCCTGGTCGTATCTGGTGAATCTGGCGTACGGGGTCACCACCACTCGGGATCCCCAGACCAGCACCACCGATGTCCTCACCTACTTTGACCGGGTAGAGGTGGGAGACATCGTGGGCCCCCGAGTGTTTTCCACGGGCCCGGGGGTGTTCGGCCGCTACCGGACGGCTCCCATCCGGGACCTGGATCATGCCCGCAACCTCCTGAAGCGCTACTCCGAGTATTACCAGACCGAGTCGTTCAAGATGTATCTGGCCGGGAATCGGAAGGAGCGGCAGTGGCTGGTCATGGCGGCCCACGAACTGGGCCTGCGGCCCACCACCGAAGCGGGCATCGACTTCAAACTGGACGTGACCCACGCCTTGGACGGCTATCCGGGAATCGAGCACAATCTCCCAATCTCCCCCATCTACTCCGATGTGGTACGTCTCTTCGCCGAGAGTGGCACCACGAATACCCCAACCCTGTTGGTGACCTTCGGGAGCCCCATGGGCGAGAACTTCTGGTTCTCCACGGAGCGCCCGTACGAGAACCCCAAGCTGCGGCGCTTCTTCCCCCAGTCGGAGCTGGCCCGGACCACTCGGCGCAGGGGTTTCTGGGCGGTGGAAGAGGAGTACGCCTTCCCGCAGAACGCCGAGTTCATCCGGGACGTGGTGGCCGCTGGTGGAAAGGCGGGGGTGGGGAGCCACGGCCAGCTCCAGGGGCTGGGTTTCCACTGGGAACTCTGGTCCATGCAGTCCGGTGGCCTTCCCAGACACGATGCCCTGAGGGTGGCCACCATCATCGGGGCCGAGGCCCTGGGTATGCAGGCGGATCTGGGCTCGCTGGAGGCGGGAAAGCTGGCGGACATCGTGGTACTGAACGGTGACCCCCTCGCGGATATCCGGGAGACCGACAGTCTTCGCTATGTCATGCGGAACGGTCGCCTCTACGACGCGGAGACGCTTGCCGAAGTCTGGCCCCGGCAGCGGGAGCTGACCCATCCGGGCCGGCAGGAGGCGCCGCCCCAGGTAGGGGCGGGCATGCGGTAGAAGGCCGTTCAAGAAGCACAGGGCGCCGCCGTTGGGAGCCCCAGGGCCCGGAAACGGCGCGGGATCCTCAGCTCGACGAGTCCCGATCTGGCGCAAGAGGTTCGGTCCACCGGCCCGGCAAGCGCTTCCGGAGGAACACCAGGAGGACGAGAGGCGCCAGGGTGGCCACTCCCACCATGACCACCACCCACCCGGTGGTTTCCACAGCCGTGACTCCCACCACCGAATAGAAGAGGGTGCTGGGGATGGCTCCGGCTCCCACCGCCAGGAGGAAGGGAAGCCATCGGATCCCCGTGACCCCGGCGGCATAGCTCACCAGATCCGGGTTGATGAACGGGATGAGGCGTCCCAGAAAGACGGCCAACATCCCCCGTCGCGCCATGAAGCTGTCCATCTTCTTCAGCTTCTCCTCGTCTACGATTCGAATCACACCGGGGCGTCCCACGATTCGGGCGATACCGAAGCAGACCACGGCGGCCAGGAGTTGGGAAAGGAGGGTGAGCAGCCCTCCCCACAGCAGCCCGAACGCCATGGCGTTCACGATTCCCAGGAGGAATTGGGGCCCCGGAGGGAAGATGGCGGCGGACACCTGAAGCAGCACGGACAGGACGGGCGCCCATGCCCCATAGCTCAGGAGCCATTCCCGGAGAGCATCGGTTTCCCCATCGAAGAGGTGCCCCCAGGCTACTGCGAACTCTCCCCGCAGGGCGGGATTGAAGATGAAGAGTCCCGCCACCAGACACACCACCAGGAGCAGTGGGAGGAGGGTGAGGAGCATGGGCAGGGTCCGGCCGGACCGGGAAGCGGGTTCCATGGTGGAACGTTCGCTCCCGGCCCGGCCGGTGACAACGGGGGGTGGATGCCGACCTCGGGACCCGTCAGCATCCCCAGGACTTCGGCAGCCTCTCCCGTGCCCCGGTGCCGCTCAGGGTCCCGCGTGCGTCGGTGGCTGCCGTGTCTCAGCCGCCTCGAAGAAATCGCGCTCGGAACCGGGCGTCTGAAAAGCCGCTAGGGCGTCCTCGGATTCGAAGTTGCGAGACCCCTTCTGCCGGAGTGATCTCCGTGCATCCTCCCTCGCTGGTGACATTGTGGGTGCCCAGGGTCTCTCCTTCGGAGTTCTGGCTTTCCACCACAGCTGGGTCTTCCTCCGTGGGGAAGGTGTTCAGGAAGCAGACGGTCAACACCTGCAGTCCAAGCCCCGGCTGAAGAGTCTCGAGGGTGTTCAGAAGAATGAGCCAACCGTACGGCGCCGCCCATCCGAACCTGGGTGGGTTGAGGGCCCAGAACGCATTCCCCGTAGGGCCCAGCGCTCGCATGATCATGAAGCCCACGATGGCGTTCGTGGCATCCCTAAAGGCGATCTGGTAGTCTCCCGGTGGCACCACCCCCTGGGGCACGTCCATGCTTGACGGATCCGCCTCCGCCTCCACGGGCGGCTCCTCCGGGCATTCCTCCCCGCCGACTCCGGCCTGGAAGACCGGGCCCTCATCCACGCGGGCGAAGCCCTGCGCCAGCCCATCCGTGCCTCCATCTCCTCCAACTCCGGGACCTTTGCCGTCATCCCCGTCGCCCCCGTTCCCCGTGGCCGCAGCCACCGAGATGCTTCCGGGATTCCCGGGGTTGTCGCCGCCGCCACCTTCGCCCGGTGCGCCCGATCCGTCGCCACCCCGGCCACCATTTCCACCTGTGTTCGGGATGCTGCACCGATCGGCTCCCATGCCACCCCGGCCATTCACCAGGCGGATGTTCCCCCCCTTTCCACTGGTGCCGATGACGGTACCCAGGGGGCCCTTGGTTCTGGCTTCCCCGCCCTTCCCACCGTTGGCCGCCATGGAGCCTCCCTTGGCCCCATCGGGGAATGCCAGATTTCCATCACCCCCCTTGCCGCCCACTGCGGTGGCGTCACCCCCGGGACCACCATGCCCCCCGGTGATGTTGATGTTCAGGACACCCGCGACATCGCCGGAGGCCCGGAGGCGGCCCTCCACCGAACTGCCCCCCACCCCCCCGGTGGCCGTGGCAGAGCCACCGGCGGTTGCGGCGGACTCCCCGGCGTCTCGACCATTGCCGGCGTTGGCGATGGCCTTACCCCCGGCTCCGCCCACTCCCACCAGAAGTGTCAGGCCCCCGGGGCTGACCGTGATTCCCCCGGTGGCTTCCACCCGTACGTTCCCACCGTCACCGCCCTCGCCGCCATCGGCCGTGGCGTTTCCCCCCGGATCCCGGCCCAGAACCGTGCCGTGGCCGCCCTCCCCGCCGCTGGAGAGCTGGATGGTGGTGCCGCCGCCCTGCCCATCGAAGGTGATATCCCCGTCTGCTTCCACGGTCATATCTCCACCGTTGCCGCCATCGGCTCCGTTCCCCGACGCGTTGTCTGTCTGTGGATCGAGGTTCTCGGCATCTCCCCCTGCGCCCCCATCCCGCGCCTCCACCGTGGTGCCGGTGGCTCCGCCCCGCATTACCAGATCCCCGGTGCAACTCAGCCGAACTCCCCTGGCGTTGGCCCCCGACTGTGCCCCGGAGGTGCCGTCTACCCCGTCCCGGGCGGCGGGGTTGGAGGGTCGGAAGGTGGCACCAGCCACCACGCAGGCATTCAACCCGTTGGCCCGGGCCGGCTCGGTCGGGGAAAGGGTCGGGCTATTGGCGATGAAGCTGAGGCTCGGGGCCTCTCCCGCCGGCTCCGCGGCCGCAGCGCTGGGCTCCAGCGGTGGCCCATTGCGGATATCCAGTTCGCCGGCGTAGACGAAGGTGGTACCCTCTACCGTGAGGGGGCCGGCGTTCACCAGGGTCATGTCTGGCCCCCCCTCCTCCGGCTCCTGGGGGCAGCTGTTGTCAAAGGTGCCCGAGTAGGTAGCCGCTCCCTGCCCCGCCACTGCCATCTGGACGCAGCTTCCCACCAGACTCCCGGCGATGTTCACATCTCCCAGCGCGGTGATGGTGGCGTCGGCCGTGAAGGTGAGCGTCACCCCCGCCGGCACGGTGAGTTCTCCCACCGTGAGATCCCCCTCCACCTGGGTGTCGGAAACGGGTGCGAAGTCATCTGCGGTGAGCACCACTGTCACCTCGGTCTCGCCGGTGGCATTGCCGGCGGTGGCCGTGACGGTGGCCTCCCCCTCGGCCACACCTGTGGCTACACCGCTGCCATCAACCGTCACCACCGATTCATCGGAACTGGTCCAACCCACTTCCGCGTCCGGGATGGCGCTTCCGCCGGCATCCGCCACCACCGCGGTGAGCCCCAGCAGTCCGTCCACGGCCACCGTGGCATCCTGCGGTGACACCGAAACGGTCGAGGGTACCTGGGTCACTTCCACCTGGGTGGATCCGGAAAGGCTTGAGGTGAGATCGGTGGCGGTCACCTCGGCCTCTCCCCGGGCCAGACCGGTGGCCACTCCGTCGGGTGCCATGGTCACCACGGCTTCGTCCCCGGAGGCCCACTGGAAGTCCCCACCATTCAGCGGGTTTCCGAATTCATCGGCCAGGGAAGCCATCATCTGCACCGTACCGTTCAGGGCCGTGATGGCAGCATCAGCGGGGGTCACCCTCACCGTGGCAGGAGGACCGGCGGCCGCAGTGGCTGAGAAGATGGTCGACGCCCCCCCGGCCTCGGCGGTGGCTCGCTGGGCACCCACCTCGGTACCCAGGGTCCAGGTTACCGATGCCACTCCGTCGGCCCCACTGACGGTGCTGGACTGCCCCAGACTCCCTCCGCCTGCCGTCACACTCCAGTTCACGGTGACGTCGGCTATGGCGTTGCCGCCGGCATCCACAACCCGCACCTGAAGGCTCTGGGCCACCGCCTGGCCCACGGTCCCCGACTGACCATCTCCGGCGACGATCTGAAGGGCGGCGGGCAGGGTAGGCCCGGATTCCCCGCACGACGCCAGAACCGGCAGGATGAGCAGCGGGAGGAGGCGCCGCAGGAAGCTCGGAGTCCGGCAGTGTCCGAAGCCGCGGACGGAAAGCGGTTGGCTCTGTGCGTTCAACCAGGTCATGAAGGTGTCCATGGTCCTCTCGGGGGAATGGGGGCCGATAAGTGCTTGCCGGATCCGATACGTCGTTGGAGCAGAGGGGCCGGCACTTCCGTCACCCCCCATCCGACTACGCGCAGAATCTCCGGAGAACCGATCACCTCCGGGTCATCTTTCTTCCCTACCCACGACTTCCTCCAGGAGCCGGGCCGCCTGGACCCGGTCGGGGTGTCCCTCTTCCAATGCCTGCTGAAGGATCTCGTGAGCCCGCGCCAGATGCGGATGCGCATCCTCTGCCCGTCCTCCTTCCAGTTCCGCCTCACCCAGGCCCAGGAGGCTCTGGCCGAGCATGGGATGGCGGGGGCCCAACCTGGCTTCCAGGAGAGGGATGGCCGTCCCATAATGGCGCCCGGCTTCCTCCCACTTCCCCTGGTTCAGGAGTGCCCGGGCCAGGGCCACCTGAATGTTCACGGTGGTGGGGTGCTCAGCCCCCTGCAGTCGAGTCTGGCGGTCCAGCAATTCTCGGTACTCGGCTTCAGCTCCCATCATGTCGCCCAGGGCCATTTGCATGGCCGCCAGGTTGTGGGCGATGATGATGGACCGCTGATGATCGGGCCCTACCGCCTCCTGCATCACTGCCAGGGCCTGCGATGCCGCCTCCACGGCGCCCGACAGGTCACCTCGACGATACCGGATCACCGAAAGGTTGCTGCCGGTGATGGCTACGCTCCGGTGCCCGAGCCCGAAGACTCTGCGGCGCAGTTCCAGAGCACGGGTGTAGTGCTCCTCCGCCTCGTCATACTCTCCCTGGGCTTCCAGTACCACGCCCAGGTCGTTCAGAATGCGGGAACGCTCGCGGTCCCATTCCCGCCCCGACCCCAGGTCCGAGAGAGCCTGGCGCAGGAGGTCCTCGCCTTCTTCGCTGCTTCCCTGCTCGTGCCGGATCCAGCCCAGCAGCCCCAACGAGACCGCTGATCGGGAGTCGGTTTCCCCTCGGAACTCCCGCCTCACCTTCAGCGCGTTCTCGGCCAGTTCCGCAGCGGACTTCCACATCCCCAGGCGGTCGTATCCCTCCGCCAGGGCCATCATCATCTCGGCTCGCAGATCGGGGCGATTCCCATAGAGGGTCTCCAGGCTCTGAGCCTGACGATCCAACAACTGTACCGCAGTGACGGAGTCCACCGCTGTCCGGTCAGGTGCTGCTGCCCCGAACATCTCCAGGAGAAATCCCCGCACTTCCAGAGCCCGGTCTCGCTCCAGAGCGGCCTGCCTACCCTGGTAAATGAGCACGCCCACCGCTCCCAGCACCACCAGGGCCACCGTAGCGGCAGCGGCCACTCCCGCCCGGTTTCGACCCACGAAGCGTCGGGCTCGGTAGAGGGAGGTGGACGGTCGAGCCCGGACAGGACGCCCCTGCTGATATCGCACCAGGTCGTCTCGAAGGGCATCTACCGATGAATATCGATCCATCGGGTTCGTGCTCACGGCCCGATCCACAATGAACTTCAGATCGCCACTGCTTCGGGTGCTAAGCGATCTGGCTGTGCCAACGGTTCTGGAACCGGAGGTGGCAGGATCCCGGGGACGGTACCCCCAGAGGAGTTCATGGAGCACCACCCCCAGGGAGTACACATCGGTGGCCACGGAAACGGCCTCACCCCGAAGCTGCTCCGGGGCGGCGTATTCGGGGGTGAACGGCGGCCTGTCTCCCTGGGTCAGGGCAAGCGGTTCAGGGGGCTGGGAAGGGTCCAGCAGCTTCGCGATGCCAAAGTCCAACAGCTTCGGATGGCCATCGGGCGTCACCAGGATGTTGCCGGGCTTCAGATCCCGGTGAAGGACCAGGTTGCCGTGGGCGTGATGAACGGCGTCGCACACCTTGAGGAACAACGCGATGCGTTCCGGAACGGAGAGGCGGTGGGTCTGGCAGTACCGATCCACCGGGTCGCCTTCCACGTACTCCATGGCTACGTAGGACACATCCTCCGCCGAGACCCCCCCGTCCAGAAACCGGGCAATGTTCGGGTGCTTCAGCGAGGCCAGGATTCCCCGCTCCTGCCGGAATCGGGCCAGTGCCTCAGGGCTGTCCATCCCCGTGCGGACAACTTTCACCGCTACGCTTCGCCGAAAGCCCTCTCCTTCCTGGACGGCGAGGAAGACGGATCCCATGCCTCCCCGGGCCAGGGGCTTCACGATGCGGTAGGGGCCGATGTGTTTGGATTCGGGGCCCGACCCCCTTTCCATCTGAGCCAGGGGTGTCTCCAGGAAGCCCTCCGACCGAAGGTGCCCCTCCAGCAGTGACTCCACCGACTCATAGAGAGGGCGGTCGTCGCCACAGAGTTCCTGCATGAGTCCGAGCCGTTGCTGCGGAGGGGTTTCCAGGAGCGTCAGGAACAGTTCCTCCACTCGCTGCCAACGCCCCGGATCCATGGCTCCCATGGGGATTCTCAGTCTATCCCTGGCCGGCCAGGGACAGGATACTGGTGGCGCTCTGCACGGCGGAATCGTCCAGTCGGCTCCGAAGCCAGGCCCGGGCGGCCGTCCAGCGGCGGCGGACGGTAACCTCCGACACGCCCTCCACCTCGGCGATCTCCCTGTGGGGAAGACCTCCAAAGAACCGGTACTCCACCACCCGAGCTCCTCCCGGGTTGAATCGCTTCAATTCCTCCAACGCTTCGTCCAGGCTCAGGAGTTCCTCGGCCTGGGGGTCCGAGAGGAAGTCCTGCCCCAGGGCGTCTTCCTGAATCTGATCCAGAGCGACATGGGCTTTCCCTCCCCCGCGTTTGCCGCTGAGTCGGGCTCGGGCGTGGCTGATGAGGATTCTCCGCATGGCCAGCGATGCCAGAGCGAAGAAGTGGGCGCGGCCCTGCCACTCCACTCGGTCCTGGTCCACCAGGCGAATGTACGCCTCATGCACCAGCGCCGTGGCGTTGAGGGTGTGTCCCTGGGATTCCCGAGACAGATGACTCCGGGCCAGGAGCTTCATCTCTTGGTAGACCAGGGGAAGGAGCTGGTCCATGGCAGACCGGTCTCCCTGGCTGGCCTCAACCAGCAAGCGGGTGGCTGGTCCCGGCGGAGCCTCGGTGTCCCAGTCCTCTGACGATTCGCTGCTCAAGGTCGGGTAGCGGGCAGGGGAAGTGTGGTGCCCTGGGTCCGGGGGTCCCGGTCCACTGGTGAAACGATAGGTGGCGCCGGAGCGGAGGGAAAGGAAATTCCTGCCCATCAGGTGAGCAGAACCTCCCCTCGAGAGGGTGGGCAGGTTATCTCACGGGCCCGTCGTCAGCCCCCGTCTGCGCCTCAGTCCGACGGATCCGTCTCGTCCACGCCCCCCATGAGGAGGATCAGGTCAGCCGCCAGCTCTCCCCCTCCCAGATATGCCAGGAGGTTTCCCACGGACTGTACCTGACCTACCGGGGTTACCTCCAGGGTGTAGACGGCCTCCGCTTCGATGACCTCATCGCTCTCGGGGTCGTCGGGAGGAAAGACCACGGCAGTGAGGGCCACGGGGTCTCCCCCGGCCAGCCGGGAGAGCACCCAACCGGGCGCGGGGATAAGGGCCGTGTAAGGCCCTCCCGACCCCACGGGAGTGCTCCAGAACACCTGCTCCGCCGGGTTGGAAAGGTCATCGAAGTGAAGGAGATAATGGGTCTCTCCCATGATGGGCTGCTGCACGGAAAGGCGGAGGGCCACAGACGGTGCCATGACCAGTTCCGGGTGCTGGAAGTCGAAGCCCAGTTCCTCCAGATTCGCCTGGAAATCGGCCACCGCCTCCGGCTCCAGGTCTTCCTGGTTCTGGAGAAGGGGCTCCACGCTCAACGCCAGAACCACGTTTCCCCTTCGTACCATGGAGCTGGTCCGGGCGCCGGCAAGCCCACCGTCGGGAGAGGGTTGGATGCGCACCGGCTCGGTCCATGGCCGGATCTCTTCCATGTCCCACAACACCCGGGCGTCATCCACGAACCGATACGGACTGGCCTGACCGGCCGCCGCCGCCGCTGCCCGAGCCGCATCGCAAAGGGCGCCTTCCTCGTTCTGGCAGACCTCCAGTACGGCGCTCCTCACCAGCACGGCGCCGTCACATCCGGCCAGTGCCTGGGCATGGGCCTCCGGATCCGGGATCCGGTCCGCAGCCAGAAGATCCGCTTGCTGGTTCAGGGCGTCGAATGCCTCCTGCAAGCGCTCCCGGATTCCGTTGCGACGAGCATCCCGGGTAGCCACCAGATCCGGGTCTTCCGACTCCAGGTAGGCCTGGGCCAGGACGGCGTCTTCCTGGAACCAACTCTGGACCGCCGCATCTATGGGGTCGTCCTCCTGGAAGGGCGCCACCCGAAGGGAGTCTTCCAGGGCTACCGCCGCCGCCAGGGCAGCCAGGCGTCCGGCTCGCACATCCAGGGGCTCCAAGGCCCGGGTGAGGCTCTCCTGGCGGTTCAGCGGTGCCACGCACATCCGGGATCGCTCGGTCTCACCCTCCACGAACGGGGCGAGAAAGCGCTCCGGGATTCCTGCATCCTCCTGGAACGCGGTTTCCTGGAGCATGGTGTCCTGAACCGTAGCTTCCTGTCCGGAGGCCTCCTGCGCTACCAGCGAGACCATGGAGGCCGACAGGACCCCCAACAGGGCCCGGAGAGTACGATGGCCCGCGGTGCGGCTCCGGGCGTGGACATGTGGCAGGATTGGAAGGGACACTGGCAGGTTCCGTGGTTGAAGTTCGAGGTTTTCCAGGGTGTGGCGTATCGGGCAGTCCAGTCTTACACCAGAATGCCTCTCCTACACCACAGTGCGTCGCTGGAGCCCCCACCAGATTCCCAGGTGCAGGGGGAAGGCCAGGAGCGCTACAAGCCCCCCGGACTGACTGGTGAAGGGAAGAAGAAGTACCCCCAGGATGGACAAACCCAGCACCCCGGCTGCCAGCCGGAGGGCCCCCCTATGGCCGGTTCGCCCCCTTCCCTTCCGAAAGAGCGAGACCGGTAGGAGTACCAGGAGGAGAACTCCCAGTGGGCTCATCTGAAGGAGGTTCAGATTCCCATAGCCGAAGGTGTGCCCACTGCCCAGCCAGAGAAAGAGCATCACCACGCCCAGGAGTCCGGAAACCAGGCTCCAACCACCTCCCACCAGAAGGAGAGGAACCCTGCCTCTGGAGAGGGCGGCGCTTCCTCCCAGCAAGAGGGAGATACCGGCCAGGAGGGGAATGAAGATCCGGCTGCGACCCGTGGGATCCGAGCGGTCAGCGGTGAACAGGATCTGCTGGGAAGCCACCAGGGGAATGGGGTCACCGGTGGGTCCCTCCACCTGCACCTCCCGGATCCGATCCCGGAGAACCATGGGGATGAACATCTCTTCCCACACGGAAATGGCCTCATCGGCGGGTGAGGAGAGGATGATGTCCAGGGCCAGGTACTCGGGGATGTTCCCCTCCAGCACCCGGCGAACCACACTTCTCCAGCTTTCCCCTGCCGGCTGGTTGGAAAAGCGGCGCTCCAGAACCCCCTCCAGTCCCAGATCCAGGGCGTCTCGCGCTCGGGTGGAGCAGTTGTCCAGAAAGTAGTGATACAGGTAGAAGCGGTGGTCGGGCCGGGCGTTCCAACGCACGAAATCCTGGAGAGCCAGGCGCCGGGCGGGTGGCAGGTTCAACTCCTGGAGCTCTACTGTCCGGTTTTCCTGCCGGTACAACTCCACCATGCGAAGGGCATCGAAGCCCCCCATCCAGTAGAGCATTTCCCCTTCCAGGAATCGGGGAATGAAGTCCTCCTGATCAAAATCGAAGAGGCCCCAGTTATAGGCTACGTCCGTGCCGGCCTGCGCATCGTGGATCCAGATGGCATTGTGGCCAAAGCGCTCCCATACCTGGTCGCCGGGTCCCATGGTGACCAGGTAGACGGTGAGATGCGACCCAGGCAGGTTGTCCCAGCCGTGCGGGAGATCCTGTAGGGCCTTGTCTCTGCCGGCTGGTGTGGTGGCCGCCTGGAGGTGAGCGGATCCCCCCTCCACTCCCACAGTGAGGAGAAGCGTCGCCGCCAGGGCACTGGAAATGAGTGAAGCAAGCATGTTGAGCGGGAGATAGGGGGCGAGACGGGGGGGCGCAATGTCAGCGCGCTTCCTCAACTGCCACCCAGCCCCAGGGCTGAGGCCAACTCGCCGGGCCGGATCACCGCGGCGGCTCCATGTTCCAAAGCCGCATTCCGGAACCCGTCCACTTCATGGGCCCGCTTCCCCCATAACGCGGCTACCGGGCGCACACCCGCCGCCACGGCGGCTTCCACGTCGGTGAGGGAGTCACCCACGTACACCGCTTGGTGAGGCGTCACCTGCAGTGCCTCAAGGGCCAGGTGCAGCCCTCCGGGGTGGGGTTTGTCGTGGGGCATCTCATCGCCACAAACCGTGGGCTGGAAGGCATCCAGCGCCGCGCCGTTCAACTCCGGGTGATGGTTGAGATGGCGTCGGGTGATGGAGAAGGCCCTTCGGCTCTTCCCCGTGACGATGGCGGTGGGAAGTTCCAGCTTCCAGATGGCTTCCAACATGTCCGGGATCCCCGTGTAGACGCCCTGGAAGTGCTCCCCATGGAGTTCATCGTAGTGCCGGTAGAAGGCGTCCAGGCATTCCACCGCCCTGGCCTCGCCTACTACCTGGCGGAGAAACCGGGTCTCCGAGCGCGGCTTCAGGGCCATCATCTCCTCTTCCGAGGGTATCCGGCCCAGGATGGGCGGCACCGAAAGTAGAAAGGCCTCCACGTAGAGCCGACGGGTGGCGATGAGGGTGCCGTCCAGATCGAAAAGGATGGCCCGGGGAGGCACATTGCGTCTCAAGCTCCCCCCTTCCGAAGCACCACGGCCCCGTAGCGTAGATCCCCCCTCTTGAGGCCCTCCCGAAGTGCGTTTCCCCCGATGAGATTTCCGAAGAAGGGCCGGGTGTGCAATCCAACACGGTGCGCCGTCGGGGCCACGAGTCCAATGAGTCGGTCCCGCAGTCGATCCAGGTGGATGAGGTGCGTGAAGTCGTGCTGAGCCACCGGAGTGAATCCGGCCGTAGCAGCCTCCTGGGTAAGTTGGGTCATGGTGCCCGGAGCTCGGCCAGGAGCCAGGCATGGATGTAGTCGGCCGCCGCCTCCCGAGAGGACACCCCGGGTCCCCAGAGAGCCCGATGGATGGCCAGGCTGGCGCCGGCCCCGCCGAACCGCAAAAAGCGTCGGGTGTTTCCATCGTAGTAATGGGCTACGGCCTCCACATTGGACATGGCGTACGTCACCCCCTGCCGCCACCATTGGTTCCGGCTCTTGGCGCTCGCGTAACCCGCGCACGTGGTGCCGGCAACGGGATTTGTCCCATTATCCAGATGCGCACCTGGCCTCGAACCCCCACCCCCGCTCCCGGATCCCGCTCATGCCCGGAGAAAATCTACCCCTCTGGCAGGACCTCACCACCTCGGACGTGACGGCTCTGGCCGCCGGAGATCCGGTGGTGATCTTGCCCTTCGCTGCGGTGGAGCAGCATGGACCCCACCTCCCTCTTTCCACGGACCTGGTCATTGCGGAAGGGATCCTGGAAGAGGCTTTTCGACAGCTGCCGGCAGATTGTCTGGCGAGGGTTCTCCCGACCCAAGCCGTGGGTGCCAGCTTCGAGCATCAGGATCTCCCAGGCACGCTGTCTCTCCCCGCTCATCTCCTGGAGGAGCTGGTGGCGGGAGTCGGTGCCTCCCTTGCTCGTGACGGTGTCCGGCGTGTTCTCATCTTCAACTCCCATGGGGGGAATCGGGGCGTCGTGGATTCCGCTGCCCTTCGCCTGCGCAGGGACCACGGGCTGCTGATCGTGAAGGTGTATTACCCACGCTTCGGACTTCCCACCGGAGTATATCTGCCTCCCGTTGAACTCCGTCATGGACTCCATGGGGGGGCGGTGGAGACGGCCATGATGCTCCACCTGCGCCCCGATCTGGTACGAATGGAGGTTGCCCGCGCCTTCCCCTCTCTGGGCGAGGAACTGGAGGCGCCCGGAAGCGGCCAGGCGAAAGGGTCGGATGCGGCCGCCCTCCTGGGACCCGAATCCGCTGCATCGTTCGCATGGCTCGCCCAGGATCTGAACGTCTCGGGAGTGGTGGGCGACCCTACCCTTGCCCATGCCGCCATGGGGGCTCGGTTGGTCACCCACTTTGGCGAGGCTCTGGCCCGGGTGATCCAGGAGACCCGGGCGTTTCCCCTGGAGCGCCTCCGGCCCGGCTCAGGCCTCCGGGCCGGCTCACACCTCCGGCCCGGCTCAACCCCCCGGCACGAGCCAGGAGACGAGGGGTGATTTCGTCGTCGTGGGCGAATGAGGGGGCAGGGAGCGATGACGGTGCTTCCTTCCAGGAGATTTTCCACCCCCTCCGGACATCAGACCAGTGGGTGGTGGGGCAGATCGCCCAGAGTCTGGATGGGCGAATTGCCACCGAGTCGGGGCACTCCCATTACGTCACTGGTCCCACCGACATTCGACGCCTCCATCAGTTAAGGGCTCTGGCCCAGGCTGTGGTGGTGGGTGCCGGCACGGTGGCAATGGACGATCCCCGACTCACGGTTCGGGAAGTGAAGGGGGAAAACCCGGTGAGAGTGGTCCTGGATCCCTCCGGTCGATTGGACCCCCATCGCCGTCTCTTCCATGACGGAGACGCGCCCACCCTGGTGGTGCGCCGGGGAGATGGCCCCTCCCTTCCCGGGGTGGAGACGGTTCGTGTTGCGGACTGGGGTCCGGCGGGCTTCCCTCCGCAAGCGATCCTCAGGGAACTGAAGGAAAGGGGCCTTCGGCGGGTTCTGGTGGAAGGTGGCGGCCTCACGGTTTCTCGCTTTCTCCAGGTCCAGGCCCTGGACCGTCTCCATCTTGTGGTGGCACCCATCATTCTGGGCTCCGGTCGAATGGGAATCACCCTGGATCCCATCCGGAAGCTGGATGAGGCGCTCCGGCCTGGGGTGCGGAGATTTCTCCTGGGGGCGGATATCCTCTTCGACCTGGACTTCAGGACCGCAGGCGAAGAAGGGTGACTGCTCCCGGAAGGCTTCCCGCCAGAACCAGAACGCCGTAGGCCATGGAGACCAGCACTCCTTCCTCGGGGGGAAGTCCCACAGCAGCCCAGAGGGCGGCGGCAGCTCCTTCCCGCAGCCCCCACCCGGCCACTGTGATGGGCACCAACATGGCCATGAGGACCGGTGCCGCCAGGAGAGCCAGATGGCCCGGCGCTGCTACCGCCGCCACGGCCTGGCCGGCCATGACGAAGACCGCCACGTACCCGCCCACCACCAGGATCCCGCTTCCCAGTTGAAAGAGCAGTGCATCGGGCGCCAGCAGGGTGTGAACGGCTTCCTGCAGGATCTTCCCCCTGAGGGAGACGGGGGTTGGCGGCGGTTCAAGGGTGCGTGTGCGGAGCCAGAGGGAAATGGTCACCAAGGCGGTTCCCCCCACCAGCGCTCCCAATAGAATCGCCGCTCGTGTGGTACTGCTGAACCAGGGGGCCATGTTCCCGAACGCCCTGGGAAGAAAAAGAGCACATCCCAGAGCCAGGGCCGTCATGATCACCTGGGCCGAAAGGCGCTCCAGCACAACCCCTCGGAAGGCGGATGCCTGATTCCCTTCGGTGCGCCCGTGCTGCCAGGCTCTGGACACATCCCCCGGGACACCACCCGGCAGGACCTGATTCAGGAAGATTCCCTGGTAATAGCCCCGGAGGGCGTTGGAGAAGGGGAGATTCAGGCCCAGCCGGGTAGCGGTGAAGTGCCAGCGCCAGGCCAGCAGGAGGGTCTGGGCCACCGTAACCCCAAGGGCAACCGCCACCCAGCCCGGGTGCATTCCCAACAGTTGGTCCAGGAGACGGGAGGCATCCAGCCAGATCAGGAGGAAGGCCATCATGGCCAGACTCACCGCCGAGCGGAGGGCTGTGCGCATGCCCATGGCCGGGGACGCTGACGGAAGCGTCAAGTAGCTTCCTCCGACGGATGGGGCTCCGCGTCCCCCTCAGGGGGCACTGGGGACACAGGCGACACCGGGGGCATGAGGGGCAGCGCCAGGAGGTCCCAGTGGCCAACGGTGAGTGCGAACGACTCGCCCTCCATGCTTTGCAGGCGGCGCTCCCCCCAACCCGCGTAGGCTTCGGCTCGCTCGGGAACGGCCTCTCCGGCGGCGCGCACCCATCCAGCCGTGAGTTCCTGGACAAGGGAGCGGTCTGCGGATGGGAGAATCCAGGGGGCGGGTTCCAGCCAGGTGGCATATCCTGCCTTGCGAAAGAGTTCCTGCGCCGTGCGAGCCGCCCGGGGCCCCAGGGCAGCCCCCAACCCCTTGTCTCCAGCCTGGTGCCGATTCACGCCCAGGAGGACCTCCCGGTCCATGGGCTCCGCCGGCTCCCATTCCACGGAACCGTTGTAGCTCAGGGCGAAGAGCGCTGCAGCACCTGCGTCCCGGCAGGCCGCCACAAGGTTCCGGAGCCATCCTTCGCTCACCAGATCCAGAAGCGCCGAGGCGGTTACCAGGTGGGTCTGAGCAACCTCTGCCAGCCCTTCCCGGGCTAGATCTCCCACCACCGTTCGCAGATGCGTGAGCTGGCAGGGGGGGATGCTACCTGGCTGGCGGGCCAAGCCGGCTCCGGGCCACTCCATGGTTACCACCCGTCTCCGGGCCCGCTGCAGGAGTCGCGCGTCGTGGTCCAGGAGGGTCCACTCCTGCTTGCCGCCCAGTCGGGGCGCCAGATAGCGGAGGTTCGATCCGGTACCGCTCCCCAGGTCCAGCACCCGGCGCCACCCCTGGCGGTGCCACGCCTCCTGGAGCGGCGGGAGGATGCCATGGGCCCGGGACCGGTGATCCACCGGCTCCCGAAGCTCCAACCATGAGGCTGAAAATGTCTCCACGGGCTGGGGACGGCTCTCGCTCACTGGTCGAATTCCTGCGACGATCGGTCACCGAAGTCCAGCAGGGCTTCCTGGAAGGAGGACACGGCGGCGTCCCACGTGGGGAGAAGTTCCCCATGCCGCCGAGCCGCGTCGCTCAGTCTCCGGCGGAGTTCGGGGCCCGTGTCTGGAGCCACCACTCGCCCCAGGGCCTCCGCCAGGGCGGCAGGGTTTCCTGGAGGAACCAGGAGCGCGGCCTGGGCCGGGACGGTGTCGGGAATGGCCCCTCCTGTGGTACTCACCACCGGGAGGCCGTGGGCCAGGGCTTCGGTGAGAACCATTCCGTACCCCTCATAGTGGGAGGCCAGGACGAAGCAGTGGGCGCCCTTGTAGTACGCCTCCAGTTCCTGGGGGCTCACTTCCCCATGGAAGTGCACGCGCTCCGGGAAATCCAGGGCGCCGCCCTGGCGTTGGATCCGGGCCGCGAAGGAAGGGTTCCGGGTGAGGCTGCCCACGCAGTGACACTCCCAGGGGTGATCCCGCAGGAGGGCCAGGGCTTCCAGAAGGACGTCGTGGCCCTTCCGCGGCACCACCGACGCCACACAGAGGAGCCGGGGGATGGAGTTCTCCTGGACCCTTGCCGGGCTCCGGGGGCCGGGAACCCCGTGGGTGCCCGGCTCCACCACCCGGATGCGGCTCGAAGGTGTCCCCATGGCTTCCAGCTGCCGGGCCGTGAACCGGCTGGTGACGATGACCCCTCGGCAGGCCGCCAGACCTCGGGCTTCGGACGCCGCCAGGCGCTCCCGAAGGTCCTCAGGCACCCCTGTCTCATGCGAAAGGGGATGATGCACCAGGCCCATAAGCCGCAGCCGCTGTCCATGGAGGAGGAGGGGATGGGGGAGCCCCCCTGCCGCCAGGCCGTCCAGAACCACCAGGGAATCGTCGGGGAGGGCAGCCAGGGTCGACGCCATGGCTGCTTGGGCCTCCAGGTCCGGGTTGGGAAAACGGCCCTCCAGGGAGTGGACCGTCACCGTCCACCCCACCGCCCTGAGCCCGTGCACGATGTGGGCGTCGTAGATGTACCCCCCCGTGAGCTGGTCCAGCGGCCCTGGAATCACCAGGTGGACGGCCTTCTCGTTTCGGCGCATGGAAGGAGCTGTCAGGGGGTGTCCTTGGGGGAGTCCCTCGGGGAGCCCTCTGGGGAGTCCTGGCCGGGGTCGTTGGGGGAGCCGTGGAGGGAGCCCAGGTACGACGCCCAAGCCACATGGGATTCCCGGAGCGTCACCTCCAGGGAGTCCAGGCCCCTGGCTCCGTCCCCCAGAGCCCCCTGTTCCACCGCACCGGCCAGACGTCGGAAGATTTCCCGGGCCAGAAATTCAGTGGTGGTGTTCTGCCCGGAAAACGCCGGTTCATCATCCAGGTTGCGGTAGTTCAGCTTCTCCAACTCTGCTTTGAGCGTCTGCGAAGCCAGGCCGATGTCCACCACCAGGCCGTCGGCATCCAGCTTCTGGCGGCGAAAGGTGGCGTCCACCACGTAGGTGGCGCCATGGAGGCGCTGAGCGGGACCGAACACCTCGCCCTGGAAGCTGTGGGCAATCATGATATGATCTCGCACGGTGAGACTGTACATCCGGGGCACTCCTGGGACTGAAGGATGAGAATGGGGGCCGGTCAGGAACCGGAGCGGGGATAGCGAATGCGGTGACAGAGGGTCTGCCCGGGGTGGGGTAGACCCGAGGCTCGCCCGGCCTCCTCTGCCGCAGCGGTTCCACCCAACACCGCCATGACGTCGGGCAGCTCCTCCAGGGTGCTCTCGCCCGTGATGAAGAGATCCAGCTGGGGGTCCTGGAGAAGCTCCAGCGCCACTGCCATCCGGCGGGCGTGGGACCATCGGGGAACGCGCGTCGGGGGAATCCTTCCCACCTGGCTGCTTCTCAGGGTGAGTCGGCGGGAGTGAAATGCTTCTCCCAGGGGGAGGGGAACGCTCCGGGCCCCATACCAGCTCACCTCCACCACGGTGGCCTCGTCCCCGGCCACGGAAAGGGCGCGGACCAGGCCCCTGGCGTTGCCGCTGGCGTGGAAGACCACATCGGCACCCGACGCGGAGTCCACACCCGTCTCCCTGCGGCGGGAGGGTCCATCCTCCGTGTCGCCTGCGTCGACCAGGACGAAGCCCACTCCCAGAGCCTGAGCCACCGGCTTCCTGAGAGGGTTCACGTCCACCACCGTGACGTCAGCTCCCGGGAGATCCCGGCAGAGCCTGGCTACCAGGAGTCCCACCACTCCGCCCCCCACCACCACGATGCGGTCGCCTGGCCCCGGCGCTCCATCCCAGACGGCGTTCAGGGCCGTTTCCATGTTGGCGGCCAGAATGGCCCGGTCCGGGGGGAGATCCCCGGGAAGGGGAGTGAGAGATTCCGGTGGAGCCCAGAATTGCTCCTGATGGGGGTGCAGGGAGAAGACCACTTGGCCCTCCAGGGCCCGGGCCAGCAGGGGCTCCACCCGGCCTCCCACTTCTTCCACCTGACCCACGTTGCAATAGCCGTACTTCACCGGTGCCGGGAAATCCCCCTCCTGGAAGGGAGCTCGCATGGCCTGGTGCTGGCTCGCCGGCACTTCCCCCCGGAACACCAACCCCTCGGTACCCCGGCTGATGCCGGAGTACAGGGTGCGCACCCTCACCTGGGATTCCACCTTCGATGGGATGCTCTCCGTGCGCACGGAGCCTCTTCCGGGAGCTTCCACCCAGAAGGCCCGGGTGGGGATGGGATGCGGATCAGTTGCCATGGGATCCCGAAGCGGAGGAGGGAGAAGGCGGGGCGAAGGGAGCCCGGGTGGGAAGAGGAGCTTCCCGGCCCCCGGACCCACTACTCCATCGGATGATGGGGATGGCCAGGAGAAGCCCCACGAAGATGGGAGACAGCCAGAGGGCGAAGAAGGGGCTGTGCCAGAGGGTGACACCGGCCCAGACCATGCCCACCACCGTGGGCTCCCATCCGGCCTCCCACGCCTCATCCCACGAGATCTCTCTTCCGTCCCGATCCTGGGCGTGCCATGGCACGGTCCGGCCGGCCAGGATCTCTGTCACGAAACGGCTGTGAAGCAGCATCATGATGGGGGCCACCACCACCGTGAAAAGCGTCTCCACCATCAAGCCTGTCACCAGATGGAGGGATCCTCCAAAAGCGCTGGACCGGCGCCCCAGAGCCAGCATCAGGGCCATTACCCTGGGAAGAAACAGGATGCCTGCCGTGACGGCCAGGAGGGATATGGGTGCCTGGAACCCCTGGCTCCCCGATGATTCTCCCGCCGGGGTCTCCGGAAGGAGCACGTATGCGGTGCTCCCCAGAAGGAGGAGGAGCCAGAGGGCCGACGAGAGATATCCCATGGCCCCCATGAAGAAGTGGAGCCGGCTGATTCCCCTCAGCCCCGGGAGCCCCATGAGGCGAAGGTGTTGGAGGCTTCCCTGGCACCATCTCCGGTCGCGCCGGGCATAGTCCACCAGATTCCCCGGTACTTCCTCAAAGCTGCCCTGGAGGTGGGGCAGGAGGTAACAGTCCCAGCCGGCCCGTCGCAACAGGGCCGCCTCCACGAAGTCATGGCTCAGCACCTCCCCTCCGAGAGGAGGACTGCCCGACAGGCGGGGCAGCGTTCCGTGCTCCGCAAAGGGGGCCACTCGAAGGATGGCGTTGTGCCCCCAGTAATTGGCGGCGTTTCCCTGCCAGAAGCTGTAACCAGTGGCCAGCATGGGCCCGTACAGCCTACCGGCGAATTGCAGGAGCCGCCCGAAGTAGCTGGCCTGCCCCCTGGGTATGGGCACGGTCTGGATGATACCGGCCCTGGGGTTCGCCTCCATGAGCTGCACCAGCTCCACCAGGGTGGGACCCTCCATGACGCTGTCGGCGTCCAGGACCACCATATAGCGGTAGTCGGCACCCCAGCGCCGGCAGAAGTCGGCGATATTCCCGGGTTTTCGCCCGGTGTTGGGACTCCGCCTCCGGTAGAAGAGGCGTTGGGGATGCGCGGCCTCACTCCGAAGCTGGGACCACGCCCTTTCCTCCTCTTCCGCGATAACCGGCTGGGTGGTGTCACTCAGGAGGAAGAAGTGGAAGCGCTCTCCCATCCCGGTGGCTTCCACCGATTGGAGGATTCGGCGGATTCCCGACCCCACCCGCACGGGGTCTTCGTTGTGGGCGGGCATGACCAGGGCCGTGGTTCCGGAGGTGGCGTCCAGTGAGAGTAACGGCGCACCGTCCGCTACTTTCCGAAGCGTCACGGGATTCCGCCGGAAGAGCTGCAAGACGAAGCCCATGACGGCACTCCAGAAGGCCATGGAGATCCAGGCGAAGGTGGGCACGAAGCAGGCCAGGAGGAAAGTCTCCACCATTCTGATCCCGCCGGCTCGCATGATGGACCCCATCATCCCGCCCCCGGCTGCGGTGGTTACACCCACCAGGGCCAGGAAGAGAGGAAGCCGTAGAGCCCGTCCCGGCAGGGAGAGGATGTGGGCGGATGTGGGCTGTGTCACGGGCTGTTTCATGGGCCGGCCTCCCGGGGGGGAACCCAGAGGTAGCTCCACGTCTCGCTCACCGGTTGCCCATCCCGATGGAGGAGGAGGCGCATGTCCACGGGAGTGGCTCCGTCGGGAGCCAACCGAAAGGTGGCCCTCCACCCTCGACTCTCAGGCAGCGGCACCACCTGCAGGTCGGATGGCTCGCCGGAGGAGGCCTGGAACGAGACTTCCGGCGGACGTGCATCGGCATTGGGGGCCGCTTCAGGAGCCACATGGAAGTCCACCACGAAGCGCCGATGGGACCGGGGGAGGGGATTCGCCTCACCGGGAAGGGAAGCCCAGCCCTGGGCCATGCGCTCCACCCACGCCTCCGGCATGCCGGAGGCCGGGACCCTGCCATCGCCCCGGGGCAGCTCGGATCCCGGCTCCCAGCGGGGTCCGTGGAAGGTGTGGAGGCGGTAGGTGAAACGGCGCTCATCTCCCTGGGTGAAAGGGATGTCAGGGACCCAGTAGGCCACGATGTTGTCGAAGAATTCCGATGTGGTGGGAATCTCCACCAACTCCACCCCTCCAGCCCCCCAATCCCCGTCCAGGAGCTCCACCCAGACGCTGGGCCGCAGATGGTACCGGGCTTCCAGGTCCAGATACTCCCGAAAGTCCCGGGTCCGCTGGATCAGCCCGAACCCCAGGGGCCGGCGGTCGCGAAGGGAGGTCACCTGCACCCCGAAGCGGTTGCTCAGGGGCCGCCAGATCCATTCCCCCTCTCCGGTGGCCATGAGGAGACCCTGGGAGTCGTGCACCCTGGGGCGCAGGTCGTCGAAGCCGTGGGGAGTCGCTGGACTGTGGAGGAACATACTGGTGAGAGGGGCCACGCCCAGTCGTTGCACGTCTTTCCGGGCGAAGAGCCGGGCCTCCACTTCCAGGGTGGTGTGGGCTGCGGGTACTCCAGGATCTCCCGCACCGCCGGGCTCCAGCAGGAACCGGTACGCACCGGTTACCGACGGGCCATCCAGGAGGGCGTAGAAAGTGAGGGCGCGTTGTCCGGAATCCGGTCGCACCAACCAGAACTGGCGGAAGTCGGGGAACTCCTCCCCGGACTCCAGGGGGGTGTTCACTGCCAGGCCCCGCCCCGACAGGCCATGGACCTGGCCGGGACCCAGCAGCCGGAAGTAGGAAGCTCCCTGGAACACCACCACTTCATCGGCCACGCCGGGACGGTTCAGGGGGAAATGGACTCGGAAGCCGGCGAAGTCATGGAGTTCGCCCAGTTCACGCTGTGAAGGGGGCTCTGCAACCCCGGAAGACTCATCTTCTGATGGATACCGGAACAACTCCGCCCGATAGGGAATCACGGCGGCTCCCTCCTCCCACACCTCCACCATGCGCACGGGCCGGTTGTAGTGGCCCCCCAGATGGAAGAACTGGATCTCGAAAGGGGACTCCCCCCGCCAGAGTGCGGCGTCGGGCCGATACGCCACCTGTCGGTAGCTGTCGTAGCCCAGTCGGGCCCATCCAGGGGGCAAAGTCGAGGGCGGCGGCTGCCAGGGACGCTCCGCCCGAAGTCTGGCTCTCTCCGTGAGAGCGGGGAAAAGCCCGCCGGGCCCCACTCCTTCCAGCTTCTCCCAGAGGTGGTCTGGGGGGGCACCCGGGAGGGCGGCCGAATCTGGGGTGGGCTCAAACGCCTGCTCTTCCGGTATAAGGCCAGAGAAGGTGTCTGGTAGCAGCCCAGGAACGAAGGCCCGGACCGCCAGCAGCACGAGCAGCATGGCCCCTACACCTACAAGAATGCGTTTGGCCATGGTTTTCCGGACACCCTGGAGCTGTTGGCTGAAATCCCCATTCTCGCCAACGAGGTCAACGGACACATCCATGAGCCACGAAGGGAGGACTGCCGAGCCGTCGGGACCCACTCACCGTCCGTCGGCGGGATGGGGTATACCGTCTTTCGTGGCAGGATTGTTCCTGTTGAACATTATCCTGTTGGGCTCCCGATGGCTGGTGGCGGGCACCGTGGGTCCGCCCTGGGTGGCCGTGGAGGCCCTGTTGGTGGTGGGCACCCTGTCCCTTCTGCCCCGACGGAACTGGGCACTCTGGATGGCCGCAGTCACGGGGCTCCTGGTGCTTCCAATCCTGGTGCTGGCCCTGGCCGATGCCACGGCTCGACTGAGTCTGGCCCGGCCGCTGAACCTCTATCTGGATTTTCGGTTGGCCGGGGCGGTGGTGAATCTCATGACCGGAAGCCTCGGCCCGGGGAAGGCTGTTCTCTGGGGTGTGGGGCTGACCCTGGGGATCCTGGGTGCCACCGGATCCCTGGTGGCGCTCTTCCTCCGCCTTCCGTCAGGGCCTGGGCTCACGCCTCTCCGGTATGCGGGCATGGCCGCCCTCCTGGTGGGAAGCCTGGGGCTGGTGCAGGCGCGAGTGCCCGGGGTGTTGGTACCGGCGGGCGTCGCCGGGGCATCTCTCCTCCCCTTCCAGGCGGCCACTCCCCTGGTGGATCTCGTTTTCGAGCAGCACCGCTATCTCATGCAGATGCTGGGGGAACGGGAGCGGTTTGCCGGAGAAATGGAGGCGGCTCCCGCCGACTACGCCCACCTGCCAGGGCTCCTTGAGGGGTTGGGGGGGAGAGACGTAGTGATGGCGTTCGTGGAGTCCTACGGGATGTCCAGCCAGGACGACCCTCGCTATGCGCCTCTGGTTCGGCCCCGGCTGGACAGCCTGGAGGTCCGAATGTCCCGGGCGGGCCTCACCCTGGCGACGGGTCAGCTGGAAGCGCCGATCCAGGGGGGTCAGTCGTGGCTGGGCCATGGGTCGGTGCTGACGGGGCTCTGGCTCTCCAATCAGTTTCGCTACGAGTTGTATCTGGCCGGCAACCGGGAGAATCTGGTGGATGACTTCCACCGGGGCGGCTACGCTTCAGTGGCCATCATGCCTGCCATCACCATGGCGTGGCCCGAAGGCGAGCGCTTCGGCTACAACCGGATCTTCCCCCGCCAGGACATCCCATACCGGGGTCCGCCGCTGAACTGGGTCACCATGCCTGACCAGTTCACCTGGTGCTTTCTGGAGCACGATGTGCGCCGCAGGGACCGGGAGCGACCCCTCTTCATGGAGGTGGCCCTCATCAGCAGTCACGCACCATGGACTCCCATCCTGCCCGTTCTGTCGGGGTGTGACGAGGTGGGTGACGGATCGGTCTTCCAGCCCTGGGCCGACGCCGGCGAGCGTCCCGAGGAGCTCTGGCTGGACACCGAGCGGGTGCGGGAGCACTTTGCCCTGGCCGTGGACTATGCCCTTCACGCCGCCATGGTCTACGCCGAGACGTACGTGGACGACGGACTGGTACTCATTGTGCTGGGCGACCACCAACCGGCTCCCCTGATCACTGGCGACTCCGCTTCCATGGCGGTTCCCGTGCACATCATCGCCCAGGATCCGGAAGTGGTGAGGCCGTTCCTAGAGTGGGGCTTCTCCCCTGGCGCCTACCCGGATCCCCAGCTGCCGGTGCTCCGCATGGATGCGTTCCGGGACTGGTTCGTCCGGGCATTTACTCCGGGGGCAGAATGACGAACAACACGCCGCCTGCACCTGCGACGCCTCGCCACAGCTCCATCACCCGGCTCTTCCACTGGCTCACGGTGCTTCTCCTTCTGGTGATGTTCCCTGTGGGGATGGCCATGACCAGTGAGGGCTTCGAGGCCTACCGCGACGGTCTCTACGTGGTCCACAAGGGGTTGGGAAGCATCATTCTGGTGCTGGTGGTGCTTCGAGTGGTGTGGAAGCTGGTCCATCGGGGTCCACCTCCGGCTCCCTCCATGACCCCCCTGCAGCAGAAGTTGGCCTCCCTTACCCACGGGCTGCTTCTGGCTCTTCTCCTGGTCATGACCATGAGTGGATTCGTACGGGTGGTAGGCGGTGGCTTCCCCATGGAGCTGCTGAACTGGCTGGGGGTCCCCACCTTCCTGCCGGAGATGCCTCGCGTGGCCGATACCATGTCGGTGGTGCACAAATTCACGGCCTACACCCTGGTGGCGGTGATCTCGGCCCACCTGGCAGCGGCGGTGCACCAGATTCTGGCAGAGGGCCAGGGCCCTTCGGTGTTCCGGCGAATCTGGCCCCCCCTGGGAGGAAGAGATTGAAGGAGAGCTTCACGGCGTGGCGGGGGATCGCCCGCTCCATGATGATCTACTGGCGACCCGGACGTCAGCGGGGCCTGCGAGAGCTCTACCGGGGGTTCATCGCCCCGGGCGATGTGGTATTCGACGTAGGAGCTCATCTGGGCGATCGCACTCGGGCCTTTGCGGCGCTGGGGGCCCGGGTGGTGGCACTGGAGCCTCAGCCCCAGCTTCTCCCTTGGCTCCATCTGTGGGCAGGCCGACTACCCGGGGTGACGCTGGTTGCACAGGCTGTTGGAGCCGTTCCAGGTGAGGCGCAGTTGGCCGTGAGCCGGAGGAATCCCACTGTGTCGTCCCTCTCCGAGGCATGGCGGCAGGGGGTGCAGGAGCGGCAGGAGGGGTTCAGGGGAGTCCGCTGGGACGGAGATGTCCGGGTGGGTGTCACCACCCTGGATCTCCTGGTGGAGGAGTTCGGAATCCCATCCTTCTGCAAGATCGATGTGGAGGGCTTCGAAGAGGAGGTGCTGAAAGGGTTGAGTCAGGCCATTCCCGCACTTTCGGTGGAGTTTGTCGCGGGAGACCTTCGGGGTGCCCTGGCTTGCGTGCGTCGGATGGAAGCGCTGGGCCCCTACGAATTCAACGTGATTCCAGGTGAGGAGCGGAGCTTTCTCCTTCCTGATTGGACCCCCCCCTCCGTCATGAAGGCGTGGCTGGAGAGCGGGGCCGGTGGCTTTCCATCCGGTGACCTCTACGCTCGTCTGCGGCGTGGTAGTGGGCCTGCCAGGTAGGCCGGCCTGAACGTCCCTGCCGTCCAGGGGACTCCCTCACACCTCCGGAATGGGTTCGGACAACATTCCTTCCAACCAATGTCCCGCCCGATTCACCTTTGCCCGAACGTAGGGCAGATTGTGTCGGGTAAGGGTGCCGTGCAGGGGCTTCCGGTCCACCACCTGGATCCCGGCCTCGGTCATGGCCTTCACCTTCTCCGGGTTGTTGGTGAGAAGTTGAATGCGGCTCACCTCCAGCCGGCGGAGCATGGATACGGCGGCCTCATAGCTCCTCTCGTCGGGTCCAAAACCCAGCGTGCAATCTGCATCCACCGTGTCCAGACCTGTTTCCTGGATGGTATAGGCCCTGAGCTTGTTGGCCAGCCCGATGTTGCGCCCTTCCTGGGCCAGGTAGAGGAGGATCCCGCCGTCGTGCTCAGTGAAGTGCTGGATGCTTCCTCTGAGCTGCTCGCCGCAGTCGCAGCGGAGGCTCCCGAAGATATCACCGGTGAGACATGCGGAGTGGAGCCGAACCGGAACCGGGTCCGGCCAGTTCCCGTGCTCGCCGATGACGATGGCCACATGCTCCACGAAGGTCCGGGGTTCCCGGAAGAGAATGAACCGGGCATGCTCCGCGTTCTTCAGGGGAACGGGCGCACGGCTTACCTCCACCAGGTCCAGGGGCGGCGCGGAGAAGTTCGTGACCTGATGGGTGGTGACCTGGGCCAGGGAGCCGCTGTCCAACAGGCGCTTCAGGCGAGGGAGTGCCCGGGGGTTCAACGCGGTGGCTAGGACGGCCGGCACAAGATGCGCCAACCGAGCCAGGGTCAGTCCCGCTACTTCGTCAGGGGTGGCCGGGCGGGTCTGCAACGTGGAAGAGAGCGCACTCCGGACCAACACTCCCCCGGCCAGCAGGGTGATGGTTCGCAAGGCGGCATCTTTCGGAAGGGTGACAGCTACGGCAGGCACACCGGCCAGTTCGGTGAGCCCCAGGGCCTCTGCCCGGTGCCCGGTGATGATGAGGGAGGGAGCGTCGCCGCCCAACTCCCCCAAAAGCTGGAGGCTCCAGGCGTCCAACCCCTCCACTGATGCCACCAGCGACCCGCTGAGCGCGTTTCCATTCCCATTCAGGCTTCCTCCCGCCTCCAGTGGGGTAGCAACTCCCCGTGAGGGATCCCCGGGAGACGTGCCGTTGGAGCCGCCTGGGGTGGAGACGATGAGAAGCGGTCGATGCCGCTTGAGTTCGAACAGTCCGCGCTCTGCTTGGTACATAGCGGTGATGGAAGCGATCCCTTATGAGGATGATTCAGGTTGCAGATATATCAACTTGCGATGCTCGCATAACCCCAATGAACCCCTACGAGGTCCATCCCGGCTCTGCCCCTCCAGGCGCTCTCCCGGTGGGGGAGGTGGTCCGGGACCTGTTCCTGGCGCTCATTCCCCTCGCCCTTTTCACTGCGGGTTCGGCTTGGGTGATGGGCGGGCCGGCAGGCGGACCAACAGGCGGAGAGGCCAGGCGCGTAGTGGGCCTTTCCGCAGCCCTCTACGGGGCCCTGGCCCTCCTGATTCTGGTGCAAGCTCCCCGTCATCTGAACCGCTCCACCCCGGCGAGCGGCGCACAGGAGTTGACTGGCGACGGGTCCTGGGGAGGGATGGGACCGGCCAACCGGATCACCCTGCTGAGGGCCACCATGGTGGTGCCCCTGGCGGCGCTGCTCCCGATGTGGAGGGAACTGGAGAGCGGCGGGCTCTGGTGGGTCATCGGGATCTCGACGCTGGTGTTGCTGCTGGATGGAGTGGATGGGTGGGTTGCCCGGAAAACCCATTCGGCCACGGCCTTCGGCGCTCGGTTCGATATGGAACTGGACGCCTTTCTTCTTCTGGTGTTGTCGCTGGGTGTCTGGCTATCCGGGAAGGTGGGGGCATGGGTCATCCTCATCGGCGCCCTCCGGTATCTTTTTGTGGTGGCAGGTTGGATGTGGCCTGCACTCCAGGAACCCCTCCCGGAAAGCTTTCGACGAAAAGCCGCATGCGTCGTCCAGGGCATTGCCCTCCTGGTGTGCTTGGGCCCCATCATCCCCGTCTGGCTGGCCTGGGCCGCAGCGGCGTTCTCGCTCACCCTTCTGGTTTACTCCTTCGGGGCGGATATCCTCTGGTTGCTCCGCAAGCGCTGAGGACCTGCCTTGCCTCCCGCAGCCTGGAAGCAGATTCTACTGTCACCCATACAGTCTCCCCCATGGAACGATCCAGGCCTTCGTCCACGAGAAAATGTCCCAGTACATCGACTCTATTCTCTACCTTTCCGCTCCAGCCCCAGAATGAGGAATCCAATGAATCGCCTTCCGACACGTCCCAACGAAGCGCCCCACGTCCCCACTTCCGGTCTCTTGAGTCTGGCAGTGGCCTTGAGTTGCGCGTTGGCCGCCACGGCCTCCCCCCTCATGGCTCAGGACGGAAACCCCGCTCATGCCCACATGGGGCATGTCGCCCACGCCTTCGGACCTGCCCCTGACGGCCAAGGGCTGCTTCCTACCGCCCAGGCGGAGGCCCAGGTGGCCGTGCAGCACGCCGACCTGGCCGCCCGGGATCTCTTCGATGTGGCCGCCATGCAAATTCACTCCCGTCACGTACTGCATGCTGTGGACCCCAGCGCTGTGGAGAGCGGTCCGGGTCTGGGCTTTGGAGTGAAGCGGGCGGCAGAGGGAGTGGCACAGCACATCACCCTGGCATCTGAGGCGGAAGGTGCCTCGGATAATGTGAAGCTGCACTCCGGCCATGTGGCGGCTTCAGCCCGCACGGTGGCGGCCAGGGCAGAAGAGATCGTGGCGCTGGTGGGACGCATCCAAGCGGCCGGCACTTACGATGAGGCAGGTGGACTGGTGCGCCAGCTCCAGACCCTCACCCAGCAGTTGGTTTCGGGCCACGATGCCAACGGCGACGGCCGTATCGGATGGCAGGAGGGCGAGGGCGGCCTGGAGCAGGCCGAACTCCACATGGGGCTCATGCTCCAGGGGGAAGGCCTGGGGGACAGTTGAGACGCCCTTACTCCAGGTAGGTGTATCCGTCCAGTCCGTCGTCCAGGAACCGCCGCATGCTTACCGCCTCCTCCAGGGTGAGGCGCTTGGCGGCCAGGGCGGCCTCGATCTCCTTGCGGAGGGCGCGGCGGATGGCATTGGGATCGTACTGGACATAACGGAGCACCTCCCGCACTGAGTCGCCCTCCACCACCTCGTCCAGGTGCCAGTCGCCGTCGGGGCCCAGTTCCACATGCACGGCGTGGGTGTCGCCAAAGAGGTTGTGGAGGTCACCCAGGGTCTCCTGGTAGGCACCGGTGAGGAACACGCCCAGATAGTAGGGCTCGTACTCCACCGCCGGCCCGCCGTTGTGGCTCAACGGGATGAGGGGGTGCAGTGGGAGAGTGGTTTCCGGTCCGTTGACCCCCGAAAAGCGGTCCACCCGGCCGTCGGAGTCGCAGGTGATATCCGCCAGGGTGCCCCGGCGGGTGGGCTCCTCGCCCAGCCGGTGGATGGGGATGATGGGGAAGATCTGATCGATGCCCCAGGAATCGATGAGGCTCTGGAAGAGGCTGAAGTTGGAGAAGTACAGATCGCCCAGCCGATCGGGCAGATCGGCGAACTCCTCAGGCAACTCATCCCCATGGTTCCGAAGCACCTGGTTTCCGATGGCCCAGTACAACTCTTCGCAGGCAGCCCGGGCGGTGATGGACATGTACCCCAGGTTGAACAGGCTCATGGCCTCCCCCAGGGCGTGTTCAGCGTCATGGTAGACCTCTGCCGTGGCTCCTTGCTGCTGAAGGCGCTCATAGGCATCCACCAGATCCAGAAGGGGCTGAGGGGTGTCATCCTCATCCCCTTCCTCCAGCGCCCGCTTCGTCAGGGCGTCGTCGGGCTTCTCCGGGAACACCCGGGCGCCCAAAACCTCGAAGACAAGCACCCCGGAATGGGCCACCAGCGCCCGTCCTGATTCGGTGATGATATCGGGATGGGGCACCTCTGCGTCATCGCAGATGGAGATGACCCGGTGGATCACATCCCCCGCGTACTGCTCCAGGGTGTAGTTCACCGACGAGTCTGTGGCCGATTTCGAACCGTCGTAGTCCACACCCAGCCCGCCCCCCAGATCCAGAATCCCCATGGGCGCGCCCAGCTTCACCAGCTCCACGTAGAGATGGGTGAGCTCGTTCACCGCGTATTTCAGGGTGCGGATGTCATAGATCTGGGAGCCGATGTGGCAATGGAGCATCTGGAGGCCGTCCAACAGGCCTTCCTCCCGGAGGTAGTCCACCGACTGGAGGATCTGACTCACGGAGAGTCCGAACTTTCCCCGGAAGCCCCCGGAATCGGCCCATCGCCCGATGCCTCCAGAGGCCAGTTTGGCCCTGATTCCAAAGCGAGGGGTCACCTGGTGCTTCCGGGCCGAGCGGATGATGAGTTCCAGTTCGGCGGGGTGCTCCACCACTGGCAAGATGTTGCGGCCCATCTTGGCGGCCAGGATCACCGTCTCGATGAACTCTCCGTCTTTGAAGCCGTTGCAGATGAGAGGCATGTCGTTCAGCCCCTCCGTGAGGGCCAGCCCTGCCAGAAGCTCCGGTTTGGACCCCACCTCCAGTCCGAAGCCCAGCTTCCGCCCCACATCCCGGATCTCTTCGCAGATGTGGCGCTGCTGATTCACCTTGATGGGATAGGCGCAGATGTACTGCCCCTGGTAGGCCTGGTCGGCGATGGCCTCGTCGAAAGCCCGGCGCATGTGGGCCATGCGGTGGGCCAGCACTCCCGAGAAGCGCACCACCACGGGAGGATGGAGCTGCCGGGCCGAAAGGCCCTCAATCACTTCCAGAAGATCGATGGCTCGGTCGTCACCCGCGGGATGCACCTGCACCGTGCCCTGCTCTGAAACGCTGAAGTAGGGTGCACCCCACTCCTCCAGGCCGTAGAGATCGGCGGAATCCTTCACCGTCCAGGTGGGGGCTTGGGCCGGGGCGGCGATTTCGGACATAGGCAGCGCACACGCGGTTGGGGTTCCTGAACGACGGGGGCATGAACAGTCTTTGCAACTGGCGCGATTTACAAGGGGTGTCGTACCCCGGACTGGCTCGTCCGGCCCGGGGGGAGGTATTCATATCCTACCATGACCGCACACGTTGCTCATTCTGGAGGAATCCATGTCTGTCCACGACCCCATGTCAGATGCCGTCGGCACCCCCTATGTCACCACCACCCGAAGGGACTTCCTGCGGAGTTCCAGCCGAGCTCTGGCGTTGGGGATGGTGGCGCCGGCCTTGCTCCAAGGGGCGGTCCCCGGTAGGGGGTCCGTCTGGTCACCGACCCGCGAGGGTTTCGAGCCCATTCGGCGCAAGGTGGGGTTGTTCACGGGCAGTGGCGGGACCATGGGATGGTTGGTGAACCCCAGCGGGGTGCTTGTGGTGGATAGCCAGTACGAGGAGTCTGCGGCCACCTTCGTCTCGGGTCTCACGGAACGCACCACCCGAAGAGTGGACGCCCTGGTGAACACCCACCATCACGCCGACCATGTGGGTGGGAATGCGGTGATGCGCCATGTGTCCCAGACCATCGTAGCGCACCGGCGAGCCCGGGAATTGCATGAGACCACCGCCGGCGCCGCCGGGAACCTGGATCCCAGTGCCCTGGCAGACGAGACCTTCGGTACAGAGTGGACCATCCGACTGGGGGATGAGACGGTTCGAGCCAAACATTACGGGCCCGCCCACACCGGTGGGGACTGCACGGTGTTCTTCCAGGAGGCCGACGTGGTCCACATGGGTGACCTCCTTTTTAACCGGGTCTATCCCTTCATCGACCGTCCGGGGGGGGCCTCCATTCAGGGGTGGGTTCAGCTCCTGGAGAGCGTCTCGGCGGAGCACGGTGCCAGGACCGTCTACATTGCCGGCCATGCCCACCCGGATTTCGGGGTGGTGGCGTACCGGGATGACCTTTTGGTCATGCGAGATTATCTGTCGGCGCTCCTGGACCGTGCCCAGGAGGGAATCCAGGCCGGAAGCTCCGTGGAAGAGATCACCTCGGTGGAGAGCCTGCCCGACTTCCCTAACCACCGCTCGCTGTCGCCCCGGTTGAGCCTTTCGGCGAACCTGCAGGTGGCCTGGGAGGAGCTGACCGCCGGCCGGTAGAACCCTGTACTTCTTCAACAGCCTTTTAAGCCCAGACGTCGAAAGGGTCTACGAAGTCCGGCTCGGGTTCGGGCTCCGGTAGGGCGGGTGGCGGTGGCTCGGCGTGGTCCGTGTCCGGTGAACGCTCCCCAGCCTCGGTCTGTGGCATGAGCTCGGCAGACTGTGCGTCCATCGGGGGTGCGCTCAGATATCCCATGAGAAGTCGAACCAAAGCTTCCCGAATCTGCCCCGGCGCGAGGAACTCGGCTTCATCCAACTGACGCGTCAGGAGGGCCCCGGCGGCGGCCACCGTCATCTCCCAACCCAGGGCCACATTCCTCCCGCCGTCTTCGCCGCCGTCTTCGCGTTCGCGCGCGGGGCGCGATGGTTGCGGGTCGGTTGCCCCGGGTTGAAGCAGGGACACGGCGTCGTTCCGCATGCGCCGCTGCACCGGTCCATTCCGGTCTTGCATGAGGAGGGTCCGGCTTTCGTCCCGGCCAGCCAACTCCAGGAGGCCTTCCACCAGTATCTCCACTCGTTGCAGAAGGGGGAGGCTTTTCAGCTCGGGGATCCGGAGGAGGGCGGCCTCCCACTCCTCCAGCACCTCCTCCCGGGCATGGGCCCTGAGGTAGCGTACCAGCTGCTCTCGGCCTGAAAAGCGCGCGTAGAACGATCCCACCGAAGATCCGGCCTTCTCCACCACGTCGCGCACCGTGACTCCTTCCACTCCGTGCTCCGCCATCAACTCCAGCGCTGCGGCATGGAGACGGTCCAGCGTATCACGGCTCCGACTCTGCTTGGGGCTGCGAACGTGGATGGAGGGGTCAGGAGAGTCGGTGCTGGAGAGGCCTTCTTCTCTGGCGGGATTGGCGTCGATTCGCATGAAGTTCCCCCGAGTTGCTTGTGTGGACTGATCCCATATTAAAACTAGAATTCTGGAATCGCAATTCGGTTACTGATGCGATGGGTCCCTTGACCCTCGAGGATCAGACTGGTTGCCTTTGTGGAAGGACCTGCCATCCATCACTCGGGCTTCTCCCTCTGGAACAGGTAGCCGACCCCCCGGATCGTGTGGAGAAGGGGGTCGTGTTCTCCCTCCTTCCGGAGCTTTCGTCGCAGGTGGGCCACGTGCACGTCCACGACGTTGCTCATGGGGTCAAACGACAGGTCCCATACCTTCTCCAGGAGTTCGGTGCGCCGGACCACCCGCTCCTTGTTGAGCAGGAAGAACTCCAGGAGTTGGAACTCCTTGGGCGTGAGGTCCAGCCGCTCACCCCTTCGCCATGCAACGTGCTTCAATCGGTCCAGCTTGAGGTCGCCGTAGATAAAGCGCTCCGGGCGCTCGGTCTTGCCCCGGCGCAGGAGAGCCCGGACGCGGGCCAGCAACTCGTCGAAGGCGAACGGTTTCGTCAGATAGTCATCCGCACCGATGTCGAGACCGCGCACGATCTCGTCCCGGCTGTCTCGGGCGGTGAGGAGGAGAATCGGAACGGTCTTCTCCTTCGAGCGGAGTTCCCGCACTATCTCTAGACCGGTCTTGCCCGGCATCATCACGTCCAGGAGAAGCAGATCATAGTGGTGGACCATAGCCTTCATGATCGCCTCGGTACCGTCATGGACCACATCCACTGCGTAGCCCTCCTCCCGGAGTCCCTTCCTGAGGAAGCTGGCCACCTTCCTGTCGTCTTCGGCAACGAGGATCCGCATCAGCTCAGCTCCGTCCACCGCGAGTTCCGCTCATCGTATCTCCTCATATCTCCGTGCGCTTCAAGAGCTGTGCGTTGATGGCCACGATGACCGTGCTGGCGGACATGAACACCGCGCCAACCGCAGGGGTCAGCAGGATGCCCCATGCCGACAGCACGCCGGCCGCCAGGGGAATTGCCAGGATGTTGTAGCCGGCCGCCCACCAGAGGTTCTGGACCATCTTACGGTAGGTGGCGCGCGACAGGGTTACGATCCGGGGGATATCCCGGGGGTCGGAGCGGACGAGAACGATGTGCCCCGCTTCCACAGCCACGTCGGTCCCCGCTCCGATGGCGATGCCGATGTCGGCGGTGGCCAGGGCCGGGGCGTCGTTCACGCCGTCGCCTACCATGGCCACCTTCTTTCCCTGCCTCTGGAGCTCCCGCACCTTGGACGCCTTGTCCTCGGGGAGGACCTCGGCGAAAACGGTGTCGATCCCCAGCTCCTTCGCCACGGCATGCGCCACGGCCTTCGCATCGCCGGTGAGCATGGCGACCTCGATGCCCCGTTCATGGAGCGCCTCGATGGCCTCCCGGCTTTCTTCGCGGATGGCGTCGGCCACGGCGAAGACGGCGAGGCCGGTACCGTCCCGGAGGAGGAAGATGGCGGCCTGACCCCGCTGGGCCGCAGCGTCGGCGGCATCGCGTAGGGCGTCCGGGATCTCCGCGTTCTCTTCCCGAAGCAGGGCGGGTCCACCCAGATGGTATTCCTGCCCTTCCACCGTGGCGGCCACCCCCTTGCCGGTGATGGCCCGGAACCCGTTGGCCGACGGGACGTCAAGGTCGCGATCCTCTGCGGTCCGCACGATGCCCCGCGCTATCGGGTGCTCGCTCTCCGATTCCACCGCCGCCGCGATGCGAAGGGCGTCGTCCTCGGACGTGCCCCCCGCCACCACCAGCTCCACCACGCGGAACTCCCCAAGCGTCAGCGTCCCCGTCTTGTCGAAGATGACCGTGTCCAGGTTGCGGGCCTCCTCGAGCCCCCGGCGGTCGCGCACCAGCAGACCACCTCGCGCGCCCAGGGTGGTGGAAATGGCCACCACAAGGGGCACCGCGAGTCCAAGGGCATGGGGACACGCGATGACCAGGACGGTGACAACGCGCACGATGGTGAAGTCCAGGGGCGCCCCCAGGAGCTGCCAGACCACCAGCGTGACGACGCCGGAAGCGATGGCTACCCCGGTGAGCATCTGAGCGGCTCGGTCAGCGAGGTGCTGAGCCCGCGACTTCGACTCCTGTGCGTCTGCCACCAGACGCATGATCCCCGACAGCTTCGTCTTCTCACCCGTCCCCGTGACCTCAACCCGGAGCGAACCCTCCCCGTTGATGGTACCGGCGATCACCTCGTCGCCCTCGGCCTTCTTCACCGGCCTGGACTCCCCGGTGATCATGGACTCGGTAAGCTCGCTCGTTCCCTTCAGCACCGTGCCGTCCACCGGCACGTTTTCGCCGGGGCGTACGAGGACAACATCTCCTTCCCGGAGATGGGAGACGGCGACTTCCTCTTCGCCTTCCTCGGTGACCCGTGTCGCCGTGTCGGGGAGGAGTTTGGCCAGCTCCTGGAGTGCGCCCTTCGCCTGGGAGATGGAGCGCATCTCGATCCAGTGGCCCAGCAGCATGACGGCCACCAGCGTTGCCAGCTCCCACCAGAGGGGAGAAGCGTCGAGGAAGCCGGCCTCCACCACCCAGGAAAAGACGAACGCAACCGTGATGGCCAGGGAGATCAGGGTCATCATCCCCGGCAGCCGGCTCTTCAGCTCGTGCAGTGCGCTCCGGAGGAAGACGAGTCCGCCGTAGAGGAAGATGACGGTGCCCAGCACGGGTGGGATCCAGCCGGATCCGGGGAAGTCGGGCGCCTCGTAGCCCAGGAGTGTCTCGATGTGCTGGGACCAGAACACCACCGGGATGGTGAGCACGAGCGAGAGCCAGAAGCGGTCCCTGAACATCTCGGGGCTGTGGCCGGCGTGCTGGTCGTGGCCACCGGCTTCGTCATGGCCACGATGTTGGGCGTGGTCGCCGTGTTCCTCGTGCTCACTGTGATTCATGGTGTCCTCCTACCGATCAATACCAGGCGCGGATGCCGAATACCAGGCTACCCTCCCTGTAAGCCGCGCCGGAAAGGCGCCGCAGGTCGGCGGTCTCACCGAACGAGCGGCTCCACACGTAGCCCAGGTACGGCGCGAATTCCCGCTTGATCTCCCAGCGCAGCCGCGCCCCCAGATCGAGCTCGTGCATGCCGGAACCGATGCCCCACTCCGGGACGTCCTGCAGCGCGAGGCCCACCTCCACTTCGGGCTCCAGAATGAGGGACTGGGAGAGCAGTACATCGTATGCGGCCGAGATCTGGGCGCTCACGTTACCGTCCACGTCGACGAAGGCCGTGGACTCCACCTCGAACCAGTAGGGCGCCAGTCCCTGAATGCCGAAAACAAGATGCGGACGGGTCTGGCTGCCTCCTCCCCAGGCGCGGTCCATCCGGACGCCCATCTGCAGATCCCACCAGGGGGAGATGAGACGACTGAACAGCGCCTGGGCCTCGAACTCCCCCCCGGACTCCCGAGTCGAGACGTCGCCGGCGACTTTGAACCAGAAGCGGTTGAAATCGCCCCCGTACCAGCCCTCCGCGTCGAGAAGGACCGGCCGCTCCCCCAAGCCCCGGGCGTGCTCCAGGCCGTCGATCATGATGAAGAGGTAGTTCATCTGGTCCATGGTCTGGGCCTGGACGGTCCCGGGGGTGAGCTGCGCCCCGAAGGCCGTCAGGAGGCCCAACGTGAGTCGCCGGGCGGCAGCCGGCACCCTGGCCCGGGTCCTCATGCGTCCCCTCCCATTGCCTGGGGCCTCCCGTGCGCCGGGCTCCCGTGGGGCCTGGTGCAGCGGCCATCATCCTCTCCATCCACCACCTCCACCACCCTGAACATCCCCGCGTCCATGTGATAGAGCACGTGGCAGTGGAAGGCCCACGGACCCGGCGCGTCGGCCGTGATGAGGACGGAAACCTTCTCGGCGGGCTTCACGTTCACGGTGTGCTGCCGCGGGATGGCCCTTCCCTTCCCGTTCTCCAACTCCATCCACATCCCGTGGAGGTGCATGGGATGGTTCATCATGGTGTCGTTCACCATGGTGAGCCGGACGCGCTCACCCAGCCGCATCCGAATCGGCTCGGCCTGGGAGAACGTCTTCCCGTCCATGGACCACATGAAGCGCTCCATGTTGCCCGTGAGGTGGATCTCGATCTCCCGCTGGGGTGGCTGAAGATGATGGGCCGCCTCCAGCGCCTCGAGATCGGTGTATACGAGGACGCGCCAGCCGTCCTCGCCCAGCCCGATCCCCGGTTCGTGCAATCGGCTCATGAGCTGGTTCGGAACCGACGCGTTGGCCGGTCCATGATGGTCGGGTCCGTGGGCCTCCATGGGGGCCACCGACCCGGGGGCTTGATCCGCACCTGACACCATGTCTCCCATATCGTGTCCCGCATGGGGATCGGTGGGCTCGGGTGGAGGCATGTCGTGGCCCGCGTGGGCATCGGGCGAATCCGCCGTGCCCCCCACGTCTCCCATGTTATGTTCCCCATGATCCATCCCCATGTCGGCCATGGTGAGAAGCGGACGCGGACGACGTGGGGGTGCGTCCGCTCGCATGCCTTCCTCGGGGGCGAGGGTCCCAAGGGCGTAACCGCTCCGGTCCATCGCCTCGGCGAACAGCGCGTATGCCCGGTTCTCCGTGGGCTGCACGATCACATCGTAGGTCTCGGCCATCCCGATCCGGATTTCATCCGTGTCCACCGGCTTCACGTGCTGGCCATCCGCCTGTACCACCGTCATGGCCAGTCCCGGAATCCGGACGTCGAAGAAGGTGGCCGCAGATGCGTTGATGATACGGAGACGCACCCGCTCGCCGGCGCGGGCGAGCCCCGTCCAGTTCTGCTCGGGCGCCATGCCGTTCACGAGGTAGGTGTACGTCGTGCCCGTGATGTCGGAGATGTCTGTGCGGTTCATGCGCATACCACCCCACATGAGGCGATCTCCTACGGCAGCGCCGACGCCCTGCTCGCCGGCATCCCGGAAGAAGTCCCAGATCGTCTGTTTCTGCCGGTTGTAGTAGTCCGGGCGCTTCTTGAGGCGAGCCATGATCCGGTAGGGATCCTCGAACGTCCAGTCTGAGAGCACGATGACGTAGTCCCGCTGGTACTCGAACGGCTCGGGCTCGGCCGGATCGATGATGAGGGCGCCATACTGGCCGACCTGCTCCTGGAATCCCGAGTGGCTGTGGTACCAGTAGCTTCCGTACTGACGGATGGGATACCGATACTCGAAGGTCTCCCCTGGACGGATGCCGGGAAAGCTCACGTTCGGCACGCCGTCCATCTCGTGCGGGAGCAGGATTCCGTGCCAGTGGATGGACGTGTCCTCGTCCAGCGTGTTCGTCACGCGAAGGATCGCTTCGTCCCCTTCCTTGAACCGGAGAATGGGTCCGGGCAATGTTCCGTTGATGGTTGTGGCGTGGCCCGTCCGCTCACCGATGGGGACGCGCACGCGTCCGATACGGAGATCGATGGGACCCGCGCTTCCGTCGAGAATGCGGGGACGGGGGGACGCCAGATCTCCCCCGGCGCGGGCATAGGCGGGCACCAAAGCGTCCAGCCCCGCGACGGCCCCAATAGTGGCCCCGGCGCGCAGGAATCCGCGTCTGGTAATGGCGTTTGATAAGTCAATCATCCGTGCACTGAAGGGCTCGTGGCTTCGCGTGTTCAGTCTGCCAGGACTGTGATGAAAGCCACCGTGGCCGGGCCGGCGCTCCGGCACCCTCCGTGCTTCAACGAATCCCTGACTCAGGACACTGGATGCGCTTCCTGCGGCGACTCCACGGGAAGGACGGACGGACAAGGATCAAAGGAGGCTTTGCTCAAAAAATCGCTCCAGGCACATGAAGGAGCAGTGATCTTCCCATGAAGATTTCTTCATCTGGGGGTAGACTCTCCGTACACGCTGCTCGTCCGCACACAATACTTGTCCCCTCTTGACCCTGTACCATGGTACAGGCCTTACCTTAAGATTCATGGAGAACACAATGCCCAAAGATCTGCTGATCGGAGAACTCGCAGACGCTGCGGATGTGGGGGTCGAGACGATCCGGTTCTACGAACGGGAGGGACTGCTCCCGGAGCCGCCGCGAAGTGATGCGGGGTACCGGCTGTACAACACGGAAGCGGTGCGCCGCGTCCGGTTCATCCGGAAAGCCAAGGATCTGGGCTTCACCCTGTCGGAGACCAAGGATCTTCTGGAACTGCGGGTCACCGACGGCTCGGCGTGCGACGATGTGGCGGAGCGCACCCGCAGGAAGATCGCCGCTGTTGAGGGCCGCATCCGTGAGCTGAACCGCATTCGACACGTCCTTCACCACCTGATCGACGCATGCGCCAACCGGGTTGCGACGGCCGAGTGTCCCATCCTGGAGATCCTGGAAGCCCACGAACCCGACGAACGAGGAGACGCCCAATGAGCGAACAATCGATTGATCTGATCTACTTCGATGGATGCCCCAATGCGGAGGAGGCACGCGCGAACCTGCGCGCGGCGCTGGCCGGCCAATCGTGGCGGGAGTGGAATCTCTCGGCGACTGATACGCCGGAAGAGTTTCGCCGCTACGGGTCCCCCACCGTGCTCGTCGATGGCCGCGACGTGACCGGCGAGACTGGGACCACCGGCGCCATGGCCTGCCGGGCGGATGGTGCGCCGTCGCAGGAAGTCATTCGGGAGGCCGTGGCCCCCGATGTTTGAGTGGCTGAAGGCGGCCGTTCCGGCGATGGGGGGAGTGGCGGCGGCGGCGGTGTCGGCACTCTGCTGCGCCGGACCCATCCTGGCTGTGAGCCTCGGGGTCTCCGGTGCCGGATTCGCGTCCACGTTCGAGCCGCTCCGGCCCTACTTCCTCGCCGCCACGGGGCTCTTTCTGGCCGTTGGCTTCTATGGGGTCTATGCGACTCCGGCGGAAGCGTGCGTCGGGAAGGGCAGCTGCACGACGGTCGACGAGGCGCTCAGGAAGCGTAAGCGCGAGAAGGTGGTCCTCTGGACCGCCGTCATCCTGGCGGGAGTGTTTGCCACCTTCCCGACATGGTCCGTATGGCTCACGTGAGACGGGCCGGCCGCGAGGGCACGGTGCGGGAGCCGATCCATTCATCTTCAACTCGAAGGAGCATCTCATGATGTATTGGAAAGGGGCAGCTACGGCGGTGATCGTAAGTACGGGTGCCATCTGCGCGGGATGCGGTGTCGGCACGGAAAGGGCCGATGGAGAGGCCGTCGTGGCGTCGACCGCGGCAGAGGGTGTCGAGCTCGCAACAGCCCGGTTCTCCGTGGATGGAATGACCTGCGGCGGGTGCGTGGTTGCCACCGAAATGGCCGTGAAGCGAGTTGAGGGCGTGAGGTCCGTGACCGCAAGCCTGGGCGAGGGCGGAGGCCCCGGGAGCGCCACCGTCGAGTACGACCCGGAGCGCACCGATACCGAAGCGATCGCAGCCGCAATCCGACAGGCGGGATTCACCCCGAGCCTCCAGCGGTCATGACCCACGATCTCATCGTCATCGGTGGGGGGATGGCCGGGCTGCCGCTGGCGAGTAAAGCCGCGTACAAGGGGTACAACACGGCGCTCGTGGAGCGGGAGTTGCTGGGCGGGACATGCCTCAATCGGGGCTGCATTCCCACCAAGGCCATGATCGCTTGCGCCGCCGTGGCCCAGACCGTGAGAGGGGCGAGCGAGTACGGCATTCGAGTGGGCGTGCCCGAAGTCGATCTGGGCGCGGTGGTCGACCGCAAAGACCGGATCGTGAAGGGTATCCGGGACGGCGCATACCGGGGAGCGGAGAAGAACCAGAAGCTCAAGCTGGTGGAGGGCGAGGCGATACTGGAGGGCCAGGGCCGGGTGAGGGTGGGCGACCAGCTCCTCCAGGCGCCTCGGATCGTGATCAACGTCGGGGCGCGCCCTGGTCTTCCACCCATCCAGGGTCTCTCCGATGTCCCCTTCCTGACCAGTCGCGAAGCGTTGGATCTTCGAACGCTACCCGAGCATCTGCTGGTGATCGGCGGCGGATACGTGGGCGTCGAGTTCGCCCAGATGTATG
>JBBDRI010000040.1:0-26737 GCA_040905545.1 Gemmatimonadota bacterium | reverse complement strand
AATATAACCACTCCCGACCTGAATAGCTATAAGACTTATGCGACACTACACTAGAAGGCCGTTGGAGTTCTCGTCTCAGCGAAGAGACGAAAGGTAACCCCCAATTTCTCGCTCCTATCACTCCCGGGCAACCGAGCCTCGTACGATTGGCGGTGCTCAAACGGCTTCGGTAGCTTTCAGGCATGCGCCGTTACCCGACTTTTGACCCTCCCGAGTACCTGGACTGGAAACCCGATCCTGGGTTGGTGCGAGCATATCGGATCTCCCTCCAGGACGACCCCGAACGCTGGGACATGGTCCAGGCCCTGGACGCACCTGCCCTTCTGGATCTCTACCGCCAGCTCCTGAGGACACGGCTTCACGATATCACCCTGAAGCGATGGGTCAGGCAAGGTGTCCTCTCCAAGGCCTGGCTGGGGACCGGGGAGGAGGCGGTCACAGTGGGTGCCGTGAGTGCCCTCATCAGGGAAGTGGACGTGATCTGCCCCATGATCCGCAACGCCGGAGCGTGTCTCCTCATGGGGATGACTTTGCTGGAACTCTTCCACGGTTATCTGGCCACGGATCGTTCACCCAACGGAGGCCGCGATCTTCATCTTGGGCGACCGGAACTGGGGATCTTCCAACCCGTGAGCCAGATGGGTATCAACGTGGGTGTCATGGCTGGAGTGGCCCTCGCCTTCCGGAACCGGAGGGAGCCGAGAGTGGCGCTCACCTGGGTGGGAGACGGTGCCACCCGTACCGGGATTGCCCACGAGGGTGCCAATCTGGCCGCCATCCAGAGCCTGCCGTTGGTTCTCGTGGTGCAAGACAACCAGGTGGCCCTGGGTACCCGGTTGGAGGAGCACACACGCGGATCGCTCCTGGACTGGGTGCGTTCGTATGGAATCCCCTGCCGCGAGGCGGACGGCAACAACGTTCTCGATGTCTGGGCCGCCACACGACTGGCGGTAGATGCCAGTCGTGGTGGGGGTGGGACAACTGCAATTCTGGCCACCACATTTCGCCTGGGGGGACACGCCACCCACGATGAACGAGAGGCGCGAAACCTTTTCCCACCTGAGCTCTTCCAAGCGTGGGGGAAGAGAGACCCCGTGGGACTCTTCGAGGCATACCTCCGAGACGAAGGGGTTTCCGCAGCCACCCTGGAAGAGGTGGAGTCCGACGTGGTGGGTGAGCTGGAGGACGCCGAAAAGGCCGCCCTGGCAGCACGGGACCATACGCCGGCCCCCACCACAGCCTACTTCGAGGGCATCTCCAGAGGGGGAGTTCTGGACCCCATCCGCCATCGATTGATGGCCAGGCCGGAGAACGGGAAAGCTTGAAGGAGCGGCCTTGGGGGATTACATTTCCCAGGTGCTCAGGGACGTGACAAGGCTTGGTTTCCGGCCAGATGCCGGTTCCCCGAAACCTCCCGCGGGAGGTTTCGGGGCAAGGTTCAGGGGCCCGTGCTCAGTGCGGCGCCTTTTTTTGTCCCCCCCTCATCGCCTGTTGTAGTTCCACCAATCCTCCACCTGAAAGGACCATGGTGACATTCGAACCGACAGAGGGACTCCTACCCAGAGATGTCCCGGCTCTTGGGGATCTCACCGATGAAGAACTGGTCACGGCCCATCTGGATGGCCGGGAGGGAGCTTTTCAGGAGCTCTTCCACCGCTATCGGGACCGCCTCGTTCACTTCATCACCCGCAAGACCGGAGATGGGGATCGGGCTCAGGATCTGGTGCAGGAAGCCTTCATCCGGGTGACCCGTCACCTTCACCGTTTCGATACCACCAAGAAGTTTTCCACGTGGGTCTACACCATCGCCAGCAATCTCTCGAAGAATGAACTGCGGAATCGGTCCCGCAGTCCGTTGGTTCTTTTCCAGCGCCTCACCAGCAACTGGGACGACGACCACCGCCCTCTTCAGTTCGAAGACACCTCAATGCGTCCGGACGATCTCTACCGGAAGCGGTTCCTGCGGCGATTGGTGGAAGACACCGTGGAAGACCTTCCGGAGCACCACCGCTTGGTCTTCCGACTCCGGGAGTTGGAGGGCAAGAGTTACGAGGAGATCGCGGAGATCACTGGGGTGAACCTGGGTACGGTAAAGAGCAGACTTCATCGGGCCCGCAACTCCTTTGCACAGCGAATCGAGCACTTCCTGAACTGAAGGTGCCTCTTTCGCTCTCCGGGTTACGGGCACCACGAGTGCCAGTTCCGAGGCGACGCCCCTTTACCGGAACACGCTCCTAGAAGCCACGCTTCAACGATGCTATTGCATGGCTTTCAGCGCGCCGCCTCGCCCGATACCGCAAGACCCCGTCCCGGTGGTCCCTGTACTTCTTCAACGGCCTTCTAATGTTCGAGAAGCTCCGTAGCGCCTTCCGTGAAGCGGTGGACAACTTTTACACCGAGTTGAACCGGGACGACGTTCCCGACAGCGTGGATGGGCTCCTCCGAGGCATGACCGGCGAGCTGGTAGCGGCGAGAAGTCAGCTTGCCGCCTTGCGGGAAGCTGTGGTGAAAGCGGAACGGGCCCTGGAGTTGGAACGAAAGGCAGTGGTCACCTGCCGAAGGCGGGAGCAGTTGGCCCGGGACATCCAGGATGAGGAAACGGCGCAGGTGGCTTCTGATTTCGCTGAGAAGCACGAGCGGAAGGTCCAGGTGCTGGAGGCGAAGGGGGCTGCTCTGAAGGAGGAGATCCGCCTCCTGGAGGATGACACGGTGGAGATGACCCGCCAGATCAAGGAAGCCCGAGTGCACCGGGAGGGCCTCTCAGCCCAGGTAGGTCGAACTTCGGCCCGGGAAACCCTGAACCGATCGGAAACCCTCTTTCAGGAACTGGATCGTATGGCTGAAGCGGTGGAAGATGAAGAGGCACGGATCCAGGCCATTGAAGAGGTGGATGAAAGGCTCCGGGAGATGAAGGACCGCATGGCTGGATCCTGAGTCCGCCTCAGGGTGGCTCACCCTGGTCCCCCGCTGTACATTTCCCCACCCTGTTCTCCATCAACCTTGCCGGTGCCGGGCCTCACCCTGGATTCCGGCCCATCATTTCCCCTCCGGAATCATCATGCAGAACTGGATCGGAATCGGCATCTGGATCGTAATGGGGGGCCTCTTGGGGCTCGCCTCCAAACTCCTGGTGAGTCTGCCCAAGGAGAGTCCCGGCCACACCACGCTCCTGGTGATCCTCGGAGCCCTTGGCTCGGTAGTGGGAGGAATGTTGGGGGTGGGTCTCCTCCAGTTCTACGAGCCCAACGCCCTCAGCCTCGGAGGGATGATCGGGGCGCTGGTGCTGGGCCTCTTCATGGCCAGCATGTACCGCTGGAGCATCAAGTCCCTGACGTAACATGGCATCCCTGAGCGAAGGGATTCAGCAGGCCCTGCCTCGGCTCCAGGCAGAACTTGGGGAGTTCCTCCGCATCCCCTCCATCAGTGCCCGACCCGAACATCGAGGCGACGTGCGCGCCGCCGCCCAGTGGGTAGCTGGCCAGCTGGAGACTCTGGGTTTCGAAACGACCGTCCACGATACCCCTGGACACCCGGTAGTACTGGGCCGACAGCTCGCGGCAGGCATCGATGCCCCCACGGTGTTGATATACGGCCACTATGACGTGCAGCCCGTGGAGCCTCTGGACGAGTGGAACTCTCCGCCATTCGAGCCGACGGTGTCGAACGGTCGGGTCTACGCTCGAGGATCCGCCGATGACAAGGGCCAGCTCTTCCTCCACCTGAAGGCCGTGGAACTGCTGCTCGAGGAGTACGGCTCCCTCCCGCTGAACTTCATATTCCTGGCTGAGGGAGAAGAGGAAGTGGGGTCACCCAACCTCATCCCCTTCGTGCATCAGCACGCTGACGAACTGGCGTGTGACCTGGCGGTGATCTCGGATTCCGCCATGTTCGCGCCCGGGCTCCCATCCCTTCTGTTCTCCCTCCGGGGGTTGGCCTACTTCGAGTTGGAGGTACAGGGCCCGCGGGGGGATCTCCATTCCGGAAGTTATGGCGGCGGCGTAGCGAATCCGGCCAATGCGCTGGCTCAGATCGTGGCGTCGCTTCACGATGCCCGGGGACGCGTGGCCATCCCCGGCTTCTACGACCGGGTGGTGGAGTGGGACCCGGAAACCCGCCTGGCCATTCAGCACCTCCCCTTCGATGGCACCGAGTTCCTGAGGGAGGTGGGTTCGGAGGCCTCCCAGGGGGAGGTGGGATACACCCTTCTGGAGCGCCTCTGGATTCGTCCCACATGCGATGTGAACGGGATGATCTCCGGGTACACGGGGGAGGGAGCCAAGACGGTCCTCCCGGCCCGAGCGAAGGCGAAGATCAGCTTTCGTCTGGTTCCCGATCAGGATCCGGTTCGGGTGGGGGAGCTTTTTCGGGAGCATGTCCGGTCAGTGACTCCGGCGGGTGTGCGAAGCAAGGTTACCACCCTCCATGGCGGCCGACCCTGGCGAGCCCGTCGGGACGGGGGCCACCTGGACGCCGGGGCCCGGGCGCTGGAGAAAGCCTACGGTATCGCTCCGGTGCTCACAGGAGAGGGGGGGTCCATCCCCATCGTGTCCGAGTTCGAACGGATTCTGGGCACGCGGGTGCTGCTCATGGGATTCGCCCACCCGGGAGCGAATATGCACGCCCCCAACGAGTGGTTTCCCCTGGAGAGCCTGGAGAAGGGCACCCTGGCCCTGGCCTACCTCTATCAGGAAGTGGCGTCGCTCTGAGAGCCCATCTCTCCCTGGAGCATGGCCCCTGCCCTGAGGAGGGCCCGGGCCTTGTTGCGGGTCTCCTGATACTCTGCTTCCGGAACCGAGTCCAGGACGATCCCGGCGCCGGCCTGCACATGGGCAGCTCCATCCTTCACCACCACGGTACGGATGGCGATGGCGGTATCCATGCTCTCCCCTCCGTAACCCAGATATCCCACGGCACCGGCGTAGGGCCCACGGCGGGTGGGCTCGAGCTCGTCGATGATCTCCATGGCCCGGATCTTGGGGGCACCGGATACCGTACCCGCAGGGAAGCAAGCCTCCAACACTTCCAACGCTCCCAGCCCCTCCCGCAGCTCGCCCTCCACCTGCGAGCAGATGTGCATGACATGGGAGTAGCGCTCCACCTCCATGAGCGCCGGCACCGACACGGTACCGAATCGGGCCACGCGGCCCACGTCGTTGCGCCCCAGATCCACCAACATGCGGTGCTCCGCAAGTTCCTTCTCATCGGCCAGCAGGTCCTGGGCCAGTTCCCGATCTTCCTGGGCCGTAGCCCCTCGGGGTCGAGTGCCGGCGATGGGACGGACGGTCACCCGACCGCCTTCCAACCGCACCAGCACCTCAGGGGAGCTTCCCACCAGCGAGAGCCCGTCCAACTCCAGAAAATAGAGGTAGGGCGATGGATTGAGAGAGCGGAGGATCCGATACAGATGGAAAGGAGGCGCCGCCAGCGGAAGGGTGAGCCGCTGGCTGAGGACCACCTGGAAGACGTCCCCCGCCAGAATGTATTCTCGCACCTTCTCCACGGCGGCTCGAAAGTCGGAGGGCGAGAAGTTGCTCGTCACCTCCGGATCCTGGGTGGGTTCCGCAGGCAACAAAAGAGGTCTCGGAGCCGGCTGGGTTGCCAGTCGGTTCATGACCTCCGTCAACCGGGCACCTGCTTCCTCGTACCTCTCCCGGAGCTCGGGCTCCGAGAGGCCGGCCTCCACGGGAGTGGCCCGGATGGCCATGGCGCGCCCTTTCAGATTATCGATGGCCAGAACCACATCCGTGAAGATGAGGAGACCCTCCGGAAGATCCAGATCGTCGGGCGGCGGGTGGGGAAGGTGTTCCAGGTACCGAATGAGATCGTAGGACAGGTAGCCCACGGACCCACCCCAAAAGCGGGGGGTCCCCTCTACTTCCCGGGGAGGAAACGCCTCCAGGCGCCGGCGAAGATCATCCAAGGGGTTGTCACATTCCACGGGCTCCCATCCATTTCGGGGAGTCCACCACGAAACGACACCGCCTTTGAGCCGCCATGCCCCCCTGGGTTCCGAGCCCAGGAAGGAATACCGGGCCCACTGCTCCCCACCAACCACCGACTCCAGCAGGAATCCAAAGGGCCCACGAGCCAGCTTCCCATAGGCGGTAACGGCCGTATCAACATCGAACAAGAATTCCCTCCGGACGGGCACCATTCCCCCGTCCCGGGCCAGCTCCCGAAAGGTCTCGAAGGAAGGCGTGAGGTCCATGGAATCCAGAGTAGGCAGAGGCGGCGGAGTGGGCGAACCCCCATTCGGGAAGGGAGGCGGAATGTCCAGAGGTGAGGGAGGAAAGTCAACGGGACTCATGGCGGTGGATACGGGAGGCACCTTCACCGACTTCCTCTATCTGAGAGGTCGGGAGCTGCGCCGGCTGAAGATCCCTTCCACCCCTGACGATCCGGCGGGAGCCGTGCTGGCAGGGGCGCGCCAGCTCACGGACGATGGAGGTGGACTGGAGCTTCTGGTCCATGGCTCCACCGTGGCCACCAACGCCCTCCTGGAAGGGAAGGTGGGATCTGTGGCTCTGGTCACCAACGTCGGCTTTGAGGATGTGGTGGAGATTGGACGTCAGGACCGCCCCCAGCTCTACGCTCTGGTGGGTCATCGACCTCCTCCTCCGGTTCCCAGGGAGTTGCGCTTCGGAATCTCCGGGCGCCTGGGGCCCCACGGAGAGGAGTTGGCGCCATTGGACCCCACGGAGTTGGCATCCCTCCCCATCCGGATCCCCAGGGGCATGCCCGTAGCCGTTTGCCTCCTGCACAGTTACGCCAATCCGGAACACGAGGAGGCGGTGGCGCATGCGCTGGCTGAGTCACACCCACTGGTCTCCCTGTCGTCCCACCTCCTGCCCGAGTATCGGGAGTACGAGCGTACCTCGACAACTGTGGTGAACGCCGCCGTCCGCCCCTTGATGTCCGGGTACCTGGGACGCCTCCAGGAGGGCTCATCGGCCGGAGAACTACGGATCATGGCGTCCGCGGGAATCGGGATCCCCGTTGAGCGGGCTCGCTCGGAACCCGTTCATACGGTCCTCTCCGGACCGGCCGGTGGGGTTGTGGGAGCCCGTTTCTGGGCGAACCGATCAGAGCTTCCACGGATCCTCACCTTCGACATGGGGGGTACGTCAACCGACGTGGCCCTCTCGCCGGGACCTCTGCTTCACACCCGGGAGTTCCAGGTGGGGGGACATCCCCTGGGAATCCCGGTGCTGGACATCCACACCGTTGGAGCAGGAGGCGGGTCCCTGGCCAGGGTGGATCCCGGCGGCGCGCTTCGGGTGGGACCTGAGAGCGCAGGGGCGCGGCCCGGACCCATCTGCTACCGCCGGGGAGGTACCGGCGTGACCGTCACCGACGCCCACGTCTGGCTGGGACGGATCCCCTCAGATGCATTCCTGCAAGCCGAAGGTGGGCTGGATCGGGAAGGGGTAAGGGAGCCACTGCGGCAGTTGGCCTCGGAGCTGGGCAGTTCGCCGGAAGAGGCTGCCGCCGGGGTGCTGGCGGTAGCCGATGCCACCATGGAGCGTGCGCTCCGAGTCATCTCCGTGGAGCGGGGCTTCGATCCGCGGGACTTTGCCCTGGTGTCATTCGGGGGCGCGGGTGGTCTCCATGCGGCTGAACTGGCCCAGCGCCTTTCCGTCCCCCGGGTACTCCTTCCACCGGATCCGGGTCTCCTTTCGGCCTTCGGTATGTTGGTAGCACCGCCGGCCCGCGAGCGCGCCCGCACGGTGCTCCTGGATTCCCGGGACCCGAATGTGGACAGCGAGTTGGCCCGGGTATACCAGACGCTGGAGTCAGAGGCTATCCACGAACTCCTGGCCCTGGGTTGGTCTGAGGACGATCTCAGCCTTGAACGATGGGTGGATGCACGCTATCGCGGACAGAGTTTCGAGCTGGCCGTACCCTTCCCGGGATGGCAGGACGCGTTCCACGACGCCCACACCCATCGCTACGGCTTCTCCAGGGAGGATCAGGCCGTAGAGGCGGTGACACTCCGGGTCCGCGCCGAAGCTCCCGCACCCAGCCCTGAGCTTCCTGCCCTGTCCGCAGCGTCGTCCTCCACACCGTCGGACATGCTTCGGGTGCGCCTGCACCATGGCGCGGAGTGGATCGAGGGGGTCCAGGTGGCTCGGCAGCACCTCCTCCCAGGGCATCGCCTGGAGGGGCCCGCCCTCATCACCGAATATTCCTCCACCACATGGGTCCCAACCGGATGGTTGGTGGACGTCATGCCTTGGGGTAGTCTTCACTTGGAGTTCCAGGGATGACTATCTTATCACCCCTCCCCCCCGGACCGGGGCAGAAATGGCACGTTCCGCTGGAGATTTGGGCATGACCGATGCAGATGTGAGGCGTGGAAGACGGGGTAGATCGACCCTCTCCTCGCAGACCGATTCCGGTGCGGGGGGCGCTCCTGAGCTCCCCCTGGCCTGGGCCCTGGGGGCCGGTGGCGGCGTCTTTCTCCTGTACGCACTGACCCTTGCGCCCACTACCGTCTTCTGGGATGCCTCGGAGTACATTGCCACCGCCCACATCATGGGGATCCCCCATCCGCCGGGGAACCCCCTCTTCGTGGTGCTGGCCAGAGCCTGGGAAATCCTCCTGTCCCCCCTGGGATGGATCCTTCCGCCGGAATCGTCCGTGTCGGTGCGGATCAACCTCTTTTCTGCCTTCATGTCGGCGGCGGCGCACACCTTCTGGTTCCTGGTGATTCACCGGATCCTCACCTACTTCCCGGGGCACCGTCTCTTTCCCAAGATAGGGGCCCTGGCGGCCGTGACCGTGAGCGCGTCGGCCTTCACGGTATGGAACCACTCCAATGTGAACGAGAAGGTTTACACCGTATCGCTCATGACCATTGCCCTCCTCTCGTGGTTGGTATTCCACTGGAGGGACAATCTGGGGAAGGGGAAGGATGACAACCTGTTGGTCCTCATGGTCTTCATCCTGGCCCTTTCGGTGGGCAACCATCTCATGGCATTCCTGGCTGCCCCGGCCATGGGACTCTACATCCTCATGCTGCACCCCTCCAGTTTGGGGAACTGGCGGCTGTATGCTTGGGGACTGGCAGCGGGACTGGTGGGCCTCTCCATCCACCTCTTCCTTCCGATTCGATCGGGCCTGGGGCCCATCATCAACGAGGCGGAACCCACCTGCGCCACCCTGGGCTCGGCCCTGGTGAGCATCGTGTCGTGGGGTCAGGCGGGGTGTGTGGAGCTGTCGGAAGCCCTTTCCCGCCAACAGTATGACAAGCCTGCCCTGATTCCGCGCCTGGTCCCATTCAGCAGTCAGCTGCTGAACTATTTCCAGTACTTCGACTGGCAGTGGGCTCGTGGGGTGGAGGGGGTGGATCGGGTACTTCCCCTGGCCCGCCTGCCCTTCACCCTTCTCTTCATCGGTCTGGGGGTGTTCGGCGCAGTGGAGCACTTCCGGAAGGACCGCCCCAGTTGGTGGTACATCTTTACCCTGTTCGCCACCCTCTCCCTGGGGTTGGTTTTCTACCTGAACTTCCGCTACGGCTACTCCATCCCGGCCCCGGTGGCGAATCGGGACCTCCATGAAGTGAGAGAACGAGACTACTTCTTCATCGTCTCATTCTCCGTCTGGGGGCTCTGGGCGGGAGTGGGAATCGCCACGCTCTGGAGACGGCTGGCCATGAGCCTGGGCGGTGATGGCCCGCAGGCTCCGGCCGTCGTCTCCACTTCCAGGGAGGCCTCTGCCGAACCGATCCCAGCGGGAGACTCATCGAAGTACAACCGGACCTGGCTCAGGAGTGCTCCGGTGATGGGGCTGGTATTGCTCCCCGTCCTGTTGAACTGGCAGTGGGCCAGCCGGGCCGGAGACTACTCGGCCAGGGACTGGGCCTATAACGTCCTGCAGAGCGTGGAGCCATATGGAGTGGTCTTCACCAATGGAGACAACGACACCTTCCCCCTCTGGTATCTGCAGGAGGTGGAGGGGATGCGAAGAGACGTCACGGTCATCGTGACCTCGTATCTCAACACAGCTTGGTACGCTCGACAACTGCGGGACCTCACTCGTCCGTGCCCTGCCGGGGTGGACCCCCTGGCCGATCCCACCAGGATCACCTGCCAGAGGCCGTACGAACCCCAGGGCATGCCCGCTGTCTACACCCACGATCCATCGCTGTTGGGGCCGGATCAGGCCGCCATCCTCCTGGAGCGTCCGGTGGAGACTCCCACCCGGTCCATCCTGGATCTCCCGGACGAGACCATTCGGGAAGCTTCCCGGGCCTACGTACAGCTCCCGCAGGACCAGAGCTATCCGGTGGGCGATGGAGTGGCGACCCTCCGCGCCGGTGAGTACCTGCTTCCATGGCAGCAGTTCGCCATCGCCATCATCACCAATGCCATCCAGGACCGTCCCATCTACTTCGCCTCCACCACCAACGCCTACGAGCAGCTGGGACTCAGTGGCTTCCTGGTTCGGCAGGGGTTGGCGTTCCGGGTCATGCCTCAGGATCTGGACAGCCGGCCCATACCAGGAGTGATGGAGATGGAGTCTTCCTTCCTCATATCCGTCATCGGGCCGCGAGTGGATGTGGAACGCACCCGCACGCTGGCATGGGAGGTGTTCCATCACCGGGGTGGCTTCCCGGAATCATGGGACTTCTGGCCCGATCACCCCACCCTGGGGATCCCCAACTATTACGCGTGGGTGCACTACGCCCTGGCGCAGGCGGCGGCTCAGCAGGATGATGATGTCACCCTGGAAGTGGAGCGCGCCCGGGCCGAAGCATGGGCTGAGTTGGGGGAGAGTCTGCGGTAGGGATAGAAGGCCGTTGAAGACCCGGTTAATCCAGCCCGACGAGGGGAGGTGGAGGGCTCTTCGTGATGACGTCCACCCGGGATGTCTCCCCCTGGCGGCTCTCCGTCAGGATGAAGATTGCCCGGGCGTGCTCGCGGGCTCGGTTCGCCACTCCTGGGGAGGCCACCAGGAGGAGGGGAGGCAGGGAGGCGCCCATCTTGGCGAGCGTAGCGAAGAAGCTCGCTTCCTCCTCCACTCGCCTGCGTAGGGGCCAGCGCAGCAGAATCCAGGGCGGCGGTGCCTCCCGTTGGCTCCAGATCAGGATCAGGGCCAGATGCAGGGCGCGTCTGACAAGAAGGGCCTCCACACCCCTGTGGAGGGGGCGCAGCCGGCCGCCGGCATCCACGAGAAATCTTCCCCTCCGGACGGTGACACCCAGGAGATGCCCCCGCGTCATATGGTTGAGCATCCGGCCGGTGCGCATGAGGAGGCTTTCCATCTGGGGGGAATCACCTTCAGGTAGCGAGACCGGGCTGGAGGCATCGAAACCCGGGATGGGCAATCCGGAGGTACCTGGTCTCCCCTTACCACCCAGGCAAGCGTTCAAGTCCTCTCCTCCGCCGTGTTCCTGCGCCGCATTCTCCAGTCGAGCATGCAGCCGCAAAGCCTGACGCTCCAGATCTCGCAACGCAGGCGGCTTGAGCTCCAGCTGCTCCCTACGCCGCTTCCACCAGGTGCCGTCCTGAACCACCGACTCCCACTCCTCCTGGAAGTGCTCCCTGACCTCTCCCGCCGTGGACCCCAGGGGTCGATGGCATGTGGGACAGGGATACCCCTCTTTCCTCGACTCCACCTCCCGGAGCCGATCCCGCAGCTCGCGAGCCCGACTCCGGTAGGCCTCCAGGTTGGTCTCTGCATCCTGTCGCTCACGGAGCCACTCCATGGTACGTGCCTCCAGATCACCCTGCACTTCCGCCGCATCGGCTCGCAGCTCCATGAGCCGAGCCGACTCCGCCGGCGTAGCTCCCCTGGGTGTGCTGCCCGCATCCCCTTCCCGGGCCAACGGTTCCACCCCCAGGAGCCGGAGTGAAGCGGTGATCACCTTCTCAGCGGTTCGGGGAATCTTCCACCCATGTAGGAATCCCAGGTGGGGATTCACTCCCAGGAGTTCTCTGGGCACCCGAGCCAGGAGAGAAGGAGAGCTTGCGGTAAGAACGGAGTACCCGCCACCGGGCAGTTCCAGAACGTCGGTACCGAAGCCCAACTGGACAGAGGTAGTAGACGAATCCGATCTCAGTGGCGAAACATCAGAATGAGCCGAAGGCAACTCGATCCGAAAGTCGGCAGCCTGCTCAGAGAGCCGGTGGAGCACGGCAGGATCCAGGGGGAAAGGTCTCCCTCCACCCCCTCCTATCCGAATGCGGACACTCTTCCCTTCGACTCCCCCGGGAACCGGAGAAAGGGCTCGTTTCAGAGACCGGTCCAAGGTGCCTTCCTGGGGCCACGGAAGGGGCGCCGGATCCACGAGAGGAGTCTTCGGAAGAGTCCTGAAAGCCACCGAAAGCCTCTCTCCAAACCTCACCAACAAGAACCCCCGATCCACCCCTGCCTCGTCCCAGGGACTCCACTGGGGTCGAACCAGAGTCCCGGGGTCATGAACGCCCACTGCCAGCCGGGTGCGCTGAGGTGCGCCCCCCAAGGCTATGTAATTCCAGGCCGACGTGACCAGTGAGGGAGGCCCTTGGGGGGCCGTGCTTCCCTGGCCGGCCACCACCAGGATCCGTCGGGGTTGGTCGGATACGGGTTGGAGAAGCCTGGGATCCACGGGTCCCTCCAGGGCCGCCGCCGTGACGAATCGCATCTCCAGGCCCTCATCAGGGAAGAGCTCCGAGCGAGCACCATCCCAGACCACCTCCACACCCGCCATCCCTGCCATCAACTCCAGTGGCGACCCATGCCCCCCCACCAGGGGTGTTTCTCGCCAACCCGCCACCAGAAAGATCTTCACGTGGGGCCGGGCCGCCTGGAGCCGCTGGACCTCCCTCATCCAGTAGGTCACCGCAGTAAGGGTGGGTATGGGCTCCCAAAATGTGCCTCCTGCCACCACAACGATATCCACCTGAGACTCCACCAGCCGATCCACGAGACTGGAAATGCCAGTGGCGGGCGTGTGCGCTCCCCCTTCTTCCATCTCGTGTCGGGAGGCATCCAATCCCACATGGAGTCCCGACAGATGTGCCAGGACCAATTCGTTGGAGTTCCCCTGCCCCTTCTGGGTCATGACTTTACATCCGTGGACCTCCGGGCGTACGTTAGCCACCTTCTTCCCTACGGACTCGCCCCTCCCCGGAGAGGGGCCCAACTTGGTGGTTATGGCCCTGGCAGCACGTCGCTGGATCGGAATCGGCGTCATCTTAACCGTGGCCTCCGCCTGCGACAACGTGGGGTGGGGTGGGGTGGACTATACCCTGGTTCCCCCCAGCACCCCAGCTGGATCAGATGCTCCGGCAGACGCACCGCCGCCCGGAGACAGCACCCCCCAGCCATTGGAGCTGGAGCGCCTGCTTTTCCTGGTGGAGCGTGCCGGCGGAGAGGCGCGAATGATGCCGGTGGCGCAGTTGGGGTCAGACGGCCTTCGCCCCCTTCCTGCCTCCATGGCAGGGGAAGGATTCCCGGCCCGTTTGGCCCAGGAACGCATGTCGCCGCACTCCCGCTTCACCCTCTTCCACTGGGGCGAGCGGGTGGGCACCTTCACCGCCGGAGAAGAGTGGAACCTGGACAGTTCCCTGTGCCTGCCTCGTCCCCGGCGCTCCGGGAGGGTGGAGATCCTTCCGGAGGCTGGCGACGCGCAGCGTTTTCTGGCGCTGGAGGAGGGAACCGACGGCTCCCTGGGTCGAGTCCACCCATCGGCCAGCACGTACGATCAGCGCCTGGGCTCCCTGAACGTGGCCACTTCCCTCATCGCCCGGCTGGAAGCGCCCTGGCCTCCCTCGGTTCTGGAGATCCGTCGGGACCTCCAGATCGTGCCCATACGCGATTCATCCGAAGATTGGTTGGGCCTCTCCGGCACTTTCGTGTATGGGGATGGCCTCTCCACGGACGCTCCTGGGCCCAATGCGTACACTCTCTTCTATCTGGCATCTCCCCAGGGGGATGGATTTCAGGCGCGGTACGCCTGGTACCATCGCTCCCGAGCTGGATCCAAGGCTGTACCTCGGACGCTTTCATGGATCTCCATCCCTGACAGCGAGCGCGAGGAGTGGGTTTTGGAGGTATTCGGCGACGGCACCCGGTGGTTGGCCAGCATCAGCCGCTCAGGGGAGGAGTGGGTACCGGGTTTCAGTGATTTGTGCGCACAGGTGCCCACCGGTCGGAACGCTGCAGCTGGGAGCGTGTCCGAGTGATGGGGCGAGCCTCGTTACTCGGACACACTCCTAGGCCGTGAGATCGTTCCTTCCAGCCCTCCTCTCCCTGGCTCTCTGGATAGGGGGGATGGCGTGCTCGCCTCCCTCCGCAGAATCTCCGGCCCAGTCCGAGGGGTTCATTGAACTCCGGGACCATGAGGGCCGTCTTGTACAGCTCCAGGAGCCGCCAAGGCGAATCGTCTCCCTGGTGCCCTCCGCTTCGGAGGCACTCCTGCGGTTGGGTGCGTCAGATCGGCTTGTAGGGCGTACCCAGTACGACACGCAGCCGGAGCTGGCCCACCTCCCTTCCGTAGGCGGAGGGCTGCACCCCTCCCTCGAGGCGCTCCTGGAGTTGCGGCCCGACCTGGTGATCCGTTTTGGTGGTGAGTCCGATCGAGCCACCCCCCGGGGCCTGGACCATGCGGGTATCCCCCATATGGCCGTCCGAACCGATGGGGTAGATGACATCTTCGAGATTCTTACCTTCCTGGGCACCGTGGTGGACGAGCCCGGTGAAGCTAGGAGCGTGATAGACAACATTCGCCGGGAACTCGCAGCGGTGTCGGAGGCGGTGTCGACACGCCCCAGGGTCAGGGTGGCGTACCTGCTGGGCGGCTCCCCTCCCTGGGTGGCCGGCCCTGGGACGTTCATCCACGAGCTAATGGATGCGGCGGGAGGAGAGAACGCCTTCAGCGACCTGGCTGACCTCTATGGCCCCATCAGCCCCGAGTTGTTGCTGGTGCGAGACATCGACCTCCTCCTGGCCACAGGAGGGAGCCAGCTGGAACTGCCTCCGGGGGCGCCTCCGGTGGCAAGGGTCCCGGACATCACTCAGAGTCCTGGCCCCGCCCTGGGAGACGCTGTGTGGGCACTGGCTCAGATTCTGCACCCGGGGCTTCTGCGGCAAGAGCTGGAGACGAGGCGGCAACCGTGAACCGAGGGGTGCTGGCCGCCATTCTGGGTGCCGGGATTTTCGTCATCCTTCTCGCCGGCCTTCGACTGGGGGCGGTGTCTCTCACCAACATAGAGGTGGTTCAAGGGCTCTTCGGCACCGGAGACCCTACCCACACCATCATCGTCCGGGACCTTCGTCTACCTCGAATGCTCCTGGCGTTCCTCATCGGCGGGGGACTCGCCGTGGCTGGGGCGGTCTTCCAGGCGATTCTCCGGAACCCCCTGGCGGAACCTTACATCCTGGGGGTATCCGGAGGGGCGGCGACGGGTGCAGTTCTCGTCCTGGCCACAGGAATCATGGCCGCGGGTTCCTGGCTCCTCCCAGGGGCAGCCTTCCTGGGTGCCCTGTTGGCTATCGTGCTGGTCTTCGGTGTGGCATCGTCCGCCCACAAACGCGTAGATGTGAGGGTTCTCCTCCTCGCCGGCGTGGTAGTGGGGGCATTCTTTGGCGCCTGCATCTCCCTGATTCTGGCCATCTCCGACGCCCCAACGGTCCGGAGCGCCATCCTCTGGATGATGGGAAGCCTGGCGGGAGCTCGATGGGAGAATGTCATGGTGGTGGCTGTCTATACCCTTCCGGCCGTGCTGGCGCTGGCGGCTCTGGCCCGACCGCTGAACGCTCTGTCACTGGGAGAGGAGTCGGCCGCCCACCTGGGGGTGGAAGTGGAGGGAGTGAAGAGAGTGGCCTATGCCGTGGCATCCCTCCTCACCGCCGCCGGCGTGGCAGTAGCGGGAGTCATCGGATTCGTGGGTCTGGTGGTGCCCCACTCCGTTCGACTTCTGGTGGGGCCCGAGCATCGGACCCTCCTTCCCCTATCCTTCGCGGCAGGAGCCTGCTTCCTCGCCCTGGCAGATCTTCTGGCCAGGACGCTCATGGCCCCGGGAGAGATCCCCGTGGGCGTGGTGACCGCGTTCGTGGGCGTCCCCTTCTTCCTGGTACTGCTCCGGAAGAGGATGGCCGGATGAGCTTCGACGCCATCTCCCTCACGGTACGATACCCCGGTAGCCCAAGGCCCGCTCTGGCCCAGGTGGGCTGCCGAGTGCCGGAGGGCTCCCTGTACGCTGTGGTGGGACCCAATGGGTCAGGAAAGAGCACACTCATGAGGGCCCTTCTGGGCACGGTACCCCTGGAAAGCGGCTCGGTGACCCTGGAGGGTCGTCCGCTGGAAGGCTGGAGCCGTCGGGAATTGGCCAGGACCGTGGGAGTGGTATCCCAGTCCGAACCCATGCCCTTCCCCATCCGGGTCCGCGAATTGGTGGCATTGGGACGATACCCCCATCTGGGAGCCTTCCGTCGTGAGGGAGGAGATGACCGGAGGGCCATTCTGAACGCCCTCCGCGAGTGCCATGTGGAGGAGTTCGCCCGTCGGGATGCCGGAACACTTTCGGGGGGGGAACTCCAGCGGGTCCGCATTGCCAGGGCCCTGGCCCAGGAACCTCGGATCCTGGTGCTGGATGAGCCCACTGCAAGCCTGGATATCCGACACGAAATGGAAATTTTCCTTCTTCTCCGACGGTGGTGTCGAAGAGGCTATACGGTGGTGCTCATCTCCCACAAACTGGATCTGGTAGCCCGCTTCGCTCACAAGATCCTCCTCTTGAAGGACGGGCGGGCAGTGGTTCAAGGTCCCCCCACCGAGGTCCTCAACGAGGAGATTCTGGAGGGGGTCTATCAATGGCCTCTCCACGTGACGCAGGGGGAGGAAGGGCTGCGAATCATTCCCGGGGGGGGGGATCCCGACGACGCTTGACCGATCCAGCTGCCAACGCTCCCGTCTCCTCCAGAAGCTGAAGGTAGCTCCCATACCGGGGGGCGCTGATCCCGCCCGACTCCAACGCCGCCTTCACTCCGCATCCAGGCTCGTGGGTGTGGGAACATCCCCGAAATCGGCATCCCTTGGCAGGACTCCGGAATTCAGGGAAGCAATGGCTTAATCGATCCGGTTCGACCCCCCACAGAGCCATGTCGGAAAACCCTGGAGTGTCTGCCACCCGAATGTCTCCTGGCAACTGCAGAAGGCGAGCCTGAACGGTGGTGTGGCGACCAGTCCCCCGCTTCTCACTCACTGCCCCGATACGGAGATCCAGGCCGGGGTGGAGCCGATTCAGGAGGGACGACTTCCCCACCCCCGACGGACCCACCAGGGCCGCCCATCGGCCCACCAGGGAGTTCCGGAATTCCTCCACGCCCTCCCCGGTCGTCTCGCTGGCCCGGATGAGCTTGTACCCTACCTGCCCGTAGATCAGGGCCAACTCCTCACCTCTGCCCCGGGCTCCCGGCAGATCCATTTTGTTCACCACCACGAGACATTCCAGTCCGTTGGACTCTCCGGCAACCAGGAACCGGTCCATCAGACCCTGGCTGATTTCGGGATCACGGGCCGCCACCACCAACACCAGAAGATCCAGATTGGCCGCCACCATCTTGGCCTGGCGACCCCCAGCACCCCTTCGAAGGAATGCCGAGGTTCGGGGAAGCACCTCTTCGATGGCTGCGGTTCCATCCGGGGACGCCTCGATGCGAACCCGATCACCGATTACTACCGCTGACCCCTGAAGGCGTCGATCCTGCTTCAGGCGTCCCCGTAGTACGGCCTCCACCTTGGCCCCGGACTCCAGGGAGACCCGGTAACGGCCTCCGCCAGTCTCACTCACCACCCCAATGCCGCCAAGGGAAACGGCCCCGCCCCCTCCTGCAACTCCTTGGGAGCTGTCAGGGGAAGCGGGGCCGACGGGGGGGATGCCCTCAGACGGGTCCTGCGCCAGGGTCACGCCGCGAACGACTCCAGTGCCGATCCCTTTTCTCCCTCCCGCAGGCGACGGAGGGCTCGATCCCGCAGCTGACGGATCCGCTCCCGGGTGACACCCAGCATATTCCCGATCTCCTCCAAGGTGTGCTCTCGCTCACCCTCCAGCCCGAAGTAGAGACGGAGCACCTTGGCGTCCCGAGGCTCGAGGGTATCCAGCGCATTCCGGACGGACTCAGCCAGGAGGCGAGCCTCTACGTCCTGCTCCGGCTCAGCAGCTTCCTCGGCGATGAACCGTTCCACCAGTTGCGAGTCTTCGCTGTCACCAATGGGTGCATCCAGCCGGATCTCCGCCGCATTCAGGGTCTGGAGCGACTCAATGAGCTCGGGTGTAAGGTCGGTGGCGGCACTCAACTCCTCCGAGGAGGGCTCACGACCCAGATCCTGCTTGAGGCGCTCCTTCTCACGGAAAATCCGGGCCAGATCCGATGCCCGGTTCAGTGGCACCCGCACAGACCGACCGTGATTGGCCAGTGAAGCCAAGATGGCCTGACGAATCCACCAGACGGCATAGGAGATGAACTTCACCCCCTGTTCCGGATCAAACTTCCGGGCAGCCGTCACCAGCCCCACGTTCCCTTCCTGAATGAGATCGGTAAGGGAGACGCCTCGGTTCTGGTACTTCTTGGCCACACTGATGACGAACCTCAGATTCGCCCGGGCCAACTCCTGCACCGCATCCTCATCACCCTTCTGAGCTCGGGCACCCAACTCCTTTTCCCGATCAGGGGTGATGAGTTCGTGCCGGGAAACATCCCGGAGATACTGGTCCAACGCAGACTGTTCTTCCACACTGGCGTCAAACCCGGTAAGGGTGTGACCTCCACCCTTCCGCTTCCGCTTGCCTTTGGTTGCCGTGGCCATTGCCTTCTAACTCCTTCCCATGGTTCCGATGCCCCTGTCTCCCTCATTCGGAGGACCGCCTCGCGGCTCGGGAGGGGGCTCGGCCCTCAAGCTCTGCTGAGATTGGTCGTGGTCAACTCGTCACACCGCCCTGCTTCATCACCTTACGAACCCTCTGAAACCGATAAGCGCTCGTGCCAGCATGTTCAGCGGTACCACAAAAAACAAACTTCGAACGGATTTGAAACCCCGTCTGAGAGGGTAAGATCCATAGCCCTTTAACTTAATGACATCCTACCCCAGCGTCCAGAAGGATGAGCCCCTATTCCTACCGTCAAGACAGTGCGACCACGCAGGCTCGGCACTTCCGCCGCACGGGCCCGAGAGTCGCAGTCGTCCGTGCTGGGGAGCCACAATTCGACAGCTACAGGAGGGTTCGTAACCCCTCTTTCCATGGGAGTTCCTTCAACCGTTTCCCGTGACGGCCTTCAGAATGCTCCCCCGATCCAACTCCGTGCGTTGGAGGGTAAAAACCCGCAACACCCGGGTGGTTTGGTAGAGCTCCCGGGCCAACCGCGGTAGATCAATGAGTCCCTGCAGACCCGCATCACCCATACGGGTCACCTCCCCCGATCGAAGCAGTACCAGGAGATTCAGCTTGAACATGGCTTTCGCGGGATAGTCCACGAAGAGTTCTCCGGGTGGCAGGCCATACTCCCGGGCCAGTTCATCCTCACGGCGTCGCCGGGCATCGGGAGCTCCGGTGACCCAATCCGCCACCCGCCGTCCATCCAACTCGCTGGCCGTGATCTCCACCGCACGCTTGGGAAGACGCCGGTTCCAGAGCGCCGGAAGCCAGCGATCCCGGAGCCGAACGGAGATGGGGTCCGACCCATCGCCCGCTCGACGACCGATCTCGAACAGGAGCCACTCGTCCGTGGGACCGATGAGCTCGTCGGGCCGCAATAGGCCCCCAGCCACCGAATCTTCCACGATTCGCTTGTACAATACCGTGGCCGACCGAACGGCGTGGTGCCAGTAGACATTCCGGAACATCTGGTACCGGGCAAAAAGCAGGGATTCCAGCGCGCTGGCGGCCTTTTCGTGCATCCCCACCTCGTAACTGCCGCCCATTGGATCTGGAAGGAGCATAAGGCCCTGCAGCAGCCGATCCACATCCACCTCCCCGTAGGGTACCCCTGCGAATCGGGCATCCCGACGGAGGTACTCCATCTTGTCCAGATCGAGAGATCCATTCACCAATCCCTGGAGGGGAAATGCGCTGCGCCCTTGGATGAGAGCCTGGATGCGGGCTGGAGCATCGGGCCCCAACGGAGCCAGGGCCTCGCCCAGTTCAGCAGAAGCGAAGAACCGCCCGCTCATGGCTTCGTGATCTCCCGGCAGCTGCGCCTGATCCAACTCCTCCAGAGCGTGGGAGAAGGCGAAATGACCGATGTCGTGGAGTAGTGCAGCATACGGGATGAGCTGAACTCCTTCCCATACGTGTTCGGGAACTCCCCCCCGGTCCCGGAGAAGCCGGACGGCGGTCCCTGCCAGATGGTATACCCCCAAGGCGTGGTCGAACCGAGTATGGGTGGCGCCGGGATAGACCAAATGCGCCAGCCCCAACTGCCGAATGTACCGGAGGCGTTGGAAGGCAGGCGTATCCATGATCCGAGCTGCCACGGGATCCACCCGGATGGTATTCCAGAGTGGATCCCGGATGATCCGGGGTTGACTAATACTGAGGGAGAAGTCGGGCATGGTGTCCATCGTAGGGGTGCAAGAAGGGCGCAGCAATGCAACCCTGGGACTAGGAGCGTGTCCGGGTAATGGGGTGCGGTCGCGCTCAGGGGTCTTGCACCTGTGCAGAGTAGGCAAGACAACGAAGCGTAGCAGGGCTACGGTGAGGAGGAGAAACGACCTCTGGACGGTGCAACCCCCCCGAGCCCTTCGGGTTACGGGCAGCACGGGACCATCCCCTTCGTTGGCGCCCCTCACCGTAGCTTTCGCTATGGTGTCGGAGCGCCGCCTCGGATCTGGCACCCGTGGTGCTCGTAACGCGGCTCGCCCCATTACCCGGACACGCTCCTAGCGCGCGACCGCACCCCATTACCCGGACACGCTCCCATCCTCTTGTGGGACCCGAAGAAAAGACGAAGATTCTCACATGGCCATCATCGCCCCCAGACAGAGCCGACTCCGGGAAGAAGTCCGGGAACATGTGAGGAACGTCCCCGGCGTATATCGATTTCGTGATGGGGAAGGGACGGTCATCTATGTGGGCCAATCCCGGCAGCTGCGCACCCGACTCCTCTCTTACTTCCGGGCCGCCCGCGAAGAGAAGGCGGGACGCCTCATCCGTCGCTGCCACCGGGTAGAGTGGCGGCACCTTCCCGATATCTTCACTGCCGTCATCACGGAATACCACCTCATCCGGCGTCTGCGCCCCAGGGGGAATGTCCAGCACCGCCGAAGGCGCCCATACGCCTTCATCCGGATCCCAGATGTGAGCCCGCCCCGTCTCCGGTTGTCCCCCACGGGAAAAGGCGTCCCGGGGGAAGAGTGTTACGGTCCCTTCCCCTCTCCTGGGAGGGTAGCCCGGGCCGTGGATGAGTTGAATCGAGCCCTGGGCCTTCGTGACTGCGGCGACCCCTGTCCCACCCACTTTCTAGACCAACTGGAGTTACTGCCAGTTTCACGATACCCGGGTTGCCTTCGGGGTGAGATGGGGTCGTGCCTCGCCCCCTGCGCCGGGGGCACCACGGAAAGGGTGTATTCGAAGGCGCTGGAGACGGCCCGGCACTTTCTTCAAGGAGACGGTGCAGAAGTACTCCTTGATCTTCGACTGCGGATGGAGGAAGCGGCAGGGTTGAGCCGCTTCGAGCACGCAGCTTTCCTACGCGACCGCCTCATGCGCCTGGAGGGTTTTCAGGAAGATCTCCGGACGTTTCGCCACCACACCCGCCGGCTCACATTCATCTATCGGCCCCAGGGTGACGGGCCGGGCCGACGTCTCCACCTCATTTGGAGGGGGCGGGTGGCTCTCTCACTGGCGCATCCTCGCACCGCCCGTACCTGGCACAACGCCCGCAAAAGGGTACGCCACGCGGTGGCGAAGCTGGCGATTCAGGGAGATGAAATCCCCCCCGACGCAGCCGGGGAAACCTTCCTGGTGGCTCGGTGGTTTGCCCGAAATCCAGAAGAGCGGGAACGGACCATTGGAGTGGAACGCTGGCTTTCCACGAAAACGTCCGGATTCAGCCGTCCGAGCGCCCCCGCTCCAGGATCAGATGAAACTCCTCCTCCCTCACGTCCTGCACGGAAAGTCGCATCCGCTTGAGAAGGGTCATCTCCTGGAGCCCTTCCGTCTCACGGATCTCCTGAAGAGAAACCAGGCCGGGGAGCTTTTCCACAAAGGCCAGATCCACCAGGATCCATCGGGGATCATCCGGGTCCGACTTGGGATCGTGGTAGGGGCTCTTGGGTTGGAACTGGGTGGGATCGGGATACGGTTCTCCCTCCACTCGAGCCACGCCCGCCACGCCTGGCGGGGAGGCGTTGGAGTGATAGTAGAGTACGAGATCGCCGTCCTTCATCCCGTCCCGCATGATGTTCCGGGCCTCGTAGTTCCTCACCCCATCCCATGGAGTCACCCCATCCATCTTCAGATTGTCGATGGAGTAGACGTCAGCTTCGCTCTTCACCAACCAGTACCGCCCTGCCATTACCCTCCCTCCCTAGGAGCGTGGCCGGGAAACGGGGCTCGCCCCATTACCCGGACACGCTCCTGGTGCAATCGTCGTCCCTCCGGAACCGTCGGATCTCAGACCGAATCCCGAAGTCACCCACCCCTGGGGCCTGCGTTGCGGATCTCCAGGGACACCTGATCCCCGTATTTCTGGAAGTTCTCGTGGAACATGCGAGCCAGACGGGACGCCGCTTCATCGTAGGCTCCTCCATCCTGCCACGTGCTCCGAGGATCCAGAATCTCCGGAGGAACCCCAGGAATGGCCTTCGGTACCGCCAGCCCAAACCGAGGGTCCGTGCGGGTAGGCACTCCCTCCAGGGCCCCATCCAGCGCAGCCTGCACCATGGTTCGGGTGTGGGGCAGCTTCATCCGCTTCCCCACCCCGTGTCCACCTCCAGACCAGCCGGTGTTCACTAGCCAGACATGCGCATCGTGCTCCCTGAGCTTGGCTCCCAGCATCTCGGCATACACCCCGGGGTGTCGAGGAAGGAAAGGGGCCCCGAAGCAGGCGGAGAAGGCCGCCTTTGGCTCGGTGACTCCCCTTTCGGTCCCTGCCACCTTCGCGGTGTACCCCGAGAGGAAATGGTACATCGCCTGTTCCGGGGTAAGCTGGGCAATAGGAGGCAACACTCCGAACGCATCACAGGTAAGGAAGACCACATTCCGGGGGTGCCCTCCCCTACCGGGAATCACGGCATTGGGGATGTACTCGATGGGGTAGGATGCCCGGGTGTTCTCTGTGAGCGATCCATCGTTGAACTGTATTTCACGGCGATCCTCCGAGAGCACCACATTCTCCAGGATCGTGCCAAACATCTGGGTGGCATGGTGGATCTCGGGTTCCTGCTCGGGGGAGAGGTTGATGACTTTGGCATAGCACCCTCCTTCGAAGTTGAACACACCGTCTTCACCCCAGCCGTGCTCATCATCGCCGATGAGGCCTCGAGCAGGGTCTGCCGAGAGGGTGGTCTTGCCGGTCCCGGAGAGGCCGAAGAAGAGGGCCACATCGCCCTCGGAACCCACGTTCGCAGAGCAGTGCATGGGAAGGATACCCTGGCCTGGCAGAAGATAATTCAACACCGAGAACATGGACTTCTTGATCTCGCCGGCGTACCGGGTGCCCCCGATGAGGACTTCCCGCCGGGTGAAGTTCACCGCCACGAATGTGCTGCTCCCGGTGCCGTGGACAGCGGGATCGGCCTTCAACTCAGGTGCGTGGAGGATGGTGAAATCGGGAACCTGGTGGGTCCTGACATCTCCCCCGGGCCGGAGGAACATGTTGTAGGCGAAGAGGCTGTGCCAGGCGGAGGTGCTCACGTGACGCACGTTGATCCCGGCTGAGGGATCCTCACCCACCCTCGCATCGCGAACGAAGATTTCCCTCTGGTTGAGATGATCTACAACCGCCTCCCGAAGCTTCAAGTAGTGAGGCTCCGACAGGGGGAGGTTCACCTTCCCCCAGTCTACTGTTTCCTGCGTGGTGGCGTCCTGCACCGTGTACTTGTCGTTGGGAGAGCGCCCCGTATGAGGCACCGTTTCCGCTGCGAAGGCACCCATATGAACCAGACTCCCCTCTCCCCGACCCAGAGCCAACTCATAGGTACAGGCCGGGGACGGGTTCCAGTGAACCGCCCCCTGGGGCGACAGCCCGTGTCTATCCAGGCCATGAGTCCCAGCGGTGCCACTACCCTGTTTGCTACCGGAATCGGTGGAAGCGCTCATCTAGCAGTTGTCTCCAGGTGGAGTTCGGGGTTCGGAAAGTCAGAAAATGTGAACAGGCACCCGGAACCCTCTGAAGCGTGAGGAACCGAGCGGCCGTTGGAGCACAGACATCTAATCTTGGTGAGTTCGAGCCTGTGCGTCTACCGATGCGATGGTGGCCAGGTTCACCACATCCTGGGCAGTGCTGCCTCGTTGGAGGATATGAACCGGGTGCGCCATCCCGAGAAGAATGGGTCCGATGACATCTCCACCCGCCAGTTGCCCCAGGATTTTATAGGCCGCATTGGCGGCAGCCAGGTTGGGAAATATGAGAACGTTCGCGGGTCCGGTGAGATCACTGAAAGGGTAGGTCTCCTTGAGAAGCTCCCAATTCACTGCCCGATCGGCCTGCATCTCACCGTCCACCTCCAGCTGCGGTGCCAATTCCTTCACCCGAGCCGCGGCGGCCTGGACCTTTTCGGACGACGGGTGCCGGGCCGAGCCGAAGTTGGAGAAGGAGAGCATGGCGATACGGGGCCGGATCCCCAGGTCCTCCACCCATTTTGCCGCAAGAAGGGCCACCTGGGCCAGCGTCTCGGAATCGGGATCGATATTCACCGTCGTGTCGGCGAAGAAGAGCGGATCTCGATTGGGAAGTGCCACCATATAGAGACCCGCCACCCGATCGACACCCGCTCCGGTGCCCACTGCCTCCAGCGAAGGCCGTAGGACCTCCGGATAGTTCGACTCGATGCCCGCCACCAGCGCATCAGCCTCGCCGGATCGCACCATCATCCCGGCAAAGTAGATGGGCTTGTAGAGATTGGCCTTGGCTTCCGCCAACGTGAGTCCCTTTCGCCTGCGTCGCTCATGGAGATCCTGGGCAAACCGATAGCGGTCCTCCTCCTGGAGAGCCGGATGCACCACCTCGATGCCTGACAGATCCACACCCATTGCCTCAGCTCGCACCTGGATCTTGTGACTCTTCCCAAGCAGGATGGGGTGGGCCACGCCCTCCTCCACCATCTGGGCAGCAGCACGGATCACCCGATCGTTCTGGCCGTCGGCCAGCACCACCCTCTGGGGATTCCGTCGAGCCCGGTCCACCATGCGGCGCATGACCTCCCGGCCCGGTCCCAAGGAGGCCATGAGGCGGTCCCGGTACTCGTCCAGATCCAACTGGGTCCGCGCCACACCCGACTCCATGGCCGCCTTGGCCACCGCGGGTGCCACGTAGAAGAGAATCCTGGGATCGAAGGGTTTGGGGATGATGTAGTTGCGGCCAAACTCGAAATCTTCCCCGGCATAGGCAGTGGCAACCTGCTCCGGCACCCCAGCTCGAGCCAGTGCCGCCAGAGCCCGTGTTGCGGCCATCATCATCTCCGGATTGATCTTCCGAGCCCGCACATCCAACGCCCCCCGGAAGATAAAGGGGAAGCCCAGGACGTTGTTCACCTGATTCGGATAGTCGGAACGGCCGGTGGCCATGATGGCATCGTCCCGGATGGCTGCCACATCTTCCGGTAGGATCTCGGGGTCAGGGTTGGCCAGGGCGAAAATGACAGGGTTGGGAGCCATGCCGGCGATCTGCTCCGCTGAAACCGCACCTGGCGCAGAAAGCCCCACAAATACGTCCGCTCCCTTCATGACCTCGTCCAGGGTGCGAGCGTCCGTCTCCACAGCGACGCGGGCCTTGTACTCGTTCATGCCCACTTCCCGGCCCTTGTAAATGACCCCTTCCCGATCCACCTGGATGATCTGCTCCCGTGGAATCCCCAGTCGCACGAAGTGCTCGGCGGTGGCCAGTGCCGACGCCCCAGCCCCCGTGAACACGACTTTCACATCCTCTAATGGCTTGCCGGCGATAGTGAGTGCATTCAGGAGTCCAGCACCGGCAATGATGGCCGTGCCGTGCTGGTCGTCATGAAACACGGGGATGTCCAGAGACTGAAGGCGCTCTTCGATGATGAAACACTCCGGAGCCCGGATGTCTTCCAGGTTGATCCCCCCAACCGTGGGCTCCAGCAACTGACAGAACCGGATCACGTCTTCCGGGTCTTCCGACGCCAACTCCAGGTCAAACACATCGATCCCGGCGAAACGCTTGAACAGGACCCCCTTTCCCTCCATCACCGGCTTCGAGGCCAAGGGGCCGATGTTTCCAAGGCCCAGCACCGCCGTCCCATTGGTGACCACCGCCACCAGATTCCCGCGCGCCGTGTACTGGAATGCCTCTTCCGGATCTCGGTGGATCTCCCGACAGGGTTCCGCTACCCCTGGACTGTAGGCCAGGGCCAGTTCCCGCTGAGTGGTAAGGGGTTTGGTGGGAGTCACCTCAATCTTTCCAGGGCGACCTTCCCGATGATAGTCCAGGGCGGCTTGCCGCCGGCTCTGTCCTCGGCTCTCGGGTGTCCTATCCATAGAGTCTCATGTTGTCTTGGTTGGAATGTGTCATTAGGAGCGTGTCCGAGTAATGGGGCGAGCCTCGTTACGGGCACCACGGGTGCCAG